>JBBAUO010000027.1:0-11889 GCA_040398185.1 Microcystaceae cyanobacterium | reverse complement strand
AGTCCCCAGGGGCGATAACAGGGCTTCGAGGTATTCTTTAGCTAATTCATCGTGGGCTTGACGGCTCATTTCCTTTACTGCCAATAGATTTACCGACAAGATACTATCTGGACTGGTTCACTTGTCCCTTTTAGAATAGCTTATTGCAATGGTTATTGTGTACTAGCTGATCTCCTTTGCTCCGTCTCCCTATCTCCCGGTTTAGCCTGGCATAGTAGAATTAAAACTGTCCTCCTAAATCCCCTCCCCATGACTGCTCCCTTTTCCCCCCAAGAAATCGCCTCAGAAGGAATTAAACCCGAAGAATACCAAGAAATAGTCAAGCGTCTGGGTCGCCATCCCAACCGAGCCGAACTGGGCATGTTTGGAGTTATGTGGTCAGAGCACTGTTGTTATAAGAACTCTCGCCCCTTACTGAAACAATTTCCCACCGAGGGGGCTAGGGTGTTAGTTGGGCCTGGGGAAAATGCGGGGGTAGTGGATCTCGGAAATGGCCTGAGACTTGCGTTTAAGATAGAATCCCACAACCATCCCTCCGCCGTTGAACCCTTCCAAGGAGCAGCTACAGGAGTAGGAGGTATTTTAAGGGATATCTTTACCATGGGAGCTCGTCCCATTGCCATCTTAAACTCCCTCCGTTTTGGTAATTTAGAAGATGCCAAAACCCGCAGAATCTTTACGGGAGTGGTGGCAGGTATTAGTCATTACGGAAATTGTGTGGGAGTCCCCACCGTAGGGGGCGAGGTATATTTTGATCCCGCCTATAGTGGCAATCCCTTGGTCAATGCCATGGCTTTAGGACTGATGGAAACCCCGGAAATAGTCAAGTCCGGAGCCTATGGTATCGGTAATCCTGTTTTGTATGTTGGCTCCACCACAGGGAGAGATGGCATGGGAGGAGCAAGTTTTGCCAGCGCCGAATTGACTGAACAATCCCTAGACTCGCGCCCTGCCGTACAGGTGGGAGATCCTTTCTTGGAAAAATCCCTCATTGAAGCCTGTCTAGAAGCCTTTAAAACAGGGGCAGTGGTGGCCGCCCAAGATATGGGAGCGGCGGGCATTACCTGCTCTACCTCGGAAATGGCGGCTAAAGGTGGCGTGGGTATAGAGCTAGATTTGGATAAAATTCCTGTACGGGAAACGGGGATGATTCCCTACGAATACTTACTTTCAGAATCCCAAGAGAGAATGTTATTTGTCGCCCACAAGGGTAGGGAAACAGAGTTAATTGAGATTTTTACTCGCTGGGGACTCCAGGCGGTTGTAGCTGGCTCTGTTATTGCCGAGCCGATGGTAAGGATTTTTTTTCAAGGGGAAATTGCCGCAGAAATTCCCGCCCTAGCCCTAGCAGAAAATACTCCCATTTATTACCACAAACTATTGACAGAACCGCCAGAGTATGCAAGAAAAGCTTGGGAATGGCAAGAGGAGAGTTTACCCCCCACAGTTGCGGGCAAAACCTGGAATCAAATACTTTTGCAATTACTAGATAGTCCTAGTATCGCCTCCAAGCGCTGGGTTTATCGTCAATACGATCACCAGGTTCAAAATAATACCGTAATATTACCCGGTGGGGCAGATGCGGCGGTGATTCGGGTACGCCCCCTTGATGCCAATCCTAGTACCTGTAAGATTGGGGTAGCCGCGACGGTAGATTGTAATGCTCGCTATGTCTATTTACATCCCTACGAAGGGGCAAAGGCTGCTGTAGCGGAGGCTGCCAGAAATTTAAGTTGTGTTGGTGCCGAGCCCTTGGCGGTAACGGATAATCTCAATTTTGGCTCTCCGGAAAATCCGATTGGTTATTGGCAGTTAGCCTCTGCTTGTCAAGGAATTAAAGAAGCTTGTTTAGCATTAAATACCCCCGTTACTGGGGGGAATGTCTCTCTTTATAATGAAACCGTTAATGCCCAGGGAACTCCCCAACCTATTTACCCGACCCCTGTGATTGGTATGGTGGGATTAATACCAGATATTACGCGAATCTGTGGGCAAGGTTTTCAGAAGGTGGGGGATAGTATTTATCTATTAGGTTCTCTAGAGGCTTCCCTGGGGGCTTCGGAATATTTGGCAGTTGTTTATAATACCGTAGCGGGAAAACCCTATCCCGTGGATTTTAAAAAAGAATTAGCAGTACAAGCTATCACCCGTCATGGTATCCGTCAAGGTTGGATAAATTCGGCCCACGATAGTGCGGAGGGGGGTTTGGCTGTGGCTCTGGCAGAATCTTGTCTGGGGGGAAAAGTCGGTGCAGAGATTAACCTTTCCCCTGAAGGCTTTAGTCGTTTAGATCGCCTACTCTTTGGGGAAGCAGCTAGTCGGATTATTGTTTCTGTTAGTTCGGAACATCAACTGGCTTGGGAAAATTATCTCTTGGCTAACATCCCAGATAATTGGCAAAAATTAGGGCAAGTGACGAGTTCTCATTTACAGATAAGGCTCGGTGCAGAGGTGGTGGTTGATCTTCCTGTAGAAGCAATGATGTCGGCTTGGTCGAATGCTATTGAGCGGCGTTTAAGCTAACTTCCGTTTATTCCAGATGGAGTAGAGAATACCTAAAACTGCCCCTACAACTAAATAGGCAATCAGCGTCGGGAGTACCTGCTGCTCTACCTCATTTAAGACGGCAATAAATAAGGCTAAACCTATATTACGCGCAATACAGGCGGTGGCGAGGTTAGAGCTCTGATGCTCATCATGGTATTCCCCTAGGGTGTGGCCAATGCCAAGGGAAGCTATTACCAAAATGGCGATCGCCACGAGAGGCCATCCCCAAACTCTTAAAATTATGGGTAGTCCGACTACACAGGCTAAGACAATCATGATCAAAAACAAACCATTGGCCATTATAGTTAATGGTTTAGCGATCGCCATGGCGAATTTGGGAGTAAATCTTTGTAGTAAAAGACCGAGAGCAACGGGGAGAAATTGCACGACAGTCACCTGTTCGGCTACATCTAACATGGTTACTCTTCCCTCAATTCCTGGAAAAATAAGACCAAAAATAGCCAAACTGAGGGGGGTAATAAAGACCGCCAGTAACGCTAAGGTTAGCTGAAGACTAGCTGACTGGTAAAATATGGCCCCCGCCATTTGCGATCGCTTGGTGGCCAGAGGTGCACCTGGAGAAACCGCCAACAGAGCCAATCCCATCATTACCCCTAGGGGTAAGTTAAATAATTTCAGTAGCAGCACAACTACTAAGGGAACCAGTACCACAACGGCTAGAAGGGCACGAAATAGTAGAGCAGGTTTTCGCCACAGGAATAGCATTTTCTCAAAGGAGAGACTAATCCCTAGGGATAGCATTAGGGAAAAAATCGTAACTTTAACGAGTAGGAGGAAAAAAGGGTGGTTCATAGGATATCTGCCCATGTTAGTAGACAATCATGAAGGCTAGGCAGGGGGCACGAGGCAGGAGGCAGAAGGGTTTAAAGGTTTTTAATTATTTTCCTAATATTACTGTATTATTTTTAACCACTTACTGGCTTTTTTGTAAAGAATTATTGAGGTAGGTATGGGGTCAATCCTGCCCATGAACTAAAATACAGTCTTAAAGCTCACCTCCCTATCTCTATCCCGACCTTGGTAAGGATAAAAATTCTAAACTGGTCTTGTTTGTAACTATTTCCGACGATTGGCTCAAATTACCCTATGCAAGGACTTAAACGCGAACTAAAAAAAATCGGTTCTCTGGCCATTTTCTTTTTTATCGGCTTTGGTTACATCCTCTTGGTAATGAAACTTTTTTTGAAAGAGTATTCCATCAATAGCTATGTTTTATCTAAGGCTATTATTGGCTCCTTGGTCGCAGCTAAAGCCGTTGCTATTATGGATATCACTCCCGTAATAAAAAGGTTTGATCGCTCCTCCGTACCTCGTTATATTAGCGTACTGTACAAAACCTTCCTTTATACTTTAGCAGTTTTACTGTTGGGTGTAATCGAACATCTCTTTGAGACTTATCGTAAGGCTAAAACTCTTGCTCCCGCCGTGGAAAGCTTCTTTGAGCCAGCCCATTTATATCATTTTCTGGCAGTACTTCTCTGTATTAGTATAGTCTTTTTGATCCACAATATTTTCCACGAACTTGATAGTTATCTAGGCAAAGGAAATCTTAAAAAAATTTTTTTTTGAGCATTCCTAGTTTCTAGAAAAATTTGATCGCTCACCAATTTACACTTCCAAAAAAATTATGTCTTATCTTCAGTCCAAAAAAGTCGTTTCTTTGTCTTTGTTATTATCGTCTAGCTTATTGGGACTCAGCCTAAGTACCCAAGCCCAAGACCAAACTGACCAAGATCAGAATACAGCCTTACAAGTCGTTGCCAAAATGACCGAAGGACAACGTACCTACTACCAAAAAAACGGTCAATGAATTTCTTTAGATTCCTTGCGGATCGCAGGGGGTATCCTGTTACTTATTATCGTAACTCATATTCTCGGACTTTTGGTGGCTTCTATCGGGGGAGCGTCAAGATTGCTGGTTTGTCTAATGTCATTGTCCATTCCCTAGCTCCAGAAATTTTAAAAAACAGATGATTATGGTTTCTTTAAAAAGGTTAGCTATTTTTTGTGTCTTTAGTTGGGGTTTTCTAGAAATGCCGAAGGTGGCGATCGCCCAAACCACTATAGATTCCCTAAAAGAAGATGTTGCGGATAGTCCTGTTTCCTGTGAGGATTTCGCGCCTATCACCAATACAGTTAGACCTAGGGAGTCCCCAGAATCAGAACCCGAACAAGCAAACAGTTCCTGTGCTGAGGACTTAGAATTGTCCTTTACTCCCGAGCTTTTGGCCCAGGAAACAACGACTCCAGAGCCAGCGACAGAGGAAAACCCAGAAGAAGAACCCGTTGAACCTGTAAAAGTAGAAGATCCAAATGCTTGGCGCGTTTACATTCAACCCTATGCGACTATCCCCATTACTACCTATGGATCTGTAACCGTAAGGGGGCGGGAGATCAATTATCATTTAGGATTAGGACCCCTATTAGAGGTGCTGAGGGTCGCTGTCAGTGGTCGTATAGAAGCTTGGAAAGGAAACTATGGGCTCATCTTTGACGGATATTATGTTAGTCTCGGTGGCAGTGGAATTAAAGAATCTAGCCGCCGCCCTAATATTAATGCCACTCTAGAATCCAGCCTTACCTTTGACCAAGGGATTTATGATTTTGCCCTTAGTTACCACATTGGCGATCGACCGATTCCCTATCTACCTAATAAGCCGACTCCAGAAAATTCCCCCGCTGAACCCACCAAGGAAAGGTTTCCCCGTTTCTGGTTTCAGCCGATCGCGGGCGCTCGCCTAAATGATATCGGTAGTACCATTGAAACAACCTTAACCTTGAATAATCTCAATCGCAGCCGACAAAATACCGTTAGTGCCAGTAGGACATGGTTTGAACCCATGTTGGGTGGAAAAATCGGTTTACAAGTCTCGGAGCCTATCACTCTCTGGGCGAGGGGGGATGCTTCGGGCTTTGGACTCGCAGGAGAGGAGGATCTCAGTTGGAATGCTATCTTTGGGGCAGATTGGTGGATTCATCGTCAGGTTGCCCTGGGGTTTGCCTATCGTTTTTATTCGATTACCTATGGAAATGGTAGCGGGAATCAGGCCTTTGATTTTGAGCAAAATTTTAATGGACCCTATCTATCAGCAACTTTTAGCTTTTAAAAGCAGGATTTAGCCATGTTTAAACCACTTAAATCGGGAATTATTGCCCTACTCATCGGATTGTCATCTATTGGTCTAGCCCCTGTTTCTGTGCGTGCTGCCGAAGAAATTTCCCTATCCTACGGTTTTTTAATAGAATCCCTCAAGGTTAGCTCCTTAGAAGCCTTTGCCAAAGATGGTACAGTCTCTGAGGATTTAGAGCCTTATCTCAGGAGTAGTAGTGCCGCAGAAAGGGCCGAGTTTAGGGCCGCCCTGACAAAACGCATTGATGTTGATCCTGTTTTAATATCGCGCTTTTTTAATAGTGCCATGGGGGAAGCTATTCTCGCTCGGATTGGCAAAGGTATTACCATCAAAGGTCAAGGAAATGGCAAATATGCCCTCCGGGGGGCGATTGTTACAGCAGCCTTTGATCCAGAAGGACTGACTTTGCTGAATGTCTTGAAAAAACTTCCTGTAGATATACAGATTCAGGGAGAATATGTGCTGGGTGCAGATAAGGAACTCGATAAGGTGATCGCCGATACGGAAAATCTAGTTAAGGAAATGCGCCTCTTAACGGCTCAGGAGGCAAGTACCGATCCCCAGGTGAATTATGCCAGTTTAAAAGATATCCGCAAGCCGGGTAATTATCAGGTTAAAAAAGAAGTCTGGACACTTACAGATGCAAGCCGTAATCGTCAGTTTTATGTAGATGTATATATACCCCAGGGTAAGAGTAATGCTAAAACTCCCGTAATAGTTTTCTCCCACGGTTTAGCTTCGCGTCCTGAGGATTTTGATGAGGGGTTACAACAGTTAGCTTCCTATGGTTATTTGGTCGCAGCGCCCCAACACCCTGGGAGTGACGCTCTTTATCTACAGGGGATGCTAGAGGGTTTTTATAAAAACATCTTTGATGTCAATGAGTTTATCAATCGTCCCTTAGATATTAGTTATGTCATTGATGAACTAGAACGACGGAATCTAACTCAATTTCAGGGAAAACTAGATCTAAATAATGTTGGGGTAGCAGGTCATTCCTTCGGCGGTTATACCGTTCTAGCTATTGCCGGAGCTACTATTGATTTTGACAATTTACAAAAGGATTGCGATCGCCCCTACCAAGCCATTGATACGGCTCTCCTACTCCAATGTCGAGCTTTAGAATTGCCACGGAAAGACTATAACTTTCGAGATCCGCGGGTTAAGGCTGTATTTGCCGCTAATGCTGTTAATAGGAGTATTTTTGGCCAGAAAGGCATCGAAAAAATCTCTATACCTGTATTTTTAGCCTCAGGGAGTTATGATCCAGCGACTCCTCCCGTCTTTGAGCAGGTAGAAACTTTCACTTGGTTAAAAACACCTAATAAATATTGGGGTTTATTTGAAGGACAGGCGCACGTCAACTTTACTAAACTAGATCCAGGAATTAAAAAAAGTCTAGATTCTGTCGGTAATTTAACTCTACCAAGTCAAAACTTGATCACCAATTATTCTAAGGCGATGACTGTCTCCTTTTTCCAAACGTATATTGGTAAAGATAATAGTTATCGTCCCTATCTTCAGTCTGCCTATGCTAAGTATCTGAGTCAGGGTGAGACTTTTGAGCTAGATTTAATTAGTGGAGCTTCCTCTGCGGAGTTAGATGCTGTCTTGAAAAAAATTGAGTTGTAATCAATGAGGTAATCTATGCGTTTATTACTGTTTCTTAGCTCAACTATCTGTTTATTCCCCCTAGCTTTCGCTCCCCTGTCTTTGGCTCAAACTTCCCCCTATCCCGCTAATGCTACCTTTTTTACGGGAGATCCTCCCTCCTTGGTGACGGCGGGAACCCGCGATTCTGATGTTAATTGGCCTGAATCCCGTTTTCAGAGTTCAAGCTTTTCCGTCGGGACCCGAACCCGTTGGCTTCGATTTAGGGGTAGGAAGATTCACTTTTTATCAGCGTTTTTAAATTTCTCCCTTGGATATTCTGGCATTCTATGCTACGATGGGAAACCGCAGGAATCAATTGCTGGTGTAGCTCAGTGGTAGAGCAGCTGATTTGTAATCAGCCGGTCGCAAGTTCAAATCTTGTCACCAGCTTCCCCCTTCCCCAAGCCAAGAGCCAATTTAGGACATTCACAATATCCAGAAATGCCCTAGACGTTTCTTTGAGGATCTACGCTAACCCTGCTGGGCTTGAAAGGGCGGAAGCTGAAGCCAGAAAGCTAGGTGCTTTATAGAAATCGCCGTAAAACCCATGCTTTTAAGCGTGGGATATAAGGCGGTGAGCGAAGCGAACAAACTATTTAATTTTTTGCTCATTAATATACATCTTAACAGTATCCTCTGAAACATTTCCAGTAGTCCCACAGAAATAGCTTCCTGTCCACAAGCTTGATAACTCTTTTTTTCTCCTGGGTCAATTCAATCCTGATTTGATGAGAAACCGAGCCTTTGATGACAGTGCCTGATTTGGTTCGTCAAATAGATTGGTTTAGATCGTAGGAACTGATGAATATGATTTGGATCTATTTCTTAAGTTTTGATTATTGCCTATTTTCAAACTCTCTAGATATGCTAATATATATAGAGGAGGAAAAAGTATGGCAAAATCAAGTTGTCTAATGGGAGTTCAGCAAAATCAGATCCATTGTGATTCTGAAACTTTTGCTATTCTAACCTACTTAACTGAACAATCAAATAGTTTATACAATTGCGGAGTCTATTGGGCGCGGCAAATTTACTTCAAAACTAAGCGGATTATTTCCAAATATGACCCAATCTATGAAGTGGGTAAAAATATTCACGCTCAGGCTTTACCATCCGTGGCCGCCCAACAAACTTTGTTAAGTGTCTCCGAGGCGTTTAAGTCTTTCAGGGGACTCCGCGAATTGTTTTTAAAAGGGGAACTAGACCAGAAACCATCGCCACCGAACTATCGTTCGTCAGGGGGATTATTTAAAATCTCATTTCCGAATACAGGTGCTGGCAAACCATTTCTAAGGGAAGGAATGATTAGATTTCCCCTCGGATTACAAGTAGCTCGTTGGTTTGGTCTTAAAGAGTTCTTTCTGCCTTTTCCTGCGAATCTTCAATTTGAGCAGGTTAAGGAATTCACGATTTTGCCTAAAAATGGGGCATTTTACTTGGAATGTACCTATGAAATCGAGAAAGTTGAAGCTCCTCAATTAGTTCTAGAAGAAGCTCTATCTATTGATTTAGGAACTTCCGCAAATCTAATGGCTTGTGTGGATACCTTGGGAAATTCCTTTTTAGTTGATTCCCGTAAAGCGAAAGCGATGAATCAGATTTATAACAAACGAATTGCTCAACGTAAAGAAGGTAAACCTAAAGATTATTGGGACAGTGTGTTAGATGGAATTACCAGAAAGCGTAATCATCAGATGCGTGATATGGTAAACAAAGCCGCTCGGATTGTCATTAATCACTGCCTTAAACATGGGATTGGTACAATCGTAATTGGCTGGAATAAGGGCATCAAAGATGGTGTCAATATGGGCGACAAGAACAATCAACAGTTTGTTCTTATGCCTTTGGCAAAACTTAAAGGTCGTCTTGAGCAATTGTGTTCTATTTACAATATTCGTTTTGCTGAAACCGAAGAAGCCAATACCTCTTGCGCTTCTTATCTAGATGGGGACTCCCTACCCAAATACGGCCAAAAGCCTGATGGGTGGAAAGCATCTGGACAAAGAATAAAAAGAGGTTTGTATAGAACAAAAAATAGAAGTTTAATTAATGCAGACCTCAATGGTTCCGCGAATATTTTGCGTAAGGTAGCCAGAAACTTAGACATTGATTTAAGTAGACTGGGTAGACGGTGTTTGACCACCGTAAGCAGAATCAAACTTTGGGCAATGCCTAAGTCTAAATTCTTGTCCGAAAGAATCCCATGCCTTTAGGCGTGGGAGAGTCAAATTTTAAGAAAAATTAAGCGAAATCTAGTAGGGTGAAAAGAGGTCAAGACGGTGGTAAGGATAAATGGCAGAAATATTGGTAATTGGTAGCTCTAATACGGATATGGTCATACAAGCTCCCTACTTACCCACTGCGGGGGAAACGGTTTTGGGTAAAAAATTTGTCATGAATCCGGGGGGCAAGGGAGCGAATCAAGCTGTGGCTGCTGCTCGTTTAGGAGGTAATGTCAGTTTTTTGGGTAAGTTAGGGGAAGATTTATTTGGGCAACAGGCGATCGCTAATCTGCAACGAGAAGGAATTAGTACAGATTATCTGTTGGTTGACCCTAATCATGCCTCTGGGGTGGCTTTGATTACCGTGGATAAGCAGGGGGAAAATATGATAGTAGTGGCTTCGGGGGCGAACATGGCTCTCACAGAAGCGGAGATTCTCCAATCCCAAGAGGCGATCGCCCAAGCCAAGCTCATCCTATTACAATTGGAAATTCCCCTAGACACGGTAGAATTAGCTGTCAAGATAGCCTCTGAGTTAGGAAAAACAATAATCCTCAATCCTGCTCCAGCTTGTCCCCTTACTGACTGCCTTCTCTCCCAAGTTACTATCCTTACCCCGAACCAGACAGAAGCGAAAATCTTAACGGGGATAGAGGTAGATAGTCCCGCCACGGCAGGATTAGCCGCCCAACAACTCTACAAGCGAGGTGTGGCTAATGTCATCATCACTTTGGGCAAAGATGGAGCATATCTTTTTAATGAGCAGGTGGCCCAACTGATTCCTAGTTATACCGTGGAGGCAGTTGATACAACGGCGGCGGGGGATACTTTTAATGGAGCTTTGGCGGTGGCACTTTCAGAAGGTCAAGAGATGGTGGAGGCTGTGAAGTTTGCTAATCTCACGGCGGCAGTTAGTGTGACTCGTCTCGGAGCGCAATCTTCGCTTCCTTTGCGACAAGAAGTAGAGCCGAGTAAATTGCCATGATTTATCTCCGTCCTGCCAACCCTGATGATTTAGCCTTGCTACGGTACTGGGATGAACAACCCCATGTAATTTCTTCAGATCCCTAGGCAGGAGGCAGGGGGCAGGGGGCAGGAGGCAGGAGGAGGATCACTATAGTATTAAAACAGGATTTAGTATAACCCGTTGACTTAATTGTTCATGTATTTCAAAATAGAGGTGTGGCGGTGACATAGGAATAACTTTTAGTTGCGGAACCCAAGCATCTCAATAGAGTTGCTTCTCCTGCCAACCCCCTATCTGACTTGGACTCCTTGTACACCAAGTCTTTCAGGAGTTTTCTGCATCACTAAGAGGGCGCGTGGCGCGCGCCTTCAAGGTTTCAGACATCTATACATCTAGTTTGTTATGCGGATTTCGTATTATTCATATTTTAACTTTTCTAACACCTCATCAGTAAAAGGATTCTCTCCTTTCTTAAGAGCTTCTATCCATTTTTGGCGTTGAATTTTGTAAGTTTCATCTTTACTAGGATCGGCAATAAATACTTCAAAATCAGCAATTGCTCCCGATGTATCTCCTGTTAACGCCTTGGCTACCCCACGACTGTCTTGATAGCCAGATTTATCTTTAGGAGAGGCAAGTTTAACCGCATTTTCGCAAGCCAAGAGGACATCCTTAGCCTGTTTATCGAGGCTACCGAACCAACAAATTCCATTCCACGCAGTAGCGGAAATTTCCACTTGGGGATCGAGCTTAACTGTCTCTTGGTAAGCGACTAGAGCTTCTTTATATTTCCCTGCTTTCGCTAGGCTTTCTACTTCTTTAACCTTTAATAGTTTAGTTAACTTTTGGGCAACAGTTAGGGGATCTTTGTCTATTTCTTTGGTGTCTGGATTGAGGTCAATCTCGGGCTGATACTTTTGAGCTTCCTTAAATTTTGCAGCCGCCTCTTTGACATTTTGCTCAGTTTGAATAATGGCTAAACCTTGCCTTACCAGAAATTCCGCTTTGGCGGTGTCCTGCCAACCCCCATACTTAAGACAGGCTTGCCCCGCCAACTCATGCTTAGATTCAACTAGAACAGGGTGGAACTGGAGCCGATCGCAGGGTTCTACTAAAGCCTCTATTAAAGCCTTTTTCCCAAAGGGATTGCCCCACAAGCGCACAGTCTTGTCCCCACTGCCACTGAGAATCTCTTGCCCATCGGGACTGAAGGCGATCGCCCAGACAGAATCTGTATGACCTTCTAAGGTGTGGAGAAGTTTACCGGAAGCGCGGTCCCACAAGCGCACAGTCTTGTCGTAACTGCCACTGAGAATCTGTTGCCCATCGGGACTGAAGGCGATCGCCG
>JBBAUO010000026.1:0-56504 GCA_040398185.1 Microcystaceae cyanobacterium | reverse complement strand
CTCTGATGTTATGATTGAACGATTTTGTGAGAAACGTTAGGTCTAAATGTTGCACAAGCTGGCATTCCTGCAACGAGAGGAGGCGATAACGAGTGATTCGTCGAAGAAGTATGATCTGAGGAAACAAATCGAACAGTATCACCAAGTGAAGTGAGGGATAATACCCTGCAAATCTGTAATAACGCCGAAGAGTCAGGGGCTTTATCCATTAAATGTGATTTTTCCCATTGATAAATAATAAGCGCTTATTGTGCTGAATTAAGAGCAATGGGGCTTTTAGGTATAATGAGGCGAGGTAGAGATCACGTAACACAACTGTGCCGAGAATAAATGTATGAGTATTCAATTTAAAGTTTCTGCTCCACCATTTCGTTGGGATGAAGCTGGGGGTATTCGCATTGGTCAGAGCCGCGTTACCCTCGATAGCCTTTTAGCCGCATATCATAGTGGCTCTACACCTGAAGAAATTGCAGTTCAGTATTCTGTTCTCCATTTAGAGGATATATACTCAGCGATCGCTTACTACCTTAGTCATCGTCAGGAAATTGATAGCTACTTAGAGCAACGTTATCGAAAATCTCAGCAACAACGCAGTGAATTTGTCCAGCAGTATAACTTGGCTGATCTTAGGCAGCGATTGCTCGATATTAGCCTCAAGGAGAACTAGCAACCAGTGCGTTTACTAACGGATGAGAATTTCAACGGTTCGATATTGCGAGGCTTGATTAGACGCTTACCTAAGTTAGATGTTGTCCGTATTCAGGATGTAGGCTTAATTCATGCAGATGATCCCACTATCTTGGAATGGGCAGCCAATGAACAGCGAATTTTGCTTACTCATGATGTAGCAACAATTACTGTCTATGCCTACGAGAGAATTAAAAACGGATTACCCATGCCTGGAGTTGTTGAAGTTATTGCAACGGCTCCAATTGGGCAGGTCATTGATGACTTATATTTATTCGTTTGTTGCAGTCAGCTAGATGAATACGAAGGTCAGATTCTTTTCATTCCCTTTCCCTAATTCCTATTAATATAGCAATCCCACGTCAGTCATGAGAAGAATTTTATTCCTCCGTCGGGGACTGGATATACTTCTTTAAAGCCTCGTTAATCAGGGTCTGATAGCCCACTCCTGTCGTTTCTGCCCTTTCTCGGAACTCATCGAACACTTCATCATCTAGGTACATGGTGATGCGCGTTTTTCCCTTCGCGGGGATTATTGCCCCCCGCTTTCCCTTGGAAAAATCATATTCCTTCCTCATAGGCTTTCACGCTCTAAATCCTGATCTTTCCAGGAAGTAGGATCTTCCTTGGGTTCTAAATGAGTAACCACAAAGGTTTTTGGCAGAGCTTGGATTACAGATAACTCTAATTCTTCACAGAGATCATGCCCTTGCTTTACCGTCCACGCTCCTGGAACGATAACATGAAAAGTAACGAATCTTTGTGCCCCTGCGGCCCTTGTTCTCAAGGCATGAAACTGAACTCCCTTTTGTTCGTAGATAGCCAAAATATCGTTAATTTGTTCTATTTCCTCCCTAGGAAGGGATTTATCTAAAAGTCCAGAAGCGGTTTCGTGTAACAGTCGAAAACCAGCAAAAACAATGTTAGCCGCTACCGCTAGGGCAATCAAAGGGTCTAGTATGAGCCAGCCGGTCATTTTTACCAGCAAAATACCTAACACTACCCCAAAGGAAGTCCAAACATCCGTTAGTAGGTGGTGAGCATCCGCTCTTAGGGTAATAGAACGGAGTCTTCGTCCTGCTTTTAGTAACACCCACGCTACCCAACCGTTAATAGCCGTAGCCACCAGAGAAAGGGCTAAACCTAAGCCAACCTGTTCAATGGGTTGAGGAGCTAAAAGTCTTTGTCCTGCGGCGATCGCAATACTAATGGCGGCAATCACAATTAAAGTGCTTTCCATGCCGCTAGAAAAATACTCAGCCTTAGAATGGCCAAAAGCATGATTGGCATCGGCTGGTTTAGCCGCGAGAGATAGAGCCCAAAAAGCAAACATCGCCGCGATTAAATTAACCCCAGACTCTAACGCATCCGAGAGCAAACCGACGGAACCTGTCAACCAGTAAGCCCCGGATTTTAGTCCAATGGTAAGAATCGCAGCCATAATAGAGAGGACAGTATAGGGACGGGCAGCGTTAGCACTCATAATATCAAGAAATTTTAAAAAGGATAAATTAGGGATCGCAACGAATTTCTAAAATAAACCCATCGGGATCATAGAAATAAATACCTCGACCCGTGGGACGAGTAACAGGACCGTGATCAATCACAACCTGATTTTGCTTTAAAACTGTTACCGCCAGATCGAATAGCTCCTTATCTATATCAAAAGCTAAATGATTAGCGCGAGTAAACCCCTTTTGTGGATCTGGGTCGGGGGGGGATAATTCTGGCTCAAAAAACAGATCAATGACCGTACCATCGGGAGTAACAAAATTAGCTACCTTCCCCGCCGCTACCAATTCCTTTAACGTAGTAGGCACTTCTTCCCCCGTTAATTCATGGAGTCCTAAAATATTCCCATAGAAACGACGAGAAACCACCATATCTTTAACATTAAAAGCGATGTGATGGACTTTTTTTAAATAACCGTAGGCTAGGGAATTTTCCATAGTAAATAACAATTAATCAATACTCAAAGGATCTACATCAATACCCATGCTAACCGATGGGGGACAAAGCCGACCCAAACCTAGTAAATCCCTTACATGGGGACGAGCGGTAGGTAAAAACTTTAACAAAATCTGCCAACGGTAACGACGAGCCACCCGCATAACAGCAGCAGGAGCGGGACCTAGGACTTCTCCCATTTCATCCATCCATTCTAGGCAATGTTCCCCCAAAAGTTCAGCACAGCTTTGGACTACAGCTTCATCTATTCCACTGAGACGAATTAAAACCAAACGTCCGTAGGGAGGATAACCAAGGCTTTGGCGTTGGGGTAACTCAGTATTAATAAAACCCTGATAATCATGGTGACGAACCGCATTAATTACCGAATGCTCAGGGGAATAGGTTTGTACAATCACCTGACCAGGATCATCTCCCCTACCCGCCCGTCCTGCTACTTGGGTTAGGGTTTGAAAAGCTCTTTCCGAGGCTCGATAATCACTATGGTGGAGAAGTCCATCGGCGGAGACTACCCCCACTAGGGTAACTTGGGCGATATCTAAACCCTTGGTGAGCATCTGGGTTCCTACTAAAACATCCACATCTCCTCGACTAAAGCTTCCTAGGATTTCCCGATGGGCGTTTTTGCGGCGGGTAGTGTCACTATCAAAGCGTAACCAACGCAAGTTAGGAAATTGTTGGGTCAACTCTTGGGTAACTCTCTGGGTACCACTCCCAAAAAATTTTAGATAGGGGGAACCGCATTCGGGACAATGTTGGGGATGGATTTTAGTATGATTGCAATAATGACACCGTAAAAGCTCCGTTGCTCCTTCCTGGGTGTAGTGATAGGAAAGAGATACATCACAGTCGGGGCATTCTATCACATAACCGCAATTACGGCAAGATACAAAAGTACTATGTCCACGACGATTGATAAAAAGAATACCTTGTTTTTTCTGCTCCCGTAGACGAGATAAGGCTGATTGTAGGGATCTGCTAAAAATAGAACGGTTTCCCTGTTGTAGTTCTTGGCGCATATCCACAATCTCCACAGGGGGTAAAGGCCGCGCATGAATCCTTTCCGGTAGAGAGAGATAATATTTGTCGGGCTTTTGACTCTCGATCCAAGTCTCCAGGGCGGGGGTAGCAGAGCCTAAAATGAGGGGACAGTTTTCTAATTGGGCCCGCCATTGGGCGACGGTACGAGCATGATAGGTGGGGGTGAGATGGGTTTGTTTAAAACTCGAATCGTGTTCTTCATCTAAAATAATTATCCCTAGGTTCCTTAGGGGAGCGAAAATCGCTGAACGAGTGCCAATAATTACCTGGGATTCCCCCGTGAGGGTTTGTCGCCAAGTATCGTAGCGTTCCCCATCGGATAGAGCACTGTGATAAACTAATACTTTAGTACCAAAACGAGCCGAAAAACGCTCCGTCAGTTGGGGGGTTAAACCAATTTCGGGAACCAATACTAAAGCCGATTTGCCAAGGGCTAGTATCCTGGCGATCGCTTGGAGATAAACTTCGGTTTTTCCGGAACCCGTTACCCCGTGGAGGAGTACCAACTCGTACCCCTGGAGGGAATTGATCGCTCCGAGGGCTGTTTGTTGGGCTGTAGTTAGGGTTTTAGCTGATTCGCGTTCGTTTTCTGCATGGGAAGATAGGCGCAATTTTTCCCGTAACTCAATGACCAGATAACCCTTTTTTTCCAAGGTATGTACGGGAGATTCAGAGGTATTAGCCAACTTAGATAACTCTGATAACCAAACCTCTCCCCCTTTGCGACGTAAAACCTCTAAAATATCCCGTTGGGGTTGACTAGCATCTGGGGGTATTCCATCCCTAACTAAGATAACAGCCTTTTTAAATTGGGCTTGGGTGATCTTCGGGGCTTCCAAATAACTTTCTATCCAGCCCCGTTTCATTAGTTCCCTAATTCCCCTCTGGGCTCCCCTTATTTCCCTTTGTAGATATTGATAACTATAGTCACCCTCCTTCTGGGCTTTTAGCAAAGTCAGAACCTGTTGGGCAATCCGAGAGCAAAAAACCTCTGCACCTTCAGGAAGGTTATCCCGATTGAGTTTGAGCCGTCGTTGGGAGCGGCCTAATAACCCCGGTGGTAGAGCCGTATGAATGACAGTTATTAACTCTGTACAATAGTAATCCGCAACTCTATTTAACAAATCCCAATAACCCCCAGGGAAAAAGCTGGCAGTGACTACCTCTATTACCTCTTTAATACGACTGGTATCCAATCCAGGGGGGGGAGCCAACAACAGGCGAATCGCCACACCTCCCACTAATTGGGGACCAAAGGGTACCACCAAGATAGCCCCTACCTGTACGGTTAAATCCGAGGGGATGAGATAGGTATAGAGTTTTTGCTCCGAGCCTGGGCAATCTACCAATACTTCTACCCATCGCGGGCTAAGGGCATCGTAGTCAGATTTAGGTTCAGATAGCAATAACGAAGGAAAGGGCGCCATGACAACAGGGGAAGATGCTTGATGCTCCATTATAAACCCTGGCATCGAAGGGTCTGCGATTGTTGAAAAAACATTAAGAAGACTTACCTTACCTAGCCAATTTTCGATTCATCCTCTACAGTGTAGAGGTAAATCCCTAGGGGAGTGATTTGTTTTATTTCCCTACCTCGCATTGCCCAATTTGTAATCCTATAGACAAAAACTTTCCACAGTTTTGCTACTATACCTCAGTTATGGGGTAGTTTTTAGACAGTCCCCAAGATGACGAATTAATTTAGAAAAAATTTTAAAATCGTACCGCACATTTAATTTGCTATAACCAAACGCTCCAATAAGATCCAACCATGCCCATGATTCCACCAAATGACAGCGAAATCTTTAACCTCACCCCCACCCTAGCAAAAATTGCTGAGGCTGAATTAGGGTCTGTGGTCAATGAAACGATACAGGTTGAATTTACGCAGTTAGACGACGAATCCCAGCATTCATCGGGGTACAAAAAAACCAGTTCCGATGATACGGTAGGGGCTTTCTTTAAGGAAATGGCCCGTTATCCTTTGCTCAATGCTGAAGAGGAAGTTGAATTAGCCTATGCTGTTAATTTTCTTGCCCAGGTTGAAGAGCAGCGCTTGGCTTTACAGGAAAGCTTAAAACGCTCTCCGAGTAAGGCAGAGTTAGCTGAGGTTTTGGGCTTGGAAAATGAGCGTCAGTTGGAAAATCGTCTCTATCGTGGGCGTACTGCCAAGCGGAAAATGATTCGCTCTAACCTACGTCTGGTGGTTTCTATCGCTAAACGCTATCTGAATAGGGGGGTTCCTTTTTTGGATTTAATCCAAGAGGGAGCAATTGGTTTAAATCGAGCCGCCGAGAAATTTGACCCCAATAAAGGCTACAAATTTTCCACCTACGCCTACTGGTGGATTCGCCAAGCCATCACCCGCACCATTGCCAATGACGCTCGCACTATTCGCTTACCGATTCATATTGTCGAAAAACTTAATAAGCTCAAAAAAGCCCAACGCATCCTCAAGCAACAACTCCAGCGTAACCCTTCGGAAAAGGAACTAGCGACGGAGTTGGAGGTAGATGTCGAACAGTTGCGTCAACTTTTGCAGTTACGTCGTCAATCCCTTTCTCTTAATCATCGTGTTGGTAAGGGAGAAGATACGGAGTTAGTGGATTTACTAGAAGATAACGATCTGCAACTTCCTGAAGATAAAATGAATGAAGTGATGATGCGCCAAGAGATCTCGGCAGTTTTAAGCGATGTTCTCACCGAGCGGGAAAAGGATGTTATTTCTTTGCGCTATGGCTTAATCAGTAGCCAACCCTACACCCTTGAAGAAGTGGGCGGTATGTTTAATCTTTCCAGGGAACGAGTTAGACAAATTCAAAGTAAAGCGATGCGGAAGTTACGTCGTCCCCAGGTCGCTCGTCGTCTCAAGGGATGGTTGAGTTAAAAGAGGCAGAAGCGGAAGCCCTGCCCCCTGGGGATATTAACCTGCGAAAGCTTTGATGGCTTTGTCGGCAATGTTAATAGCTTGGTTGAGGTTTTTAACGTGGCCTGCGAGATCACCAACGATACTGAACAAATCTTTGTCCTTAGCGGTGGCGGCTTTGTCGGTATCGTCTAGTAGGCTGGAGATAGCACTAGAAATACCTTTGAAAGCGTTTTCGTTAGTGGTCAGGTTGTCGCGTACTTTACCTTGGGCCAAGGAAAGCAGATTTTTCATGGTGCTTTCTAGTTGGTTGTCGTACTGTTCGGTTTTATCGGCTAGTCCATCAAAAGACTGAGCTAGATTACCTAGTTGCTTTTGGCTCTCTTTCAGGGCTTGAGCTACTTTGTTTTCGTTAATTGATTTATCTCCTTTGCTGGCTTTTTCTAGTAAAGCAGAGAGATTACTAACGGTTTTTTTGACGGATTTGATGTTGTCGTCAAAAGCATCTTTGGTGTTGTCGTTGTAGTCATTGAGCAAAGACTTAATAAAGTTCTGCGCGGCACCGGTGATTACTTCTTCTGGGGTAGCGGCAATAAGGCTGTTATTGAGGGTCAAAGCCTTAGCTTCGCTGGCATTGAAGGTGATGAGAATCACCATTAAGCCACTGAGGGCGATCGCAAAAAGGCGATTGAGAATTTTCTGCATGGGTTACTCCGATTAAAAAAATTGGTAGCGAACTTTACAATTAACCATTATACAGAGGAAAGAGTAATAGTCGGATTAAGAGAAGATAAAATAAGGTCAGTTATTTTTGGTGTAAAAAGTCACATAAAGTTTATTCTGGCAAATCCCCATGTTCTCTACACGAAACCCGAACTGGTTATTAGATCCTACGGTTTGTTATCTCAATCACGGTTCCTACGGAGCTACCCCCATCCCCGTTTTGGACTATCAGCAACAGTTACGAGAAAAATTGGAAAAACAACCCATCCATTTTTTAGGACGGGAATTAGAAGGGTTACTAGATGAATCTAGGGAAATTTTAGGCACTTTTGTGGGGGCTAATCCTGCCGATTTAGTTTTTGTTGCCAACGCAACGGTAGCGGTGAATACAATTTTGCGTTCCCTAAATTTCGCCGATGGAGAGGAAATTTTAATGACGAGTCATACCTACAATGCCTGTCAGAATGCAGTTCGTTTAATGGCAGAACGCTTTGGGGTAAAAATTAAAGAGGTGTTCATTCCTTTCCCCATTGCCGACCCTCAGCAGGTCATTGAGGCTATTCTAGCCGCGGTTTCCCCAAAAACCAAACTAGCTTTACTAGATCACGTTACCAGCCCCACGGCTTTAATTTTGCCTATTTCCACCCTAATTAAAGAATTACATCGCCAAGGAGTGGATACCCTCATTGATGGAGCTCACGCGCCTGGATTTTTACCCGTGGATATTCAATCCCTAGCTCCTACCTACTATACAGGCAATTGTCATAAGTGGTTATGCGCTCCCAAGGGTGCGGCTTTTCTTTATGTCAGACCCGATAAACAAACCACCATCAGACCCCTCGCCATTAGTCATGGAGCTAATTCCCCTAGGGGCGATCGCTCTCGTTTTCAGTTAGAATTTGCTTGGACAGGTACCGATGATCCCACCCCCTACCTCTGTATTCCCAAAGCCTTAGAATGGATGGGAAATCTTTTACCCAGGGGCTGGGTACAACTGCAACAACAAAACCGCAATTTAGCCCTAGAAGCCAGAAAAAGAATCTGTAAAGCCTTAGATATTCCCTTGCCTTGTCCAGAGGAAATGCTTGGAGCGATGGCGACTATTCCCCTCGGTAAAATATCTTTATCTAGTCAAGATTTATATGAAAAACTGCGCCAGGACTTTTCTATAGAAATCCCCGTTATCCCCTGGAGCGGGGAACAAACCCTAGTTAGAATCTCGGCACAGTTTTATAACTATATAGAACAATACGATTATTTAGCTGCCGTTTTACTGGGATTTTAGATCAGGTTCCTGGGAGGTAAATCTGGATTTAATGAACAGGGAAAGACTATCTATCAGGTTCTGTAGCCCCTTTCTATCGGTTAGAAACTTAAAATTAACGACTAAACAAGTCGTACCTAAGCCCAGGAGGATAAAAGTAGGCAACATCACCACCCCAATCATAAACCATGTGCCGACGTGAACAAACAAGAGGGAAGCCACCACAGAGGCCGTTATACTAAGGGGTAATAACTGAGAATAGGGACGGTGGAGAAATAAACCAATTAACACTAAACCCGTAGCGACGATATTCGCTGGTACTAAAAAGGTGCAGATAGCCACACAGTTAGAGCGGGAAAATTGAGCCAGAGAGGTAATGTCAAACATACCTACTACCTTACAAGTTTTAGCTTGGACTCGCCGTATTGTAAACAATTCGTTACCTTGATTTATAGCGTTTCCTAAGCTACTGAGGTACATCTAACACCTGCCTCCTGCCTCCTGCCCCCTGCCTCAAAGCGATAACCTCTGTACCTCACCATTATGAGAAATGCTATATGTTGACTTCCGAAGAAATTAAAACCTATGCAAACTATCTGGGATTTCATGGTGTGGGTATTGCCAGAGTTGGTACCCATGCGGATCAAGCCCTCGAGAATTTACAAACTTGGTTAGCCTGGGGCTACCATGGGCAAATGGACTGGATGACTAATCCTAAACGCCAAGACATTCGAGCTTGTTTTCCGGAAGTTAAATCGGTTATTGCCCTCGCCTTAAATTACTACACAGATCACCAACGCCAGGAAGGAAAAGAGTATGCTAAGATATCCCGCTATGGATGGGGTCGGGATTATCATAAAGTTTTATTAAAAAAATTAAGAAACTTCAGTCGTTGGTTAGAAGCCCAGTACCCAGAAATACAGACTCGTTACTATGGGGATACGGGACCGATACAAGATAAAGTCTGGGCGCAAAGGGCAGGAATTGGCTGGATTGCGAAGAATGGTAATCTCATAACAAGAAAGTACGGTAGTTGGGTATTTTTAGGCGAAATTCTCATAAATATAGAGCTAGAAGCCGATAAACCCCATACTAACCATTGTGGTACTTGTCGGCGTTGTTTGGATGCTTGTCCCACCGGGGCCATCCCTCAACCCTATTTTGTCGATGCTAATCGCTGCATTGCGTATCATACAATAGAGAATAGATCCCAGGAATTGCCCGAGGCCATAGCCTCCAAATTAGATAACTGGGTAGCAGGGTGTGATATTTGTCAGGATGTCTGTCCTTGGAATCAGCGTTTTGCCCAAGATACCGATATTAATGAATTTCAGCCCTATTCTTGGAATGTTGCCCCCAAATTACAAGAATTAGCTAATCTTGACCACGGGGAGTGGAATCGTCGATTTCCTGCATCGGCGCTGCGGAGAATTAAGCCTTTTATGTGGCGAAGAAACGCCGGTGCCAACCTAAGTACACTAAAACTAAGTCCAGACAAAACATGACTATTAAAGCAATCCTTTTTGATTTTGATGGCACTATTGCCGACACCCGCGATGCTTTTATTAAGATTGTTAACCGCCTCGCTCCTGAGTTTGGTTACAAAAGTGTTAGCCAAGAAGAAATTGAAAAATTTAAGCATCTCAGTTCCCGAGAAATTATCAAACAATCGGAAATATCTTTCCTACAAATACCTTTCCTTTTGAAGAGGGTGAAAACGGAGTTGAGTCATGAGATAGAGGGATTGAAAACCTTCGCGGGATTGGATGCTTGTCTAGAGGATTTGCAGAGCCAAGGCTATCAATTGGGGATTGTTACTTCTAATTCTAAGAAGAATGTCACTGCTTTTCTTGAAGAAAATAACCTAACTAAAGTTTTTGACTTCATTTATTCTGGGATTCCTCTTTTTGGCAAGCATCAAACTATTAACAAATTCATGAAACAAAATCAATTAAATCCCGATGAAATTGTCTATGTAGGTGACGAGACGCGAGATATCAACTCGGCGAAAAAAAGTGGAGTAAAAGCTATTGCGGTAGGTTGGGGATTCAATTCCCCTGAGATTTTGTCCAAGCATAACCCCGACTATCTGGCGGTCCAACCCCAGGAGTTGACGACTGCTATCGAACACTTTCAACTAGCTCTAAGGGATTTTTCGGCGGCAAAACTCTGTTAAAAGCTACTGTCTATTTTTGTAGAAAACTTGTTTAATATTTTCGGCACAGAAGATATAGAGTCCGACAATGGCAGCCAGCACCCAAAGAAATTTTCCTGGCAAGGGTTGAAACCCCAGTAACCCCCCCAGGGGAGTATAGGGTAAGAGGAGCGTCACAAAAACGATCGCCATGGTCGTCCACAATAAATAGGGACTACTTTCATGATCTAGTAATACCTCTTCAGCAGACCTACTCCAAAATGCGGGCGGTAAATTATTCATAGTACCAAATACGGGGGGTTTTCTGGGGGGGGGAAAATAAACGCCAGCAACTACAGGCTAGGAAGGATGTGTCAACACCCACATTGTATAGCAACTCCTAACCGCTATAGTCACTGGTTATTTTAAAACCTCTATCGTTTTTGTCTTGAGGAAATTTCCAGTTGCACGTTCCCAAACGCTTCCTATCAATCTCTCCTAGAAAATTGTAACAGAAGCTACGCACTTTTTGTAAATAAAAGTAAAAATTTCCCCAAGGAGGCCTTACAATGGGGGGGCATCTTTAGATCCGACCATTGATTAAGACCATGCCCTCTAACCATATCCCTGTTAATCTCTACAAGCACTAGCCTAACTACTAGCAGTGCCAAGACGACAAATAGGTTAGAAAAAAGATTAGGCAAATTAAAACCATGGCTGAAACATACTTACTAGACAAACTTCAATCCGTTGAACAAACCTTTAAAGAATTAACCCGACGTTTAGCAGATCCAGATATTGCCACGAATCCCAACGAGTTATACCGCGTAGCTAAATCCCGCTCCTCCTTGGAGGAAACCGTTGATACCTACGATCTTTGGAAACAAACCCAACAGGCATTAACCGAAGCCCAATTAATTCTCAAGGAAGCCGGGGGAGATGGGGAATTAAGGGAAATGGCGGCCCTCGAGGTGGAAGAACTGACCACCAAGTTAGACTACTTAGAATCCCATTTAAAAGTGCTGCTACTGCCCAAAGACCCTAATGATGATAAAAACATTATGTTAGAAATCCGTGCGGGTACAGGGGGAGACGAAGCCAGTATCTGGGCGGGGGATTTGCTGAGAATGTATACCTACTACGCCCAATCCCAAAACTGGAAAGTTAAGCTCGTTAGTGAATCCCTAGCCGAAATGGGGGGGTTTAAGGAAGCAATTTTAGAAATCCAAGGGGAACGGGTGTATAGTAAGTTGAAATACGAAGCTGGTGTCCATCGAGTCCAACGGGTACCCGTAACAGAAGCCGGGGGAAGAGTACATACCTCCACAGCTACGGTGGCGATTATGCCGGAAGTAGACGAGGTAGAAGTACAAATTGATCCCAAAGATATTGAATTGACTACCGCTCGTTCTGGGGGAGCAGGGGGGCAAAATGTCAACAAGGTGGAAACCGCAGTCGATTTAATGCACAAACCCACGGGAATCCGTATTTTTTGTACAGAGGAGCGATCGCAGTTACAGAACCGGGAGCGAGCTATGCAGATTTTAAGGGCAAAACTCTACGAAATCAAGCTCAGAGAACAACAAGATGCAGTCAGTTCCCTCCGTAAATCCCAAGTGGGGACGGGTTCGCGCTCAGAAAAAATCCGTACCTACAACTATAAAGATAATCGGGTAACGGATCATCGTTTAGGGGAAAACTTTGCCCTAGGTACGGCTTTAGAGGGAGATATTGACACCATTGTCCAATCTTGTATTAGCCAGGATCAGCAGGAGCAATTGGCCGCTTTGGCTTCCTCTCCCGATTCGGCTCTATCCCTCAATTGAGGTAAACTAAAGCAAAGAAAATCAACTCGCAATATTACAAAAAAACGAATGCAGCGATTACTTCGGCGTATCTGGCAATGGCTAAAAAGCCTATTGGGTTTAGAAAAGTCTCTAGACTCCAGGAAAACCTTTCAAGAGACTTCCCCCGTCCTAGCCGATGGAGACTACGAATTTTTATTTATGCAGCTATTAGAGGGAGTCGCCCACGGATGGCATGAGGGGCGGGTACTTAAATTTTTTCAAAGACTACAGGAAAGGGGAAGACAACGCCCTTGGGTAGATTGGTTACAAAGATTTGGCGATAAGGTTTTAGCTAATCCTAGTCCTAATCAACAATTAGCGGTGAGAATGATCCGCCTCGGTGAATTGGCGCAAGCCTTCCCAGAAATTGAGCAAATTGGCACAACTTCCTACGCCATCGGACGAGACTTGTATTTTCGTAACTCTGCCGAGGTAATTTGGGAATACTCCGGAGAAGATACTCCCTCCTCAGACTCTCCCGAAGTATTATCCCCCCAGGAGCCGGGGGTGCAAACCCTAAGTATAGAAGATCTGTATCAACAACTACAGCAAAATTCTGAATTAGCGGTACAAATTGCCGAACAGTTAGGACTAGACACAGAAGATCCTACGGTGATAGTAGAGGCACTGGTCCAACAGTTTAAGCCGATAGATCCAGAAAATCCCCCAGAAACTATAGAAGATTGGTTTCAAACTGGGTTACACTATGCGGGTAATTCCGACTGGGAAAGGGCTATAGAGAGTTGGGATAAGGCCTTGGCAATAGATCCAGATTTAGCCCAAGCCCTACACAATCGCGCTAGTGCCTTGGGAATGTTGGGAAAATTTAGCGAAGCACTACCGAGCTTTGAACGAGCGTTGGAGTTGGAACCTACGGATTTTCAGATTTGGAATGGCAAAGGCAGTGCCCTCTATAGTTTAAACCGTTGGCAAGAAGCCCTAGAATGTTGGGACGAGTCCTTAAATTTAAAAACAGACTTTTATCAAGGCTGGTACAATCGAGGCTGTACCCTGGAAAATATGGGGGATATTTCGGGGGCGATCGCCTCTTTCCAAAAAGCCCTAGAGATACAACCAGATTTTGCCCTAGCCCAATCTAAACTCAAGCAACTGTCATGATTTCAGCACCTAGTAGCTTCACCTCTCGTTTAGTCAATGGTTTACTTGCCATCAAGCCCTTGGCTGACTTTGCCAAATACCAAGCTCGAACAATGATGATCGAACGGGCGGAAAAAATGGGGGTTCCCTGGCGCCAGAATGTCAAGGATTTCAGCGAGCATAACTGGGAATCGGAAAAAGCCCAAATAGAAAACCCAAACTTAAAATATCCTGACTATTACCTCTGTTCTTTCCACGCTTATGAAGCAGGTAATCTCAATTGGGAAGCGGCTTGGGAAGTCGAATCCGCCGCCCTGGCTGTGCATTCTACCATCTGGAAAGAAACCGACGGCATTAACCCCCAGGGAGATGGAAAACTCCGCCAAGCCTACCATGATGTTCTCCAAGCCCAACTCATGGAAAAACCGACCGACATTTTAGATCTAGGTTGTAGTGTGGGTATGAGTACCTTTGCCCTAGGAGAAACCTATCCCCAAGCCAAAATTACAGGATTGGATTTATCCCCTTATTATCTGGCTGTAGCTAATTATCGCAGTCAAGAACAGAATAAAAAGGTGGATTGGGTGCATGGAGCAGCCGAAGGGACGGGGTTAGGGGAGCAGTCCTTTGATCTAGTCTCTGCCTTTTTAATGTTCCACGAATTGCCCCAGGATGCGGCTATGGCTATTTTCAGCGAAGCCCATCGTTTACTTCGCCCGGGGGGTTATTTCGCCCTTATGGATATGAATCCGACTTCGCCCATATATCGGCAAATGCCTCCCTATATTCTCACCCTACTTAAGAGTACCGAACCCTATCTGGATCAGTATTTTACCTTGGATATTAGTCAAGCCCTGATGGATACAGGATTTGAAAAGCCGACGATAACCCCCATCAGTCCCCGTCATCGGGCGGTTATTGCCCTGAAGACTTAAGTTTGCCCCCGATATCCCGACGGTAGTAAATGCCTTGAAAATGAATCAGATTTATGGCTT
This sequence comes from Microcystaceae cyanobacterium, assembly GCA_040398185.1. Lineage (GTDB taxonomy): Bacteria > Cyanobacteriota > Cyanobacteriia > Cyanobacteriales > Microcystaceae > JBBAUO01. Next base: position 41,881 of record JBBAUO010000026.1, on the reverse strand, counting down.
GATACACCTTCTCTAAAGCTTGCTCAAAGCTCAAGGCGATCGCCGTTACTCCCAATACCCTGCCGCCATCGGTGCGAATTTCCCCAGATTTGAGAGCAGTTCCCGCCTGGAAAACCTTGGCACCCGTGGCTTCGGCCGCATCAATGCCGCTAATGGTTTGGCCTTTTTCGTAGCTATCGGGATAACCCGCCGAGGCCGCAACTACACAAACGGTACTACCTGGATACCATTGCAGGGGGGGAAGTTCTCCTAAACGCTGTTGGGCACAAGCGAGTAAAACCGATACTAGGGGGGTTTCTAGGAGGGGTAAAATCGCCTGGGTTTCGGGATCTCCAAAACGACAGTTAAATTCTAAGACTTTGAGTTCCCCTAGGGGGGTAATCATCAAGCCCACATAGAGTACGCCACGATAATCAATTTCCCATGCCTGTAGGGTTTGTAGAATCGGCTTCAGGACTTCTATTTCCAAACGCTGCATTAATTCGGGACTAGCCACAGGAGCAGGGGAATATGCTCCCATTCCCCCGGTATTTTTGCCCGTATCTCCTTCTCCAATTCGTTTATGATCTTGGGCTGGAAGTAGGCAACGAAAATCAATCCCATCGGTTAAGACTAGGACTGATAATTCTTCTCCTAGTAAAAATTCTTCAATGATTAATTGAGAAAATCCACGGGCAAATAATTCTTCTACCGCTCCTAAAGCTTCTGTCTCCGTTAGGGCGACAATTACCCCTTTTCCTGCCGCCAATCCATCGGCTTTGACGACAATGGGGACACCTTGCTCTTGTATATAGGCGATCGCCGGGGCAATTTCTGTAAAGGTTCGAGAACGAGCCGTAGGCACTTGGGCTGCTTCCATTAATGATTTTGCCCAAGCTTTACTAGCTTCAATTTGAGCGCCCACGCGGTTAGGGCCAAAGACAGTTATATTTTGTTGTTGCAGGTAATCCGTAATGCCACCAGCTAAGGGCAATTCTGGACCGACTACCACCAGATCTACCGCATTCTCCTGGGCAATTTGGGCGATACCATCAAAATCCTCTGGGGACAGATCAATGTTTTCGCAACCATTGAGTAAAGCAGTTCCCCCATTGCCAGGAATACAAAATACCTGTTTAACCTGGGGCGATTCTAGGAGTTTCCAAGCGATCGCGTGTTCTCTACCCCCACTACCAACGACAATAATTTTCACTGTTTTCTATCCTAACTATGGGCACCTAGAAGGAGAAGGGAGAAAAACTAGCACCTTTCTCCCCTTGGGATGATTTTAGCGAATATATTCCTTGAGAATACTATTGCGATTGGGGTGGCGGAGCTTTCTTAGGGCTTTGGCCTCAATTTGACGAATCCGCTCGCGGGTAACGTTGAAAAGTTGTCCGATTTCTTCGAGGGTTTTCATTCTGCCGTCATCGAGCCCATAGCGCAGACGTAATACATCCCGTTCCCTCGGAGAAAGAGTATCTAATACATTTTCTAAATCTTCCCGTAGGAGATTTTTAGATACCTCATCCTCGGGAGTTTCTCCATCGGCCTCAATAAAATCCCCCAAGCGAGAATCTTCCTCCTTACCAATGGGAGTTTCTAAAGAGATGGGTAACTGGGCTGATTTGGCTATAAAACGCAGTTTTTCGATGGTCATCTCCATGCGGGTGGCAATTTCCTCTTCCGTGGGTTTGCGGCGCATTTCTTGGGAGAGGATTTTGGTGGTTTTCTTAATACGAGAAATTGTCTCGTACAGATGAACGGGTAGACGAATAGTTCTCGACTGATCGGCGATCGCTCTAGTAATGGCTTGACGAATCCACCAAGTGGCGTAGGTGGAGAACTTATAGCCCTTTTCGTGGTCAAATTTCTCCGCCGCACGAATTAGTCCCAGGGAACCCTCTTGGATTAAATCCTGGAAAGATAAGCCCCGATTCATGTATTTTTTGGCAATGGAAACAACTAGACGCAGGTTTGACTGTACCATCTTATCTTTCGCCCTTCGCCCTAGATAGAGACGACGTTTAAATGGGTGCAATTCCATCCCCACTGCCTTCGCCCATTCCGCATCCGTGGGAAAATGCCCTAAACGTCTGCGTATTTGTTCTGCGAGTCTCTCTAGTTCTAGTAAATCAGCGATCTTACGAGCTAGTTCAATCTCTTCTTCGGCCCTCAAGAGTCGGATACGGCCAATTTCTTGGAGATAAATACGAATTGAGTCCTCGGTATAGGGCTTTTTCCGTCCTTGCTCACGGCGACGACTAGAGACGACCTTGGGGACTTTTTTGGTTTCGGCTTCCTCCATCGCCTCCTGTAGTCCTAGTCCTCCGTCAAAGTCATCTAGGTCGATGTCTTCTAGGTTAAAATATTCCTCCATTTGAGGATCGATGGTTAGTACGTCGTTGGCCTGGGTCATGCCGTTTTCCTCTTGCTCCTTCAGTTTCAGACTAGAATTGATGAATTGCTTCTCAAATTTAATACCTCTCAACACCAAACCCTTGAGGGCTTAGGGTTCTCGGAAGACCTTTGTGATTGTAGCTTTGATTACAGCAAATGGCAGTAGTAATTTGCTTGAATTGTTCTAAGTTGATGTAATTTTCGCTTGGTACTATTGCATTTTGCACAGACTTACCCATGGTGTTGGTGACTCAGATTCAAAACTCTCACAAAGGTCTAGGTTTTCTGAAATGCCAGCGTCTTCAGGGGATTCTGACATTCCCACTCGAAAGATTAACGATCTGGGCTAGGTTATCTCCCACAATTTGGTTAATTTTCCCTAGCTATCACGAAAAGCTCTTAGCTATTGTAGTTAATTTCACAGTCAATGTGCAGATAACGTCAAAATTTTTAATTTCAGCTTTTTGGTACAAACGTATACTGAAAACCTCCATTTAATTTTTCCCCTGTTGTTGTTGCCATAATTCCTCGATTGTGACAAACTGATAGCCCAATTTAACTAACTGAGGTATCAACCGGTCAGTAACCTGAGTTACATCTTGCCCCCCGTAATGGCCATCATGGAGGACAATGAGAGAGCCATTAGTGACTTGCTGCATAATCCGCTCCATAATTACCTCTACCCCTGGATTCAGCCAATCCTCCGGAACAACACTCCACATGACGACGCGGTATTGCTCCTGGGCCAGTGTATTCAGCACCTGCGGGGTAAAAAGTCCATTGGGAGGTCGGACATCGCGCAGGAGAGTAGGCTCTATTTGACAGGCACGGGCGATCGCAGTTCGGGTGGCCGCCAAACTAGAACGCAACTGTTGGGGAGTTAGGGCGGGGAAGTTATGATGTTCATAACCATGTAGACCTAGATAGTGACCTTGTTTGTAGACGGCTTTGGCTACAGCCTGGTTTCTTTGAACACAATTACCGAGCCAAAAAAAATTAGCTTGTACCCGATGACGTTCCAAGACATCTAATAGGGGTAGGGTGTATTGGGGATGGGGCCCATCATCAAAGGTCAAGGCAATTTTCGGGCTGGACTCGGAACCGCTCCACAGACAGTTAGGAAACATCGGCCTACATAGGCGATACAGAATGGGATAAATCGGGGCCAACTGCATCGATATCCACTCCCTCAATCAATAGGGCTACAGGTTTGATACCTATCTTCTAGCACACAAAAGCTGGATTGGTACATTAAATTCTCAAAAATTAAGAGGTAATCTTGCGAGTTTGTCGGATTTTTGGGGATAACTTCAGAGGTTGTGGTTTAATTTTCAAAGGCTGTAACGGTTGCTGTCTGAGACTTATTAACAAAGCTGCTCTAACTTGAGGATGATTTTCTTGGGTCAGCATCAGCCGAAAATATGCTTCTATCTCCTGGGAAAAATCTGTCTCTAGAAGGGTCTTTTGGGACAACCAGGTCAAATGTCTCACCGCGACTAAACGCCTGAGGGGATTGCTATCTCCTAAAGCCAGTAACCAATCCTGGAGATCCTCTCTTTTTTCCCGTTGTTGGGGGACTAAAATTTGCCGCAGCAAGAGTATGAGGATGACGATGGTGGCGAAAACCTGGACTAGGGTGGCGATCGCTAGGGGTATATTTTCGGCATCCGTCAAAACAGTGGCGGCGATGTAGGTAGTAAGGGCGGCTAGACTTCCTCCTGTCACCCCTAGGGTTAATTTCCCCGAAGGTTTCTGGAAAAACCCCAGACATTCCTGCCAATAACTCTCCCAATCCCAAGCCAGGAGCAGATGCACCGAGAACATCGAACCAATACCTACTCCAGTCGCTAGGACGAGTTGCCAATTCCAATCCCAAAGGATGGCCAAACCCAACCCTGTCAGTAGCCAAATTAGACTTTTGCGGCGGGCTGTTGACGAAACCAATGTTAAGAATTGTGTTTTGCTATTGACAAAAGTACGTCTAGATAGGAGAGGTTTCAAGGGAACTGACTAGATAAGGGGGTCTGACTTTTAAGTATACCTTCTAGGTTCTTAATGCAATCAAAAGTTCACCGTGCTGACATATCCCTGTCACATCCCTTCTATACATTGGTAATTGTCAGCCCAAAAGCCGTTTTCCTACGATGCTTCTTGCACACACTCCTCGCACAACCGGGCTGACTTTTTCTCTCTTTAGTATGATATTCAGAAACAATATGGAAAATAGAAGTAATTCAACTTGGAAAAAAGCCCTAGCCTGTGGTTCTCTCTTATTTTTAGGCGCGGGGATGGGAGGATGGGGAGTTTATACTATATCCCAATCTAAATGGTTAGTAGGTTCGGCCCCAGTAGCCATGGCCCAGGAAGCCAAATCATCTCCCTTAATCGACACTCCTACTAATTTCGTTACCGATGTGGTTGAGCGTGTCGGTCCTGCGGTAGTGAGAATTAATGCCTCTCGTACCGTCACCACCCAAGCGCCCCAGGGTTTTGATGATCCTATGTTTCGGCAGTTTTTTGGGGGACAAATGCCCTCAATGCCCGAAAAACAAACCCAAAGGGGAATCGGTTCCGGCTTTATCATGAATACTAAGGGGGATATTATCACCAACGCCCACGTTGTCGAAGGTGCGGACCGGGTAACTGTCACTCTCAAGGATGGACGTACCTTTGAGGGGCAAGTAGTGGGTGCTGATCCCTTGACGGATATAGCTGTAGTCAAAATTAAGGGCGAAAACCTACCTATAGTTAGTTTAGGGGATTCGGAAGCTCTACAGGTAGGGGAATGGGCGATCGCCATTGGTAATCCCTTGGGACTAGACAACACCGTTACCACAGGGATTATTAGCGCCAAGGGGCGGAGCAGTTCCCAAGTTGGCTCGGCAGATAAGCGTGTAGATTTCCTGCAAACCGATGCGGCCATTAATCCTGGTAATTCTGGGGGACCTTTACTCAATGTCCGAGGAGAGGTAATTGGTGTCAACACAGCCATCATTCAAAATGCCCAGGGCTTGGGTTTCGCCATCCCGATTAGTAAAGCCAAAGTTATTGCCGAACAACTGATAGCCACAGGAAAAGTTGAACATTCCTATTTAGGTATTCAAATGGTACAACTTACCGAGGAGATCAAAGATCAACTCAAGGAAAGCCAAAATATCCAAGTCGCAGAGTCCGAGGGAATTTTGATTATCGGAGTCGGCAATAATTCCCCCGCAGAGCAAGCAGGGCTAAAAGCAGGGGATGTGATCAAAACCATCAATGGGGAAAAAATCACCGATCCCAATAAGCTACAAGAGACAGTAGAATCCACCCCCATCGGCACAATGCTACCACTCGAAGTCAGTCGCAATGGCAAGCCTGTGGATGTAGAAGTTAAAGTTGGCAGTTTTCCTACCAAGCAAGGATAACTTAGCCACTTTCATCGGTTGCTAAAATTTGCGGAACGCGAAAAAAGTCCCCCTGGGGTTCGGGGGCTTCTTTTAATAGTTCTTCCCGCCGAGGATAAACGGATTGGGTATCAGCACGAAGAATATTACTAAGTTCAATGGCGCGAGTAGTAGGTGGCACGTTTTCTGTGTCTAATTCGCTCAATTGCTCAAAATATTGCAAAATGCTGTTCAACTGCCCCGCAAATTCTTCTTCTTCGGCGGGAGTAATTTCTAAACGGGCGAGATGGGCGATTTTTTGGACTTGTTGACGATCGATGGCCATAGTTTTTTAGAAATAGACATCCATTTCCGAACGTCCCGTAATTTTTAGCCAGTTTTGGGCTTCGATGTAGTTATTGGGGGCGAGACGGACTGCCTGTTTCCAGTATTCCGCCGCTTTGTCAAAGAGAGCTTCTGCTTCCTGCTCATGACCTTCATTTTGGGCTTTTTCCCCTTGGTAATGATAAATGACGGCAATGTTATTAAGAGCCGAGGATAAACGGGGATTGAGAGTTATGGCTTCTTGATAATATTCCAAAGCTCGCTCATGTTCTCCATTGCTGGCGTGGATAATACCCATGTTGTACAGGATATAACTGCGATCGTTCCCATCTTCTTCTAGTTGCAGGGCTTCGGTGTAATTTTCTAAAGCCTCAGCATATTCGCCCTCAGCCTGGGCTGACATGCCATCTCGATAGTAAACAAAGGCTTCTTTGGCTTTCCGGTTGGTGGGTAACATTTTGAGAATAATGTCAGCCATGACGGTAAAGCTTTTATCAATAAAGTTGTCGTTGCGTTGCGTTCTTGGCATAGCGTCCTGATCTTGAAATCAACCCTGATAATTTATACTAACCTGTTTTGGTATAGTGGGGTAATTCTTAAGAGTCTTGGGCTATGATCTTCGTTAGATGAATATTCCCTCCTCGACCAGCAGCAATAAGTTGTTATCCGCCTTGCCCAGTGAGGTATATGAGCATCTTCTCCCCCACTTAGAAATTGTCTCTCTATCCTTGGGGCAAGTTATCTGTGAGCCTGATAAAATCATTGAAGAGGTTTATTTTCCCAGTCAGTCCATGATCTCCATCGTCACCTCTAACCAAGGGACATCCAAGCCGGAGATTGCCTTAGTCGGTAATGAAGGTATGATCGGGCTTCCCGTAGTTTTAGGGGGAGATTCTATGCCTTTTTTTGCCGTCGTGCAGGTGGCAGATAGTGCGACTAGAATAAAAGCCCAACTACTTAAGCAGGAGTTTGATCGAGGTGAGCAACTCCAAAAAGTGCTACTGTTGTACACCCAAGCCCGCTTAACTCAAATCTCTCAAACTACAGTTTGTTTACATTCCCACACCATAGAGCAACGTCTTGTCCGTTGGTTACTGACTATAGGTGATTGTTTACAAAAAGATACCTTGACTCTTACTCAACATTTACTCTCCCAACTCCTAGGAGTTCGCCGGGCTACAATTACAGAGGCAGCAGGTACTTTGCAAAGACAGGGAATTATCTCCTATAAACGGGGACAGATTACTATCTTAGACCGCGTTGCCCTAGAATCTCGCTCCTGTGGGTGTTATCTTTTGATTAAAAAAGAGTTCGAGCGTTTAATTGGGTAAGGGGTAAAATGGGTTATTGGTTGCTTAAGTCAGAGCCAACGGTCTATAGTCTTGGGGATCTGCAAAAACAGGGTACAACCATCTGGGATGGGGTGAGAAATTATCAAGCCCGCAATTTTTTAAAGCAAATGCACCTGGGCGATCGGGCTTTTTTTTATCACTCCAATACTAAGATACCTGGCATTGTCGGCATAATGAAGGTGGTTAAAACCCTAGTGGTTGATCCAACTCAATTTGATGCGAAAAGTGATTATTTTGACCCAAAATCAACCCCAGAGCAGCCTCGCTGGATGACTGTGGAACTAGAGTTTGTGGAGATGTTCCCCAAAATACTCCCTTTGGAGACATTAAAACAATTGTTTACCTCTGAGGAATTGTTGTTAGTCAAAAAAGGTAATCGCTTGTCGGTTATGCCCATCTCTGAAACCGTAGCTAAAAAAATCTTAGAACTATGAAAATTACTTGTTTAGATGAATTGCCAAATCAATCGGTTTCCCATAACCGCGAAATCCAGAAAAAGGTGATGATTGCCGTTAATGAAATACCCCATTTAACTAATTTTTCCCAAGCCACATTTACCCCTGGTCAAAAAGCGATCGCCCATGCCCATGATACCATGTATGAGGTTTTTTATATCGAGTCGGGGGCGGGATTGGTTCGCGTTAATGGGGTAGAATATGCCGTAAAAAAAGGCAGTTGTCTGCTAATTGAACCCAAGGAAATCCACGAAGTAATTAATAATAGCCCAGTGGATTTGGTGATTAATGTAATTGGTGTAGCCACTACAATTTAATCGCAAAAATCTTGCGAATTACCTCTTCCACTACTTTATCTGGGGTAGATGCTCCCGAGGTTACTCCCACGGTAATTTCCCCATCGGGAAGCCAATTTGTAGTTAAGATTAAATCTTTTTCTAGGGGTTTATGCTCTACCAAATTACCAGGGCCAATACGAGCAGCACTGTCAATATGATAGGAGGGTATATTTTTTTCTATGGCAATTTCCTGTAGGTGGGTTGTATTAGAAGAATTAAAGCCCCCAATAACAACCATTAAGTCCAACTCTTCCTTAACCAACTCAAACATGGCATCCTGACGTTCTTGGGTGGCATCACAGATGGTATTAAAGCTCATAAAATGATCATTTAATGCGATCGGCCCATATTTTTTGAGCATGGTATGTTCAAATAGTTTACCAATTTCTTCGGTTTCACTTTTAAGCATAGTAGTTTGATTGGCAATTCCCAAATATTCTAAATCTTGATCGGGATCAAATCCTTGGGAATAGGCATTTTTAAACTCGTCTAGGAACTCGTGCTTATCTCCTCCCTGTAGTATGTAGTTAGAGACGTACTGGGCTTGGGCGAGGTTTAAGACAACTAAATAAGTTCCCGCGAAAGAACTGGTGGCAACGGTTTCTTCGTGATTATATTTACCGTGAATGATGGAGGTATGGTTACGCTTTTTGTGCTTTTCCACGGAGTTCCAAACCTTAGAAACCCACGGACAAGTTGTATCGACAATGGTACAACCTTTGTCATTGAGAATCTGCATCTCCTCAACACTGGCTCCAAAGGCAGGTAGAATGACAACATCCCCGGAATTAACCACGGAAAAATCCTTACTTTCCTGGAGAAAGGGAATAAACCCCACTTCCATTTCTTTAAGACGTTGATTTACAGAAGGATTATGGATAATCTCATTGGTAATCCAAAGTCTCTCCTTAGGGAAATGTTGACGGGTTTCATAGGCCATGGCTACGGCTCTTTCTACTCCCCAACAAAAGCCAAAAGCTTCTGCTAAACGAATTGTCACTTTCCCTTGGGTAAGGTGATAGTGATGATCTCGAATTTCTTGGATTAAAGAGCTTTGATATTCACTATTGAGAACCCCCAAGACTTCCTCTGCATGGCCGAATCCTTTGCGGTGATAGTTGTCGGATTGTTGGAGGGTGCGTTTAAAGGTTTTTGTATCCATGGATTATCCCATCTGAGTATTGTTCCTATTCTGGCAGATAGGGGCGATCGCTGTCACATCTTCTCTGAATAGTCCCCAGGTTTTGTTATACTTGTATATAACTTAACAAAAAACTATGCAGGAAAGGCTATGGATTGCATCATTAACCGTAGAGCGCAGTTTTCTGCCAGCCATCGGTACTGGTTGCCTGAGTTAGATGCAGCCCAGAATCAGGAATATTTTGGAGCTTGTAGTCGTTTTCCAGGCCATGGACATAACTATGTACTCTATGTCTCCCTAGAGGGGGCAATAGATGACTATGGCATGGTACAGAATTTATCTACCGTCAAGGGAGTTATCCATAGGGAAATTATCGCCTGGTTAGACTATGGCTTTCTCAACGAAGTTTGGCCCGAGTTTCAGCAAACCCTGCCAACTACAGAAAACCTAGCTAGGGTAATTTGGCAGCGTCTAGCTCCCCATCTCCCCCTGACGAATATCCAAGTATTTGAACATCCCGAACTTTGGGCAGACTATAGAGGAAACAATATGGAAGCAGCTTTAACAGTACAGACTCATTTTAGTGCCGCGCATCGTCTAGCATTGCCGGAACTAACTCTAGAGCAAAATTCAGAAATCTATGGCAAATGTGCCCGCATTAATGGCCATGGACACAACTATCACCTAGAAGTTACAGTAACAGGGGATATTGATGGGCGTACAGGGATGTTGGTAGATCTTGGGGCATTACAGAAAGTCGTAGATGATTATGTAGTTGAACCCTTTGATCACACTTTTTTAAATAAAGACATTCCCTATTTTGCTCAAGTCGTCCCTACGGCGGAAAATATTGCTCTGCATATAGCCCAACTCCTAGTAGCACCGATTAAAAACCTAGGAGCGGAGTTAGAGAAGGTAAAATTAATCGAAAGCCCGAATAACTCCTGCGAAATCTATGTAAGAAGCAAAAAAGAGACACCTAATTTTAATAACGAAAGTCGGGAGCTTGTGCTACAATAAGAAATGCTGTGTTTTAAGCAAATGATCTAAAAGTAAACATTTATGGCTAAAAAATCCATGATCGAGCGGGAAAAGAAACGTACCCGCCTCCGAGACAAGTATGCAGAAAAGCGAGAAACCCTGAAGGAAGACTTTCGTTTAGCGGAATCCTTGGAAGATAAATTAGAAATCCACGCGAAATTGCAAGAATTACCCCGAAATAGTGCTCCTAGTCGCCATCGTAATCGTTGTTGGTTAACGGGTAGACCGAGGGGCTACTACCGTGATTTTGGTTTATCTCGGAACGTTTTTCGGGAATGGGCCCACGAGGGCCTACTTCCAGGGGTAGTTAAATCTAGCTGGTAGTCTCCCTTTTCCCTCCGTACCCAAGTTTTAATTTAACTCTTGGGTTTGTTTTTTTTCCCATGAACTAATGCCAAAAATTTCCCTGCCGGGGTTAGAATGTCTGCGCTCCTATCGTCCTCAATGGTTGAAGGGAGACATTCTCGCGGGTATTACCGTAGCCGCTTATTTAGTCCCCCAATGTATGGCCTATGGAGAATTAGCAGGAGTTCAACCGGTGGCGGGTTTATGGGCTATTTTGCCTCCCATGCTAATTTACACTATTTGGGGGTCTTCTCCCCAGTTATCCTTAGGACCTGAATCGACTACAGCAGTCATGACAGCAGTATCCGTTGCTCCTTTAGTCAGGGCGGGAGAAGATTATTCCACTGTAGTTTCTTTAATGGCGATCGCCGTGGGCATAGTTTGTCTTGTGGGTTATCTAGCTCGTTTGGGCTTTCTCGCCAATTTGCTCTCTAAACCTATTTTAATTGGGTATATGACAGGAGTAGCCATCATTATGATTGGGGGGCAACTGGGCAAAATTAGTGGGATTTCCCTAACGTCTGAGACAGCTATAGGACAATTTAGCGAATTTTTCTGGCACTTGGAGCAAATCCATCAGCCGACATTAATTTTAACCCTCTTAATTTTAGGATTTTTATTTGGCCTACAAAAGAGCTTTCCCCATGCTCCTGCACCATTATTGGCGGTACTTTTGGCCACTTTGGCGGTAGGATTACTCCACTTAGATAAGCAGGGTATAGCTGTAGTCGGTAAAATTCCTACAGGGTTTCCCCATTTTGTCCTACCCCAAGTCACCCTTAAAGAGTTTCTTTCCCTTTTCAGCGCGGCGGTGGGAATTGCCCTAGTGGGTTATTCAGACACGGTACTAACTGCGCGAGCCTTTGCTAGTCGGAATCATTATAGAGTCGATGCCAACCAAGAGTTATTAGCTCTAGGATTGGCTAATCTTGGCAATGGGTTTTTTTTAGGCTTTCCCGTGAGTAGTAGTGGGAGTCGCACAGCCATTGGGGATGCGATGGGGAGCAAGACGCAACTATTTTCCTTAGTAGCTTTTGTTGCTGTAATGGGGGTGTTGTTATTTTTGCGTCCTCTACTGGCCCTGTTTCCCAAGGCGGCTCTAGGGGCCATTGTCATTTATGCGGCTACTAAATTAATTGATCTTCCCGAATTTAGGCGTTTGGGGCATTTTCGTCGCAGCGAGTTAACCCTGGCTTTAGTAACAACTTTAGGCGTTTTGATTACAGATATTTTAACAGGGGTAGCCCTTGCGGTCAGCTTTTCGGTGATTGAATCCTTTGCTCGGATTACCCGTCCCCATGATGCGGTTTTGGGAACAGTACCCAATGTAGCAGGATTCCATAATGTTAAAGATTGGGCAGGAGTGAAAACAATTCCTGGGCTTGTTATCTATCGTTATGACTCTCCCATTTTTTTTGCCAATTCCGAAAATTTTCAACAGCGCGCTCTCGAAGCTATTGAGCAGGAAACAACTCCTGTAGAATGGTTTGTTTTAAATGCAGAATCAATAATTGAATTAGATATAACTGCAGTAGATATGCTCTCAGAGTTGCACCAGGAATTAGTCAATCGAGGCATCACCTTGGCTCTGGCTAGGGTAAAACATAGTTTGCATGGGCAACTAGAACGCTCGGGATTGTTGGATAAAATCGGTAGTGAACATATTTACTTTACTTTACCGACTGCAGTTATGGCCTTTAAGGAAAAAAAAGTTAAAAATAATAACTAGCAGTCTGTTGGGCTTCGGTTTTCAAACGATGGGCCATGCTAAAAAGTTCTTGCCCTGTATGCAGACAGCGATCATCATAGTTGAGAGTAAATAATTCTAATTCCTCAATACCATCGGTAATATGATTGAGACAATGGTAGAGGTGGGCGGCAACTTTAGCCAATTTAGCAGGGTTAGGTTGGGAAGCAAAGAGGATTTTGGCTTGTTCTAGAAATTGACGAGAAAGCTGAATATATCCTTGAAACCCTGCCATTAATTGATCATCAAAGGGGTCCCCCGCCAGTTGGTCTATCTGATGGTTAAGGGGGTTGAGAATACGACTAAGGAGACGATTGATCGGCAGATAAATATAACTATACCAATGTTGGAGATGGCTATCAGAATCCTGGGCTGCTTCTCGATAGCGTTGGTAGTAACTTTGGGCTTCGGCACTCCTATTGGTGCGTCTTTGGGCAGCAAAAACATCATTACTTAAGCTTAATTGTTGATCATAACGCGATCGCCTTTGGGGATCTGCTAACACCTCGTAGGCGGCATTAATCTCAATAATTTTCTCATGACTTGCAGACCCGGCCCGACTATCAGGATGAAACTCCTTCACCAAGCGCCGGTAGGATTGTTTAATTTCCTGGGGGGTGGCTTGGTGATTTACCTGAAGAATTTGATAGTGGTTATGGCTATTCATGGAGCAGAGCAATCAATCGAGGTTCCAATTCTTGGAATAAAGGGGTACTCAGATAACGTTCACCAAAACTAGGCTGGATCATCACGATTAATTTTCCCTCATTTTCGGCTCGCTTGCCCACCTTAATTGCTGCCGCTAGAGCCGCTCCACTGGAAATCCCAGACAGTATACCTTCATCTCGAGCCAAACAGCGCCCATAGTAAAAAGCTTCATCATCGGTAACAAGAATTACCTCATCAAGTAAATCCACCCGCAACACCTCCGGCACAAATCCCGCCCCAATGCCTTGAATTTTGTGAGGACCTGGCTTACCCCCGGATAAAACTGGGCTACCTGCGGGTTCAACGGCGATAACTTGAAATTCTGGTTTACGTTCCTTGATGACTTCAGCAATTCCCGTAATCGTGCCCCCGGTACCCACCCCGGAAATCAAAATATCCACTTTCCCGTCGGTATCTTCCCAAATTTCCTCGGCGGTGGTGGAACGATGAATTTCAGGATTGGCAGGATTATTAAACTGTTGCAACATATAGGCATGGGGGACACTTTCCGTAATTTCCTGCGCTCGGCGGACACAGCCTGACATACCCAATGGTCCCGGTGTCAGTTCCAACTGGGCTCCGTAGGCTCTGAGCATGGCGCGTCTTTCTTGGCTCATGGTTTCGGGCATGGTGAGGATTAACTGGTAGCCCTTGGCTGCGGCGGCCATGGCTAAGGCAATCCCTGTATTCCCGGAAGTTGGTTCTACTAAAATAGTGCGACCAGGGGCGATTAGACCAGCTTTTTCGGCAGCATTAATCATATTAACCCCAATTCTATCTTTAACTGAGGCGGTGGGGTTCATGCCTTCGAGTTTGACCACAATCTGGGCTACACAACCTTCCGATTGGGGAATCCGATTTAGTTGTACTAACGGGGTATGGCCAATTAATTCGGTGATGTTTTGGGCAATTCGCATGGTTTGATGATTTCCTCTCTATATACTCAAATGCTATCAACAGATGTGGGGGGACAATAGTTAAGAATTTCTTAACCTAAAGTGATCCTATTTTTTCTCGAATCAATTGGGCGGTAGCAGGAGCGAGTAAAACCCCATTGCGGTAATGGCCCGTAGCTAGGAAAACATTAACATAATTTTCTAAATTTTCAATGACAGGAGCGGATTTACCCACAGGGCGCGGTCTTTTTTGGTGCCAAGTACGCAAAATCTTACCCTGGGCTAATTGGGGACAAAAACTAATGGCTGTTTTTTGCACGGATTCTAATAGTTGTGTGTCTGCTATACTTACTCCTGTTTCCGTGGGAAATTCTACCGTAGCACCGATCCAATATTCTCCATTTTTTAGGGGGACTATATGCACATCTTTCCCAGTAATCACGGGTTCAAATTCTTTACTTTGGTCAGAATTATCAATTTTTAGGTGTAGTGCTTGACCCAAAACAGGACAAATATCCAGGGACTTGGTTAGATATTTAGACCCAACTCCCGCCGCAATAATTAACCAATCAATAGGTAAAAATTCTTGATTAGTTTGGATTTTGTAACAGAAATTGTCTTGGTAAAAAATCTCTAAAACCCTAACCCCAAATTGACAGTTTACTCCATTTTTAATAGCAGCTTGTACTAAAGATTGGGTTAAAATTGTGGGATTAACTTGGCGATCGCAGGGGGAATAAATCGCCCCAACTACCTGTTCATTATTAACTTCGGGGCAATGTTTACTTAAATCCGATGTATTCCAAATCTCTAGGGGAAAGCCCTGTTGTTGGCGAATTTGTGCGAGTCGCTGCCATCGGGATATATCTTCACCATCAAAGCGCAGCATGACAATTCCCTGGGAGTTATAGGGGATTTTTTCACCCGTAATGGCTTCTAACTCTGGGATTAAACTATGATAACGTTCTAAACTCCTTTGGCGCAATTTCCAAGCCCGACCTTGGGTTTTGTGGCTGATAGCACCCATTAACACCCCTAACGCGCCCTGGGTTGCCCCGGATGCCGGGTATTTTTCATCAATCAGGGTAATATGGGCGTTTTTGCTGCTACTCAATTCGTAGGCAATGGCTGCTCCCACAATCCCGGCACCGATAATGACAATATTTACCATAAAGACAAAAATAATTACCAGTCATAGATCCCTAGTAACTGGTAACTGTTCTCAAAATTAAGCCTTGGGAATCAGGTTCAAAAAGGCATCAAAATCCTCTACAGCATCACGGAAATGGCTAACTGCAGCAGTAGCATTGCGATCTTTTGCCGCCGCACCCAGGCGTTCAAAATGACCAAAGACGGTTTTAGCTAAATTAGCCGCCTGTTTTTGATCTTTAACGAGGAGATTGCGGGATAAGCCCAGCATATCCTTCCGCAGTTGTCCTAGGGGTCCGTGGATAAAAGTATCTACATCAACCCAATTTTTGTCAGCGATTAACTTTTGTAAAGTTGCCAGTTTTTGCCGTGCAGCATCAATAGGTTCGACATATACCTGTAACTGGGAAATTTTTTCGCTGGTATAAGTATCGGGAATTTTTGCGGTAGGCGCACTGCTACAACTGACTAAGAAGGTGGTAATCAGTACCAGAATTAGGGCGAGAATAGAGCGAAGACGTGACATTAGTGTATGGTAGCCATTGAATGGATTAAGGATTATATTTAATGATTGTCTCAGGAATCAGACCATTTAACCAAGAAAGTTAATGAGAGTGGGAGCCAGTTCCTTGAGCCAATGTTCCTGGGGGTAATGTTTGGCTTCTCTAAGTAGACTTAATCTGATGGCCGGGTTTTTCACTAAATCGCGGATGGGCTCGCTTAAAAGCCAAGGATCTTCGGCTCCCCAAAGCAGGAGAGTTGGTTTCGTAAAACGGGCTAAACCTGTTTCGATTTCCTCCATAGAAGCCGATAATTGTAAATTGCGAAGGGTAGCAGTGAGCGATCGCCCGGCGGCGGAACTTTTTAAGAAAGGTTGACGATAGCTGGCTAGTCTACTATCGGAGATGACAAAACCACTGCCTTTTTCTAGGGTACGATCTACCAAGAGAGGATCTTGGGTTAACATTTCCCCCAATAGAGGTAAACCCCATTGTCGCATCATCCAAGGTAGGGTAGCTGAAGTCACTAAGGGCGTGTTGAGGATAACTAAACGATGGATCAATTCAGGGTAACGCAGAGCCAATTGTACCCCCACCGAAGCGAGGAAGCCTTGGACAACTAGGGAAAATTCCTTAATTTCCAACTGCTCTAGAAACCCTTGCAGGGCATTGATAAAAGCCAAGGGAGTATAGGCAAATTCTTTGAGACTCGGCTTAGAGGATAGGCCAAAACCGATCCAGTCGGGTGCTATAGCTCTATATCCATATTCGGCAAGGAGGGGCATTGTCTCTAACCAGATGAAGCTATGGGCGGGTAAACCATGTAATAAAACCACCGGGGGATTTTGAGCGGAGTTAGGAGGATCTATTTCTCGGTAGTACCAGTTTAACGGGCTGATATTAAGGTTTTTTTCAGTAATGGACATGGATTTGCTAGATAATATGGTTGTGGTTAATTTTACCTCCGTGTCAACAACCCACCGCTAAGACGGGGGATCTATGAACAACAAAAAGCCTGAATTTGCCTTTCCCGATCAATCGGTGATCAATCTTGTTACCGAGTTGCATTCCTATTTTCGGGATCTGCACTCCTACTATAAAATTGCCCACGGTTCCCTGATAAATCAGTTAAAGTTGGAGCCCGATGCGGCAAAAACCCAGGATTTACAGGAACAATTGCACATTGTTAACAAAAAACTTGAGTATTTTCACGTCCTTAACAATGCCATTTCTACTGCGGATGTAATCGTCCATACAGAGATTATGATCCCAGAGTTCAATTCCACCGACAATTAAAATTAGAACCTTTTACTGGGGAATAAATGCTTCTATGTTAAGTCCAGTCCAAACTATGGAATTGCTAAAAAACCAACCTGAGCAGAAGTTCGCTGCCGGAGAGGTGATCTTTAAAGCCGGGGAAGAGGGTACGCTCATGTACGGCATTGTCGCAGGGTCCGTGGATATCCTCGCCCATGACAACGTTGTGGAAACCATTACCGAAGGGGATATTTTTGGTCAAGGTGCCCTCGTACAAGCAAACCGCTCTAGACTAGGTACGGCGATCGCTAAAACCGATTGTCAGCTAGCGGTTATGGATCTGTCCCATTTTCTCTTTGCCATTGAGCAAACGCCTTTATTTGCCGTGGAAGTGATCCGTAGTTTCTCTAATCGTCTACGTCATCTGAAATCTCTACTCTAAAAAACTGGAGAGATGGGGGGAAGTGTCTTTTCTCCTTTCTCTTCTTTTAGGGCAAACTAGGGGCGGAAAATTCAGGAAAGGAAAGTTTTTCTGGTAAATGCCAAGTTTTCCAATCTAGATTAACCCTAGGCCACCCTAACTTAGGAATAGGAAAATTTAAGGAAGTTGTATCTAAATCTGGAACCGTATGCCAAGTGGTGACAACGAAAACAATCACCGCAGCTAGGGCTAACAGAGCTTTAATGATATTGCCTAGCACCGAACCCATGACAATACCGACACATACCTTAGCCGATAATTGTATCCTGGGGATAAGCTCCATCTCGCGGCGATAGGCAAATTCGCCGATAAAGGCACCGAGGATGGAACCGAACAAAATCCCCACCACAGGACCTCCCACGGGTAGAGCAGGTAATAGTCCCAACATACCTACGATTAGGCCTACTACGGTCCCAATTTGACTCCAGTTACTTGCTCCAAATTTTTTCACGCTCCAGTAGGTGGCTAAAAACTCTACTCCCAAACTCAAAAGTAAAATGACTAGGGCAACCACTAGGGAAATAGCCATACCATTAAATTGTGTGGCAAAACCCCAGATTAAAATGGCAACTAAAATTAACCCAACTCCTGGTATAGCTGGTACTAGGGCCCCTAATACTCCCACCATCATGACGGCAATTAATACCCAGTATAAAATTACTAGAGCCATGGCTATTAAAATTTAAAGATCCCAATTATTCTATCCTGACAGGGGAGTCATGCCAAATCCGCTTAGATAAATATATTATCGCAAAGGCTAGGCGGTCGGCAGGGGGCAGGAGGCAGGAGAAGAATAACTTTAGTTCAGCTAAAAAGCTAGAATTGATGGATTATTAAGAAAAACATCCCATGATTTGGCCCTTTAAACCCAGTACCAAGAAACAAATCGCTAAAATTGAAATCAATGGCGCGATCGCCTCAGATACTCGCAAAAGAGTTTTAGAAGCGTTAAAAACCGTTGAAGAAAGGAAATTTCCCGCCCTTTTACTCAGAATTGACTCCCCAGGGGGAACGGTGGCAGATTCCCAGGAAATCTACGCAGCCCTGCAACGTCTACAGGAGAAGGTGAAGATCGTTAGCAGTTTCGGTAATATTAGCGCGTCAGGAGGGGTATATGTCGCCATGGGATCTCCCTATATTGTCACCAATCCAGGCACGATTACTGGGAGTATTGGGGTTATCCTGCGGGGAAATAACTTGGAAAGACTCTTAGATAAAGTCGGGGTATCCTTTAAGGTGATCAAGTCAGGCCCCTATAAGGATATTCTCGCCTTTGATCGGGAATTAACCCGAGAGGAGCAGGAAATACTCCAGAATATGATTGATGTCACCTATCAACAGTTTGTAACAACCATCGCTCAGGCTCGTCACTTACAAGTAGAAACGGTGAAAACCTTCGCCGATGGGCGTGTCTTTACGGGAGAGCAAGCTTTGGCTTTAGGGGTAGTAGATCGCCTGGGGACAGAAGAAGATGCTAGACGTTGGGCTTGTGAGTTAGTGGGGCTTAATCCCGATAAAACCACAACTTTTCTGATAGAAGAACCAAAATCCCTGGTAAATCGCGTTTTATCCCGCAATCAAAGTTATTTTCTCCAACAGATGGAATTTGAACTCCTAACTAATGGTCATCCCCTCTGGCTCTATCGACCGTGAAAGTGCGTCATTAACCTCTAAAATCCTATTAATAAATAAAATATTTAAGCTCGGAGGATAGAGATTGTGGACTTGAAAGTGCGCGGGATTCGCGGGGCAATCACGGCAAAAGATAATACAGTACCATCAATTAGGGAAGCCGTGACAGAATTGCTCCAGGGGATTACTACCCATAACAATCTTAACCCCCAGGATATTGTCAGTGTGGTTTTTACCGTTACCCAGGATCTAGATGCAATCTTTCCCGCAGCGATCGCCCGAGAGCTTCCTACCTGGAAAGATGTTCCCCTTTTAGATGTCCAACAAATGCACGTCCCGGGGAGTTTAGTTCTCTGTATTCGAGTCTTAATATATATTAATACGGATCAACCCCCAGGGGAAATTAAACACCTCTACCTGCGGGAAGCCGAAAAATTACGTCCTGATTTAAGTAATTGTTTTCAAAATGGTTAATCAAATTACTGCTTATAATCGCTACCCTGAATGGCTATCTTTACAACTAGAAGCTATTCCCATTAAAGCCCGAGAATATGATTTGTTTTTAACATTAAGCTGCCGTGAACAATGGCAGGATTTTCTAGCAGGAAGGGTAAAATGGGGTATCAAAGGTGGACGCTTAAAACTAACATCGAACAATTGCGAAATAGTTCCTTCTCTCCATTACCCAGAAAATGCTTTTCATATCAGCATTAGCGAAGTATCTTCGGAGCTTGCTTGGACTTTTTCCTTAAAAACTTCCCAATTTGCCTTTAATGGCTCCCTAGAGGCTTTAAGACTGGGTACAGTTACATTTTTAGAGAGTTCATCTCGTCTTAGTGCTACCTTTATCTTGGCTCCTGAGGAGATTTCTATTACCGATGCTGAGGGTTTGTGGAAGCATGATATTACCCCCAATAAGCACGGAGTTTTAGAAAGGAAAATTGCTCAGTGTCTTTATTTTAGTCAACTACAAGGAGACATTAGTGGAGTTCAGTTAAGTTTTGAAAAAATGCCCTTAGAACCGATAAGTATAGAGCCACGATCCGATTATTTGGTTCCCTTAAAAGAGATGATTTCTCAAGTTTACCATGCCCAGACTAATGATCTTTTTTCCCTAGCTAAATTAACTGATTTAGATCCTAATCAAGACCTAGCAGGAGGGAGTTTATTGGGCATGGAATTAAGCGGAGTGCAATGGGGGGGAGCTAATTTGTATCACATTAATCTGCGGGGTGCTAATCTCACCGATGCGGATTTAAGTGAAGCCAATCTCAGCTATGCCAAATTGAGTGGGGCAGATTTGAGTGGGGCCTATTTAGGCTCTGCTAATTTGAGCTATGCCCATTTAAACAAGGCAAGTTTAGCTTTAAGTAATTTAATCGGCGCTAATTTAGAAGGAGCTAATTTAGAAGGAGCTAATTTGAGTAATGCCAATTTTAGTAGTGCGATCGTTTTAGGCG
The DNA here is from genome assembly GCA_040398185.1 of Microcystaceae cyanobacterium. Taxonomy (GTDB): domain Bacteria; phylum Cyanobacteriota; class Cyanobacteriia; order Cyanobacteriales; family Microcystaceae; genus JBBAUO01. The sequence continues at coordinate 21,290 of JBBAUO010000026.1, read as the reverse complement.
CTCAGTTTGGTAACAATGTCGGTATGACTGAGGAAATGCAGCAAAGTCTCCGAGCTAGAGGTGCGAAAATACCCGAGTGATGTTTGGCAAAATTTGCCAACAATGTTATCATGGACAGGTTAGGGGCACGTAGCTCAGTGGATAGAGCGCCAGATTCCGGTTCTGTAGGTCGGGGGTTCAAATCCCTCCGTGCTCGTGGTTTTGAAAACAAATTTAGGTAAATGCCCCCAGAAACCGCAGTCCAACGTCTTTATAATACCTATCCTTTTCCTCCGGAACCTCTCCTAGATGAACCTCCTCCAGGTTACAATTGGCGTTGGCATTGGCAAGCAGCCTATAATTTCTGCACCGGATGTAAGCCCCCACGGGAAAATATTCGCATTTTAGATGCCGGTTGTGGGACTGGAGTAGGGACGGAATACCTCATCGCCCTCAATCCCCAGGCGGAAGTTGTCGGTGTTGATCTCAGTGAAAAAGCTTTGGAAATTGCTCAGGAAAGATCCCTGCGCTCTGGGGTAATCAAGGCCCACCAAGCTCCAGTTAATTTTTATCATCTTAACTTAGAACAAGCCGATCGCCTAGAAGGAGAGTTTGACTTCATTAATTGTGTCGGTGTCTTACATCATTTACCAAATCCTATCCAAGGTATCCAAGCCCTAGCCAAAAAGTTAGCTCCTGGGGGAATTTTTCATATCTTTGTCTATGCGGAATTGGGCCGGTGGGAAATTCAACTCATGCAGCAAGCGATCGCCCTTTTACAGGGTGATAAAAAGGGAGATTATGGGGATGGGGTTCAAGTTGGTCGTCAAATTTTCGCCTCTCTGCCGGAAAATAATCCCATCTTAAAGCAAGATAAAGAGCGCTGGTCTTTGGAAAATCATCGGGATGCTTCCTTTGCTGATATGTACGTCCATCCCCAGGAAACTGATTATAATATTAATACCTTATTTGCATTAATAGAAGCTTCTGGATTAGAGTTTATTGGTTTTTCTAATCCCTTATATTGGCAATTAGATCGACTATTAGGTAAAGCCCCTGAACTCGTAGCCAGGGCTAAGAATTTGACGCAAAAAGACCAATACAGATTGATAGAACTTTTAGATCCAACCCTAACTCATTACGAATTTTTCCTAGGGAAAGCACCTTTAGAACTAATCAATTGGTCCCTGGACGAAGGGTTATTATCTGCAATTCCAGAGGTACAGCCCTGTTTGCACGGATGGCCGAGTAAGGACTTATTTAATTATGACTATCAGCCCGTCAAGCTTTCTGATTTAGAATTTGAGTTCATGCAAGCTAGTAATGGCTTATTAACTGTTAGGGAAATTTTGGAAAAGCTAGATATTTCTTTAGATGAAGTTAGGGAATTACAGGTAAAGCAGTTAATTATCTTAGGGCAAGTTGCTCCTAAACACGATTGATGGTTAAGTTGGCCAAACTTCCCCCTGTATAACCCGTAATTTCCACAATGGCATCATTTTGTCCATTATTATCGGCAATAATAGAGAAGCCAGCAATACTATTATTCATCGCTAGGAAAGTCCTAGTTCCAAAGGTAAAAGTAGCCGCTCCATTGGCAACAAAATTGGAGTTAGTTAGGATCAGCTTGATATAGGATTCTGTGAGGCTCAGGGGTAATATTCTGACTCCCCCATTCCCTAGGGCTTTAGCTTTGACTGTACCAATAGTTCCTCCATCCCATTCTAGTTTATCTGTACTGAGATCGAGGTCGCTAATCACATCGTAGGAAGCGAAAAGAGAATCTGTACCAGGGGCGATTCTGAAGGTGTCGGCACCGAGCCCACCCACTAGCAGGTCTTTATCAATACCACCGAGGAGAGTATCATTACCTTGACCGCCATAGAGGGTATCGTTGCCAAATCTACCATAAAGGAAGTCATTGCCGACATTACCAAAGAGAAGATCATTGCCATAATCCCCCCGTAGGGTATCATTGCCATCGCCCCCAATTAAAGTATCATTGCCATACCCACCATCAAGGTAATCATCTCCTATGCCACCATCTAGGGAATCGTTACCGTTTCCACCATCTAGTCCATCCTTACCTTCTTCTCCAAAGAGAGTATCCTGTCCGTCGCCACCGTAGAGGGAATCATTACCAGCCCGTCCATAGAGGGAATCGTTCCCAGTACCGCCGACTAGACTATCATTACCAATGCCACCATATTTAACAGCCATTATTTACCTCTAATTCATCAGGGAAATTTAGATCGTTTTGAGTATAACCTTTTTGCGACGCTTTAATCTAGTAAATAGTCCTATTATTTAGTGCATTTAGGGGACAATTAAGTTATTGTTGCCATCACCCTAGATAATTCTGAACAGCTTACTATCATTCGTTTTGATAAAGTTTTATTTTCACGACTTGAAAGGTTAATAAATCTATTCTTATGGAGAGTCGTTACAAGAAGATTTTAGAAAAACAAGTTTTAGAGATTAAAAAAGATTCGGCGCACTTTCTCGGCGCGATCGCCCATCTTTAAACAGCCTTTGACAAATCCGGGAAATATTCACAGATTGACAGTCAGCTAGGTATTCAGCTATATTTTGGATATTTAGAGCAAAACCTTGGAAACATTGGCTATTTCCCATGAGGTAGCATGAGGGTACGCTCTACAAGACCAATTCAAAGTACTGCTCGTTAAAGGAGAGTGAAATGACACCCAATACTTCATTGGAGGAACGGCTTGCTGTGGTAGAAGCAGCGATCGCACTGTTGCAGAAGCAAGTAGCAGCCCCTCAGCCAAAAAACTGGTTGCAACAAATTACAGGTTCCTTCAAAGATGAACCCGCCTTTGAGGAGGTGCTTGCTTACGGACGAGCCATTCGCCAAAGAGATGAGTCTCTCCTTAAAATGGAATAAGGCGTTAGAAATCTCAGTTATAATCTAGTTTAAGATAGATTGCTCCCCTTAACTCAAGCCATTGTGCTGGTATCCTTTGACAGGAGATTGTCCCTCTTGGAGATTTCTAGTGTTTTTCACATGAATACTGATATACTCCCTTGGTATTGAGTCGATGCTGATAGTAGTTCAAACAAACACGAAAAATAAACTTATATTTTTTATCCATAAGTAGAAGTATGACACTTGAAGGAAGACAACGAGAAATCTTAAGAAAAGGAATACTAGGAGCTTATCGTAATGAGGATGAATTAAAGATTCTCTTGTTAGAGAGAATGAATTTGAATCTCGAAGAATTTAGTAGAGGAGAAACTTATGAGGCGAGAGTCTTTCATCTTATTACTAAACTTGAAAACGATGGCGATTTAGAAGATTTTATTAAATTAATAGTAAGAGATAAGCCTAAGAGTCCTCATTTAGAAGAAGTGAAATCTGAGTTGAAGAGATTTCTGGGGCGGTCTGCATTAGTAGTGGACATCAATACCTATAACTCTCCTAATTTGAGTAGGCTAGAAGCATCAACAGAAGGTGTGGAAGTGATTTCAAAACTATTGGAAGTTCAGGGAGAATTTCGGGTAACGAGGCTCTCAGTATCTAAAGATATGCCCGTCACTCTGAATCAACTGAAGAAAGCCTTAGTTCAACTATTTAAACCAGAAGAAAAAAATATTCCTGATGAAACAGCCCTATTTTATTTTTCTGGTTGTGGGTTGATGGATAAGCTTACTGGGGACGGTTTTTTAGCTGCTACTGATTCCGATCCTGATAATGAAAAATGGGGTGTTAGCCTTAAAGCTCTGCGTGAATGGCTCAAAGATAGTCCTGTCAGAGAGCAAATTATCTGGCTTGATTGCTGTGGAGAAAATCTAAACTTCAACGAAGCAAACCCCGGAGAACAAGATGGAAAATCTCGTTGTTTTATCACGGCATCTGGGAACTTTGAATTAACCAAGGTTTTAAGAGAAGGGCTTGATCCTAGGCAATATACACAGAAAGAAGTGACCAATACAAGCCTAACTGGTTATATGGAAAACCGTCTAAAAGGAGCAACGATTACTAATTTTGGGAGTGCGATCGCCTTAACTCGACTAACATCGGAGGTAGATTTATCAACCGTTGCCCCAATAACCGACACGGGAATCTGCCCCTACAAAGGCTTAAGATATTTTGATTGTAATGAAGAAGACCCCAAATACTTTCATGGAAGGGAAAGCCTGACGGATCAACTGCTAGATAAAGTCAGGCAGAGTAATTTTCTGGCAATAGTGGGTCCATCGGGGAGTGGAAAATCATCGGTTATGAGGGCAGGTTTACTACATCAACTAAAACGGGGAGAAAAGTTAGCAGGGTCGGGGGAGTGGAAAATTCAGATAATGATGCCAGGGGAATATCCCATGCAATGCTTGGCTCGTACCTTTGTCGATTCTACTCTATCAGTGGTAGATAAAGCAGAGCAACAAGAGAAAGTGGAGGGATTTCTAGAAAGGGGTTCAGAAGGGTTAGAGCGATTGATTAATGTTTTTGAAATATCAAGAGTAGTCATCGTCATCGACCAGTTTGAAGAAGTATTTACTCTCTGCGAAGATGTGGGGAAAAGGGAGAAATTCTTATCCTGTTTATTAGAAGCGGCAGAAAAATTAAAGGGAAAGCTTTGCTTAATATTGTCAATGAGAGCAGATTTTTTAGGTAAGTGTGTAGAAAGAGGATATAGTGGACTGGGAAAGAAAATCCAAGAAAACATGATACTCGTCTCGCCTATGGAACGGGAACAGTTAAGGGAAGCGATCGCGTTACCAGCGAAGAAAGTAAAATTAGAGGTAGAAGAAGAACTAATCGGGAGGATGCTAAACGAGATAGAAGGCTCACCAGGCAGTCTACCGCTCTTAGAATACACCTTAACCCGCCTGTGGGAAGAAAGAAGGGAAAACCAATTAAAACTGTCCACCTACGAGAACTTAGGAGGGATAGGAGGAACTCTAGATAGCAGGGCGACGGAAGTTTATGAGCAGTTCAGCCAAGAGGAACAACAGATAGCTAAACTGATATTCCTGAATTTGACGCAATTGGGAGAAGGGACGGAAGACACCAGAAGACGGGTCAACAAAGCCGAACTAATGACAGAAAAATACGCCCAAGCAGCCATAGAAAAAGTAATCCAGAAATTAGCAAATGAGAAATTGATAGTCACCAGCGAACAAGTAGGGAAGGTAATCATAGATGTAGCCCACGAAGCGTTAATCAGGCATTGGCAGCAGTTGAGGAAGTGGCTAGAGGAAAATAGAGATGCCCTAGGAAGACAGAGAAAGATAGAAGAAGAAGCGAAATACTGGGTAGAAAAAGGGAAAGACAAGGAGTATCTATGGGGAGGAACGAGGTTAGAGGAAGCAGTGGAAATCCTCAAGGAATATGCAGCCACAGTGACGCTATCATCGTTGGCAACGGAGTTCTTGCAAGCGAGTAGTAAAGAAGAGTTGCTAACCTACCTAGGTAAGCCAGAGATAGATAACCTAGACTGGGAGGCATTAGAAAAAGAGGCAACCCGCAGGTCATTTTTGAGCAAAAAAAGGTTAAGGGAGTTACTGGAAGACGAAACAGAAAGGACAGGAGCAGGACTAGCGGCATCATGGCTACTAGAGCAATGGGGAGAAAAGATGCCCGTGCGGACAGCAGAGGTGGATAAACAAGGAAATATTCAACTGAGGATAGTAGAAAAACTGCCCCCGATAGTAAGAGAAGAGTTAGAAGAAGGAATAGACCTAGAAATGGTAGAAGTTCTTGGAGGAGAGTTTATGATGGGGTCGCCAGAAGAGGAAGAAAAAGGAAAATGGTGGGAACGCCCAACACACAAAGTAAAGGTTTCGCCCTTCCTAATTGGTAAGTATCCGATGACGCGGGAACAGTGGCGGGCGGTGGCGACCTTACCCAAGGTGGAGCTAGACCTGAACCCCGACCCTTCGAGCTATAGAGGGGAAGGAGTACCTGAAAGTATCATTAATCGCTATCCCGTGACGGATTTCACTTGGTATGAGGCGGTGGAGTTCTGTAAGAGGCTATCACGCCTGTCTGGGGAAAAAGGTAAGGGATATCAATACCGCTTGCCTAGTGAAGCCCAATGGGAATATGCCTGTCGTGCGGGAACGGAAACCCCCTATCATTGGGGGCAAAAAATAACCCCAAGCTTGGGAAATTATATCGAAAAAGCTCTTGCCAGGCCGACCCCGGTAGGAAGGTTTCAGGTGGCTAATGCCTTTGGACTTTGCGATGTGCATGGGAATGTCTGGGAGTGGTGCGAAGACGATTGGCATGATACCTACGATGGAGCACCCGAGGATGGAAGTGCGTGGTTAAATGGGAATGATAATGATTCTCAATATAAGTTGCTGCGCGGCGGCTCTTTCAACGACGTTTCTGTCTACTGCCGTTCTGCTATCCGTAGCTACGACGATCCCGGCAATAGAAACAATACTGTCGGTTTGAGAGTGGTTGCGGTGTCGAGGATCTAACCTTTCCCTCTTCTCTCTTTCTCTTTTACCCTTTGCCCTGTAATTTGTTCACTTTATTAGCGAGCGAAGCGAGCTTTTTTTTATTTTTTTTAAATTAGCCCTGAGCGAACTGTCGATTATCCAAAAAACCTACGATCTGATCAAGTGGTATGTGCCGATTTTGAAGGTTTTCTGTGGTCAGCGTTCCAGCCAACTAACGAGATCCGATAGGCTCTGAAAATCTAAGAGAGCTTCCCCTAGGCTTTCTATCTCGTTTAGGGGTAGTTCCTGAATACGCTCTGTTAAATTCTGAGGTATCTCCCCAAATCTTCGGTTAAGCTGCCGAATAGCTAACTTGATTTCTCCTTTAACTTCTCCTTTAGCCTCTCCTTCAGCTAGGGCTTCTTGATAAACTCTGGTTTGCTTCAAATCGCTTAATTCAAACATGGCTTCAATTTCCTCTCTGCTTTTTTGGGGGAATTTATAGACAACGATCCTCTCCACAAGGTCAATCAGTTGTTGTTGGAGTTGGGAATCGCTTAATTGGTTTCGGGTCTGCTCGATAAGAGCTTTGGCTTGGGGTACGGCTTGCTGTTCTGATTCTACAACCAGTTTGATGACCCCGACACCTAAAGAACGCTTGCTTTCTTCCCCTAACTCATCAAGGTAGATCCTTCTGACACTTGGCAGGGTAAGAAAATCTCCAAAGTGGATAGCTTGCTCCCGTTCTATGGAGCGGTTGGGGTAGATGACAACGATCTCCCACGGGTGGGGCGGTTTGTACTGCTTGAGAAACAGGAAAAACTCGGAAAATAGACGATAGTAGAAATCTGAATCGGGCTGAAATTGAACCTCTACCAAGTACAGGGGTAGACTACTTTCCTGCTCTGTGGGCAGAAATAAACCGTCTAATCGGAACGACAGTTGTTTGACCTCACGGGAGGTAAATTGATAGTTTTGACCTTGGGATCGAGACTCCCCGATTAGATCAAAAAAGCTCTGAGGGAGTGTCAGAAAAATCTGATAGAAAATGCTGTCAGTCTTCACGATAATCTTTTGGGCGATACTTTGACAGTGTTGATATTGTTGACTTTTATCCTAGGTTTATTATAACTAATTCCTGCATTAATTGCAATACAATATGTCAGATAAATACAGTAATTAAATAAGCAATTTCTAAGCACTAGCAAGGTGTAAGCTCAATGTTATTTTCTGGATCTCTCCCACCATTTCTCATCTAGCCAATGGCCATTTGGAAATAAACGAGTTGCCTGACTAAGTATTTCATTGACAATATCTTTTGCTAACAACAGTCCATTCACAGTAATTATCTTCTCTTCTGGACTAACTGGTTCAAATGCAGCTATCTGGCTGTGAAGCATTTCAGATTTCATATAGTGATTTGACCGATTAATAAGTCTTTCCTCTAGTTTGGATTTTGGTATATCTAGCCACACTAACTGGACTCGGCTTGGAGAGGTAAGTTGTTTTCTATAGGATGCTTTTAGCGCAGAACAGGTTATTACAGTCTCCCGGTTTCTATCTATTGCCCGTCGAATATCTTCCTCTATTTGTAGGAGCCAATCGCGGCGATCTTCATCTTCCAAGGGAATCTGTGAGAGCATCTTGTTAATGTTCGAGGAGGAATGTCGGCGATCGCCCTCTAGAAAGTCACACTCTAATCTCTCAGATAGAAGACGACCTATAGTAGTTTTTCCCGATCCACTTACACCAATGATGACCCAGACCAACGGGCAGTCATTTGTAGCCATTATGTACCTACAGTCTTATCATGAAAATTTGAACCTTTGCGAGTATAACCTTTTGCGACGCTTTAATCTAGTAAATAGTCCTATTATTAGTGCATTTAGGGGACAATTAAGCTATTGTTGTCATCGCCCTAGATAAGTTATGTTGTTTGATATTCTCATTCTTACCAATGGTCCTGGAGAAGTTTCTACCTGGGTGCGCCCAGTGGTTAGGGCTTTACGAGAGCAATGGGAATCGGCGCGGATTTCTGTGGTTGTTTCTCCCTGTCTCCACGCCATGGGAACAGAAGCTGAGGTTTTACGAAGTTATCCCCAAGTTGATAGGGTACAGGCCGCTGAACATTTTTTGCCCTTCTTACTTTTGGGAAAAACGGCCGAAAATTGGGATTGGAGTCCGAAAGGAATCGTTTTATTTTTAGGAGGCGATCAATTTTTTGCCTTAGTTTTAGCCAAAAGACTAGGTTATAAAGCTCTTATTTATGCAGAAACAGAAGCCCGATGGTACCGTTGGGTGGATGGGTTTGCCGTCATCAATGCCGCAGTAGTTGACAAAATTCCCCCTAGCTACCGCTCTAAATTGACCATTGTGGGTGATTTAATGGTAGATTTAGCCGCCAATACCCACCCTACGCCCTTAGATAATGCCGATTCCCCCGCTACGATCGCCCTACTAATGGGTTCAAAACCGGGTAAACTCCGACAGGGTGTTCCCCTGATGTTGGCCATTGCTGATTATATTTACAGCCTCCGTCCCTCTATTCGTTTTATTGTACCCGTTGCTCCGACGGTAGAGATAGAGACTCTGAGACAGTTTGCCGATGCCGAACTTAACCCTATTATTAACATTAATGGTTGGGGCCGGGCCCAGTTATTACAACCAGATACAGCTAACCCCTATTTCCAAACCGAGCAAGGGCTAAAAATAGAACTAATTCCCCCAGACGCGGCTCAGGAAGTGTTAGCCCAGTCCCATTTAGCCATAACCACAGTTGGTGCTAATACTGCCGAACTCGCCGCCTTAAATACACCAATGATTGTCCTACTACCGACCCAACAACTAGATACAATGAGAAGTTGGGATGGTTTACCAGGAATATTAGCTAACTTACCAGGAGTCGGCTCCCTACTAGCTAAGGGGATTAACTGGGTGGTACTACAGCAAAAAAACCGCCTTTATGCCTGGCCTAATATTTGGGCAAAAACCGAAATTGTTCCCGAACTGCTCGGTAAGCTAGAAGCGGAATCCGTGGGCAAGATAGCCCTAGACTGGTTAGCTCATCCTGAGAAATTACAAGAAATTAGCGATCGCTTACAGGGGGTTTGTGGTCAACCGGGGGCCGCAAAAAAAATAGCTCACTTAGTTGGGGTCATGTTAAAATAACGGCACTATCACCCTCTGACAAGGATTGAGACTGTGACTACAAAAACCCAAAAACATCATCATCGGCAAGCTATAACCCTAGGGCTATCGTGCCTAATGTCGTGCTTTGGCTTACAGGTATCTTCCAGTTGGGCTGTTAACTTAAAGGGTGACATTTCGCCCCAGTCGTTAGCAGATTTTCCTCCTATAGCCGATGATTTCCTAGGGGGAGATGTAATAGATTGGCAGAATGCTGGAACTACTACCCTTTCTGAACAAGTTCCCCTAGATAACCTTCTATTAGTCCTAGAAATCACCCCCCTGAGTCCTGTCTTTGCCGAGAATAACCGGCTCTCCTTGGATTCAGTAATTAGCAGTCTCAGCCGAGTTAGATTGGATGGAAAGGCTAACAAAATTGAGGATATTCAGGTTCGGGTTCTAGAGCAAACCACAGTAGACCGAGTTTATGATGGGATTTATACAACTCCTGTTACCTCGGCACCCCGGGCCCCTGAGCGATTAGTCGGAGACTATTTAAACTTCGCCAATAGTAACATTTCAGCCGTTAACCTGCCCAAAAACTATTTCTTTAACGACAACTCCGTTAGTTTGTCAATTTTTCAAGTTCCCAGTCTGAGTCTAACTTTACCCAACAACTTAGCTCAATCACCTGATCTGGGCTCAGTTGCCCTACAGAAAGGGGTAAAACTCAATCGCGTTACGCCGCAAACTAATTCGGAAAATGACTCTACCCTCCAACTTTGGCCCCGTAGTCCTTTTAAGATGGAAGTCTCTGGTGATGCAGACAATGCTTTGTCGATTTTCTTTAAGGAAACGGAAAACTATGGCAGTATGGACATTGATGTCAACTTTGCCATGATGCCTAAAAATATTTTGGTAACGACTTTGGATTTACAAGTAGATTGGGTTAACAGCGGTAACTATTCCCAAAACCTCCGCGATACTATTGACACTTTTACCGAAAACAATCGGGAAGGACAGGCAAAATTTGAACGTGGGGTGGAAACAGGGCGAGAAAAATGGGCACAGCAACAGCGTACCTATCAAAATAAAGTCCAGCAGGGGGTGAGTCAGCAGTTCCAAAGTATCGGAAAAAGCCAAGCCCCCAGTTATTCCAGTCAACCAAAGGCCTACAACTCTGCCCCTAACTCCCGTTATTCCAGTCAACCAAAGGACTACAACTCTGCCCCTACCTCCCGTTATTCTACCCAACCGAAGGCCTACAAATCCTCCGGTTATCCTCAGCAAAGATAGTTCTAATGCCCAGTTAACTTAACCAGCCCCACTCCCCCAAAATACAAACCCACAACGGCTCCGGCTAATAAAGATTGGGTTAGGGGGTCGGTGGATGGGGTTAGAATTGCCCCCGCAATCACGGCTCCGAGTACCACCAATCTCCAGGCTGATAACATTGTTGAAGAAGAAACAATATCTAAATATCCTAAAATTAACTGAACTACGGGAATTTGAAAGGCTAAACCCGTACTAAAAAGTAGTAGTAGCACAAATTCAAAATAGCGGTCAATTGACCAAGCTTGTTCTACTACCTCCGCACCATAATTAATGAAAAATTCCAAAGCGGCGGGAATAAGAGCTAGGTAGGCAAAGGCTAGACCCGCAAAAAACAATACGCTTGAACCAAGAACAACGGGGGCTAATAAACGCCGCTCCCGACGGGTTAAGCCTGGTAAAACAAAGCTAATAATTTGATAAAGAATAACTGGACTAGCTATCAGTAAACCGCTATAACCTGCCACCTTAAAAGAGACGAAAAAGAACTCCCCAGGGGCTAACTGTAGAAATTTAACGCCTTGGGCGGGTCTTTCTAGTAGTTGTACTAGGGGCTTTACCCAGGCAAAACAGATGATGATTCCTATCCCTACGGCCGCTAGACTATAAAAAAGGCGTTGACGCAACTCTTCTAAATGGTCAAACAGGGACATCTCCACTTCAGCGGGTAATTCGTCAAGATGATTCTCTTTTTTGGATTCAACTTCTGTAGCAGCCATCTTCTTAAAAATAATTAACCGATAATTCTTGTATTCTAAATCAAAGACCGCCTTTGCCTCAGACAAAAGCGGTTTCTGGGTAATGAATTTAGTAAAAACCCTAAAGATACTTCTGCAAAGTGTCGGACAAGGTGGTTTTAGGCACAGCACCAACTACCATGTCCACTTTTTGACCCCCCTTGAAGATCATTAAAGTGGGAATACTCCGAATGCCATACTCAGTGGCAATGGCGGAGTTTTCGTCGGTGTTAACCTTAACAACTTTGACCTTTTCTCCATACTGTGCGGCAATTTCATCCACGACCGGTGCAACCATTCGACAAGGCCCACACCAGGGCGCCCAAAAATCCACTAGCACAGGGACTTCACTATCCAAAACCTCGGCCTTAAAATTTGCGTCTGTAACTGCAACTGCTGCTGACATAATCAAGTATTCCTTTATAAGCGCGTGTCTTCCGATACTGTTCAAATTCTACCACAGGGGAAAAGCAACTGGATTTTCCCTAAAATTCCTTAATATTGCGTTTTGTTAATTTTCTATAATTTTTCATAAGAAACCGCCCGAACGTAGTCCGAGCGGAGTGTGGTGTGAGGAGTGAACGGAAACCTTAGTCTCCGCCTTCTCCATTGTAGAGGACAATCCTATCTCTTGAGTAGTCCCCCTGTTCTAGATAGGTAATTTTTTCTAGCAAATTAAGGTAACTTGAAATTAAAGGCCTTCACCCACCGCTAAATCAAGATGTCAACTTCTGGTAACTATCTAGCTCAACTGAATCCCTCTCAACGTCAAGCTGTAGAACACTTTTGTGGTCCTTTACTCGTAGTCGCGGGGGCAGGTTCAGGCAAAACTCGCGCTCTTACCTATCGCATCGCCCATTTAATTCAACATCATCATGTTCATCCTGAAAATATTCTGGCGGTTACTTTTACCAATAAAGCAGCCAGGGAAATGAAGGAAAGAATTGAAAAAACTTTTGCCCAAGAAAAGGCGTTGGAAGACTATGGTAAAGGATTAGAATTATTATCTGAATACGAACAAAAACAATTACTTTCTAAAATTTATCGTCAGACGACTAAGAAGCTATGGATGGGGACTTTTCATAGTCTCTGTTCTCGTATATTACGCTATGATATTAATAAATATCAAGATGAGCGGGGGCACACTTGGCAACGAAATTTTTCTATTTTAGATGACTCTGATGTACAGGGTATTATTAAAAATATTGTAACCAAACAGCTAAATCTAGATGACAAAAAGTTTGAATCTCGTTCGGTGCGTTACCAGATTAGTAATGCCAAAAATCTTGGCTTATCCCCTGGGGAATATTTGCGTGAAAATCCTAATTATAAGGGAAGGGTTATCGCCGAAATATATCAGGAATATCAGGCTCAGTTAGCTAATAATAACGCCCTAGATTTTGATGATTTGATTTTGATTCCAGTACGTCTTTTCCAGCAAAATGAGTCAATTCTTGCCTATTGGCATAGTCAATTTCATCATATTTTAGTGGATGAATATCAGGATACTAACCGCATTCAATACGATCTGATTCGGCTTTTGTCTACCAATGGAGAACCGAGTAAAGATAGCTGGAATTGGCAAGGACGCTCTATTTTTGTAGTTGGGGATGCAGATCAGTCGATTTATAGTTTTCGTATGGCTGATTTTACTATTTTATTGAATTTTCAAGAAGATTTTGGCGATGGATTAGTCGATGAAGAAACCCAAACAATGGTTAAATTAGAGGAAAATTATCGCTCCCAAGAAAATATTCTTGATGCAGCTAATCACCTCATAGAAAAAAATACTCAACGGATTGATAAAATTCTTAAGGCTACTAGGGGAGCAGGGGAAAATATAGATTGCCATAAATCATCTACGGAACAAGCTGAAGCGGAATATGTTGTTCAGAAAATTAAAGAACTTGAAGCAGAAAATCCTGAGTTAAATTGGGGAGATTTTGCAATTTTGTATCGGATAAATGCCCAATCTCGTGCCTTTGAAGAGCTTTTAGTTAGGGGAAATGTTCCCTATACTATTGTGGGAGGATTTAAGTTTTATGAACGCCAAGAAATTAAAGATGCTCTTTCCTATTTACGGGTAATTGTTAATCCCATTGATGGGTTGAGTTTATTAAGAATTATTAATACTCCCCGTCGTGGCATAGGCAAAACTACCATGGAAGCTCTCCACAGTGCTGCTAAGGAATTGGGCATACCTCTTTGGGAAATTTTAAGCGATGAAACCTCAGTTAACACCATGGCAGGAAGAGCGGCGAAATCCCTGAATCAGTTTGTCAGGATGATCAAGGATTTTCAGGGGAAAATAGAAGACCTATCCGCAGCAGAAATGCTAACTCAAGTGATGGAGATGTCGGGATACATAGCCGAGCTTCAACAAAAGGGAACGGATGAAGCTGATAACCGCTTGGAAAATATTTCCGAACTTCATAATGCCATGCAGCAATTTGCCGAAGACACAGAAGATAGTACATTGATGAAATTTTTAGAAAATGCTTCCCTTGCTTCTGATCTCGATGAACTTCAAGAAAATACCGAAAAAGTCTCAATGATGACCCTACACTCGGCTAAAGGGCTAGAATTTCCCATCGTCTTTTTGGTCGGTCTAGAACAGGGTTTGTTACCCCATAGCCGTAGTTTAGGTGATGTTTTGTCCCTCGAGGAAGAACGCCGTCTCTGTTATGTGGGTATCACTCGCGCCCAGGAAAAACTATTTTTAACCTATGCTCAGGAGCGTTTTGTTTGGGGAAATCGGGAAGGGAAATTACCGTCACAATTTTTAGGCGAATTACCCTCGCAGTTACTGACTACCAACTTTCGCTCCCAAGCTCGTAAAACCAAGGAGCGGTTACAGTCTGCTGACGCGCCATTGACTTGGTCCGTGGGCGATCGCCTTTTACACCCCCATTTTGGCGAAGGTGAGATTACCCATGTCTTGGGAAGTGGGGCAAAAATCAGTCTGGCGGTTAAATTTAAGGATTTAGGGCAGAAAATTATCGATCCTCGGGTAACATATCTAGAACCGATGTCCTAGAGAGGTATGTTCGAGGGTAGTATAGAAAAGACTTGGGACTAATTATCGTAAAATAAACTCTAGAGACGCAGGTCTTGGGGCGTAATTTTAGAATAGTTGTTGAGAATGCTAGAGTAAGCGATCAAAACTGTCTGATAATATGAAACACAAGTGAGTCAGTCTACGGGTTTTCTCGGGCTGCTTGCTTGGCGATTATCCCAACGTAACCAATAAAAATTTAGGATCGGTCAAATATGGAACCCAAAATTCAACCCACGGAAACATCCCCTTTTACAGCCGATAAGCCAGGATACTTATCGAAGCCAAGCAGCACCGAACAAATCATGTCAGAGTGGGTAGAACCCATTTGGCAATCGATTAGAAGCGTTTTGGCGAATGTTCCTGACTATATTGGGGAGTTCTTCAAAGATAACAAAAAACCCCTGGTGACTCTGGGGCTGATTTTAGCGGGTTTTGTCACCGTCAAAGTCACCCTAGCGGTTCTAGAAGCGATCGGCGATATCCCTCTTCTGGCTCCTCTACTTCAGTTAATTGGCATTGCCTATACAGCTTGGTTTGTCTATCGCTATCTTTGGAAGGCCTCTAGTCGTCAGGAATTAGTTGCAGAAATTGACGCGATCAAAACCCAAATTTTTGGCCACGATACCCTAAGCAGCTAACCATCTAACGATCTTGCTTGTTCTTCCCCGCCTAGTCAGTTACTAAGTGGGGATAGTTCATTTTGTTATGATGGTTTCTGTGTCCAATAACGGAGAAGCATCGGTGATTAGAATCCTCAAACTCTCGCAAATGACCAGCCAAGAGGTCGCTACCCTGAAAAAACGCGCTGAATTAGACATTGAGCAAGCCCTAGGGATTGCCCAAACTGTCATACAGCGCATCCAAGAAGCAGGGGATGGGGGAGTGGTGGAGTATGCCTGTAAATTTGACTATCCTGGGACGACAGTGGCCAATCTGCGCGTTACTCCCGAGGAATTTGCAGTAGCCGAAAAACTAATCACTCCGGAATTGAAAAACGCACTCAAACAATCTTTTCAAAATATTTATGAAGTGCACCGCCGACAAATGCCCGCAGCTATTGGGTTAGAGGAAATTACCCCTGGAGTCTTTGCGGGGGAAAAAATTGCCCCGATTCCCAAGGTGGGTTTGTATGTCCCCAGAGGTAGGGGGGCTTTTCCTTCGATGATGCTCATGTTAGCCATTCCTGCCCAAGTTGCCGGGGTTCCTCGGGTGGTTGTTTGTACCCCTCCCGATGAAAATGGCCAGGTGGAACCCGCTTCTTTAGTGGCGGCTCAAATGGCGGGGGTGTCAGAGATTTATAAGTTAGGCGGTGTCCAGGCGATCGCCGCGATGGCCCTGGGTACAGCTACTATCCCCAAAGTCGATAAACTAACAGGTCCTTGTAGTGTCTATGGGGCTGCTGCTAAACGCTTACTATACGGTACCGTTGATGTAGGATTACCGGCCGGACCCAGTGAATCCATAGTTTTAGCCGATGAATATACTAATCCCCACATAGCAGCCCTAGATTTACTGATTGAAGCCGAACACGGGTCAGATTCTGCGGCGTTACTCGTTACCCATAGTGAAAAGGTGGCCCAACAGGTGAGTAAATTAGCCTGGGAGTATCTGCAAAAACTTCCTGAAGGGCGCAGAAAATTCTGTGAGCAGGGTTTAGCCGTCTATGGGGGTATTATCCTCACCGATAGTCTGGAGGCTTCCCTAGATTTTGTTAATGACTACGCTCCGGAGCATTTAGAAGTCCTAGTTCAAGATCCCCTCGCTCTCCTGGGCAAAATTCACAATGCCGGGGAAATATTGCTCGGAAGTTATACCCCTTCTTCCCTAGCTACCTACTCCATCGGTGTCAATGCGGTATTGCCAACGGGGGGGTTTGCTCGTTCCTATTCGGCGGTGTCGGTGTACGATTTTCTCAAACGCTCTACCCTAGCCTACGTTACCCCAGAAGGGTTTCATTCCCTCAAACAAACAACCCAAACCCTGGCAGAGTATGAGGGCTTTCCTGCCCACGGATTGGCTATCACCGAGCGGGAGAAATGGATTTAAATAAAACCCACCCTCCTAGCTCAAAGAGGACTCGGTAATAACTTACTTGAAGCCCACCGAAGCTTGCCAGACAAAGGCTAGGGCTAAGAAAAATACGGGAATTACAGGGAGTACATCCACCAGGGGATCAAAAATTTGATAGGCTTCAGGTAATTTAGCCAAGAGCAGTGCTGCTTCCATTTATCTACCTTTCCAAGACATGTTTTTATAGGTTAACGGAAATTGTATCATGATTGGGCTCCTCTTCCTGGAGCCAGTGGGAAAATTCTTCCGTAAAACTACCTTGCAAAATTGCCGAACGTATCCTCACGGTAAAACGCACTAACTCGGTGATATTGTGCCAAGAGATCAAGATACAACCTAACATCTCCTGGGAACGTACTAGATGACTCAGATAGGCTCGCGTAAAGGTGCGACAGGTATAACAGGGACAGGTGGCATCTAGGGGGGTAAGATCCTCTTTAAATTGCGCGTTTTTGAGATTCCACCGCTCCCCTTGCACTAAAGCTGCCCCATGTCTCCCTAAACGAGTCGGAATCACACAGTCAAATAGGTCAATTCCCGCCGCGATCGCCCGGGCCATTTCTCGATAGGTTCCCACTCCCATTAAATAACGCGGTTTATCTTCGGGTAAAAGGGGAGCCGTGCGATCGACAATCTGATGAATTAACCTCGGCTCTTCCCCCACACTTACCCCCCCAATGGCATACCCAGGTAAGTCCAACGCTACTAAATCCTCGGCCGCCTTGGCCCTTAAGTCTAAATAAATTCCCCCCTGTACTATCCCAAATAAAGCTTGTTCTTGGGGGCGTTGATGGGCTTCTATACACCTCTCTAGCCAACGATGGGTTCTTTCGACGGCCACTAAAACGGAGTCAAAACTAGCTCCTGCGGGGGGACATTCATCAAAGGCCATAATGACATCGGCTCCTAGGGCGTTTTGAATGCCGATGGATAGCTCCGGGGTAAATTCAATGATGCGCCCATCCCGAGCAGAACGAAAGATTACCCCATCTTCGCTAATTTTTCGCATCTTACTAAGGCTAAAGACTTGAAATCCCCCTGAATCAGTCAGCATCGGTTGATTCCAGCCCATAAATTGGTGCAATCCCCCCGCTTTTTGGATAATGCTTTCCCCTGGTTGTAGGTGTAAATGATAGGTATTGGCTAATACCATTTGCGCCCCTGTCTCCTCTAACTGTTGGGGGGTAATACCTTTGACGGTGCCAATTGTACCGACGGGCATAAACCTCGGCGTTTCCACAGGTCCATGGGGGGTGTGCCAAATCCCGACTCTCCCTTGAGTCCGAGGGCAGCTAGCTAGTTTTTCAAACCAAAATCCCACTTTATTTACCCATCAAAAAGGACAGTCATCATCATCAAACTGTACATCCCATTTAGCTGATAATACTTGAGTTACCATTTCCTCTAAACTATCCACATTCCAATCACTTTTTTCAGACCAATCCTGTCTATTATTCACCAGGGGAATTAGTCTGAGTTGACGATTATCCTGATAGAGATCAAAGCAGGATTTTTGTTCGCAAGAAGTATTCAATTCTAGATAGTCAAAGCTTTGTACATTTAGATACAAAGAGCCGTTAGCAATTAAAGTAGCTTGCTGATTATCACAAAATACTTCGACAATCCAACCCTCTCCTTTACTCTTGATATTACCATCTAAAGTATGAATATATTGCACTCGACCTAAATCGTTTAGTAGGCGGCGAATATCATCTTTATTAATAACTGTACCAAAGTCAATAATACAAGGGGGAGGTAATTGACGCAAGGAGGAATCTTGACTCATGGGAAATTACCGATACATAAAACAAAACAGGTAATCTGTGGAAATTTTTTGTCGAACCCTTAATTTAGTCCACTCTTCCATGCTAACTCATCCCCTTCTGATTTTTTTGTAAATTTTTATGGGATATTAGACTAAAACGCTTATACTGATTTTTTACGATAATGCTTGGTTTTAGAGACTTAATCCGCAGTTTTTTCGGGGCTGTTATCTTTTATACCATAATTCCCCCCGCCCCCAACATCAATATAAATTTGACTAGAATCGCCAGATTTAGCCCTATAATTGGCTTGATTATCGGATTTATACTGTTTTGTGCTGATTTTATTGGTATTAGTCTATATCTACCGGTTTTGACCCGCAGTGCTTTAATTGTTGCCCTCTGGGTTGGTTTGACCGGGGGACTGCACTTAGATGGAGCCATGGACAGCGCCGATGGTTTAGGGGTAACAGAGCCAGAGCGACGCTTGCAGGTGATGCAAGATAGTCATGCGGGAGCCTTTGGAGTCATGGCGGCTATAGTTATCCTCTTGCTAAAAACCGCCGCTTTAAGCGATTTAAGCTCAGATCGTGGATTTGTTATGATGGGGGTAGCGGGATGGGGGAGATGGAGCCAAGTCGGGGCGATCGCTTTTTACCCCTACCTCAAACCGACGGGGAAAGGTGCATTTCATAAAAAATCTCTCCGTCTTCCCCAGGATATTTTACTGGGGTGGTTAATTCTCATCGGCTTCGGACTAATTTATGGAAGTTTTGTTCCAGGGGTTTGGTTAAGGGTATTACTGATGGGGGTAGGGGGTACAATCCTGGCTCAGGTGATGGGTTATTACTTCTATCGTCGTTTGGGGGGACATACGGGAGATACCTATGGCGCGGTGGTAGAATGGACGGAAACCCTTTTACTATGTCTATTAGACATCTCCAACACTGGTAGTTCAGGCTTAAGCGCCTGATTTCTGGAGAGGTCTATTAACCTCTATTTCTTTGTTAAAAGTGCTCGATAAACAGCTTGATTTTTCCTGTAGGTTGCGATTTCTCTCTCCGTGGGAACGGGAAAAATGTTTTCTGCAAGCCAAGGTGTCCCATGGGCTAAAACAAAATCAGGATTTTCCTGGAAGCGTTGTAACATTTCCCGCGCCACTACTTCAATATCAGACTGCAAAAAAACCTGGCCTTGGGAATTTAGGGATAAAGCGATCGCCTTTACTAAATCGGGCTGTACGACTCTTCTTTTCAGGTGATGTCGTTTAAACCAAGGATCGGGAAATTGAATTGATACCCACTCTAATCTACCCGGGGGTAAAGACTCTAACAAACAGGTAAGGGAAACATTAATATTACAAAATAAAAAATGCAAATTCTTTAGTCCCAACCCATGGCAATAGTTATTAGCTTCTATTACTAGGGGTTCCCGTATTTCTGTACCCAAAAAATTAATCTGGGGAAATTGTGCCGCCATTTGTAACAAAAATTTACCTCGCGCTGAACCAATATCTAGATGTAGCGGTTGGGCAAGATCGTCATAAACCAAACTCCAATCGGGAAAAGTGACCTCCTGGCGAAATTTGTGACTTAAAGGATTGACGTGCTGACGGACACGAACTCTTACCAAGGTTTAACACTCCGGAGGATAATCAAAAAGAGAATCGAGTTAAACAAACCGTGAAAAATTTTCGTTTTGCTGTCCTTAGTGACCCCCATGTGGCTATCCCCGCTACTATCGCTAATAATCCCTACCGGTTTCACCTAGTAGAAGTTAGCATTCCGACCCTAACATGGGTATTAGCGGAATTAAAAGCAATTGAGCTAGATTTCTTGCTAATACCAGGGGATTTAACCCAAGATGGAGAACCAGAAAACCATCAGTGGTTACAGGAACAACTAGCTAGTCTACCATTTCCCGTCTATGTCGTACCGGGAAATCATGATGTGGTCAATACTGGATTAAAAGACTTTCCTTACTATTATCAAGCTTTTGGTTATGAAAATCCCCGGCAACTCTATTATCATCATTCAGTTTTGGATGGAGTAGAGTTAATTGGCTTAAATTCTAATCAATTTGCGGAAAATGGGCAACAATTAGGAATTTTAGACGATGAACAGCTACTTTGGCTAGAAAAACTCCTACCCACTCTTAGGAACCACCTTGTACTGGTCATGATTCATCATAACGTTATTGAGCATTTACCCAATCAATCCCGCCATGAATTAGGTAAACGCTATATGCTAGACAATGCAGATAGATTACTCAATTTACTAAAAAATGAGGGAGTAGAGTTGATTTTTACGGGACACCTCCATGTTCAAGACATCGCCTCTTACCAGGGAATCTATGAAATTACCACAGGTTCCTTGGTGAGCTATCCCCATCCCTATCGTTTAATTGAAGTCAATCAAGTCACAAAAACCGTCAACATTGCCTCCCATCGCGTTGAGTCTATCCCCGAATGGGAAAATCTAGCCGCAGTCTCTAAACAATATTTAGGCGATCGCTCCCATAGCTTTATGATGAAACTATTAACCAGTCATCCCCTCAACTTGTCCCAGGAGCAAGCTATCCCCCTAGTTCCCCAATTGCGAGACTTTTGGGCGGATATTGCCAAAGGTGATGGTATTTTTGACTTTCCCGACTTTCCTCCCCGAGTACGTCGCTATTTTCAGGCCTTTGGGGCGATTAATGAAGAGGGCGAGCCCACTTTGATCGATAATCAAGCTACTCTGAAACTAAATTTTCCTTTGACAGACGTGCTATCAAATAGCAAAATAATTAGTAAAACTTAACATCAATGCTCAAACC
>JBBAUO010000025.1:0-58998 GCA_040398185.1 Microcystaceae cyanobacterium | reverse complement strand
CCAAACTCTTTTCATGGAGAATGGAACTATGCAATCAAGCCACAAACACATCCTTGATTGTTCAATTTATTTTTACACGATGCCTTAAGCCTAAGATAGCCCTAATTTCCAAGAAGTTCCAGCATTACTCCAGAGCGCCAAAATCCTTGATGAGAGTCACAATAGAAGTATAACCACAAAACTGAGCCAACATCAAAGCTGTGTAGCCGCCTTGATTACGAGCATTAAGCTCAACTCTATGGGTATTCAACAATTCCTGAACAACTCCAGTACAACCACGATAACTAGACCACATTAAAGCCGTTCCTCCGCCTTTATCGGTGAGATTGACATCAGCCCCTGCTTTCATCAAGGCCTTTAAAATTTCTATATCTCCCCGTTCGGCTGCTTCCATTAAAACAGTTTTACTATTGAGAAAGCGAGTATTGGGATTTCCCCCCCCTTCTAAGAGGATTTGAACCATTTCTTGCCAACCTTTAACTACCGCTAAGGTGAGGGGAGTTTCTCCCTGGTTGGATTCGTTGACATGACTACCAGAGTTGAGTAATAGCCGAGCGATCGCCGTATAATTCTGTAAAGCTGCTATCATCAGGGGGGTATCGCCGAGAGAATTACGTTGATTAACCTTTGCCCCGGCTTGTAATAACACCTCCACCACGCCAACATGGCCTTCCACCGTCCCTAGGTGAAGGGCAGTTTCCCCCTCTTGGGAAAAAGCTTCTATATCGGCCCCTTTTGTCAAAAGTAACTGAACAACAGCAGCATAACCCTCAGATGCCGCTACCATGAGAGCATTTTCCCCTGTTATCGTCGTCTGGTTTACCTGAGCACCTGCTTCTACCAATAAAGATACCGTATCCAGATGTCCCTGTTCTGCTGCCAAAATCAGGGCCGTTTCCCCATTATCGGCGCTGAAATTGACATCTTGCCCGAATTGTATCAAAGTTCGCACAATGGAAGGATTTCCTAAAACAGCAGCCGGCATTAAAAGATTTTCGGACGGTATTCCCTGCCGAAGCAAAACCAGAAGGGAGTCTAGACTAGAATTAATCACCGCTTCTGTAATCGCTCCTTTTCCCAGAGCGGGATTAGCGCCAGAATCTAGCAGAAATTGCACCACTTGAGCATGATTAGCTTGAGCCGCCAAATTCAAGGCCGTATCAGCGTCTTTGTCTTGAATATTAACATCTGCCCCGGCTTTGACCAAAAGTTCTACCAAGCCCAAATAACCCCTATAGGCGGCAATCATGAGAGCTGGTGTACCATCACTATTAGTTTGGTTAACCACTGCCCCTTGGTGGAGGAGAGCTTGGGCTATGGACTGGTGATTACCTGCTGCGGCTAACATCAAAGCAGTCAAACCCTGGGGGAATTTTTGTTGATTAACATCCACTCGAGCCGTGAAAAGGAACTCCACTATATCCTCCCTGCCCTGTTGAACCGCGTACATTAGGGCGGTGGTATAATTGGGGTCGGTGGCATTAGGATTAACTCCTTGACGAGCCAAGGCTTTGACCTGTTCTAAATTGCCGCGCCTGACTACCTCAATAAAAAGAATATCTCGATCGCAAACCATTAATATCCATACCCATTAGATATACCACACCCATCCAGTCTAGTTGATTGGTGACCCAGAACATCTTTTTTCCGAGGAAAAGGTTAACCAATATGGGCGACTCGAAAACCCATGCAGCATTCGTACAGGGCTGGTTGATTATTTTCAGCGGCACAAACCATCCTCCCACAGCCTAACTTGCCCCCCTGCCAACGGGGTAGCCCCTGCTGCGTCGCCAATAAACACCCTTGACAAACTTGCTGAGTTGATAAAATTTGTTCTTCTACGAGAATAACTAGCACGACCTATTCTCCTTGATTCCAAGGCTTATTCTTCCATTCTACCCATTTATTCAGGATTTGCTGTTCCCTAGATCACATTATTTAATCTTAATTCTCTCCCACTTTAATTGGGCGTTCCCTTCCGGATAATGCCAACGCAATAGGCTCGCTCCCTGTCCCGTTTCCATACCGGGTAATCCCAGGGCTTTTCTCGGCGCTTGGGTAGCTAGGGCGATGGCCGTTCCCACCCCACAAATGCCCCATTTAACCAAATTATTCACCCCATCCAAGAGAGTTAAAGTTGTTCCTGCTAAAACTCCATTTCTGAGTTTAGCTGTTCCCGCATTCACTTCTATCTGTCGTTTATCCCATGGATAGACTCCATCTCCTAATCCCATGGGAGAGAGGGCATCACTGACTAAAAAAGCACCTTGTTCGTAGTCACTGACCTTGAGTAAAATATCTAACATACTAGGGTTAACGTGCTTACCATCGGCAATAAATCCACAATAGACTGCTTTATTCAACATCCCTGCGGCTAATAACCCTGGCTTTCTATGGTGCAAAGGGGGCATAGCATTATAGGCGTGAGTGACCATACTAGCGCCCCAAGCAAAGGCTTTTTGGGCTTCCTCCTCACTGCTCTGGGAATGCCCTAAACTGACGATAATTCCCCTGGAACGTAAGTAGGTGATTACTTCCCCATCAATGTCCAACTCCGGTGCTAGGGTCATAATTTTAACTAACGGTAAATATTCCCCTAAAAGGTCTTCTACTGCCTCTATACTGGGACTGAGGAGGTATTGAGAAGGGTGCGCTCCTCTTTTTTCATAATTGAGAAAAGGTCCCTCTAAATGTACCCCTAATACCCGCGCTCTTTCAATTCCATCCTGTTGATGCTCTTGAATATATTCTCCCAAGACAAATAAGGCTCTCTGGATATTTTCTTTAGATGTTGTGACTAGAGTGGGTAAAAATCCATCCACGCCTTGATTCCATAAAAAATCTGCTATCTTTTTCACCTTCCCCAAGTCTCTCATCTCTAGGTCGGGAAAAGCTAAACCCAATCCCCCATTAATCTGTAAGTCTATCCCACCCAAAGAGAGCCAATCTCCGTTAAGGTCTTTAACTTCCCCCGCTAACGGCTCATGGGAGGACATGGGACTAATATTACCTATTTTTCCATCTTCATTGATGAAAAGGGCTTGTTTTCCCCTGTAGGTCGGAATCTGGGCATTGATTAGAGTCAGCATGGGCATTGTGGTTAGGAAATTATTTTTTATTATCTGCGAAGATCAAAGGGGATTGGGGGGGTTGACAAAGTTCTTGACTTTTGAGATTATTATTAGATAATGGGAAGCTTTGCATTTAGTGATTTAAGCAAAGCCTCCCATTATGAGATAATCTCTAATAAAACCAAATCTTACCCCCTTTTACCTGCAATGTCAATTTTTTCTTTACAAAACTTAATATTTAAGTACCAATTGCTGAATGTAAACGTCGATAGGCTGTAGCCAATCCCCAAGCATCTCCCACATTACCAGGGAACAAAACCACAGGCAAATTAGGAAATAAAGGATGCTCTCCATTGGTTTTCACCATAGATACGCCGGGTAAAATTTGTCCTAGGAGCCTAGCTGACTGTAGACTTAAGCCTGTGCTCAAAACATCATTAGAAGTAATTCCCCCCTTGCTGATTAAAAACCCAATATCCCCAGGAAGCCCTCTGACGATATCCATTAACAAAGAGGAAACCCCCACCCCAAAATCTAGACGTTGTTGTACGGTGGTGAAGCTTAACTCTTGACGACTGGTATAAATAACAGGGGTTTTTTGATTTTCGTGGAGTATTTTAATTTTATTAAGAATTTCCCCTAATAAATTAGCTCTATCTTCAGGAAAATCTCGTAAGCGAGTTACATCAACCTCTAGACCCACTGCTTCAGGTTCTTTTAACAAATTTTGTAGTTGTTCAGTAGTTTTCTGGACATGGGAACCCACAATGATAACCCCTGCTTGTGCTGTGGGCTTATATTTCCCCATCTGCTCAGGGGGTATGGGTTGTGGTCCTAGGTTAGCCAAAGAGGTTAAAATACTAGCAGCGCTGCGAAAAAGAAAGCGTTTCCCCTCTGCTGCTGCTTGGAGAATATCGCCCGCAAATTTGTCTAAATCGGTTTGGTTTTCCCCATCAACCACCGCGCATTGATTCCCCTGTAACCCCATAAGTCTTTCCAAAGAGCTTGTGCGAATATCCTGGAGTAAAAACCTTTCCACTTGGTCGGACTTAATTCTTCCTTGGGTTTTCTCCTCTACATAGTCCGGTAAGTAACTATGGTGATAAGCAAAGACAGAATCTTGAGCAAATTCCGTTTCATGGACCGGGGTAGGAACACCGTTAATGATCAGATAATGGATACTACCCCTAGTAATCCTTCCCCCCTCAAAAAAAGCAGGAATCAGAAAATGAGCATCAAAACCCCCTAGCTCCGCCGCGATGACATCGGTTTCGATGGGATAATGACCCCTGAGGGTAGAATCGGAGCGACTAACAATTAAAAAATCTTGAATATCTTCCTTTGCTAGGGCAATTTTCAGGTTACGACAGACTTCTTGGGTAACATTGGCCGCTTTTTCTGGGGTTAAAGCCCTAGTATTGGTTAAAATAAAGAAAATCGGCACTTCATCCCGTAACCCAATCCTGAGGGTATCCACATCCCATGTCATGAGCAAAAGGCAACTATGGACGGTCTGAGAACCTGTTGGGTCATCATCTAGGACTATAATTTTTGGGCGGTGGTGTTGCATGGTAATAGATATACCTGTGATTAATTGACTATAATGAGAACGGGCCTCATTGACAAAAAGTTTTTCTCTTAGATGGCAGTCTCAAACTCTACACCCAGCTTCCTTTCATCCTTTCCCCTCTTGCGGCGCTTAATTCAGGTAGTAGCTGATTTACGTTTAGCCATTGTCCTCTTGTTAATCATTGCCCTATTTAGTGTTTCTGGGACAATTATAGAACAAGCTCAATCCTTACCGTTTTACCAAGCCAACTATCCCGAAGATCCTGCCCTATTTGGTTTTTTGAGTTGGAAGGTCATTCTAGCATTAGGTTTAAACCATGTCTATAGCACTTGGTGGTTTTTATCTCTTTTGGTGCTTTTTGGCACCAGTCTAACCGCTTGTACTTTTAATCGTCAATTTCCTGCGCTCAAGGCGGCTCAGAAATGGAAGTTTTATCAGCAATCCCGTCAATTTGAAAAGTTGGCTTTGAGTGCAGAGCTAGACACAGGTTCCTTGGCTTCTTTGACTCCTTTACTAGAAAAAAAAGGATACCGTATTTTTCAGGAAAATCATACCATCTATGCTCGTAAGGGAATTATTGGCAAAATTGGCCCGATTATTGTCCATGGTGCCATGCTCTTGATTCTTTTAGGAGCAATTTGGGGAGCTTTAACGGGGTTTTTTGCCCAAGAAATGATCCCAAGTGGGGATAGTTTTCAAGTCAAAAACATTATCGAATTAGGTCCCTTGGCGACTGCAAATGTTCCTAAGGATTGGGGAATCAAAGTAAATAAATTTTGGATTGATTATACTGGTGATGGTAATGTCGATCAGTTTTATTCAGACTTGTCAGTAGTAGACAATCAAGGACAAGAATTAGATAGAAAAACCATTTCTGTTAACCATCCCCTCAAACACAAAGGGGTAACATTTTATCAAACCAGTTGGGGTATCTCCTCGGTAAAGGTACAGATTAATAATAGTCCAATCTTTCAATTACCCATGGCTCAGTTAAAGATGGAAGGAAAGGGACAAATGTGGGGAACATGGATTCCCACTAAACCAGATTTAAGCGAGGGGATCTCCTTACTAGCTAGGGATTTACAAGGGACAATGATCGTTTATGATCAAGAAGGCAACCTCTACGGTGCTGTGCGTGAAGGCATGGTTATACCCATCAATGGGGTAAATTTAAAAGTTTTAGAATTATTAGGCAGTACAGGCTTGCAAATAAAGGCAGATCCGGGGATTCCTTTGGTGTATTTAGGCTTTGGTTTATTGATGTTGGGAGTAATGATGAGTTATCTTTCCCACTCACAAATTTGGGCATTAGAAGAGGGAGATAGATTTTATCTAGGAGGTAAAACCAACCGCGCCCAAGTAGCTTTTGAACGGGAGATAATTGAGATCATTGAAAGTTTAAAAAAGGTAAAAAGCCCCGTGCTAGATACCTAGGATTTTTTTAATGTTTCAAGACCAGACGATAGCGACCCTTACCCGATTCTAAATGGGCGATCGCTTCATTAACCTGGGTTAATCTACTTTTTAGAACTAGCTTTCTTTTGAGCTTTTTTGGCGGCTTTTTTAGCTTCTTCTTGCCTTAACTTTTCCTTTTCCTTCTCCTCCTCCAGCTTGTCTAAATAGTAATGATAGTCTCCAGCATATACTACCAATTCCCCATTGCGGATTTCCACAATTTTATTAGCTACCTTAGAAATAAAATAACGGTCATGGGAGACAAGGATTGCTGTACCGTCATAATCTTGTATAGCTTCCTCCAACATTTCCTTAGCAGGAATATCTAAATGATTAGTCGGCTCATCTAAAATTAAGAGGTTACAGGGAGATAATAACATTTTGGCTAAAGCCAGACGAGCTTTTTCTCCACCACTCAAAGCTCCAACGGGTTTAAACACGGTTTCTCCTGTGAACAAAAAACGCCCTAAGATGGTGCGTACCTCTTGATTTGTCCAATCAGGGACTTCATCGTGGATAGTCTCTATAACCTGTTTACTTAGGTTCAAAGCTTCGGCTTGATTTTGTTCAAAATAACCAGGAATAACATTGTGTTTGCCTAGTTCTATCTGTCCATCTTCCGACTTTTCCTTACCCATAATCATCTTTAAAAGGGTAGATTTTCCTGCACCATTTGGACCAAGGATAGCTATTTTATCGCCCCTTTCTATGACCAACTCAGCCCCTAAAAAGAGAATTTTCTCATTGTAGGTATGGGTTAAGTCTTTGACAATAACTACTTCTCGCCCACTGCGGGGAGATGGAAGAAACCTAAAGCGCAGGGATCTTAAATTAGATTCTGGTGCTTCGATTCTCTCGACTTTATCTAATAGTTTTTCTCGGCTCTTGGCTTGGGTACTACGAGTAGCACTGGCTCTAAATTTTTCAATAAATACCTGCTGTTTTTCTATCTCCTTTTGCTGCATATCAAAAGCTTTTTCTTGAGCTTCTTTAGCGGTTTCTTTTTGGAGAATATAATTGGAGTAATTGCCTAAATAAGTAGTAGAAGTTCCCCTTTCTGTTTCGACAATTTTTGTACAAAGACGGTCTAGAAATTCCCGGTCATGGGAAATAATTACCATGGGAGTTTTTAGACCCTTGAGATAGGTTTCTAACCATTGAATAGTCTCTAGATCCAGATGGTTTGTCGGTTCATCTAACAATAAAATATCTGGGTTTTTGAGTAAAATTTTAGCAAGACAGATTCTCATCTGCCAACCACCACTAAAGGAACTGACTAGGCGATCGCCATCTTCAGCCTCAAAACCCATTTCGGGTAAAATCTTATCAATACGGGTTTCTATACCATAACCATTGAGGGCTTCAAACTGACGTTGGAGACGGTCTAACTTAGCAATCAAACTATCCAAATCAGTCAAATCGGCCTGTTCCAAATCCTTTTGTACCGACAACAAAGCCCTCTGTACCTCCCCGGCTTCAGTGAAAACCGTCCATAATTCTTCCCGGACTGTACTGGTGGGCTCTACGTTAAACTCTTGATTCAAATAACCGATATGGAGAGACGCAGGACGAACCACAACCCCAGCAGTCGGCTCTACTTCCCCAGTAATAATTTTCATCTGGGTAGATTTCCCCGCGCCATTAACCCCCACCAAACCAACTCTTTCCTCGGCTTTGACTTCCCAATTAATGTCCTTGAGGACTTCTCCCGTGGGATAAATCTTACTGATATGCTCTAGTCTTAACATTGCGCTCCTGTAAAGCTTCTTTACATATATTAACTAATTTAGGGAAGAAAACTTTTTAGGTAGTTTCTGCGATAAGGTGAACAATAGTTGATCAAGATTATAGTTTATGACCTCCACTGCACCCCACAAAAAAGCCAAAGCCCTTGACCCCAATAGTCGTCGTCCCGCCAAAGAACTTTGTAGTGAGTGTGGGTTATGCGATACCTACTATGTTCACTACGTTAAAGAAGCCTGTGCCTTTCTCCATCAGCAAATAGCCGAGCTAGAAACCCTAACCCACGGGCGTAGTCGGGATTTAGAACAAGAAGATGATCGCTATTTTGGTGTCGTGCAGGAAATGCTGGCGGCCAAGAAAAAGCAACCCCTAGAGGGAGCGCAATGGACAGGAATTGTCAGTAGTATCGCCTGTGAAATGCTCAATCGAGGTCTGGTAGAAGGGGTAGTGTGTGTACAGAGTAGTCCAGACGATCGCTTTCAACCCGTACCTATCATTGCGCGGACTCCCGAAGACATTTTAGCAGCACGAGTCAACAAGCCCACCCTCTCCCCGAATCTATCGGTTTTAGAAGAAATAGAAAGTTCCCAGATGAAACGCCTCTTAGTGATTGGAGTCGGCTGTCAAATCCAAGCCTTACGGAGTATTGAAAAAGAATTAGGTTTAGAAAAACTTTATGTGTTAGGGACTCCCTGCGTAGACAATGTTACCCGTGCGGGGCTACAGAAATTTTTAGAAACTACCAGTAAATCCCCTGATACTGTGGTTCATTACGAGTTTATGCAGGATTTTCGCGTCCATTTCCGCCATGAGGATGGTTCTATCGAAAAAGTACCGTTTTTTGGCTTAAAAACCGATCAATTAAAGGATGTTTTTGCCCCCTCTTGTATGACTTGTTTTGATTATGTCAACTCCCTAGCGGATTTAGTGGTGGGCTATATGGGCGCGCCCTTTGGTTGGCAATGGATTATGGTACGCAACGAAAGGGGTAAGGAGATGTTAGATTTAGTCCAAGAGCAGCTACAAACCCAAGCAGTCATGTCCAAAGGCGATCGCCATCAGGCAGTACAACAGAGCATTCCCGCCTATGACAAAGCTGTAACTTTACCCATGTGGGCGGCCAAATTAATGGGGGTAGTGATTGAAAAAATTGGACCCCAGGGATTGGAATACGCCAGATTTTCCATAGATTCCCACTTTACGAGGAATTATTTGTATGTCAGACGCAATTATCCCGAAAAATTAGCGCGTCATGTACCCGAGTATGCCCAGAGGATTGTCAGTCAGTATAAATTACCGGAGTAAAACTGCCAAAAACCCGACTGTATACCCTAATCACATCTAGGGGAAGATCCTTGGGTTAGAATAAAATAAATTTCCTCAGCCATTGATGCAGTCTCAAATCCTCTCCCCTTCCCTAGAGATACAATCGGGTTTCCATGCCCTATCTGAGCCCCTACGGATACAGGTTTTAGAACTTCTGCGGGTTCAAGAGTTGTGTGTCTGCGAACTGTGCGAACATCTCAATGTCAGTCAGTCCAAATTATCCTTTCATCTAAAAACCCTCAAAGAAGCCGGATTAATTCGCTCCCGTGCTTCAGGTCGCTGGATTTACTACAGCCTCAACATCCCCCAGTTAGCTATCCTAGAGCAGTATTTGTCCGAGTACCGTCGCCTTAGTCCCATTGTACCCGCCCGTGCTTGTCCCGAGACGTGAACAAAACTTAATCTTTTTTTGCTTTACATATCAACTTTTTTTGAAATAATAAAGAATGGGAATCACTCGGCAAGAAAGCTAAGTTTTAAATTGGTACTATGTCTCATTCTAACCATGCTCCGAGAATTTTATTTCTCTACGGCTCCTTACGAGAGCGTTCCTATAGTCGTCTACTGGCTGAAGAAGCCGCCCGTATAATTGAGAGATTTGGTGCCGAAGTTAAATTTTTTCATCCCCATGAACTGCCCCTGCGCGGTCAAGTACCGGAAACCCATCCTCAAGTTCAGCAATTGCGAGAATTGAGCCTCTGGTCAGAAGCCCAAGTTTGGTCATCTCCTGAAATGCACGGCAATATTACAGGTATCCTCAAAAATCAAATTGATTGGATTCCTTTAGAAATCGGTGCTGTTCGCCCAACTCAAGGGAGAACTCTAGCCCTAATGCAAGTTAGTGGAGGTTCTCAGTCTTTTAATGCCGTTAATACTATGCGGATTTTGGGGCGCTGGATGCGGATGTTTACGATTCCCAATCAGTCTTCTGTAGCCAAAGCTTATCAAGAGTTCGATGAAGACGGCACCATGAAAGATTCCCCCTATCGGGATAGGGTAATTGATGTCATGGAGGAACTCTACAAATTTACCTTACTGTTACGGGATCAGGTGGATTATCTAACTGACCGTTACAGTGAACGCAAAGAACGAGAACAAAGTCAAAATTAAACCACTTTCAGGAGCAACTTAGTCATGAAAAGTATTATGTTTGTTTGTAAGCAAAATTCCTGCCGTTCTCAAATGGCTGAAGGATTTGCTAAGACCATCGGCAAAGGTAAAGTATCTGTTACCAGTTCGGGACTAGCCAAAAGTGAAGTTAATCCCACTGCTGTTATCGTCATGCAGGAAATTGGCATTGATATTCGTGATCAATCGTCTAAAGCATTGAATGATTTTCATGCAGAAGATTATGATGCCGTGGTTTCTCTCTGTGGTTGTGGCGTAAATTTACCCCCCGATTGGGTAACGCGGGAAATATTTGCAGACTGGCAGTTAGATGACCCCGCAGGCCATCCTATCGAGGTCTTTCGCCGAGTGAGAGACGAAATTAAAGAACGAGTTACCGACTTAATAGAACAAATCAACTAAAGGTAACTAGGGAAATAACGCTTCCCAATCCAAAAAGCAACATTCACCAACGCGATTAAGACCGGTACCTCCACCAAGGGACCGATAACAGCAGCAAATGCAGCCCCCGAATTGATCCCAAAAACAGCCACGGCTACGGCGATCGCCAATTCAAAATTGTTACCGGCTGCGGTAAAAGCGACACTGGTAGCTCTGGCATAATCAGCCCCAAGGCGCCAGGCTAGATAAAAACTCGTAAAAAACATGATCACAAAGTAGATAATCAGTGGTATGGCAATACGAACCACATCCAAGGGAATCTGTACTATCAAACTTCCCTTAAGACTAAACATGACCACAATGGTAAACAGTAAAGCCACGAAGGTAATGGGACTAATTTTAGGTATAAATTCCCCATAATACCAACTATTTCCTTTCGCTTTAACCAAGAACCAACGAGTTAAATAGCCCGCAAAAAAAGGAATCCCTAAATAGATAAAAACACTTTTGGCAATTTCCGCAATGCTAATATTTACTACAGATCCCCGTAAGCCGAACAAAGGAGGTAAAACGCTGATAAAAAACCAAGCATAGGGACTATAAAAAATCACCTGAAAAATACTATTAAATGCCACTAATCCGGCTGTGTATTCTCGATTACCCTTAGCTAGATCGCTCCAAATAACAACCATAGCGATGCAGGGAGCTAATCCGATGAGAATGACTCCTACCATATACTCAGGATAATCTCGCAGTAGTGTAATGGCTAGGAAAAACATGAGCGTGGGTCCTATCAACCAAGTTTGTAGGAGTGATAAACCCAGAATTTTACCATTGCGAAACACATCCCCTAGTTCCTCGTAGCGAACCTTAGCCAAGGGGGGATACATCATTAAAATTAAACCCAAGGCAATGGGAATATTGGTTGTGCCGATTTGAAAGCGATTAATAAAAGTATCTATACTCGGAAAAAAGTAACCTATTCCCACCCCGATCGCCATCGCTAGAAAAATCCACAAAGTCAGGAATCGATCTAAAAAAGAGAGTTTTTTAAAAGTAGATGTTGTCATGGATAAATTGCCTCAAAAAAATTATTGACTTAGGTTATCCATATCCCGAAATCCATTGGAAAGATATCTATAAACCCCAACAGCTAATTGTGCTCCGATGATGGGAGCAGCCCAATAAACCCAATGATGTTGCCAAATACCCCCCGCTAAAGCCGGTCCAAAAGAACGTGCAGGATTCATACTCGCCCCCGTAATCGGCCCCATAAATGCTGCTTCTAGAGCCACAGTCAACCCGATCGCCAAGCCCGCAAAGCCTGGGTGCGCTCGTCTATCTAATCCTGAGCCAAAAATGACGAACATGAGTATAAAAGTCAAAATTATCTCCAGGATGAAGGCTTGCCACCAATTATCATGGAGGGGGAGAGTCGCGCCCAAATTCCCTACCCGTCCAAAGAGCAAGAGTAAAAGCACTGAAGCCAATCCCGCTCCCAGACACTGCGCCAGAATGTAGGGTAATACCTGACGACGGGGAAAAAAGCCCCCAACCCAAAAAGCCAAGGTTACGGCAGGATTAAGGTGAGCTTGACTAATATGTCCCGTCGCATAGATCATCGCAGCCACTACCCCACCAAAGACCATGCTAATGCCCAAATGGGTCAAAGCTCCGTCGCTGATTTCATTAACGATAATCGCGCCTGTTCCCGCTAAAACGAGGATAAATGTGCCAATTGCCTCGGTAAATGCTTCTCGGATTTCCTTTGAGTGCAGGAGTTCCCGTCTTTTGTGCCCAGTCATGCCATTATTTTCAGGGAAAGATATATCTTAAATCATTTCAAAAAAAATTGATATGTCAAGTTCCCCCAAGTCTGGGAAGTTGAGAAAAGCAACTTTTTAGGCTAAGATCAAACTGTTAAGTTTTATTTCGCCATCAACCCTAGCCTTACTTTTATCCTAGGCAATCAGAGAGGATCAAACACCTATGCCTTATGTACTTCCTACCCTACCCTATGCTTATACGGCTCTAGAACCCTATATCTCCAAAAGTACCCTAGAGTTTCACCATGATAAACACCATGCTGCCTACGTCAAAAACTTTAACGACTTAGTAGCGGGAACAGATTTAGCCGACAAATCCATTGAAGAAGTAATTAAAGCCGTGGCCGGTGATGCTACCAAGGCAGGTATTTTCAATAATGCAGCCCAGGCTTGGAATCATACCTTCTATTGGAACTCCATTAAACCCCACGGCGGTGGTCAACCCAAAGGTGCTTTAGCCGACAAAATTAAGGCTGATTTTGGTAGTTTTGAAAATTTTGTCGAAGATTTCAAAAAAGCGGGAGCTACTCAATTCGGCAGTGGTTGGGCTTGGTTAGTGCTAGATAAAGGCACCCTGAAAATTACGAAAACCTCCAATGCAGAAAACCCCATTACCGCAGGACAAGTTCCACTACTGACTATGGATGTTTGGGAACACGCCTACTACCTAGACTATCAAAATCGTCGCCCCGATTATATTGGCGATTTCATTAGCAAACTGGTTAACTGGGATTTTGTCGAAAGTAATTATGCTGCCGCAGTTTAACCCCGACTAATCTCTGGTACGTTTTTATCTGTCATACTACGGATTTTGGGATGTGTTCCCAGATTCCGTAGCTTTTGCTGTGACCATTTTTTAAGATGTTTATGGCAGAATAGGATAGGATCGCCAGTTATTTCTGTTGGAGGATTGCCTGATGTCTGAATTTGTCTTGCCCGAAAATGTTACGACTTCATGGTTCGGAACTTTTAATAATTCTTTAATCAATAGCTTAGTGTTTCAAGACCTAAATGGTAATGGGATTCAAGAGGCGGGAGAAAATGGATTCGGTGGAGTCACGGTTTATTTGCTCAATAAAAAAGGGGCTATAGTGCAGTCAGTTTTAACGGATACGACGGGGGCCTACACTTTTACCAACATTTTCCCTGATCCTGATGTCTATCGAATCCAAGCGATAGCACCGGAGAATTACTCTTTTAGCCCCAAAAACCAAGGCACTGACGATCGCTTCGACAGTGATGTAGACAGTCAAGGTTTAAGTGATTTCTTTCGCTTTAACGAACAAGTTGAAGAAATTCAGGACTTAGATGTAGGGCTAGTATCACGAGGCGCCGTCGATATTGAGGTAAAGAAAACCTTTCTTTATAACTCAAATTTACGAGAATACATTTTAGATGTTAATTTAGAAGACGAAAATCTGCATTTAGAGACGGTAAAAGCTGCAGAACCCATCCAAGGTGCTCCTATTTCCTTCCAAATCCAAGTAACCAATAGTAGTGAGCGTAGAGTCAATCAAGTTCAGGTAACTGACATAGTAGATAGTCGTCTACGGGTTAATAATATCACCCTTGATAACCCCGCCTCCCTCGTTAGGAACGATAGTAGTGGTCAAAACATTGACTTAATCTTGGCACTTGACCCAGGGGAAACTCGAACCATTACCGTTTCTAGCCAAATCAATTTTGCTCCAGAAGATAATTTATTGCCCCTGAAAAACTCTTATACTTTTGGTTCAGACAGTCCTTCGCTACCTGAGTACCACAATGTTGAAACAACAGGAACACTCTATACCAGCGCCTTAGGAGCAGTCAAATCAGCTAACTCAACGGTGATTACCTTTGACCCCTTTGCTCCTTTCAATAACACCGCCACAGCCCAACCTCTAGATGATGCTGTTATTGATTCTAATCCTGGCAATAACTCTCAAACCGATAGTTTTCGCTTTCTGCGCTCTCTAGTACAAGGGACATTAGATAATGGTATCTCTCCTCTCACCATTATTTCCCTTGGTCCGTTGAAATTTGATGTCGATCCTGTTTTTAGTCAACGTAGTACTGTTAAAAACTCCAGCACCTATCTCGGCTCTGGTGATGTTGGGGTAGATTATCTGAGTGCCTTTTGGTCTGTTCCTGACTCTTCTCTAATGGATGATTTTACCAATACAGTCGAGCAAACCCGGGCCTTTGGTATTTTCCGAAATATCATTGCCGAAGGCATTTTTAGTGCTGGTAAATTTCGCCTCGAAAATCCTAAGAATACTTCCGAGAAAAGCAAAATAGAGATCGAACGGGTCTTGGATGTCCTCCCTGAACAAACAATTCCCGCCTCTCCCGCTCAAACCGTCAATATCGTCTCGGCGGTGATTATTTCCCCATTAGACTCCCCAATTATCAACTTAACAGCGGGGAAAGATTTACAAGCCCAACTAGATGTACTGCCCCTCAATACCATCTTAACTGGCTATAGCATTCACATCCCGTCTACAAACAATGGTTTCTTTGGTACACTGCTTACGGATCTCTCCTCATTTTACGCCAATAACAACTACATCAACGAGGTGACGGTCGATCCTACTATCAATACTCTTTACTTAGATAGCAAAACTCTACCTGCTTCCCTAGTTCTTAATTCCTTTGACTTCGTTAGTTCTAATCCCAACCTACGCATTACCCTCGAAGGCACTACCTTAGCTGATAGTATCTCAGGCAGCAACCGTAAAGATAATCTCCTAGGATTAGATGGTAACGATACCCTCAAGGGGGCTAAAGACAACGATACTCTAAACGGGGGAAGTGGCGCAGATTTCCTCCAGGGAGAAGCCCATGATGATATCCTCATCGGTGGAAGCGGCAATGATACCCTCATCGGTGGAAGTGGCAATGATAGCCTAACCGGGGGGACGGGAGTAGATACTTTTGTTTTCACTGTCAGCTCCGGTAATGACACCATTACAGATTTTTTTGGGAGTGACCTTATTGACTTAAGCCAGTTTGTTGAGCCAGATAATATTACTGACTTAAATACCAATACCACCGGCGCTAGTGCCAATAAGATAGACAGTTTAGATGCACCCTACGGTATTCTTGAGAGTGGTAGCCTGAAGTTGGATCTGACCACCTTTGGCGGCGGAGTAATCACTTTTTCTGGAGTTACCTCCATTCCCACCTCAGCTTTTCTTTTTTAAGGAGTAGTTCTACTATGGTACAGATACAATTGAGTAGAGGGATAAGTGTTGCTATTGTCGGGTCGATCCTCCTGACAGAACCCGCCATAGCCCAAGTCCAGCCCGATGGGAGCCTGGGGAACCAAAGCTCAGTGGTTAATAGAAATGGAGGCGATCGCACCCTGATCCAAGGCGGGGCGATGCGAGGGAAAAACCTCTTTCATAGTTTCTCAGAATTTAATGTTAATCGGGGAGAGCAAGTTTATTTCACCCAACCCCTGGCGATCGAAAATATCATCAGTCGTGTCACGGGCAAAAATGCCTCGACCATTGATGGCACCCTGGGAGTGTTAGGCTCTGCCAATCTCTTTTTGATTAACCCCAATGGCATTGTTTTTGGGCGCAATGCTCGCCTGGATATCCAAGGCTCTTTCCTCGCCACCACCGCCTCCCAACTGCGGTTTGAAGATGGTTCTCAATTTAGTGCCAGCGACCCCGAAACTAATCCATTATTAACCATCAGTACCCCCCTGGGTTTAGATCAATGGTTGCCAAAATCGGGAACCATAAGGAATCAGGGAAATTTATCCCCAGGAAAGGATTTAACCCTATCCAGTCAAAACCTCAACCTGGAAGGACAGTTAATCGCCGGGGGCAATATAAACCTCTTGGCCTCCGAGGGGCTCAAGATCCAAGACAACCCCCAAACGGCTTTTACTGTAGCAGCCCAGGGCAATCTCCTCCTACAGGGTAATCAACTACTGGCAATCAACGCCCTCAGCCATCCCCAGAGTGGCGTATATTCGGGGAAAAATTTAGTCCTGCGCTCAGATAACCCCGTAGTTGGCGATGCTCACTTTAGTGCCGGGGGCAGTTTCGCCGTTGAGCGTCTTGATGGTCATTTAGGAGACTTAAGAAGTTGGCTCGATCCCGTTTTTGAAGTTGCTGGGGATTTTAGTTTAGAAAGTTTCACTGGGGCCTCATTACAAATTCTAGCCGGAGGCAATGTCTCCATTCCTGGAACCGTCACCATCAATGCCCCAGGGGAAGCCTTTAATGACAGCACCGTTGTCCTTACCGACGGAACTACCCTCAATCTCAATGGCACAACGGAGCGAACCTTGGATATACGGGCGGGAACCTTGGGATTTTTTAGTACCCCCGCCCCTGGAAATCCCACTGGGAGCAATATTACCATTGGCAGTATTGTTAATGAGACAGGATCGGTTTTCCTCACCAACCAGTTTCAACCCAACCCAACCTTGACGGGGGATATTACCGTTAATTCCATCAACACCGCTAATGGGGCGACAAGCGGACTAGACCCTAGCCTAGATGGAGGCTCCGTTTTCATCGACTCGCGCGGGAAAATTACCATCTCCTCGATTATCGCCGACGGTAGAGTCAATAGTTTAGAACCCTTTGATGCCAGTAGCAAGGGCGGTAATATTTCCCTCATTGCCCAAGGGCCGATTATTCAACCCTTTCAAACGGGAGATACACCCACTACGACCAATCGTTCCTCGATTCGCTCCTACGGCCAGGTAAGCGGCAATATTTCCCTGACAAGTCAAACAGAAATCCTGCAAGAAGGGGCCGAATTTGGCATTGATCCCTTGCTCCTAAGCGAAATCCATGGCATTAGCCAGTCGGGACAGGGGGGTAATATTAATCTCGCCGCTCCGCATATTACCCTTAATGGTTCGGTGATAACGGAAGTACGGGACACAGCAAACACCAGCCCCATTAATATCCAAGCTACCGACACCTTACGTGCAGATCAATCCACCGTTGCGAGTCTAACCTACGGAATAGGGGATGCGGGAAATTTAACCATTGGGGCGGAAAAGATAGCTATTAACTATACCTTTCTGGGTAGCATTAGTTTCGCCGAGGGACGAGCCGGAGATATCGCTATTACAACCAATACCCTAACAGCCACCCAGCAAGGTCAGATTGTTACCTCAACTTATGCCTTAGGGGATGCGGGAAACATTACCGTTAAAGCCGCAGACTCCATTTTCCTCGAGGGATCATCTGTTGATGTTCCTGGGGTGCAAAGTTTTTACGCCTCCGCTATTTTCAGTACCTCTAATCCGGAGAGTACCGGTGATAGTGGGCTCGTTCGCATTGACACAGGAAGTTTATCCCTAAAAGAAGGCGCGCTTATTTTTGCTAGCTCCTTAGGGCAAGGAAAAGCTGGACAGATTGATATTCAAGCCAGTCGGGGGATAAGCGTTGATGGCGCGGTTTTTGCCGATTTTGATGGTCAACTGGATTTTTTCCAAGATGTTAATCCCAGTGGCATCGTCAGTCAATCATTGACCGACGCTAGTGGGGGAGGAACTATTAACATTGTTACCCCGATTCTACAAGTAACCAATGGCGGCACGATTAACACCTCCACCTCAGGTCGGGCCAATGCGGGAAGCATTAATATTACAGCTACCCAATTTACTAGCCTTGATGGGTTCACTGCTTTTGAAGGTTTCTCTGGTGTCCGCCGCAGTAGCATTGGTGTCATTACCGACAGTGATGCCACGGGTAATGCGGGAACTGTGAATATGACAACGCCTAACCTCAACGTGACTAACGGAGCTCGGATTACAGCCCAAACCCTCGGTGATGGTGCCGGAGGTCGCTTAAATCTCCAGGTGGGTAATGGCATTACTCTCCAAGGGAAAGATAGCGGTATTTTTAGTAATGGTACCGCCAGGGGAGATGGGGGGCAAATTGTAATTAACGCTCCTAATATAACCATTGCCAACGGCGCGAATATCGGAGTAGATAGCACCGGTAGCGGCAAAGGTGGCGAATTGAGTCTGCAGAGCAATTCTTTAATTATGGAAAATCAAGGACAAATCACCGCCGAAACCGCCGGTAATACGGGGGGAAACATTACCCTAAAAGTCAGTGACATTATAGTTCTTCGTTACAACAGCACTATCTCTAGTAATGCTGGTAAAGCAGACGCAGCAGGAGATGGGGGAAATATCTCGATCAAAACAACTTTTCTAGTAGCAGAACCCCTAGAAAATAGTGATATTACCGCCAATGCCTTTGCCGGTAAAGGGGGTAGTATTGACATTACAGCCCAAGGGGTTTTTGGACTTAGGGTTCTGAGTCGATCGCAATTAGAATCTCTCCTCGGTACTAATGATCCCCAACTCCTAGATCCGGCTTTTCTGCCCACCAGCGATATTACTGCTATCTCTCAATTAAATCCTAATCTGAATGGACAGGTGATCCTCCGTTCTCCCGATGCGGATGCTAACCTTACCACAGTAACTCTGCCTTCTGAGATCGTCGATAGTACCCAACTCATTGCCCGGGGTTGTTCTGCCGATGGGGTCAGGGCTAAAGTCCAAGGAAGTCTAATCATCACCGGTCGCGGCGGCCTACCTACCAATCCCACGGGACTAATCAGTGGGGAAACCCTTTTATTAACTTGGGATGAGAGTTTTTCACCCGCAGGGGATAGAACTACTGTCCCTAGAGCAGATTTAACCCCAGTGCTAGTAGAAGTCCAAACCTTAGTAAAACGCCCAGATGGACGGGTTATCCTCGCAGCTAATCCAGAAGGAAACCAGGGACAAGTCTTCTGGAACCCCTCCTTTTCCTGTCAGGACCTGCCCTAGGAGCGAGAATGTCAAACTATTTACCCAAGCAGATCACTATTCTTGTTTGTTCTCTACTATTAACTCCCCCCGTACTGGCTCAGACATTTCGTCTTCCCCGAAGAGATCCAACCCCCATACCCCAGATTCAGCCCTTACCGGCCCTGCCACCCGCCAATGAATTACTAAAACCCGTTGTTCCCGAGATAGAAGTACCGCCAGGGTTTTCTGGGGACAATTCCGTAACTATTGTGGTCAAAAAGTTTAAGGTGCTAGGAAGTACGGTTTTTAGTGAGGCGGAACTGGCTGCGGTTTTATTTCCCTTTCTTAACCGACCCCTAAACCTCAGTGAACTCCTCCAGGCTCGCTCGGCGATAACTCAACTCTACATTGATCGCGGTTATATCACCTCGGGCTCCTATATCCCTCCCCAGGAACCTGACCCAGAAACAGGTATTGTGACAATACAGGTAATCGAGGGACGAGTCGCAGAGATACAAGTAGAGGGCAATCGTCGATTATCTACAGGTTATATCCGCGATCGCTTGGGTCTGGCTACGGGTACTCCCCTCAATGTTGACCGTCTAGTATCAGGTTTGAGACTACTACAACTCAATGCTCTCCTCCAAACCGTTTCCGCCGAATTAGCCGCAGGGATAGAACCAGGTACCAGTATCCTCCTGGTACGAGTCAAGGAGGCCGATAGTTTTGCCCTAGATTTAAGTATCGACAACTACAACAATCCCACGGTGGGAACCTGGGACCGAACCTTAGAGTTGGATGAGGGAAATCTAATCGGATTCGGAGATAAATTAAACATCCGTTATACGAATACCGACGGCAGTAACGAAGTGGATGTGAACTATGCCCTACCCGTCAATCCCCACAACGGCACCATTGCCTTTCGTTTTGATTTTAATGATAGCCATGTCATCGAAGAACCCTTTGACCAACTAGATATCAATTCCCAAAGTTACTACTTCGAATTAGGCTACCGTCAGCCCATTATCCGAACCCCGAACCGAGAAGTGGCTCTGAGCTTGACGGCCAGCTATCAACAAAGTCGCAGTTCATTTCTAGAAAATGTTCTGGGGGAGTCAATTCCTTTCCCCTCCCTAGGTTCAGATGACCAAGGCGTAACTCGTTTACCCGTTTTCAGCTTTGCTCAAGATTGGATCGAACAGGGAAGTAGGCAGGTATTAGCCCTACGCTCTGAGTTTAATTTTGGTTTTAATGCCTCTAATACTGTAGATTTTGGAGAGGAGCTAGATGAGAACTTTTTTATCTGGCGAGGACAAGCCCAGTGGGTACGTTCCCTAGCCCCCGATACTCTCCTACTGCTGCGTTCCCAGGCACAATTAACGGGTAATTCCCTCGTCTCCCTTGAGCAATTTAGTTTAGGGGGCTGGTATACCGTGCGGGGCTATCGTCAAGATTTCTCCTTTACGGATAATGGCGTACAAGGCAGTGCCGAAATAAGACTCCCTCTTTTACGCGCTCCTAAAATTAAGGGACTACTACAGGGGGTTGTGTTTGTAGATGCTGGAGTGGGCTGGAACGTAGAACAACCCGACCCTGACCCCCAAACCCTGGTCGGGACAGGATTAGGATTACAATGGCAACAGAGCGATCGCCTCAACGCCAGCATTTTTTGGGGTATACCCCTCATTCCCACCAGTTTTAAAGGAGATACGTTACAAGAGCAAGGTCTTTATTTTTCCGTTCGCTATCGCTTGTTTTAAGGGATTATTAGGAGGCTAAGATGTCGAAACTGTCAAGCAAACTCTGGTCTAGGGGAAAGTACCTGCTTCTCGCTTTACTGGGCTCGGTATTATTTCTATTGATAACTCTATTTTGGACCCATCCCCTACCGGCCGCCGAAACCACCTCCCCCCAAGGTCAACTAGGACAAGCCCAACAACTCTACGAGGCGGGGCAGTTTCCAGAAGCAGCCAAGATCCTAGAACAGTTTATCCAGTCGCCACCAGCCAAGGCAACCCAGGGGGAGCAAGTTATCGCCCTGCGTAATCTCTCCTTGGTCTATCGGCAATTGGGACAATGGAATGCCGCCAATGAAGCGATCGCCAAAAGTTTATCCCTACTTGAATCCATCCCCTCCCCCCAACGCTCTCCTTTACTAGCCTCAGTCTTAGATGTAAAGGGCAGTCTACAACTAGAGCAGGGACAACCCGATGGGGCGGTTAGAACCTGGGAACGCTCTAGCCAAATTTATGAACAATTGGGAGATAGGGTAAAGGCCAACCGTAGTATCATTAATCAAGCCCAAGCTCTGCAACAATTGGGATTTTATCGTCGCTCCATTGCCCTTTTAACCCCCGTAGTCCAAGCCTTTGCCTCCCAACCCGACTCCCTAGATAAAAGCGTTGCCCTGCGGAGTTTAGGCGATGGGTTACAATTTGTCGGCGAACTAGAGACTGCCCGTAAATACCTAGAAGAAAGCCTAGAGATTGCCCAACGCCTACCATCCCCAGAAGCGATCGCCAACACCCAGTTAAGCCTAGGAAATCTTTGGTCGGCCTTGGGAAAAACCACAGAAGCCCTGCAATTTTACCAACAAGCCGCCAGCAATACCCTCCTTTCCCCATCCAAGCGCATCCAAGCCCAGGTCAATAAACTAAGTTTATTAGTAAAAACCTCAGAAATTCCCGCAGCGATCGCCCTAGGTTCCCAAATACAAGCTTCCCTCGATGCCCTACCCCCTAGTCATTCTCTAGTGTTTGCCCGCATTAACCTAGGACAGAATTTAATGAGCCTAGGCGTGGAGCCCAAGGCGATCGCGGGCATTTTGATCGTCGCCCTAGAACAATCTCGAAGTTTAGGAGATTGGCGCTCAGAATCCTTTGCCCTAGGGAGCTTGGGTAATTTG
This sequence comes from Microcystaceae cyanobacterium, assembly GCA_040398185.1. GTDB lineage: Bacteria > Cyanobacteriota > Cyanobacteriia > Cyanobacteriales > Microcystaceae > JBBAUO01. The sequence continues at coordinate 36,830 of JBBAUO010000025.1, read as the reverse complement.
TACGAAAAATCCGCCCAATGGTCCGATGCAGAGCAGCTAACGGAGCAAGCCCTAGCGGTAGCTCAAACCCATAATGCTCTCTATCTCACCTATCCCTGGCAATGGCAATTAGGACGGATTTATAAACAGCAAAATCAGTACGATAAAGCCATTATTGCTTACTCAGAATCAGTAAGAATCCTCAAAGTCCTAAGAGCCGATCTGATCACCGTCAATGCCCAAGTACAAATGTCCTTCCAAGAGAGTATTGATCCTATTTATCGGGATTTAATCGGCTTACTTCTGAACCCCAATAGAAATGCCATTACCCCGGAGGACTTACAAAAAGCCCTGGATGTCTTTGAATCTTTGCAAGTAGCCGAACTAGATAACTTTTTTAAAGAAGCCTGTCTCACCAGTAAATCCATAGACATAGATCGCCTCGATCCCCAGGCGGCGGTTATCTATCCCATTATTCTCCCCGATCGCCTCGAATTGATTGTCAGCTTCCCAGGCGGGCAATTGCAGCACTATACCAGTGCCATCACCCGTTTGGAATTAGAAAAAATATCCAACCAACTGCGCCAAACCCTGCTCATTAGAGCCAGTAACCGTTATTTCACTGGGTTACAAAGACTCCATACTTTACTAATCCAACCCCTAGAAGCGGATCTGACGTACCATGGGGTAAAAAATCTGATTTTTGTCCTCGATGGTGGCCTTCGCAATATTCCCATGGCGGCTCTCTACGATGGACAACAATTTTTAGTACAAAAGTATAGTGTTTCCCTAGCCCCATCCCTACAGCTTATTGATCCTCGTCCTTTACAGGATCAAAAACTCCGCGTCCTAGTGGCGGCCTTAAGTGAATCCCGTCAAGGCTTTTCCCCCCTACCCTATGTGAATACTGAAGTGGAAGAAATTCAGTCAAATCTACCCTCCCAGGTTCTCCTCAATCAAAAGTTTACCGAAGCCTCCTTCAAAGAAGCTTTAGGTGAGCAATCCGCACCGATTATTCACATTGCCACCCACGGTCAATTTAGCTCCCAAAATGAGACCACTTTTATCTTGACTTGGGATGAGCGTTTAGATATTACTTCCCTCAACAGTGTGCTACAAGTAGCCGATGTCAATCAAGCCAATCCCATTGAGTTGCTGGTATTAAGTGCCTGTGAAACGGCGATCGGGGACGAAAGAGCAGCCTTGGGCATTGCTGGTATGGCTGTTCGTTCCGGCGCTCGCAGCACCATTGCCACCCTTTGGCAAGTAGATGATGAGGCTACAGCCCTATTTATGAATCGTTTCTATAAAGTCCTTACCACCAGTAAAACCACCAAAACCGAGGCTCTGCGTCAGGCACAAATAGAAGTTCTGCAAGATACTCGCTTCCAAGCCCATCCCTATTTTTGGGCTCCCTACGTTTTAGTCGGCAATTGGTTATAATTTCGACTAAAGTCAAGATTTTATGGCGTTTACGAGGTTTGGAATCGGCTGATAGTCTTTATTTTCCGACAATTTCGGTTCAAATACACGGTAGAAATCATCGACATAACGTAAATATATTATCGTGAAGGCTAGGCGGTCGGCGGTCGGCAGGATGAGAATAACTATGGTATTAAAACAGGATTTAGTATAAGCTGGAAACGGACGAGTTGGGAGTACTGGTACGTTTGCATATTTTTCAGATTACTAGCCCCCGTCTATTCCTTCCAACCTTATCCCGAACTGGCATTAAAATAATCTAAATCATCTATTAGGAGCGCTACTTGTGTGAATAAACTTTGGATTTCAATAGCTGCCACTTTTCTGGGGCTTGAATCACCTGTCTTTGCCCACGGAGTTCATTTGGGGAGCTTTCATATAAGTAACTCTTCAGCCACTCAAAATCCTTATGCGTTTGTCACCCCGACCGGATCGAATATTGATGTTGACTTTCTAAGAAATCCTAATATTGCCAGGGATTGTCCCCCGACTAATCTTTCTCCCACCATAAACTGTAACAGTTTAGGTAGCGCCACTTTGCCTCTTAATGTACCTAAGCTAAGGGATGTGATTAGTGGACAGGAAACTGGTTCAACCTTTCAGCCATCCCAGGGACTCTATCAAGATGTCGTTACCCTCCAACAAACTAATAATGCCTTTGACTTTTTTGAATTTTTGATTCCCCCAGAAGCCACGACTACTTTCCATTCTCACAGACAAGGATGGGAGTTATTCTACGTTTTAGGCGGAGATCCTGCCAACGACAATAACCCACTTGTTTCAGACAACGACAGCGTTATCTTTAACTTAAACGCCGATGTTGACGGAATCTTCAATCTCTTAGATCCTAACAATCCATTTTCAGTCGCTAAAGACAGCGAAATCGAAATCCAAAATGTAACTGTCGGTAAAGGATCGCTAGTTGCTTTGCCCGCGGGTAAAATTCATACATGGTCGAATACAGGAGATAAACCTGCCCGAGTTTTGGCTTTATTAACGCCTTCTGGCATTGCCAATGGTTTCCAACTAGCAGGTGCTCCGTCCGGGACATTTGACTCGCTTCCAGTCTTACATCCTTTTACGGACAATTGTGAGCCTTTAAACGGAGGAAGATTTAACTGTCAAGTTCCCAAAGATCCCAACGATCCCATTCAAACTCCCCCGCCTAGAGAAGTTAATTTTTATGATTTATTAGCCCAAGCCGCCATACCGGGTCTTTTTGAGCAGCTTGGCTTTAACCCAATTCCTTTTGATCCAAGGGGTTCAACCCTCGGACTTTGTCCGGTTGTCTATAGTGCGGTAGGATTGCAATTAGCCCCCTCAGGTACACAAATAGGCACCGATTGCCCAAGTACCCTGATACCGGCTTCTAGCAACCCCTTCGATGGGGCAACCTTTACCAGCCCCTTTTCTCTTCTCAGTTTTGGACAAACAGCAGGACCTTTAAGCCCGGCCCCCTTAGCGGCAAACCTATTTGCCATCGGCACTGGGGAATCCTACCAGCTAACGAGTCCAAACCATGAATTATTCCGCGTCTTAGAAGGGACTGTACAATTTAAGCTAGGAAACGATCCCATCCGAACGGCACAAGGAGGTACTTCTATCTATATTGCACCGGGCAATTTCTTTGAATTATTGGGTTCTGACAACAACGGAGCTCAAGTTATTCAATTTAGCGTTAGTACCGTACCGGAAGGCAACCTGATTTGGGGATTTGTTGCCTTTGCCCTTTATCTAGGATGGGGAGAAAAACGCAAACTCAAGTAAGATTTTTAACCTAAGCCAAAACCTCTATTTGAAACCCATGAACCCAGTCACTCAGGTTGATTATTCAAAACGAGATCAAAAGGGGAAAGTTGCTTTTTATGTCCTACTCTGGAAACGAGAAGGCATTTCCCTGAACCTATTCGATAACTACTGGAAAGATGTCCACGGACCTGTATGCGCCCGACTACCTGGACAGTACCAATACTGGCAATTCCACGTCGCCCACGACGAAGGCGGCTTTTGTCCCGCCATCCCCGGACTCAATAACACTCGCTTACTCGAAGATAACTTTGACGGCATCGCCGAGTTAACCTTTACAAGCGTTGCCGAACGGCAAATCTGGTTCGAGGCGGCGGGCATTTTGATGGACGACGAACACAATCTCTTTAGAAAGGCGATCGGCTACACCACCAGTACGGGGAACTCTATTACCTATATCGATGGCATCCCCCAAGGGGACCCCAATGGGGAATCAGGGGTGATCAAGTTTCACGTCATGGTCAGGAAAAACCCTGCAGTCACGGTGGAAGCCTTCCGTCGCTACCTAAAAGAGACGTTTGCCCCTCAGGTGATTAAACATGAGTCGGTGCTGAAATTTCGGCTGCATTTGTTTGATGCAGTAGACAATTCCCGTCCCGATGCCGAAGGCGTGGTCCATTCCGAGTCACCGGAGAGTCAATACCACGCCGCCTACGAGATAGCTTTCCGCAATCATTTGGAAAGGGAGAGGTTTTTTAGCTCCTCAGAATACGCGGGGGCGATTCGAGAGGCCAGCTATTACCTCCAGCAAATTCGATCTTTTCCTGAAAAAACAGCGTATACTTTTGTCTATGATAGTCAGATGACGCTGTCCGGTCAGAGAAGTTCCTCCGTCGCTGAATTAATTACCGGCATCGGTGCCGTCAATCAACTCAGGGAAGATATTCAATCTCTGATCCTTAAGCAAAATCTGAATGGCCATAAAAATGGCTCGTCTAGCACTTCTACTCAAAATCAGCCCCAAGGAAATTCGATGAAAAAACGAACCAATTACTATCAGGGTTTGTCCGCGGATTATTCTCGTCCTGGACTGGTTAGCTCCTATGTTGCGAAAAAGCTAATCGAAGATGCCGAGAAAATTGTTGCCTTAAAAGAAGCGAAATTACCCGAAATCGGACCCCACTACACCCTCGACCAAATCGAACGAGAAAATAAAGAGTGGTGGCCAACCCACTGCGAAGCCCTGCGACAAGGACGGGGAGACATTCTCACGGGAGAGTATCGAGACGATCTGACCTACCTCTGTCAAGATGGCCCCTACTCAGGACTCGCAGAACAAAAGGAACGGGAAAAACATTGGTGGGCGCTTATCGCACAACCAGGAGTTACCATGTGCTGGCCGATTGTGATGTTCTCCGGAGAACACACCTATTTTGAATGGAAATGTGTGGATGATGAAACCAATGAAACCTTGGCGAAGGGGAACGTAACTTGGGTACGCCGAGGCCATCGAGGAGCTTGTTACCTGAAAACGGAACAGTTGACGTTTTATCGAGATGTCTTTGCCCCCGATGAACTCATCAAGTTGATTAAAACTGCTTAACACAATGAAAGAAATACCCTTCCAAAACGCAGTGCTTGATGATTTTGAACTGCAAAAAAATTTACAGGCGATTAACCCCCAGTTCGGCGATTTCGTCACCCGGGTAGCCGGGGAAGCTTGGGGCTTGCCCTTAATTGACCAAAAAACTAAAGCTTTGATTACCATCGCCATCGATGTCGCCAATCAGGATCATTTAGGAAACGCGAGTCCCTTTGGCGCCCATATAGATATGGCCCTAAAACAGGGGGTTAGCCGCGAGGAAATCGAAGAATTACTCTTATTTCTCTGTGTTTATGCCGGATTTAATAAAGTTGCTGGTTGCTTCGGTGCCCTCAATGATTTTTTTTTCAAACGGGAGAATCTACAATGACACAAGCCCAACTGCGCCCTAATTATGTGGCGCGCGATCAAAAGGGAAAACTAGCTTTTTATGTCCTACTCTGGAAACGAGAAGGCATTTCCCTAGAATTATTTGACAACTACTGGAAAGATGTCCACGGACCTGTCTGTGCCAGACTCCCCGGACAGTACCAGTACTGGCAATTCCACGTCGCCCACGATGAAGGCGGCTTTTGTCCCACCATTGCTGGACTAAGTACCCTACGGTTGCCGGAGGATAACTTTGACGGTATCGCGGAATTGACCTTTACCAGTGAGTCGGAACGTCAAATCTGGTTTGAGTCGGCAGGTATCCTCATGGATGACGAACATAATCTCTTTAGAAAGGCGATCGGCTATACCACCAGTCCGGGTAACTCCATAACCTACATTGACAGCATTTCCCAGGGAGCTCCCAATGGAGAATCTGGGGTAATTAAGTTCCACGTCATGGTTAAGAAAAACCCCGGTGTCACCCTAGAAGCCTTTCGTCGTTATCTGAAGGAAACCTTTGCTGCTTGGGTCATTAAACATGAGTCGGTGCTGAAATTTCGACTCCATTTGTTTGATGCCGTGGACAATTCCCGTCCCGATGCAGCTGGGGTTGTTCATTCCGAGTCACCGGAGAGTCAATACCACGCTGCTTACGAAATAGCTTTCCTTAACCATTTAGAACGGGAGAAGTTTTTTAGTTCCTCAGAATACGCGGGGGCGATTCAAGAGGCTAACTATTATCTCCAACAAATCCGACCTTTTCCCGAAAGAACAGCCTACACTTTTGTCTATGACGGTCAAATGACCCTTGCTGGGCAACGCAGTGCTAAAGTTGCCGATCTGATTGCCCAAATAGGCGCAGCTAACCAACTCCGAGAAGATATTACTTCTTTGATGATCAACGGAGGATCTCAACCGATGAGCAAACCAGAAACACCTAAATCTGGCTTGGGGCAACTGTTACAAGGGGTGCAACACGTCGGTGTAACGGTAGCTGATATGACTAAATCCCTAGAGTTTTATACGGAGGTTTTAGGCGGCAAACTCGTCGTCAGTGAAAGCGAGTTGGTGGGGGATGTCATTCAAAATACCCTTTTTCAGAAAGAGGAACTAGAAGGACAGCACTTCGATCTTCCCCGCCTCAGAAGCGGTAAAGAAGATGCTTTGGATGTGAAATTCATCTCCTTTGGCAATGTGGTTGTCGAATTAATCTTCTTCCGGGAAGCCCAAAAAGCCGAGCAGACTTTGCCCAATGTGGCGAGCATCCCTTCCCATATCGGCCATGTCAATGCTATGCACATTTCCTTTAATGTCAAAGAGGGGATGGATTTAAACGAGTTTGCCCAGTTGTTAGAGACAGAGTGTCACAGCCGGGGACTGAGCGAGGTGAAATGCAATCGTGTTATTCGCGTGAACTCGGAAGCCGAAAGAAAAGCTGTCGCTCGCCGCTACAACTCCTTTAAGTTTTGGAATGAGTCCGAGGACTTCACCAACGGGCAAGCCCCCCCAGATTGGAGTCATGACCCCATGGAGGGCTGGTCTTTGTTTTACTGCAAGGGGCCTAACGGCGAACAACTCGAATTTAATCAAGTTACCCGCAAGGTCAAAAATAGCTTCCGCGAAGCCATGCACGTGTACAATAGTGCCAATGAAACCAACTTTACCTTTCCCGAAAATGCTATTCCTAGTGGAGCTTTGTCTAATGGCCAAGACGATAAGCTCTATCTAGACTTTAGCACCCCCGTCGATGCTCCTTGGGCGACTGTATGGGCAATAGTTGCCGATAAAATTGAAAACACCTCGCGCTACAACCCCGAAGCCGAAAATCCGCAAATTCTAGCCCGGTATGCCGATGGTGTCCTCCGCCAAATGCAAGCTTTAGGGATGACTGTTAAAGAGAGAATCGTTTTAGATGAGGCAACTGGAACTATAACCCATACCTTAGTTGACAACCCCTATTTTGCTGGGCAGATTGTCAACAAAGTCTTGCACCCTCAAGTAAACCAGCCCCTAAGCATTAGTTATACCTTGAATTGGTTGCCCATCAATGAGCAGGGACGGCAGCTAATTCCCCAAATTCAAGGCAAACTATACGCAGCCGTACAAAAGGCTGTTTTGAGTGCCAAGGCAGTAGCCCAACAACAAAACCAAGAAGTCCAAACCCAAGGGAGAAACCTTATGTACGAAAAATTACCTGGAACTAATACAGACATGGTCAAGCGTCTCTTTTCCCGAGGCGAAGCCTTTGACTCAGAGGGATTTATCACCTTTTTCACCGATACACCTTTGTATCAGTTCGGTAACTTTGATGTTTGCCTAGATCAACCGTCTATTAAAAGCTCGGCGGATAACTTTTTCAGTAAAATCGATGCAGTTTACCACGAAATCAAAATGATGTGGGAAGTTGGCGATGCGGTATTTGTCGAGATGGATGTCCTCTACTGGCGTAAAGATGGCTCCATGGTTTCTCTACCTTGCTTTGATATTTTCCGAGTAGAGGGAGATAAATTTAGTGAACTACGGATTTTCATGGATGTTAATCCCGTCTTTAACCCTAGTATCAGTATTCCCGCTTCTGCTTCTGTCTTAACCGCCGCCCCAAGTACTAAGTTAATGCCCCCTGGGACAATGAGAAAACATTTTGCCGAACATCCAGAAGGAAAAGCCCGTGTAGAACAGGGTTTTGTCCCGAAATGGTCTCTTGCTGGACCGAAATGGCCTATTGTTGCCGTGGATAAAATCGCTCTTTGTATCGAGATGGAAACGGCTGGAGGTAGTTTTGATTGGGAGAAATTTAAGACCTATTTTACTAACGATGTGGTCTTCCGAGTCGGAGCTTCGGAGGAAGGCTACGGCTGGCAAACGATCAAAGATTACTTAACTTGGTTTTATTCGATTGCCGAACCCCAACTACCTTTTAACTTCCGCGGGACTTGGGATCTGCCAGGGGTAGTAATTATCGAAATGGATGCTAAGTACGTTCGCCGTAGCGATAGTAAACCGATCTCCTTCCCCTGTACGGATATCTTAAAGTTTGATGAAAACAATAAGATTTATGAGTGGCGGGTTTATCCCGATCAAGCAGAGCTTTGGATGGAATCTCTGAAAGGACAAGGGAAATAACAGTCTCAAAAGAGCAATAGAAACTATTTATCTGGAGTAAAAACATGGCAACGGCAACTATAGACAAGATCGCCCTCGTAATGGAAATGGAAATGACCGGCGGCGAATTTAATTGGGAAAAATTTAAGACCTACTTCACTGACGATGTTCTTTTTAAGGTAGGCTCTTCTCAAGAAGGCAGGGGTTGGGAAGCGATCGCCAACTATCTCAAATGGCTGTACTCGATTGCCGAGCCGCAGCTACCTTTTACCTTCCGGGGGACTTGGGATCTGCCAGGAGTCGTAATTGTACAGATGGAAGCCCGATACGTTCGTCGCAGCGATCGCAAACCTGTTACTTTTCCCTGTACGGACATCCTGCGCTTCGATGAGCATAACAAAGTGCGGGAGTGGCGCGTTTATCCCGATCAGTCAGAATTGTGGATAGATGAGAAAATTCCGAAAGAGCACAGTCCGAGAACCTATCGTTAAATATCTCAGGGCAAAATTGCCTATTTGTAAAGCCATGACAGAAGTACAAGGGAGACAAACAGTGATCAACTCATCATCTGGAACAGTCCAAGAATGTTTTCCAGGGGTACGGGCAGCCGTTGTCCAAAAAATGTTAGCAGCTAGTGACGAGATGAACGTAGAAAAATCTTTACACTTCTGTACTGAGGATATCCTTTACAAATTTGGTAATCTGCCAACCGTTGTTGGCAAACAGGGAATTAGAGAAGCGTCAGCTGGTTTTTTAGAGAATTTTCAATCTCTCAAACACGAGATTAAAAGTATCTGGGAAGTGGGGGAAATTGTAGTGGTTGCTATGGAAATTCATTACACCCGCCGCGATCAAAAAAAATTCACACTGCCTTGCTGTAATATTTTCTGTATGCAGGGAGAGATGGTCGCAGCCATGCAAATTTATATGGATATCTCTCCCGTTTTTACCCCCGTATGATACGATCAACCTAAAAGTAAAGACAGCCTATGACTACTACTAAGGGAAAAATCGGAGTTTTGATCGAAGAACATTTCGATGCCACCGAGTTCCGCCGATTTAATGAATACTTTCCCGCCCACGGTTACGAAGTTGAGTACATTTCCCACCTCTGGGGCAATGAATCCTTAAAGTTTGGCTCAAATCCTGAAGATGATAAGATTGAGTTCCATGTAACGGTGACAACTGAGGTCAAGGATATTAATCCGGCTGACTATAAGGGGATTATCTGTATTGGTGCCTATGCCATGGATCGTCTCAGGTATCAGGTTAATGTCAAAAAAGGACAGAAAAATCAAGCTCCAGCTGTAGTTTTTTTGCGGGACTCTATGGCTACGAAAAATCTTAAGGTAGGTACTATTTGCCATAGTTTATGGCTTCTGTGTGCTGATACTGATCTCATTAAAGGACGTAAAGTTACCTGTGCCCACAACATTATTTGTGATGTGGAAAATGCTGGCGGGGATGTCGTCTATGAAGGAGATATTACCGCCGATTTAGTCGTAGATGGAGACTTGATTACAGGAAAACATCCTGGGGTTGTCGATCAATTCATGGATATTTTTGTCCAAGAAATCGAAAAAAACTAACTAATTTCTTAGTAAAGATGAGGCATATTTATGGCAATTCAAGTTGATTTTACCTTTTCGGATCTGATCGCAGGTTATGTTACTTCCTATGACAGCACTCAAGATATTTTTGGCTTAAAAACCTCTGATGGTAGAGAGTTTAAAGCCAAACTGAGTCCCATGGCCTACGCAAAACTAATCCAAAATTTTGACGAAGGATATCCCGATGCTACCGGCTCCATGCGATCGATGCTGACCCCCGGACGTTATCTCTTTGCCTACGGGGTATTTTATCCTGACAGCGATAAATTTGATGCCAAACAAATCATTTTTGCTGGGCTCAAGGGAACGGATTACGTTTTTGAAAAACAAGACTGGTGGATTAAGCAGGTAAATGCCCTAGGCAAATTTTATCTAAAAGCCCAATTTGGAGAAGGGGAATACGATTTCCGCAACTATCGCACTAGCCTCAACCTAGCAGGGATTCAGTCAAAGAGCAACTTTCGCCAGGAAACTGATACTATTTCTCGGCTTGTCTATGGTTTTGCCACGGCTTTTCTGATGACGGGTAACGATAGTTTCCTCAAGGCCGCCGAACGGGGTACCCAATACCTGCGGGAACACATGCGCTTTGTGGATGCCGATGAAGGCATTGTCTACTGGTATCACGGTATTGATGTTCAGGGGGAAAAGGAAGAAAAAATCTTTGCCTCGGAATTTGGGGATGACTACTATGCCATTCCTGCCTACGAACAGATCTATGCCCTCGCAGGTCCCATTCAAACCTACCGATGTACAGGGGACCCGTTGATCCTAGATGATACGGAGAAAACCATCAAGCTTTTTAATGACTTTTTCCTTGACAAGACTGATCAGGGCGGTTATTTTTCCCACCTCGATCCTTTAACCTTAGATCCCCGTAGCGACTCCTTGGGTAATAACAAAGCTAAGAAAAATTGGAACTCCGTGGGTGATCATGCCCCTGCCTACTTGATTAATCTTTGGTTAGCGACAGGAAAGCAAGAGTACGCGGATATGTTGGAATACACCTTCGACACCATTGAGAAGCGTTTCCCTGACTACGGTAACAGTCCCTTTGTACAGGAGCGATTCTATGAGGACTGGTCCAAGGATACTTCTTGGGGCTGGCAGCAAAACCGCGCTGTAGTGGGTCATAACCTGAAGATTGCTTGGAATCTCATGCGGATGGAGAGCCTCAAAAGCAAAGGAGAATACGTCAACCTAGCCAAAAAAATCGCCGATCTGATGCCGGATGCTGGTAGTGATCAACAACGGGGAGGTTGGTATGATGTGGTGGAACGCCTTTTAGGAGAAGGGGAAGATTCCTATCGTTTTGTTTGGCACGATCGCAAGGCTTGGTGGCAACAAGAACAAGCTATACTTGCCTACTTGATCCTGGCAGGAATACTCAAGGATGATAACTATCATCGCCTGGGTCGGGAAGCCTCCGCCTTTTACAATGCTTGGTTTCTTGACCTCGAAGATGGAGGTATCTACTTCAATGTCTTAGCGAATGGGATTCCCTATCTAGCGGGGGGGAATGAACGGGGTAAAGGCTCCCACTCCATGAGTGGCTATCATTCCTTTGAGCTATGCTACCTAGCGGCGGTATACACAAACTTGTTAATCACCAAGCAACCGATGGACTTTTACTTTAAGCCCATTCCTGGGGGCTTCCCTGACAATATCCTGCGAGTCTCTCCCGACATTCTCCCCCCAGGGAGCGTCAAAATTGGCAAGTGTGAAATTGATGGAGAGCCCTACGGTGACTTCGATGCCGAAGCTTTAACGGTGACTTTACCGAAAACCCAAGAGCGAGTAAAGGTTAAGGTGCAAATCCTACCCGTTTAGCTAGAAATTAAGGGAGAGGTCATACCTTTCCCATTTCTTAGTCCCCTTTTACTGAAATCATGGAAATTAAAATTCAGACCATTGAAGATATTCAAGTCGCCGTCCTCGCGGGTGAAGTCAACTCGACTACAGCCCCAGAGGTGTCCGAGGAAATTTTACCCCTAGCTCAACCGGGGAGCAAGATTCTTCTGGACATGAGTGGTGTTTCCTATATGTCTAGTGCCGGTTTGCGGATTCTTCTCTCTCTCTATCGTCAAACCGAAGCTAAATCAGGAAAATTAGTCTTGGTTGGACTTTCCGAGGATCTTCGGGATACGATGACAGTCACCGGATTTTTAGATTTTTTTACCACCAGTGACACCCTAGAAGCAGGGTTAGCGATCTTAAAGTAGCCAAAAGGCAAGAAAATCAGGAGAGCCCAAAAATGACCCTAGAACGAATTGACGTTCACCCCACCCATACCTACGGCGATTTCAAATTACGCTGTGGTAGTCCGTTTCCCTTCGGTGCCACCCTAGTGCCAGGGGGTGTTAACTTTTCCATTTACTCCAGTTTTGCCTATTCTTGTACCCTAGTGCTATTTAAAAAGCACGGGCAAGTTCCCCTAGGGGAAATTCCCTTTCCCGATGAGTTTCGCATTGGTAATGTCTATTGTATGGTCGTCTTCAATCTCGACTACGAGGATCTGGAGTACGGTTATCGCATGGATGGTCCAAATAATTTTGCCGCCGGTCAATGGTTTGACAAGAGCAAAATCCTCACGGACCCCTACGCCAAAATTATCGGTGGGCGCGATGCCTGGGGAGTGACTCCCGACTGGCAGGATATTTATCACCATCGAGCCAGAATCGGCTTTGATGATTTTGATTGGGAAAATGACCGTCCCTTAGAAATTCCTCCGGAAGATCAGATTATTTACGAAATGCACGTCCGTAGTTTTACTCGTCATCCTTCTTCGGAAGTTAAGGAAAAGTATCGGGGAACTTTTGCCGGGATTCGGGAAAAAATTGCCTACCTCAAGGAGTTAGGGGTTAATGCTATTGAACTGATGCCTATTTACGAATTTGATGAATTTGAAAATAGTCGTCCTAATCCTGAAACCGGAGAGATGCTTTTAAATTACTGGGGTTACAGTACCGTTGGTTTCTTTGCTCCTAAGGCGGGTTATGCCGCGACGGGTCACTTGGGAATGCAGGTAGATGAGTTAAAGGCTCTGGTTAAGGAACTCCATAAAAATGGCATAGAAGTCATTTTAGACGTGGTTTTTAACCACACTGCCGAGGGTAACGAAAATGGTCCAACTATTTCCTTTCGCGGCATTGATAATAAAACCTACTATATGTTGACCCCAGAGGGGTATTACTTTAACTTTAGTGGGACTGGCAATACCCTTAACTGTAATAATCCCGTTGTGCGCGGAATGGTCCTAGATTGTCTCCGATATTGGGCGGCGGAGTATCATATTGATGGCTTCCGTTTCGATTTAGCAGCCATCCTCGGACGCGATCCCTGGGGTTATCCTTTGGCAAATCCTCCCCTATTGGAGAGTTTGGCCTTTGATCCGATTTTGGCTAGATGTAAACTGATAGCTGAAGCTTGGGATGCCGGTGGACTCTATCAAGTTGGCTCTTTTCCTGCCTACGGGCGCTGGGCAGAATGGAATGGTAAATACCGAGACAGTCTGCGAAAGTTTCTCAAAGGAGAGGGAAGCCTAGGAGATGTAGCCCAACGTCTCCAGGGCTCTCCGGATCTCTATGCTGCTTCGGGGCGATCGCCAGCTACTTCTATCAATTTTATCACCTGCCACGATGGATTCACCCTCATGGATCTGGTTTCCTATAATGGGAAACACAATGAAGCGAACGGTGAAAATAACAACGACGGCACCAACGATAATGACAGTTGGAACTGCGGTTGGGAAGGCGCGACGGACAATGAAGGGATTAACCGCCTTCGTCGCCGCCAAATCAAAAATGCCATAGCTCTACTGCTGATCAGTCAGGGGGTGCCGATGCTGCTGATGGGTGATGAGATGGGACGCACACAATTGGGTAACAATAATACCTATTGTCATGATAATCATCTCAATTGGTTGGATTGGGATTTGCTAGAAAAAAATGCCGATCTGTTTCAATTTGTCAAGCACTGTATTGCTTTCCGCAAAGCTCATCCTGTGCTGAGAAATCCTTGGCACTTCCAAAATCGGGACTATGTGGGGAGCGGTTATGCTGATATTAGTTGGCACGGAACAAAGGCTTGGCACGTTGACTGGTCCTCCAATCATCTACTGGCTTTCCTGCTCTCGGGCTCCCACGCCAAGCAAGGTACCGTTGCCGATGATGATATCTATGTGGCCATCAATATGCACCACGAAGCCCATTGGTTTGAAATCCCCTCCCTGCCTTCCCCCAAGCAGTGGCACGTTTTCGCTAATACCGGCGTTGATGCTCCGGACGATAGCTGGTTACCCGGCAGTGAACCCCGATTAGCCACTCAGGAGGGATTACTCCTGGGCGATCGCTCGCTAGTGATCCTCGTAGGTCGCTAGCCCAACAACAACTTTTATCCACATAACCTAGGCAAAACTATGACTTTTAATACCACCCTAGAAACTACCCTCAATATTGCCAAGATCACCCTAGTAGGAGAACTAGACCGCCAATCTGCTCCTCTATTTCAAGAACAGGTCGAAAAAGCTGCTTCAACCCAAGAAGTCGAAAAGTTAGTTCTACTGATGAAAGACCTGGAGTATATGTCTAGTGCGGGTTTGCGTGTACTGATTATAGCCAAGCAAAAAATGGGTGCGGCTGTTAGCATTTATATAGTGGGAGCGCCGGAAACGATCCTGGAAACCTTGGAAAAAACAGGATTCGATCAAAGTGTATTCATTCTAGATGAGTACGACCCCTCTGTTATAGAAAAAGGGCTATAGGGGCTGGTGGGCTTAAGAAAAGCCCATCTGTAATTTAAACGATGATTTTTCTCAATTATTGTCAAAGGATGGGGAGCATTTATGGACTCTTTAACCGTACCGGGAAATCTAGATTCCCTGGGGGCGATCGCCTCCTATGTGGCGGAGGTGTCGGCGGCGGCGGGTTTAGACAAAAAGGCCACCTATAAACTCCGATTAGCGGTGGATGAAATTGCCACCAATATCATCGTTTATGGATATGAAGAAGCCGGAATAGCAGGGGATGTCAACCTACACGCTAAGATTGACGACAAGTCCCTGACCTTATCCCTTGAGGATACGGGAATTGCCTTCGATCCCACCCAAAAAGCACTAACCCAGGATTTGAATCAACCTTTGGAAATGCGCCCCATTGGTGGTTTAGGGATATATCTAGCCATTGACGGGGTCGACCAATTTCAGTATGAACGCATCGGGGAATGTAATCGCAATATCTTAGTAGTTCATCGAACCCCCATCTAAGAGCCTAACCTCCTCTTTGGCTTCTAGTCTAGCCGCAAGAAAGCGCGAACCTTGATAATGGCAATTCATTCAGATAATCTAGTAGAAGGTCCTCGTGAACATTCAAAATCAAGAATCTAAAGAAAAGCTACTTGAGGAGTTAGACTTGTTACGCCAGCAAGTGGAGGAACTTAAAGAGAACAAAGTCGCCCTGACAGCCCAAAAAAAGCTCATTGAAAATTTGCTGACGATGGTTCGTTGCAGCTTTAGTAAAGAGCCAATACCAGGGGACAATTGGCTAAAAAACTGGATGGCGATCGCCTATTCTTCTGAAGAAGATAGCCTAATTAAAGAGTCCCTGCAACAGGCCTTGGATACTTCCATTCATTTAACCGATGCTGAAAAAGGCAGTTTATTCCTCCTCGACAGCAACGGGATAGTGATTGAAAGTATTCTCACCAGTGATGATCTTACTCAAAGGCAGCGTTCTCGGGTAATTGGCAAGGTTTTAGAAAAAGGGCTGGCAGGTTGGGTGGCCCAGCAGCGCCAAATAGGATTGATTACTGATACGCAAACTGATGAGCGCTGGCTAACTTTACCCCATCAGACCTATACCGTGGGTTCAGCCTTGGCGGTTCCTATTCTCAGAGGGGAGGAGTTACTGGCGATCATCACCCTACAACATTCCCGTCCTCGCCATTTTAGCCTAGAAACCGCTGAATTGATGGAAATTACCATTAATCATATTGCTCTGGTGCTAGAAGTTGCCGCCCGTGAAATCGAAAGAACCGCCTTTGAAATTCAAACCAAACTCTTGGAAAATCTGGTGGAAATAGCTCGCTCACCCTCAGGGGTGGAAGTGCTCAAGTCGGCTTTACAAGCTACCCTAGACATCGCTGCCGAGCAAACTGGCTCGGAACGGGGCAGTCTATTCCTCCTAGATAGCCATGGTAGGGTCAGTGATGCCATTTTATCGAGAACTGAAGTTACCCCAGAAAAAAGAGCTAACCTAGTGGGGATGGTTCTAGATAAAGGACTAGCAGGGTGGGTGATTCGCCATGGTAAGCTCGGTTTAATCCTCGATACTGAAGAAGACGAACGCTGGCTCACATTGTCCGATCAACCCTATCCTGTGCGCTCGGCCCTGGCAGTGCCAATTTTTCGGGGAGGGGAATTATTGGGAATTATGACCCTTTTGCACTCCCAACCTGGACATTTTAGTACGGCAATTGCTCGATTAATGCAAGCAACTGCCGACCAAGTAGCTCTGATCCTAGAAAATGCTCGCCTTTACACAAAACTGGATGAATATTCCCAAGCCCTTGGGGATGAACTCAAAAAAGGGCAACAGATTCAGATAGATTTTTTACCCTATCAACTTCTACAATTGCCTAATTGGGAAATTGCTTCTTGTTTTTATCCCGCCAAACAGGTCGCAGGGGATTTTTATGATGTTTTTCCCATCGGTAACGAGGTAGGATTAGTCATTGCTGATGTTTGTGATAAGGGAGTGGGTGCAGCCCTATTTATGGCTTTGTTTCGGAGTCTAATCCGTGTCTTCTCCGCGCAAACAACATTACGGGGACTAGCATCAAATATTTTGAAAGAACATGAGCCCGACGGCGAGGGTTGGCTTAACTCTTCTATGGCGACCATTAATTTAGCCCATGTCAATGCTCTGAATGCGGTGAAGTTGACCAATGACTATATTACCCAAAATCACTGGCAGATGAGTATGTTTGCTACGCTATTTTTTGGAGTTCTCAATCCCGAAACAGGTATTATTAGCTATATTAATGGAGGTCATGAACGGCTTTTTCTCCTAGGAAATTCTGGTGTTAAGGCAATTCTAAACCCGACGGGTCCAGCCGTGGGTATGATGCCAAATGCCAAATTTAAAATTAAACAGGTGCAAATGCAATTCGGGGATGCCCTACTGGGTTATACTGATGGGGTAACTGAGGCGAAAAACCTTGACGGTCAGTTATTTACGGATAAGCGACTTGTCTCTCTTCTGGAACGGCCTATCACTTCTGCAGCAGGATTATTGGATGTCATCAAAGAGCATTTATTTGCTTATGTCGATAATGCACCTCAATTTGATGATATTACTATGCTGGCTCTACACCGCACACTTTCTCAATAAAATCCTATCTTTGAACTCAGTAGTATGAAGTTGATTTTTTTAGGTTCAGGTTCAGCTTTTACGGTTGGGGTTGATAACTTTCAATCCAATCTTTTACTTATTAATGAAGAAGGGCATAAACTATTACTTGACTGTGGCTCTGACATCAGATTTTCTCTCTATGAATTTGGACTGTCCTATCTTGATATTACTGATATTTATGTGAGTCATTTACATTCTGACCATGTGGGCGGACTTGAGTATATCGGGCTCAGTTGTCTTTTTGATCCTAGAGCCAAGAAACCTAATCTTTATCTCGGTAAAGATATCGCTGCAAAAATTTGGTCAAATACTTTGTCCGGAGGGATGACTTCGATAGAAGGAGATATCGCTGGTCTAGATAGCTTCTTTAACGTCCATGCCATTGCTAGGGAAGAATGTTTTGTCTGGGAGAATATTCAGTTTCATTTAATTCGCGTGACCCATGTTGACAGCAAGTATTTCCTCATGCCTAGCTATGGGTTATACTTTGAGATCGGCGCCAAGGAAATATTTTTAACAACAGATACGCAATTTTCTCCAGAAATTCTCGAAGATTATTATGAGCGGGCGGATCTAATTTTCCAAGATTGTGAGATTGCCAATTTTCCTACCCAAGTTCATGCCCATTATGAACAATTACTGACTTTATCCCCAGAGATTAAAAAGAAAATGTGGTTGTATGGATATCAACCAGGCTCTTTGCCAGAAGCGGAGAAGGATGGATTTCAGGGCTTCGTCAAACGAGGTCAAACTTTTACCTTTTAAGCACAGTCAGGCAACTAAGTCCGAATACTCCTAGCATCACTAGGGAGCCTGATTCTGGGGTTGTTATCGGAGTCGGAGAGTTACCGAAGGAAAAAATATATCTACCAGGAACACCACTGCCATTGGCAATATCACTGGGGGAAAGTTCTTCCGTTAAGGGATTAGTACCGTTGTCTAAAAAAGTTCTAGGTACACCCGAACCAGGTAAGGTGTAACCCGTAAAACCAACTGCTGCCGAGGTGCCACCTAAGCCGTTGTTTCCTCCTTGGAAATCTCCTGTTTCCCAGACAACTTGATCGTAGTTAAATTCAATATCAAAATTTCCGGCATTGACATCGGAGCGATCGACGATAATTAATTGAAACTGATTGAGTTTGTCGGCAGCAAAGGCAAAATAGCCAACCCCTGGCCAATTAACTCCAAAAGCCGGACGACCGTTGACCGAACCTGAGCCATAGGTAACGACAGCAGAATCGGGATTACGAGTATCCACATCGGCAAAAAACGGGGAGATGATAGGAATGGTGACATCGGACAAACTTCCCGAAAGGGGAAACACCGTTAGCGCACTACTAAAGGTAACATTGCCATCGTTATTGACGTATAAACTAGAGTAAGTAGTACCTAAAAAATTAAGATTACTGAGGTTAAAGTCACTCAACTGTATTTCTACTGACTCCTCATCACTGGGGGAAAGTTCTTCCGTATCAAAACCCGGTCTAATTGCTCCAGCTTGAACAACTACGGTGAGAGTCAAGGAGGAGCTAATCGCTAAAATAGCTGTGAACAGGGGCTTTGGGAATAATGGGGAAAACATGGGGCTGAAAAAGTCCTAAATTAACTTCTGAATCTGTTTGCAAGTTGCTGTTGCTGACTATTTTATACGAAAACCATCCAGTGTCAACGGGAGCAATACTAAATCCGCTTAAATTACTAGATAATAGTTATTCTCCGACCGCCTCCTGCCCCCTGCCGACCGCCTAACCTTCACGATAATATATTTACCTAAGCGGATTTGGTATACGCTTAACAGAGTTCCCCATCAATGGAAAGAATTGCCTCATCTCTAGTATAATTTGATAAAAGTTATTTATTAAGCCTAGAATTATGGTGTCAACTGCTAGGGACAAATTTGCTGACTCCGAGGGATTTCTGGAACTGGAGACAGAGTTTGAGTTTTTGTTTACTCGCTCTATTGAATTTCGCCAGGAGACAGTTTACTTTATTATTGTGGATCGTTTTAACGATGGAGATCCTAGTAATAACCCAGGACAAAATCCCGAACTTTACGATGCTACGAGACAAAAGTGGGGGAAGTATTGGGGGGGGGATTTGCAGGGAATTATTGATAAACTAGACTATCTTAAGGGGATGGGAGTTACTGCCCTCTGGATTTCGCCCTTGTTTGAACAGGTGGAGGGATTACAGTTTGAAAGTACCGCCATGCACGGCTATTGGACCAAAGACTTTAAGCGGATTAATCCCCGCTTTCTCGCCACCAATGAGTCCAATTCTCTCCTACAATTGACGACCTTTGATCGATTGATTGCCCAAATGCACAGCCGTGGAATGAAGCTGATTTTAGATATTGTCTGCAACCACAGTAGTCCCGATGTCAATGGGAATAAGGGACAACTCTATGATGATGGGGTTTTGATCGCGGACTTCCATAACGATGTTAATCACTGGTATCATCATAACCCGGAAATTACAGACTGGGAAGATGAATGGCAATTGCTCTACGGTGAGATGGCCGGTTTAGCCACATTTAATGAAAGCAATATTCAATACCGTAATTATATTAAATCCGCCATCAAACTCTGGCTCGATCGCGGGGTAGATGCCTTAAGGGTTGACACCGTTAAACATATGCCGATCTGGTTTTGGCAGGAATTTAATGCGGATATTCAAACCCATAAGCCTTCAGTGTTTATTTTTGGGGAGTGGGGTTTTAGTAAACCGTCGGAGTCCCGTTCGGTTAAATTTGCCAATCATTCAGGAATGTCGATCCTAGACTTTGGACTATGTGGGGCGATTCAAGAGGCGATCGCCAAGGGGGATGAGAAAGGTTTTCGGGCCGTCCAGGAAATTTTAGACTTAGATTATCTCTACGATCAGGCAACGGAATTGATTACCTTTATTGATAACCACGATATGCCCAGATTCTTGAGCTTAAATGGGGATCATCTCCTTTTGAGATTGGCTTTAATTCTAATTTTGACCTGCCGTGGTATTCCTTGCCTTTATTACGGAACGGAGCAGTATCTCCACAACGATCGCAATGGCGGCAATGATCCCTATAATCGACCTATGATGGCAAGTTGGGACACTAATACCCAACTCTATCAGGATATAAAACTCTTCTCCAAACTGCGCCGACTCAATCCGGCGGTTTCCCTCGGTGCTCACTTGGAAAAATATCTCAGCCGTGATATCTACTGCTACACTCGTCGCTATCGAGATTCCCGTTGTTTTGTCGCCATCAATAAAGGGCTTCCTACCACCATTGAAGTTAAAAATACGGATCTAGAGGATGGAGAGTACAATTGCATTATTAGTCGTCGCCGTTTTGAGGTTAGAGATGGTGCTATCTCGTCACTACATTTAGGGGAAAAGGATGTTATAGTTCTTAGTTATATTGGCGATCGCGTCCAGGGACAAACCCTAGTCAGAGTCCAGTTAAATGGCAAAGCTACCCAACTAGGAGAGTCCATCGTCGTCACGGGGGATTGTCCCGAGCTTGGCAGTTGGGACATTAACAAGAGTTATGTTTTGGAATACATCAATGCCAATACTTGGTTTGGAGAAATTCCCTTTAATGAGAGTGCGGGGCAAGCTATTACCTATAAATACGCCCTAGTCAGAAAAAATCAAGCACCCATTTACGAAAATCTTGTCTGTCGTCGCTGGATTTTAGCGCGTCAAGGCACTCTTAAATGGCAAGATACTTGGAGCAATTAGAATGTTGTTGGCAAAATTTAGGTAAAAAAATCATGGCGAAACTAAATCAACATTTAGGAGGAGTTATTCTCCTATCCTTATTAACCCATCCCTACGCCTCCTCTGCCCAAAGCCTTAACCCCGCCATCGGTACTCGGGATCAAACCTTCACCAAGATAACTAATGTTTCTCAGTTGCGGGATATTTCCCCCGAAGATTGGGCTTACGAAGCCCTAAGAAACCTAATTGAACGCTATGGCTGTTTGGGGGGTTATCCTAATCACCTTTTCCGAGGAGAGCGGGCGTTAACCCGTTGGGAATTTGCCGCCAGTTTAAATGCTTGTTTAAAAAACCTAGAGCATCTATTCGCCCAAAGTCAGGCGGATATTTCCCCACAAATAGCCCTCTTAAAACGACTAACCCAAGAGTTCAAAGCAGAGTTACAAGTCCTAGGAAATAGCTTAGATAATCTAGAAAATCGGGTTGCTTCCCTAGAAGATCATCAGTTCTCCACAACGACAAAACTCTTCGGTAGCATTCGGTTTGAATTTAATGCCTATTCCGACGAAGAAGCCCAGGCCTCTCTCCAATATAGTGCCTTTCTAGCTCTGACCACTAGCTTCACCGGCAAGGATCGATTATTCACAGCCTTAGGAACCACTAATACCAGTCTTCCCACCTTGGCCCCAACTAACGATGGTAGAGAAGTGGGCTCTACCCGAGAAGGGACAAGCTTTACTGCTTCTTCCGGAGATGCTGGCAATCAAGTCCGTATTTTAGGCTTAGAATATCGATTTCCCCTTGCCAAGAACCTAAACATAGATATTGTTGGGGCAAATCGGTATAATTTTGTGCCGAATCTTCTACCCCATTTTAATTTTGACTATGCTTTTGGTCAAGGTCCTCCGAGCGCCTTCGCTTCTTCCCCACCTATTTATCTAGTGGGTGGTGGTTCGGGATTAGCAGTTAGCTATGAGTTTTTACCTGCTACTGTTCTTACCGTGACCTACTTAGCTACTTTTGCCAATGAGCCTCGCCAAGGGGCTGGTTTATTCGAGGGTGATTATATCGCCGTAGCACAATTGAACTACAATCCTAGTCGTCGTTTGTTTCTGCAATTACTTTATCAAAATGGTTACTTTGGCCCGGGGAACTTTGCCTTTAACAGTAGTCAAGTTTTTCGGGATAACGGTTTTATTGGGAGTGCTTTAGCCAATCGTTTCGATGATGCGGGTATTCTTTTTGAGCAAGCATCACCAGTAAGTACCAATGCCTATCAAATGGGGGCCTACTATAGTTTCACCCCCAATTTTTCCCTAGGTGGTTGGGTTAATCTGATTAAGGCCCGGCTATTGGGAAAAGGAGATGCGGATATTTGGACCTATTCAGCCCAAGCTCTTTTTACCGATTTATTTAAGGAAGGCAATTTAGGGGGTTTTGTGGTGGGGATGGAACCGACCCTAACAGGACTAGATACTAATTTATCCCATCCTGCCTTTGAAAATGATACCTCTTTGCATATAGAACTTTATTATCGCCACCAAATGAATAATAATATTTCTGTAACTCCCTATACAATCTGGATTACAGCCCCCAACCAAGATGCTGATAACCAGGACATTATTATTGGGGGTGTCAGAACTATTTTTAGTTTTTAACAATTTTTTTGTAAGGAATGATAAAGAGAATTTAGAAACTCAGCAAGATGAGCGGGTTTAGCGGTAAATGAAACATAAAAACAACCTGCTGGTAAGTCTTTTTTGTCTAGGACTTTGCCGTAGATATCTTCACTAACCCCCTGCCATAATTTACAGTCAAGAAAATTCATTTTCAGATTGCTCAAGGGTGAGGGAATAAAGAGGGGTTCCTCTGTTGCTAGGGGGGAAATCATCGCTCCCCTAGGGGAAAGTTGCACCATCTGGCCATTAAAGAGGAGCTTACCGATATCTTTACCCTCTAGTACTGCGTATTGAAGCAGAATAGCCTCGGGTAAAACGGAAAAAATCTCCTCTTGGATAGGTAAACAAAGGTCATACTTACCTTGGATACCGACGACGGAATAAACCTGAATAGGCGCGGGCATTCCCTTGGGCTGTACCTGTTTAGTTTCGTCAATCATTACAGAGTCGGGTAATTCCTGTTGGGTTGCTTGGGAAATAAGAATTTGTCCGCCGATGGTGTAGGATTCAATGCGATAGGTGAGGTTGACATTAGCCCCAACTACCCCATACTTGGCTCGTTTCTCGGAACCAATATTCCCCACAACCACCTCGCCGGTATGGATGCCAATGCCCATTTCTAGCGGGGCAAACCCCCACTCTGCTATCCGTCCATTGACAGACTCCATCGCTAACTGCATGGCCAGAGCACAGGCGATCGCCCGTTCAGGATCATCGGCTTTGGCTGTCGGAGCTCCAAAGAGGACTAAGATACCATCCCCCATAAACTCATCAATGGTACCTTGGTAGCGAGTAATAACCTCTGCCATCTGTCCCAGATAAAGATTGATGACCTGAATTACCTCTTCTGGGGGTAATCTCTCGGCAATGGCGGTAAAACCCCTTAAATCCGAAGTCAGAAGCGTTATTTTCCGGCGTTCACCCCCCAGTTTTAGCCCCGAAGGACTTTCCAGTAACTGAGCTACTACTTGATCCGTTAGGTAACGGCCGAAGGTTTTACGAATACTAATCGCAGTTCCCGCAACGTAGGCAGTAATAGCAAAGGCTGAACCCCCCAGGGCCAAGAGTCCAGGAACCACCGGTAGCCACCACCCGCCCAAAAAAGCCCCATAGGTTATACCCAAATTACTGCCGACTAAACCCGTAAACCCTAGCCATTTACGCCAAGAGACAAATTTAATGCCATCTATGTGGCGCAAATTCCAAGAAAAACTAGCTCCCATTGCTGACCAGAAAATTATCCAGAGCCATTCCCCAGGATCTGACCAAGTTCGCATCAAAGGACGACCATCCAAGGCCGCACTGATAATTTGACTGGTAAGGTTGGCCTGGATTTCTACCCCTGGCACCGGAACCGGTAAACCCACCAAATCGCTACTATAGGTGGTGAAAAATAAATCTTTGAAACTTTCCCCCACTTTGCCGATCAAGATAATGCGATCGCGTCC
Organism: Microcystaceae cyanobacterium; assembly: GCA_040398185.1. Lineage (GTDB taxonomy): Bacteria > Cyanobacteriota > Cyanobacteriia > Cyanobacteriales > Microcystaceae > JBBAUO01. The sequence continues at coordinate 12,695 of JBBAUO010000025.1, read as the reverse complement.
CCAATCCGGTGCTACCCGGTTTTGGAGAATATCCGTTAAAGAAACCGTTTCAAAATGCCGATTACCGCCTCGGTAGTTAATCAATATCTGATAGCCCCCGGCATCGGTTCGCACATACCCCCCATCATTAGCCTCAAAGGGTTTAAAAACGGCTTTCCCTAACTGCCATTGTTCTGGTGTACCCTGGGGCGTAATACCTTCTTTCTCCAGATAATGTAGAGCCAAGTGCAGACTAAAACTATAAATGGTTGAACCCTGGCTATCATCCAAAGAGATCAACCCGCGGCGGACTCGATTGTCGCCATCAAAGATCAGATCATTTGCCCCCACTTGTCCTTTAGCTTGCAAAACGGGGGGCGGGGAGACGGTTTCAATGCCCTTTTCCCCTGCTACTTTTTGAATACCTACTAAATTAGGAGTTGTTGCAAACACTTCTACTAAAGCTTTATGCCCTGGCTCTATCGGCAAATCCCGGTAAATATCTAAGCCAATAGCGCGGGGTTTTTGGGCTTTAATTTTGTTGAGGAGCATGGCGAGGTTTTTATCGGTAATTATGGGGTCTTGCAGTTGATGTAAATCTTTTTCATCAATGCCAACGATAGCAATACGTCGATCTCGATTCTCTAAGGGCCGCCACCGCATATATAGATCATAAATATGCCACTCCCAAATTTGCAACACCCCAGTAGAACGCAAGAGAATCACTAAACCAGCAACCATGGGAATGGTTATCCAGAGAGTCCGGTTATTCCATAGCCATTGAGGGAATTTTTCTCTCATACCAGGGGGTTATTCAGGCTTACAGCAATCAATAAAGGGCTTTTCTACTAGGGAATCTAAGCCAACTGATTTAAGAAATTCCGTCCATTCCTTCGGGTAACTATTTCGCAATTGGGCTATTTCATTGAGGGTTTCAGCCCAGAGATTGGCCTGGGCCGTTAGCTTGGCTTTCTCTAGTCCTTTGACGCTATTGAGGGTTTTCTTTTGTTGAGGATCGAGTTGAATATATTCTATTGTACCACGGACATACTTATCCCAATTACGACGATTAGGCTCGCAAACAATCATAAAAGCCCAGGAATAGGTCTGTCCTACTTTCAGGGCTGCTTGCGGGGGTATGGACAACTTGACAATGCCCGATTGACCTGGAAGGGCAAAAGATGTGTAGTATACCTCTTGATTTTGAGCATCTGTAATCACAAATTCCCCCTTGACAGCCTTGGTTTCAGGGACATACCAATACAGGGTAGGGATTGCCGTTGCTGTCTGACTGGTATTTTCCCGATTCGGCATGAGGGCGACGAGGGGAGTTTTAGTCCCATCTTGAGCGGCACAGGCATGCTCCTCTCCACCCCTTGTCCCCCCTCCGGTTGTGGATGCGGGTGCCCCTCTATTGCCCGAGGGGGGAAATGTGAGGGCGTTGCCCTGGGGTAGTCTTAATCTTAAGGAGTTTGAGAATAATATCTCCGAAAAACCCAAAACCGTTGCGAGGGTAGTGGCTACTAAGATACTGAAAGAAGAGTAGGGTAGCTTCATGGCTTTTGTGCGGCGGATGCAAGCAACTAATGCAGTTGGCTTATACTAGCATAACTCAGAAGAGGCATTTTTTTAAAGAATTAATAGGAACCAGAAAAACTAACCAGGCGTTGGATGGTCCAAAACATCCCTAAAATACCGATCAGGTAGGCAACTACTCGGCGCAGATTTTCAGGGGTGAAAAATTTACTACCTAGAGCCAACAAACCGATCACCCCTGCGACAAAAATAAGTTGTCCCCCCTCTACCCCTAGATTAAAGCTCACCAGACCCAATAATAGGTCGTTCTGATGCAGATTATATTCCCGTAAAATCCCGGCAAAACCGAGGCCGTGTAATAGGCCAAAGGCAACGACTAGAGCTACTTCTTGGGGTCGGGAATGGGACCCAACGAAGGCCTGCCGAGCCATAAAAGCGATAGATAGGGCAATACAAGCTTCCACGGGAGGAGAGGGCAATTGGATGATATTAAAAGTTGCCAAGGCCAAAGACAGGGAATGACCAAGGGTAAAGCCTGTGACTAATTTTACTAGATTCCAGCCCTTGGCGATTAGGCATAGACCGAGGACAAAGGCCAAATGATCCCATCCTTCTAGAATATGTTGAACCCCTAGGAAAAAATAGTCCGCAATGGCTAAGGTATCACCTTTAAACTGCCTCATTTCAATCTCAATGTACTTTTTTCCTTCCCGAGTAACAGAGGGAAAAAATTTCGTCGCCGTTGAGCCATCCTTACCCGTGTTTAGGACAAAAGCTCCCTCCCCAGGCCAAGGTAAACCAATGGAGTCCCGAGCATTGATGGGTTCACTCGGACAAAAAAACTGAAACTCCCTAACTAATATACCCCTTCGTTTTAGGGTGACAGGCGATCGCCGCAACTGACAGCGTGGGGGTAATGTGGGTTCTCCGGAGAGAAATTCCGATGTTGGAGGCAGACTTACGGTTAGGGTATAGTCGGGGGCTTGTTGCTCCTGCAATTCTACCCTGAGAATCTGCAAATTATGGGCCAAGAGGGGGGTTGCTAAGGCCAAAAAGATCGCCACACCCATCCATACACCTCGCTTTTTCCACCGATGAACCATAATTTTTCCTTACCCACGAGGGACTTCTAGACGATACTTTTGACGCAGTTGTGGTAGCTTTTGCTCTAGCCTAACCCGACGCTGATCCATGAGCCAAGAAGTTCGCAGATTCGATTCTAACTGGGAAAAGGAGGCTTGACTTGGGGAAATCTTTTCGGTAACTCGGACAAAATGCGTTCCTTGGACCGATTGTAGCGGACCAAACCATTCCCCCGGCTTTAGGGCAAAAACTTGCTCGGCAAATTCTGCTCCTAAATCGTGGGATAGCTGCTCCTGGGAAACCCTTTGGATAATGGGTAAAGTCGGATCTCCGAATTGGCAGAAGTTTTCCCCTTGGCGTAGTTTATTTAAAATGTCTTGGGGTTTCGGCTTAAGACTATCTCCTTGGGACTCGTAAAATACCTGTTCAAAGGTGATGAGTCGGGAAGGAAGGCGCGATTGATTGGCTTGTAAATAATCTTTTAGTTCTTCCTCCCCTGGCTCCGGGGGTTCACCAACGATCAAAGCAGTCATTTTGTCCATCAAGGTTTGGCGTACATCTCCATCTTTATGAACTAGATCCAGTTTTTCTGCTTCCCGTAGGATCACTTCTTCATCTATGTATCCGGATAATAGGGTATCTTGTTCGCTTTTGGTGAGGGGACGACCTAATAATTTACGGCGTTCACCCACTAAAGTGGAATAGGTTTCCTGGGGAATGACGATGGTATTTTCCGATCGCGGTGATACCCAACTGTATAGTAAAAAAATTAAGCCCGCTATTAATGTAAACTGTAACAGCAGATTATTTTGAATCCATGAAACTATCTTTTTAAACATTTTGATTAGGAATATTATTAATTAACTAATCCTAGGGAGTTTTCTAATCCCTCTAAAACTACATCGGCGATCGCCTGAATGCGATGACGACAAGCTTTTGTTTCCGAGGAATTAAGAGTACCATTTTCCCAATACTTATTACTTCCAGCACCGCCGCCGCATAGTCCAAAGTAATCGCAATTTTGACGACACAACTCCACCCCTGCACTCATATCTTGATAAATTTGCCGAAATTTTTCCCCATCACAAACAGATGCTAAGGTATCCCCCAAGACGTTACCAAGAATCAAGTTCCCGTAGGGCTCTATTTTGACCGCTAACAACTCTGGATCGAAGGTGGAAAAGTTACCTTGATAATCAAAATTAACGATAACAAAAGCCCTATTCATATCCGTACTTTCTAAGCGAAAATTCCCATAGGCTAGGGTACACATTGTCTCAAATTCACGCAATTTAAAGACTCCCTTTGTCTGTACCGTTAGCTCCCAGAAGCGTTGTATAAAAGCCCGGTATCTAGATTCAATTCCGGGCTGATTGAGGGTAGAATTTTGGTGTACCCCTTCCGCCTCTTCCATGTTAAAGCCTACTTCGGTAATGCCGTTTTCTAGGAAAAAATTAAAGATTTCCTCGGGATAATCTAGGGAGTCTTGAGTCAGTACAGCAATGACATTAAAGGGAATCTGATTCTTTTGTAACAGGGAAATTCCCCGCATGGTGGCAGCATGGGTACCTAGTCCCCTATAGGTTTGACGATGAATATCATGGAGAAAGGCGGGACCATCCAGACTCACACCTACATAAATCCCATTGCGTAAAAAACAATCACACCAGGCTTGATTAATTAAGGTAGCATTGGTTTGTAGGGATTGAAAAATCTGGATAGGTTGGGTTTTGTACCTCTTTTCCGCCTCTCGGATTAAGTAAGTAGCCTGATCATAAAAGGACACTGGCAGGGCTAGGGGTTCTCCTGCGTGCCAAAGGATAGTAAAATCTCCACCAATAAAGGGACTTTCTAAAACAGTTTTCATGATCGTTGGGATCAAATCCAAAGACAATTGGTTTTTGGTTTGGCGATCAGGAAGATAGCAATAATCACAGTTAAGATTACAGAAAGATGTAGACTGAATCACTACTAAATTAATTGGACCCATAGACGGTAAAACTGTCATTTATAGCACTTCTCATATTAGTGAGGTACAGAAATTGTCGCTTTGAGGCAGGGGGCAGGAGGCAGGAGGCAGGAAGAAGCGTACCTCATTATTCTGAAAAAGGCTGTAATTAATTTCTACCAGTTTCTAAAACCAGCCCCCCCATAAGCTCCATTTTTAAAAGCAGCACCTCCGTAGGCTCCGTTTCTAAAACCAGCGCCCCCATAGTTGCCATTAGCAAAACCAGCACCTCCGTAGGCTCCGTTTTTAAAGCCAGAACCATTAGCAAAACCAGCACCCCCGTAGGCGGGATGGGCGTTAGCAAAAGCTCCTCCCCCTGCTCCCGTTGCCGTACTACCTCTGGCGTATTGATTCCAGGCGCCGCCCCGACTACCATCGGCAAAACCTCGGGCCGTTAAAGGGGGGGATTCTAAATTTGTCCCTTCTTGCCATTGGCTTTCCCGTTCGCGGATTGCTTCTGTAATCCGATGTAGACGAACTTCAATAGATGGGGAGGCGATCGCTTTTGACGAAACTGCGGGGATACTAAGGGCGGACAATGTCAGTAAAAAACCGAGTAACCCAGTATTAGTTGTAATATTCAAGGATTTTTCTCCTATTTTGTTGTTTTTTGAGCATTAGAGAGGGGAACTTGTTCGTAATTGAGTAGAACCATCTGAAAATATTCCTTAATTAATTCCCTAGGAAGCTCCAGAAGCCCATCAGGTCCTAACCATTTGTCGACTATAGCTGTATATTTTTCGTCTCCAACTATATAGCCTTGGAGCATTTTAGCAATAGCTAGGTTAACTAGGTTTCGGAACGTGGATTCGTTTTCTGGCAGCATACACCCTACCCCATAGCGAGCGTAGGGATTTTCGGGGACTAATTCATAGGCCGTATCGCTAACCCTTTGGACATTACCCGCTAGGACAACACTATCCCCCATCACTGCGTCCACTTGGCCAGAAACGAGGGCGGTAATCCCTTCATCTACCCCCTTTACGGGAACTAAAATCGCCTTGGGCTGCACCAGTTTTAGGGTGGCCTCCCCCAAAGAATTGGCCAGTACCGCAATCCGTTTACCCGCAAGGGATTCAGGTGTCCCTTTTAATGTGCCCTTTTTGGCTAAAAGTCGAATACCAGAAAGACTATAGGGAACCGAGAAATCTACAAACATCTCCCGTTGCCAAGCGAATTGGGTATTACAAGCTATATCAATTTCTCCATTGGCGACTTGGGGAAATAATTCCGAAAAATCATTGATAGTCTCAAACTGGATTTTGACGGGCTTGCCTAGGTAGAGGGAAACCTCTTCTTCAATTAAAGAAGCGATATCAATGGAGTACCCCACTAATTCCTTTTTGTCGTTGACGTAGGAGTAGGGAATGACATCGGTGCGTCCACCCATTCTAATAATTCCTGTACGAGCGGCTTTTTCCATCACAGTCTCGGCTTTCGCCGTCGGGGAGAGGGAGAGGGTAAACAACAGTCCTAAAAGGGCAAGGGAGAGTTTTTTGTACATTTTTATAGTTGGAGATTGTTAGGTGCAATTTAGCGCGTACTCAAAAGTGCCTCGTACTCTTCCTTAAAGTAATGCAGGGTACTCAAAACAGGATTAGGGGCACTCATTCCTAGCCCACAGAGGCTAGTTTCCTTAACCATTTGACATAAACTGGCTAATTTCTCCAAATCAGAGGCTCTAGCTCGTCCTTTGGTAATCTTAGAAAGCATTTCGTACATTTGTACGGTACCAGCCCGACAGGGAATACATTTACCACAGGATTCCTCTCGGCAAAAGTCCATATAAAACTTAGCCACTTCCACCATGCTAGTAGTTTGGTCCATAACCACCATGCCACCGGAACCCATCATTGAGCCCAATTTACTCAGGGATTCATAGTCAATGGGAGTATCTAACAAACTAGCAGGAATACAGCCCCCCGAAGGTCCACCGGTTTGTATGGCTTTTACCTCGCCATCGGGTACCCCTCCCCCCATATCTTCGACAATTTCCCTGATGGTGATACCCATAGGTACCTCAATTAAGCCATTGTTACGGATTTTACCCGTTAGGGCAAAGATTTTTGTACCTTTACTGGTGGCGGTTCCAATACTGCTATACCATAAAGATCCTTTTTCAATAATAGTGGCGATATTGGCTAGGGTTTCCACATTGTTAATCAGAGTTGGACTTTCCCAGAGTCCTTTTTGGGCAGGATAGGGCGGCCGCGGTCGTGGTGTACCCCTTCCTCCTTCTATAGAATTAATTAAGGCGGTTTCTTCCCCACAGACAAAGGCCCCCGCACCAATACGGATGTCTACCTTAAAATCAAAGGCCGATTCAAAAACCCCCGTTCCCATTAAGCCATATTTTTTTGCCTGTTGGATCGCTTTTTGCAGACGCTCAATGGCCAAGGGGTATTCCGCCCTAACATATACATAACCATGATTTGCTCCCACGGCATAGGCCGCGATCGCCATACCTTCTAGAACTAAGTGGGGGTCACTTTCTAAGACACTGCGGTCCATAAAAGCTCCAGGGTCCCCTTCATCGCCATTACAGATAACATATTTTTGTCCTGGGGGCATTTTAGCGACAGTTGCCCATTTTAAGCCTGTGGGATAGCCACCTCCACCTCTACCGCGCAGTCCACTTTTGGTAATTTCCTCTACCACTTCCTGGGGAGTCATTTCATAAAGGGCTTTGTGGAGAGCCTGATAACCCCCCGCAGCAATGTATTCTTCTATTTGTTCTGGGTCAATTTTGCCGGTATTTTTGCGGACAATTTTCACCTGACGGGAGAAAAAGGGATGATGATAATCTCCCAAATTGGCCTGGGCTTGGCCGCCTTTGAGGGAGGCAATAATGCTAGGAGCGGTTTCGGGGGTAACTTCCTCGTACATCAGTTCTTGGGGGTCTATTTCCACCAAGGGACCACGTCCACAGAAGCCCATGCAACCGACTCCCACGACTTCGACTTCGTCCTGTAGCTGGTTATCTTCCACAGCCTTATCCAGCATTTTTTTCACCCCCAAGGAATCAGAAGCTCGACAACCTGTAGAGGTACAGCAGTGAATGCGAATATTTTTCTGTTTGGCTTTTTCCTGGGCGGCCAATTCTAGCAATTGAGTCCATTCCATAAAAATTATCTCCCCTCTATTGTTTCCAAGATTCCAGCTTATGGGTTACGGTTTCTGTATTTTGTTTCCCCGCCACGGTGCCATCAAAAACCACCGCAGGAGCAATACCACAGGCTCCAATACAACGGGCAGACATGAGGGATATTTCTCCATCTGGGGTAGTTTCCCCGATGCCAATACCCAGATGGTTCTCCATATCAGTGATGATATCACCACCCCCTTTGACATAACAAGCAGTTCCCAGACAGATAATACAAGTATGCTTCCCCGCAGGTTTTAGGGAAAAAAGATGATAGAAGGTTGCTACCCCATACACCCGACTAGGTGGCAGTTTTAGGGAGTGGGCAATATAGAGGATTACATCTTTTTCTAAATAACCAAAGGCTTCCTGGGCTTTGTGGAGTACCTCAATTAGTGCATCTTGGCGGTATTGGCTCCGCTTCATGGTAATGTCTAGCACTTTGAAGCGTTTATCACCACCGGGATGGTCTTTTTTGTGAGCTTCGAGGGTTGGCATCGTGATTCCTCATGGGGATGGGGTATTACTTCCATTGTCCCACAGTAATTAGCCTCAATGTCCCCCCGTTTCTTTTTCAGGCAAGATTTTTTGGGTACCGCTAAAATTTCCTTGCAGGGCCTGGGCTTCTAAATTGCCGACAATCGTTTTATCTGTTATTTCTCCCTTGAGAATTACATCTGGATCTTTTGCGTCGGGACAAATAGATTCTAAATTCCCTTTCATTACAACTTTATTACCTTCTAAATCCCCAGATAGGGGTATTTTTTTAGGGGCTTTATCTGAATTTAGAGCCAGATGTCCAAAGAGATATACTCCTGATTGTTCTATGTCTAACTCTAGGGGTTGACCTGCTAAACAGTTTCCTAAACTATCACTTTGCAGTTCATAAACTCCATTAACATTCACCGGGGCCTTTAGTTGGGTTTCTCCGTAGGCACTAACAAACTTAAATAGTACCAATACAGAACTGATTGCAATGCCATAAAAAGCCAAGTGATTTAACTTATGATTAGCCATATTTTCCTAGATATTAACTTCAGATTTAGTCGGGGAATTAAATAAAGACGAAAGATGACTCATCACGGGGGAGTAACGACGGGTTATGAGGAGGGAAGAATGACTATTCTGGGCTATTTTATCGGTATAAAAGCCCAGGGTTTGTTTTTCTACTCCCCAGGTTCGACTTGTACCTGCTATGGTTAAATCCACATCCCTAGAAGCTTCCATAACTACTTGAATTGGCTCATTAACCGCTAGGCAACTAATGGCAATTCTACGACTGACTTCAAGGGGAAGCAATTCGATCATATTTTTGACTTCGGAGCTAATATCATGATCTTTTGATTCCGTTTGGGAAAAACATAATACACTCAGATGACAGTCGGGATGACTCATGAGGATTCTTAAGCCCAAAGATAAGCCCAAATCGTCGTGGACAGTTTGGGCATAAGCTACTAAAATAGAGTTGAAGGAATTGAAGCCTTTATCTACATACACAGCTACATCTACGCGAGATGAATTGAGGATTTTCCCAACTCTTCCTCCTAAACGATTATCACTAAAAGCAGGGCGGTGCCAACCTACTAAGATTAAATCTGCTTGCTGCATTTGGGCAATAGTAGTAGTTTCTTTCGGCACGTCACGGGAAATACGCACAATGGGATGAACAATTTTTTGCAAATGATTAGGCTCTAGGGATTCAACTAATTCCCCTAGGCGTTTCTTTTGGTTTCTGATCAATTGATTCGCTCCGTCAGGGGTGCTTTCAAATTGATAATCTTCTTCGATTTCTAATAAACTAAGTGGATACACAGCCGAGGTGGTATTTCCGGCGATCGCCAGAGCAATTTCTACTAAACCTTTTTGGGTTTTAGGATTAGCTACGGGGACTAAAATACGATAATCAATTACCTCAGGCTCCCCCGATTCATCGAAGCCATCTTCACTAACAATGTTGAGCTTAATCTGTTCTTTGGGATAGGTCCATTCCAAAAGGGGAGAAGTCATAAAAGTAGTAACTAAAGCCATAATTACTAACATGGTAAAAAGTAGCGGAGAAATTACCCCTAAACTTAAACCAATATTTAAGACAATCAACTCCGTTAAACCCCTAGTATTCATCAACCATCCCAGAGCCGAGGCTTCCCTTTTGTCAATACCGCTAACCCTAGCTGCGATGAAGGTACCGACATATTTACCCAAAATAGCAACTATTACCACCAAAGCACATAATGCCCACAATTCTGGGCGATTTAATAGTCCTATTTCCGTTCTCAGTCCACTATAGGCAAAGAAGACAGGCAAAAGAAATATTAAGACAAAATCCTCCGTTTTTTCGGCTAATTCCTTAATTAAATGGGGATCTTTGGGCATGACTGCCCCGAATAGAAAGGCTCCAAAAATGAGATGAATACCAATAAATTCGGTAATTAAAGCAGAAATTACCACCCCCATATAAATAACAGCTACTGTTAACTGATTTAATTTACCTAGCCTTTGATAATGGATAACTAATTTTTCTAGTAACCAACGCCCAACTGTTACCATCAAACCGATATAGATTAGAGATAGTACAATGGTTGGGAAAGCCCCCACAACGCTTTTAGTCCGAACTACAGCAATAGCCACAGCCAAAACACACCAAGCAGTTACATCATCAACGGCTGCACAGGTTAGAGCTAGAGTGCCGAGGCGAGTTCTTTGGAGATTATTTTCCGTAATAATCCTAGCTAAAACAGGGAAGGCAGTAATCGACATAGCTGCCCCTAAAAAGAGGGCAAAGGCGGTAAAGTTGACCTGATTATTAGACACTAGCGGGTAAAGTAATAGTGCCAGAATACTGCCCAAGGAAAAGGGGACTAAAATACTTACATGGGAGACTAGGATGGCAATATTTAATCTTCCTTTTAAATATTTGGGATTGAGTTCTAGCCCAATTAAAAACATAAAAAATATCAAACCAATTTGTGATAAGATATTAAGGTAGGGTAGGGTTTCTGTGGGGAATAACTTACCAGAAAACTGCGGGAAAATTAAACCCAGTAAAGATGGGCCTAACATGATACCCGCGATAATTTCCCCAATAACTAGGGGTTGTTTAATAGAGCGACAGACTAATCCCATTAATCGGGATAATCCGATCACCAGCAACACCTGAATCAATACTAGAACAATAGTTGACATAATAAAGAGGAGTTATTATCTAAAAATGAATACTAATTGACAATCATTAAAAAGAAATTAAGTAGTCCAGCCATTATAGCCTGTTATAGCAAAAGGCATAGGCGCTAGGTTTTCGCTCAATAGCTGGACCTAACGCCTAGAAATACTATCACCAGGAGACAACGCGAGTTATTCTGCTTCCTTCATGCGGTCTGTAAAACTCATACCAGAAGCATACTCAAAGTCTTCTGAATAGGCTTCTTCCCCATGCTCAGGAACATCCAATCCCTGAACTTCGGTTTCTTCCTTAACCCGTATTTTCATAAAGAGACTCAAAAACTTAATAATCAGGAAAGTTCCCAAGCCCGCAAAAACATAGGTAGCGATAATTCCCTCAATTTGGACCCAGAGTAGCTTAAAATTGCCCAGAAGTAGGCCATCATTGCCAAACTCATTAACAGCCTTACTAGCAAATACCCCCGTGAGAATCGCCCCAATAGTTCCCCCAACGCCGTGGATAGGAAAGGTATCTAGGGTGTCGTCAAAACGCAACTTAGCCCGGAGACTAACGGCAAAGAAGCAAAAAACCGAAGTAATCGAACCGATAAAAATTGCGGCGAGGGGTACAATATAACCAGCAGCCGGAGTAATTCCGACTAATCCAGCTAAGAATCCACTAGCAATCCCCACCGCAGTAGGTTTCCCTCGGAGTACCCATTCTAGGATTAACCAAGTCAATCCCCCAGCTGAAGCAGAAATCATGGTATTAACAAAGGCAATGACTGCCAAACCATTAGCACCTAAAGCGCTACCTGCATTAAAGCCAAACCAACCAAACCAAAGCATGCCAATCCCCAAGAGGACATAGGTAACATTATGGGGAGCATAGGGTTGGCTCATAAAGCTTCTACGCGGTCCTATCATCCAAGCAGCCACTAAAGCAGAAATTGCCGAGCTAATGTGAACAACTGTTCCCCCCGCAAAATCTAGGCCTCCCGAAGCTCCTATCCAGCCTTTTCCCCAAACCCAATGGGCTAGGGGGGAGTAGATAAAAGTGGACCAGAGCAACATAAACCAGAAATAGGCCTTAAAGCTAATGCGCTCGACTATCGACCCAGAAATAATGGCGGGGGTGATGATGGCAAACATCATCTGATAGACCATAAATAGCTGATGGGGAATAGTGGGAGCATAGCCAATCGGGTCAGGTTGAGTGCCAGAGACACCATTGAGGAAAAACCAATCTACTCCGCCGATTAAGGCTTCGATTCCGCGCCCAAAGGGATTTTCTTTGGTAATAGTGACATCAAAGGCCAAACTATAACCCCAAAGACACCAGGTAACACCAATAAGCCCCATGGCAACCAAGCTCATCATCATGGTATTGAGGACGTTACGAGAGCGAACTAAACCCCCATAAAAAAAGGCAAGGCCCGGAGTCATAAAGAGCACCAGCGCCGAGGAGGCCAACATCCAGGCAGTATCTCCCGTATTAATAGCAGCAGCGGCAACTTCTTCAGCCCTAGCAGGTAGGGCTAGTCCCCACAACAGCGTGGTAAGTAATAAAATGAGAAAGGTATTTTTTTTCATTTTCATTTTAGGTCAGGGACAAGACACATAAAGGCTCTCAATAGAAACAATTCGCTTGTAGTCATTTCTTAAGTAAATAGAGGATTTTTACCAAACTTCTGTATTAAGGAATACAAAAACCCCTTAAAGGGTGATGGGTATCATACCAAATCCGCTTAGGTAAATATATTATCGTGAAGGCTAGGCAGGAGGCAG
>JBBAUO010000024.1:0-59669 GCA_040398185.1 Microcystaceae cyanobacterium | reverse complement strand
AGATTGGGGAGAATTTACCTCTCCTATTATCCGTCATTGTTGCTTTGACAGACCACTACCTTCCAACGGGTGAATTGATCCTGAGTGGATTCGAGTACCCGCACCAGTGCCTGGATTGCCGTCTCATTACCCGTTCCGATTTTTCCCAAGCTCTCGGCTGCCATCTTATGGGTGTCTTTATCCTGAGTGGATTCGAGCACCCGCACCAGTTCCCGGATCGCCGTCTCATTACCCATCCCGATTTCGACCAAGCTCTCGGCTGCCTTCCTACGGGTGAATTTATCCTGAGTGGATTCGAGTACCCGCACCAGTGCTTGGATCGCCGTCTCATTAACCGTCCCGATTTGTCCCAAGCTCTTGGCTGCCATCCAACGGGTGTATTCATCCTGAGTGGATTCGAGTACCCGCACCAGTGCCTGGCTCGCCGTCTCATTACCCGTCCCGATTTGTCCTAAGCTCTCGGCTGCCCTCGAACGGGTGTCTTCATCCTGAGTGGATTCGATTACCTGCACCAGTGCCTGGATCACCGTCTCATTACCCGTCCCGATTTGTCCCAAGCTCCAGGCTGCCATCAAACGGGTGAATTTATCCTGAGTGGATTCGAGTACCCGCACCAGTGCCTGGCTCGCCGTCTCATTACCTGTCCCGATTTGTCCCAAGCTCTCGGCTGCCCTCCTACGGATGTCTTCATCCTGAGTGGATTCGAGTACCCGCACCAGTTCCTGGATCACCGTCTCATTACCCGTCCTGATTTGTCCAAAGCTCACGGCTGCCATCAAACGGGTGAATTTATCCTGAGTGGATTCGAGTACGAGTACCCGCACCAGTGCTCGGATCGCCGTCTCATTACCCGTCCCGATTTGTCCCAAGCTCTCGGCTGCCATCCAACGGGTGAATTTATCCTGAGTGGATTCGAGTACCCGCACCAGTGCTCGGATCGCCGTCTCATTACCCGTCCCGATTTGTCCCAAGCTCTCGGCTGCCCCCTTACGGGTGAATTTATACTGAGTGGATTCGAGTACCCGCACCAGTGCCTGGATTGCCGTCTCATTACCCGTCCCGATTTGTCCCAAGCTCCAGGCTGCCCTCCTACGGGTGTCTTCATCCTGAGTGGACTCGAGTACCCGCACCAGTGCCTGGATCGCCGTCTCATTACCCGTCCCGATTTCTCCCAAGCTCCGGGCTGCCATCCAACGGGTGTCTTCATCCTGAGTGGATTCGAGTACCCGCACCAGTGCCTGGATCGCTCTTTGGATATCTGTACTCCCGATAGCACTGGTAGCCAAATTTCTCCTAGCTGTCACTCTGGCCGAATCAAACAGATAGGCCCACCAATTAGGTCTGCAAACCAGCCACTGCATCAGTTGATCGACAATCGCATCCGCCCGGGTACAATCTTTGAACTCAGCAATCCCCGCTGCTGCCAGTAAAAATGTGCGATCGCTGTAAAAGCCCTTACACCCATCTTTAAAAGTCATCAATGCTTGAATGAGCGCTTCCTTTTGTGATTTAAGTTCTGGTTCTTGAACCAGTTCTCCTCCTTTACGCCCCATCCAGAGCAGAAGCACCTGCTTCCACTGCGGCTCAAAGATCCGGTATTTCTTATCTGGAAGAGGCTTGTTCTTATGCCCACGGGGTAGGAAGAAATCCCAATCATCGATCGCTAACGCGGCAAAATATTCCTCAAAGGTGGTGTGGTAGAAGGCATAGACTGCTTGGGTTGAGTCATCCGCATCCACACCCACCTGATTCAACCAACCCAATTCCAGAGCCCGGTCAAATAGTGTCCCATTTAAAAATTTCTGAACAAACCGATGGCGCAGTCGGAACCGGGCATTTCCTTGTTCATCTTGATCGTCGATCGCCGCTAAGGATAGCTGCCCCAAGGCCTTATTCAAAGTCTGTCGTTCTTCTGGTGTTATGCTAAATTCCTTAGCTTTCCAGTTGTAGTATTGCTCAACATAGCGTCGATATAATTCTGCCTGGGTTTCAGGTAAACTACCCCTTCTTAAGCCCCAGTCAAAACACAGCAAAGTCAACCGTAGTGGATTTTTGACTAGATCCCCAATCCGCTCCTTGCCTGGTTCTTTTAGTGCGGCACATAACGCCTGGCCCAAATTGGCTTTATCCTGGGACTTAAACCATCTGGCAACGAATCGTTCTACCTGCTGAGGATAGGAAAACTCCAGGGTCCGATAGACATCAAATCCAGCCAACGGCTTACCAGCCCACAAATTCAACCGACAGGTCAGAACGGTGCGTGTCCCCTCCAGCCATCCCCCTTCCTCTAAGAGCTTGCCAGCTACCGGCATTTCATCAAGTCCATCCAGCAGCAGCCAGACATGACCCTGTTGACACTGGGCAATTAAGGCATTTTTTACTTGAACAGATACCTCTGCCTGACCATACTGCTCAACGATTGACGTTAGCCACTGCTCGTAAACATGTTGCTTTAGATTCCTCTTATCCAAATCTAAATCTGCTAACGAGACCCAAATCACAATTGATGCTGGAAATTGGGTTGATACCCACCGAGCAATCTGCTGAAGCAAAGTGGTCTTTCCTGAACCTGGTTCACCAATGATCGCAACCTTTTTTCCCTGACTCTTTGGACTCTGACCTTGTTTTAAAACCTGTTCTAGAAATTGCTCGTACTCAAATTTCTGAGTGATCTCCTCTGCCTCAGAGTCTTGCGGTGATTTAGATTCCTTCAGAAATTTTTCTTTCTCTCGATCTTCTCTATACAGCTTTGAACCGTCCTGCGGGAACACATCCCCTTTTTGGCGCGGCACCTTCTTTCGTTCCACTAATCCTAGAGGCACAAACACCTGATCAACCTGGTAGTCAATGTCTTCAACCCTAGTCATTGGATTGGTGGTTAGCTGGAGCCGTTTTTCCAGCAACTCTTGGCTGACCTGATGCCAATCGATCTCAACTTCCGGTTCTTCCCGAAAAGTTTCTGGCGTAATGCCCCATTCTTTATGGGCAATCTCAATATCAACTGCATACTGGAAAGGAAGACGATTAAACTGCTCTCGACCCACCTCTTTCGCTTGCTCAAAAGTCAGATAGCCCTCCTTATTTCGATTAAATTCTGGCGGCAGTTCTGTCGATCCTGAAATCATGCTATTACTGTAAGCAAAGCCTGTACATTCGATCGCCCGATAAATATTTTCATCGATTAAGTCGAAAATTAGTTGATCTCTGTTTTTATAAGTATCTGGTTCAATCCGAGGATTCCCTTGTGCATCCTTCTTCCGTCCACCTAGAAAATCTTTCTGATAATAATTATTACTCTTATAGTTCTCACGTAAGAGTTCATTGACAATGGGAACAACAACTAAAGCGTGACCCTCGAATATAACAAGTTTTGGCAACAATCTACAGCCTAAACAAAGCCCACAGAATAACAGAGCTAGATCTAGACAGGTACCTTGTTTTGGTGCATTCAAGACTTCTACAGGTGTACGAATGCGCTGATGCGTTTCAGATGAACTAGTTTTCTCGAGGTCATACTGGATAGCCTGAAGAACCAAAGTGTCGTAAATTGCCTTCAGTAAGTCCTCAATCTTATTTTCTCGTCTCAGGTCAAAGGGATTGACATCCAATTTAAACAGTTTAAGTGCGTCATCTGTAGCAAATTTAGCGACATCCATAGCATTAGCTTTTGCCCAATCCCAACTCATAAATTAACTCCTGATTGTAAACAAGCAAATAACATCACCTATGCAATCACTGCAAATAAGCCATTAACACTACCAGGAGCGCCAGCACCTTTGTTCTCTGTATTGACTTCTGCTCGATATAACCCTGGTGGAAGATTCTCCAGATGCAAAATCCACTGCCCACTTTGCTCTTGAAATTCAACCCGCTGGGTTGGGATGCTTTCGTCAGAAGCAGAGGTGATTTTTGCCCGAAGCTTACCAAAATCAGCGTTACTATCAATGATTTTTGCTCGTAACTCAATAACTTCTGCTGCTGAGTAAAGATCACCAACTTCTAGACTGATGGCGGTAGAACCTTGAGCAACTTCATCAATGCCAGGATTTTGAAAATTTTCCGCCCCGCGCACTTGCATTGCTGCCATCAGTGTACACACTTGATCGAGAACCTGACCGTGATTTTGAACCGAGCCATGGCGTTCTGCAATATAGGTTTGGCGGTATTCTGTTGTAAGTTCGATTGGAATGGCTGATATATAAGGAACCGTTCCATCGCCATGTCCAAACACTGCATCTCCTCCTTCCGATAATAGGCCTGCTGGCATATCAAAACTAATCTGAATTTTGCCATTCTCATCCAGTACCGCAGATTGTTTTGTGTTTTGCTTTGTACCGACAATAGGGATCATAGAATATCCGCCAGATGACCTCTGATTGACTGCATCACGAATTTCATAATGAAACTTTAGGGCATCTTCAGCTTTAGCCCTATCAATATTAGGTAATGCGATCGATGCTTCAGCAATACGCTCATATTGATTACCAATCTTAATGACTGGATAGATAGGTAATAGCTGGTAGTTTGATGGAAAAGAGCGGACTACTGCATCAAGATTAATTCCTGCAAATGTTGTACCATTGGCTAACGATTCAATAGATTCCACAGAGCCTCGATGAGGAGTTGCAAAGGTAAACAAGGCTTTGCAGTGCTCTCTTCCGCCAAGCACTTCTAGATAGTAACGAGCAACCAACCCACCCATGCTATGCCCCAGCAGTATTACCTTAGCCTCTGGATTGCCTTTTGGGTCAGTTCTCCAATTATGTAAGCGATCGCTGACAAATCTTTCTAGCCTACGAGCATTAATTCGATTGTCTCGCCGCCAGTCATAGGCAAACTCAAAGTAATTCTTCCCTCGGACAACATCAAAATAATCAGTCAATGTTTCGGAAAGCCTTCGATAGTCATCAAGGATAATATGCAAAGGCGTTGCCCAATAAGGGAACTTCATAATTCCCCTAGGCCGTACCCCATCCGGCGCGAATTCAGAGTCAGGATCGTCTTCTTTAAGCTCTAACTGTTGGAGTGACTCTCCTAGGCTTGTCGCAGCACTCAAAAATGTTTGTACTGACGTCTCCCAAATACCTTTACCCTCCTTATTGTAGAGAACACTCCCCATAATTCCGGGTAGAACAATTACTAAATCACCCATTTTTGCCTTTGGCATAGTTACTGTCGGTTTGCTTACAACTGGTTGCGGGTTTTCCTGCCTTAGGGAATTTGTCTCAAAGCCCCTATTTGACTAGATTATAACGATTACCGCTAAAATGAAGCAAAATCAAAGCTCTCTTTACACGCGATTTTCAACTACACTCTGAACTGGAGTTTAAACTAAATTTAGTTTTAGAAGCCACAAGCCTTATGTAGTAAGGATTTTAGATTTCAAAACAAAAACAAACTCGTAAACCATGAAACCCTTGCTGGGTAAGTTTTTGGCGATTCGATGAGCGAAAATAGTCTAAACTCCAGTCATGAGTTCAATTGGGTACCCCCCCTGAACGGCTACAATCTTCCTCTACCCCATAATCCAAAAATAACCTAGCTACGGAGATATCGAGGGCATCAGCTAACCTAACAATATTCTCCAAGGTGGGATTAATCTCTCCTCGCTCAAGATTGGAAATATAGGTTCTATGTAGTTCTGCTTTTTCCGCCAAAACATCCTGAGACAACTCTAATTCGCGCCTACGCCGCCGTATCGCTTTGCCAAAACGTTGCCTAATCAGTAAAGAGGTTTTTTTAGTCACTGCACAATCTTCAGCAAGTGCAATGGCTTTGTCTATAGAATATACATATACTTTTGTATAATATACATAACATTATGTCCTTAGCTCTATGACTACTACCTTGCCTCTTATCTCTTTGCCTGATAGTGTTCCTGAATCTCTGCCGCCTCAGCACTTCCAAGTCGGTAATTGGGTCTATTGGCATCGGGTACCAAATCCTGATTTTGGACGGATTATCGGCGTTATCTATACCGATGCCGCTAGTTGCACCATTACTGGACTGCATTACCTCATTCTTTTAGACGTAAATAGTCCTTCCCATACGATAACTAACTGGGATTTTGCATTTTCTGAGGATATTCGACTGCTAGATGAATGTAACTTGCGTAAGCTTCGGGGGAAATGTGACTAATCCTTCTGCTTCGCGTCGCCAAGAAGTCTTAACACTCCTAAGTCAGATGCTAATCTCTCCTTCGGAGTTTTGCTTCCGTTGGGGTCTAGGGTACGAGGAACTAGCAGACCTTTGTGGGGTGTCTAAATCTACCACTTATCACTGGTTAGGAGGTCAATCTAGCCGCAGAGAAGCAGGAGAAGCTTATCAACGCTTAATGGCCTTGGCTGATGTGATTTTAGAAAATGCCGGTCGTCTTGAACCCATATTACATCGCTGGTTAAATCGGCGACAAAGTAATATAAATTCATAATTTTTTGTCAAATTGACAAAAGTTGCCCAATTTCCTTGACTTTGCTCAAAATAAAGGTATAGCTTGCAGGAAAGGACTTTCATATATGCTTCTGCTTGCCATGATTCCCCTATCTACCTTTGACTTGAATAAAGAGCCCCTTCTTGACCTTCTCCAATCTATCAAAGAAGGCAAAGTCCAACTCGCGGACTTTCAAAGAGATTGGCTTTGGGAAGATGACCGCATTCGCGCCCTGCTCGCCAGTATATCTCTTGGTTTCCCTGTGGGTACATTGATGTTTTTACAGCAGGATAATACTCAAGTTCGTCTCAAACCTCGCTTAGTCGAAGGTGTTGAACTGCTAAATCCCCCTGCCCCCCATTTTCTGATTCTGGACGGACAACAGCGATTGACCAGTCTATTTATGTCTCTTTTCTCAGATAAACCAGTGATTATCAATCGGGGAAAACGCTACAAGCCAGAATTACGCTCGTACTATTTTGACATATATCAGGCTCTGTCTTTACCTGAAACAGAACGAGTTGAAGCTATCTACGGCTTTAACGACCAGAAAAAGCTACACCGCTCCCAGAAAACGTCAATTGACTGTTCTAGCCCTGAAAATGAATATAAAGCTAATTTTTTCCCCTTCTCCAAAGTTTTTAATTTTCGTCAATGGCGTTCCGCCTACTCTAAGTATTGGCATTACGATGCAGAAAAACTTCAGTTGATTGAACAGTTCGAGGCACAAATCATCAAAAAGTTCGAGCATTATCAAATGGGTTTATATATTCTGCGTCCAGAATTACCAAAAACTGCGGTTTGCCATATTTTTGTCAGCCATAATGAACTACCTTGTGAACTGACGTATTTTGACTTGTTAACCTCGGAATATTCCGGCCAAAACTTTGACTTACGGGCAGACTGGGCAAAAACAGAGAAACGCTTGACTCAACATAAAGTTTTACGACTGCTTAAATCTACTGACTTTCTTCAAGCTTTGTCTTTAATCTCTACATACCATCATCGATTAGAAGCAAAGGAAAAAAGAATTAATACAGATATATTGCCGAGAATTACCTGTAATCGTCAGGATATACTTACTTTAGACGCATTAGAGTATCAAAAATGGTCGGAACTACTTGTCCAAGGGTTTGAAACAGTCGCTAAGTTTTTACATACTGAAGCTATATATGATGCAGATGATTTGCCCTATGCGTTGCAGTTAGTGACTATGGCTCCCCTGTTTGTCATCCTAGGAGAAAGTGTGAAAGTAGACACTGTGAGGGTGAAATTAAAGCAGTGGTTTTATTGTGGGGCATCATCAGGCATTTATTCTCGGAGTCGAGAATCCACGGCAGCTAAAGACTTAATAGAGATTCCCCTATGGGTGTTGCATAGGGGAGAAACGCCAACAACAGTTCGAGAAGCCTATATCACTGAGGAAAGATTACAAGGTTTTGTTAACTCCCAAGGAGCAACTTATCGAGCAATTTCGGCTTTGTTGAGGAGAGATGGAGCATTAGACTTCCTGACAGGAGAACCTATTACCTGCATCAAGTATTTTGCAGAAAAGATAGAGAATCATCATATTTTCCCACAAAAATGGTGTAAGAAAATGGGAATCCCTAGAAGTAAGTATAATAGCATCGTTAATAAAACCCCGTTACGCATGAGAACTAATCGTTTTTTAGGGAGTCAGGCACCCGGTGAGTATTTAGATCACCTAGAAGAACATGGCTTAAATAGAGAGAGGATTGATGAGATTTTGCGCTCTCACTCAATTGAGCCAGATTGCTTGGTAAAAAATGATTTTGAGGGATTTTTTAGGACAAGAACAAGGCATTTGCTAGAAATGCTTGAGATAGCTATGGGCAAAAACCTAGAAAGATTTTAATCAAATCCTCGAATAACTACAAGACGAGAATAAAGGTGATGATAGTGAGTGATAAACTGGGATTATGGTAATCCAAAACGGATTTTATGCTCATTGAGGGTGAGGGTTTTGCCTGCGAGTCGGTAACGAAGGGGCGAGTTGCTAACAAGCATGAGAACGATCAATCGTTTATGTAGTGCTATCGTACTATGTGGTAGTGCAATGGGGTGGGGGATGGGTATCTTACCCGTCACAGGCTGGAAGCTTTCACTATGCTAATGGGATAGCTTCGATTATAGTGTGCTAAAATCGGGGTAATTTATTCGGCTCAGGTTATTCCCTAACCTAAATCAATACTCATTCCTTCACTGAATATATCATCATGGATCTACAAGCTTTTGATCATAACCTTCATCAGTCCGATAACACCCACACCCACACTTTACATACTGATTTGGATTCGGCTCTAGATTTGCACGATCGCCAAGATTTGTTAAACGACCCTAATTTGGGAGTTCACCACGATCCGTTTGATCTATCTAGTATCGGGATTGATGAGCCTCATCATATCCATAATGCTTTTGATAATCAGCATTTAGCCGATTCCTATTCTGACTTTAATGCGATGAGTCAATCCATAGCAGTGGATCAGCATCCCCAGTCTTTTGAGCATGATCACTTTCTCACAGATTCTCATTCCGATCATCTTCTACAGCGATCGGGTACGGCTAATGTTACGCCTTCTTCTACTGCCGATATTTCCAAAAACAAGGAGGTGACGTTTAAGGATGCTGATGGCAATGAACAACATGGTACGGTAATTGATACTCATGGTGACAACACTTACAAAGTACAAACTAGTGATAAAACCTATGACAATGTTGCTTATCATGACATCCAGAAATATGGTTCTAAGTAATTAGAACTCTTCCAAAGAATTAAAGTCCTCCAGAATTAGGGGATTTAGGGGGCAAATCAAGAACTTCCTTTGAAACGAAGAAACTGAGGAGAATCACCAAAAAATAATTAACTTGTTATGGAGAATTTAGAAGTATGTCTTTGGCTTATGGTTTAAGTTTGTTGGTATCGAGTGGAGTAAATGCTTGGTCAGCATTGGAAAATCGTAAATCCTCTGAAAAGATCAGTCGGTTAAATCGTGATTCTTCCGAAGAGATTGCTCAATTGAGTAGAAAACATTCCGCAGAATTGCAGTATAGACAAATCAAATTTTCTATTTTACAACAAAGAGAAAACCAAGATTTTCAAAGAGAATTGGCTGAACTTAACCATGAAAGAGCTAAGGAAATTGAAGCATTTCGGGCTGAGGTTAATTTTGCAATTAATCAAAAAAATCTAGATTTTCAAAAATGGCGTTTTGAGCAGGAAAAGAAAATTCAATATGAAATTTTACAATTACAGCAGGATTTTCAACGGGAGTTAAGCAGT
The DNA here is from genome assembly GCA_040398185.1 of Microcystaceae cyanobacterium. GTDB lineage: Bacteria > Cyanobacteriota > Cyanobacteriia > Cyanobacteriales > Microcystaceae > JBBAUO01. The sequence goes on along the minus strand of JBBAUO010000024.1, from coordinate 49,938 downwards.
CTTCAGCATCAAAATGCTTTAACACAAATGAGAGAAAGGCTTAGGGAAGATAAGTCACCTATTTCTAATTTAGCGTGTGATTTACTAGAAAATTCTTTCGCTCATGGCATAATGCCTTTAAAAGTGCTACTTGCACCGCCTATTTTAGATTATGATCACAGTACAGGTAAACCTTATCAAGCGAGTTATGAAGGTTTTTTGTCTAAGGAAATTGAGCAATTTCTTCATCAAGGCTATTTAAACAGTAAGCAATATCCTGTGCAGTTATTAGATAAGGCGTGGGAATCGAATAAACGGGGCGGCGGCTCGGCTTTACAGGCTCTTTATGGACAGTTAAAAAGTATTCCTATTTTAGTTTTGGAGTCTGAAATTCCTTTAGGAGAACTTAATTTTAGTTTAGGCTATTGGTCGGGTGGGGATGTGTCTTACACACAAGCCACTATTTTATCGGGTCAATCTTTTTCTGATTTACTTTATGGTTCAGCGAAGAAAAGAGCTTTAGAGTGGCAGGGAACTCGTCAGAAATTGGAAGCACTGGGCAAGGATGAAGCCTATATCAAAAATATGGGGGGAGTGAATGAAGAAAATTTACAAATTCTTTACAGGGAGTTAGCAGAAAAAGAAGAATTAGAACAACACGGTATTGATACTTCTAATTTACCTATTAGTAAGGAGTATAAAATCACCGATCAAGATTACAAGAGTTTTTATCAATACTTAGCAGTATGGCATTGTTTGGTAATTGGGCTTTATGCAGATATTCTCTTTTTGGGTAATTCTTGGGAAAATACGCCTTTATTACCAAGCTTAATTCCCTATTTGTTAGATAAGTATAAGAATCATTCTTTTTTAACTCCAGAGTTTTGGCAGGAGGGAATTTCAGTAGTTGTGAAGGCTTACGGGCAATTTTATGATAGTTTAGAGTCTGATTCTTCCTATTGTTTGCCTGAAATCCGAATGAAGTTGGCGTTGTCTTTGGCTAATTTACCTAATGAGTATAAGTATTTAGCTTTAGAGCAAGGTAATAAGGCATTTTCTGATTGGTTACGGGCTAATAATGTGCCGTCAGATAAGGTTTTTGATATGGATAATGATGGTGATTGTCAGCTTTTAAAACGGATTGTTTATCAAGAGGATAAGCCATTTTTGGAGTCTTTAAAGCTGTTGTTAGAAAAAGTCAAGGATGCGGATAGGATTGAGGCGAGTCAAAGCGCAGGGATTAATAGTCTTTTAGTTGGTTGGCAATTGTTAAATCGTTTTGGTAGTCTTCCCCAGTTACCAGCGATGGAAGCAGTAGGGTTGCCGATGATTGTGGAGGAAAAGTTAAAGTCTAGTATGCCGAATGCTTCAGAGAATTTTACGGAAATGTTGCCCGGTGAGGTGGAATTGGAAATGATTTCCATCCCTGCGGATGAATTTATGATGGGTTCAGATGGTTATGATGATTTAAAACATGATTTTTATCTTGAACATATTCCTGATCATGATGCAGCAAGTCCCATTCATAAAGTTAAAGTATCAGCTTTTCATCTGGGAAAATATCCTGTTACTCAAGCTCAATATCAAGCTATTATGGGAAATAATCCATCACTTCCTTATTTTGATAATAGTAATTATGGTCGTCTTGGGAAAGAAAGATATTCTGATGTTCACAAAGATCATCCCGTAAGTGGAATACAATGGAATCGTGCGCAAGAGTTTTGCCAGAAACTATCTGAAATAACAGGTAAAAGATATCAGCTGCCTACAGAGGCTCAATGGGAATATGCTTGTCGGGCAGGCACTACTACTAAGTATTTTTTTGGACAAAAGTGTCAATATCTTGAAAAATATGCACTGGTAAATATCTCTCAACATTATTACTTCATCAATAAAAAAGAACTGGAATTTAGTGAGTTTTTTAGCTTGATTAAAGGACATCCATATTCAGACACTATGAGCGTAATGTCATTGAAACCTAATCCTTGGGGTTTACATCATCTATTAGGAAATGTATGGGAATGGTGTCAAGATGATTGGATAGATGGATATTATGGTCATCCTTCTGATGGTTCAGCATTAAACACAGAAAGTGAGGTAAAAGTTGTAAGAGGAGGGTGTTTTAGTAGTTCACAGAATGATTGTTGTTCTTTTTCTCGCAGTTCAAGGGCAACTGGCACATCCGATAAGACTGTAGGTTTTCGTGTTGTTTGTGTGTTGTAGATTTTACTTCTTTTCGCTATTTTTCTTCGGTGCAAGGCTCAGAACAAGTCCTGCCTAGTAAAATCCCTCAGTTAAGTCTCCCCATACTTCTGTAAATCTTCCGCTAGACATTGGGGACAAATTCGCGGGCAATCAGGATAATAAAGCCTTAACTTGGGGATTTTTGCCACTTATGTAATAGATTTACTTTCCTTCCTGACTTTTTACCGTTAAATCTCAAAACGATCGCAGAATAAGGGTTTCGATCTCACCTTGATTGTCAATAAGCTAATCTTAATGACAAAGACTAACAAGAGAATGAGACTTCGAGATAGGGGGAAAATAAGCGATCGCATTTCACAAACACCTGGTATCAAGGACTTGAGCAGTGCCCGGAGGCATAAAGCCACGAATCACCTGACAGGGTTAAAAGTATTACTCCGTATATCTATTATAGCTTGAGCAACGCCCGCAGGCATAAAGCCACGAATCACTATTAGGATGAACCATAATCGCTTGAAGTAATGGCCAATTTGAGCAACGCCCGGAGGCATAAAGCCACGAATCACACTTACTCACTGTTAAAGCAACCGATAACATAAGTTGAGCAACGCCCGGAGGCATAAAGCCACGAATCACAGCGAAGGTGAAACTCCTTAACTAGTGAAGGCTTATTTAAAATCTTACATGAAATCTTCCTGCAGAGATCCAAACAACATAAAATTGAACCATTTTTCCCACTTCTTCAACCCATCAAACCTGCTCCCTGTAAGCCTTTCAAGATTTTGCAAGCACCTATTAACCACATAAAATCGCCCTATTCCTTATCCCATAAGAGTTTCCGTCAATTTTCTCCCTTGCATCCCCTTCCCCATCAGAGGTACTTGTCAAACAGGAGATTTAATCCTCGTCCATGCTAAATCAGGAGGAGATAATTGATCCATTTCTTCTACCCCATACCGCAAAAAACGGGTATTTTTTGACCCCACATGGTCAACCCAACAGGGTAACGTTAACCTGCCTCTATTATCTCTAATTAACCACCGTCTCACCCCTTCTTTATAATCTTCCGAAACCAACCGTATCACCTTAATTAACTGGTCACTTTCTCCCAAAAACAAACATCCAAACCGTCTCACTAACTTAGGATGTTCAAAAGACCATTGTATCCTCTCCCTTAAACTCGGTTGCACCCTCTCTCCCTCCGAACGAACCCAAATTAAACACTTCAGATTCGACAAAATCTCCTGATAGCTAGGATTCATATTCTCCCCATGACTAAAATTTGCATTCTTAAATCGTCTCATTTGACGCAAAATCCGAGACTTTTTGGGTTCATTTAACAGCGCGATCGCTAATTCTACCCCACAATGAAGATAAACGTCCGTTTCCCCCACCAAAGACAATAACATCCCATACACCGTAGCAGGAGAAGGGACAGGATAAGTCTTTCCCATTTCCCGATTATGAGAATCTCGAAACGTCACAAAAGGAACATCCACATAGAGAATTAAAGGCATATCTCTGCTCATTCTTCTAATCCTAAATCTCGCTTAATCACCTGCTTTAAATCTTCTGCTAACTCTATACGATTTCGATAAAGATGCGCCTGTTTAAAGGGGGAATCCTCAAAGTCTTCCATTCTCTGTAAATCTAAAGCAATTGGCCCCCCAATCCATAATTCATCAGGGTCAATTTGCCCACAATACACTTCATCTAGAAAATCCTGTGTCAGCTTAACTTCTCTTCCTTTACCATCAGATGGCTCAAAACAATAGGAAATATAAGATGCAAAGCAATTTGTCCATTGAAACACCAAACTATAAGGACAAAAAGGATAAGCAAAAATATTCGCACTTCCCCCGACTTTTGGCATATTCATAATCCCATCGATAAGAGGAAGAATCCGAGAGGTATCTTTGAGATGAGTCGCATTCACCCCAAAATAATATTGATAACGAGTATTGTGATATTCAATAAAATGCAGTGAAGTACTATCTTTATCTCTACCACTTTTTGCTTCTAATTTCAATGACCCATCATAAGGAGTTAAAGAAATGGCATTATTCATACTTAATGCCCCTGTTCTCTGGGCAGTTGTCCCAGATTTCTTTCGTTTACCCCGTCTTTTGGTTGTTGATGGTGTTTCTTCTTCTACAGTTTCTTCTTCAACCGATTCTAATAAAGCAAAGCCGAAAATATCATCGTCAAAAAACCGTTCTGGATTAAAATTTTCATCACTTAACCGATTAATATGTTCATCTTCATCCCATACTCTATTAACAGGATAACCTTTGCATTGAAGATAAAAACGTAATGCCCATCTTAAAGAACTTGACCCCACTAAAGAATGAATTTTCCCATCCCAATAGGCTTTTTGCAAAATGGATTTATTGCCTTGTCTCATCCCATGACTAACAGAGGCTAAACTATAACCAGTCAACACCGTTCCATAAAGATAGTGATTGAGGATTTCATTCTTCTTCTGATTCATCGTTAACTCCTTCTAATTTTTTTGAGTTTTCAGATTTTTTGAATTTAGGTTCATAACTAGCAATCGCTAATAATGCCCAAATTCTTAATTCTTCCCAAGGTGTTTGTTTAATCAATAATAAAACCTCTCTTTTCTGGATTTGTAATGACCGATTTAATCTTCCTCTCGCTAAAAAATCAGCTAAATATTGCTGAAACGATATTTGATCATAGCAACAATTTAACTCTGACCGTAATCGTTCTGCTTTCTTCTGAAAAGGTGGGTCTTTTCCTTCCTCAGTTTTTGCATAAATTTTCGCAAAAGTTGCCCTCATCGCTTGCTGAAACACTTCAATAAAAGCAAGATATAGTTTATCTTGTTCACTATTTTCTGTCATGAATTTAACTCCTTTTTGATTATATAATAACTGTTTAAATAAATAGTTTTTAGAATCATTCTCAATCAAATTTTCCCAAAAACTAAACCACCAAGGGAGTTTTTGGACTAGATTTTCTGCAATCAGTGACCGAATCGGATTGACTTTAACGACAATGTTATCAGGATAAACATTTTGATAATTGGGTTGAAAGTGTTGTTGAGCCTGTTGATAGGTCTTAATCATTTCCTGATCAACTTCGATTTTTTCAACTCTCGTCAAAACTCGTTGATAAGACGCTGTATTCATTTTCTCATATAGCCAAACTTGACAAGCTTGAGTATAATCTTCATCTGCTTGAATTTCATCTAAACTATAATAAAGCAATCCTGCTTCACTCATATTAGTAACGTGAAGTTTTTCAGACTCTAATTGCTGTAATCGCCATCTTCTTTGAGAAGCGTTCTCAAAATCCTTAATTTCTGGAATCACGACAAGATAACGATGGGGTTTTGTTGAATTTATATTCTCAGAAGGAAGATGAAAAAAACAATAATGGCAAATAACGGGGACAAATAATAAGGCCAAGGCATATTCAGGCTTTTCTTCTAGTTTAGTCACATTTGCTGCTCTGGCATGACGAACAATTCCCCCTAAATATAACCAACTGGTAATTTGAAGATATTCTTGTTTTAAGTTTTGAGTATCTGTATCACATAAATTCTCAGCAAAGGTTTGATGTGCGTACCATGTTAGCGGTTTGTAGGAATATGAAACTTCATTTTCTCCAACGGTGAATTGGATTTCTCTAGCCTTTTCTGCTTTATAAAATTTATTATGACGAAGAAAAACCGCACTTATTGCTTGATTAATCTCAATTTTTTGTCTCAACTCTGAATAACCATTTAATCCTGTCAAACAAACCAACCCATCATTATCCAGTTGAAAAGATTCCTTAAGTAACCAATCCAACGTAATAAAATCACTACCTTCCCAGAATAATTCGATAGTATCAGGGGTTAATGACCAGGATAAATTTCCCTCCCGTTGACTCAAATCAGGATATTTTTCTTCTAATCGCTTTAGAGTTAGGTAAAGTCCCGCCATTCCTGCGCGGTGCATGATGGTGGTATCATGAGCGGTTAAAGATAAGTAAATTTTGGCTTGAGTCGCAATCATCATTGGTTTTCCTTCTCCTCTTTAAGACGAGTCGCCGGAACAAACACCCCACACATCATTTTCCGTTTCCCTCCAATTCCCTGTTCTTGTAATATTAAAGAATCTTCTGGACTCAGTTCACTTATCTTAACACCAAATCCCCTGATTTTAAACTCATCCCCTTGTTTTCGAATGGTCAATTGTCGTCGTTGTGGTGTTCCATCCCGTCGAGTGAGAAGTTCTATGTTTCCCTGTATTCCTAAACTATCCATTTGACGCTGAACTGCTTCAAGAAAAGTAGGTGGATCTTGATAACCTGTAATAACCACTAATCGAGAATAAAGACTATCTGAGGAACGTATAGCTTGATAGTCGGGAATATTTAGTTGATAAGATTCTTCTCCAATTTCAAAGGTTTGACCTGTTAGGTGAGGATAAATTAAAGGAATTTGTAAATGATGAATGCGGATTTTTAGACAAGAATTTGGGGTGAGTTCAAGAAACTTATTCTGATCAGGAATTCCTGCAATGGGATGAATTCCTACATTCTCTAGTTCATGAAGCGTTGGGCAAATTCGACATAAAGCCGAATAGATAACGTACCCATTGTCAAGGGGAATTGGTGCGCCTTTGAGCTTAAATATTACTTCTATATGTTCTTCACTGTTGATAGTCATTTTGGTCATTATTTTCAAAAAAGATTAGTAATATTTCTCTATTGATTAAACAATAATAGCCTATAGTAGTATAAGATACCTTAATATTAGAACTTATCGTAAACCCTGATATAAATCTTAAGGAAAATTTTAGATTGATCAACTTCTAATGGACAGAGACATAACCGAAATTCAACCCTATACCAACGATGAGCTATGGAGTCCTGAGAAATTCCCCATGCCTCCCCGAAGTCGCTTGCATCATTTACAGCCGATAGGTATAGGAACGCCAATGGTTGAGAGTTTGACCAGTTATGTGACTCGGTTAGCCCATTCTCATGGGGTTTTTGTCAGAACTTTACTCTCAAACATGATCAATCCTCTCTTACAGCAAACCTTTATCAAAGACTATAGCAGTAGAGGACTCAAACCATTTTTAAATCGCTCTCATGCTTTAAATGGATATGGAACAATTGCTACCGATTTTGTTAACGTTCTTAATCAACTAACTTTACATCAAAATCTATCCTGCTTAACCTTGATACCTTTCTCAAAGATTTTAGTAGCCAAAGGATTATTACGTCCCTATAAAGCTTGGTGTCCAGTATGTTATCAACAATGGAAACAAAATCAACAAGTTATTTATGATCCTCTAATATGGTCAATAACTGATGTAAAGACTTGTTTAATTCATCACATCCCTCTTGTGCAGAATTGTCCCCACTGCAATCATCAATTACTGTGGTTGGACTGGAAATCTGTTTTGGGCTATTGTCCACAATGTTATAATTGGTTAGGAGGAGATTCTAAGAGTTTAGGAACGACTCAGGAAAGATGGAAAATTGAAACGGTAGGAGAACTTCTTGCTAATTCCAATCAGTTATCTTCTGTTTTAACTCAAGAACACATACAAAAATCATTCCACTATGCGGTAAATCGAGTAAATGATGGTAATATGGCTGCTTTTGCTAAAATGAATGGAATTCCCAAAAATACTTTTTGGGGTTGGTATTCTGGCAAAAATTTACCTTCTCTATCTACATTACTGCAAATTTGTTATAATCTTAACATTTCCTTGTCTCAGTTCTTGACTCAAGACTTCAATCTAACGGTAAATCAATCGCAAAATCTAAAGATTGAAACTGAATTGCCCAAAAATAAGCGTTTGTCTCCGAGAAATTTAGATTTAAGCCATGTTGAGCATACCTTAACTCTTATTTTGTCTCAAGACAGTGAATCAATACTGACCATTAAAGAGATAGCTGAACAGTTACAAGTCAATAGACGAGCTTTATCAAGGTATTTTCCCGAATTATGCCAAAAAATTGTGGCAAAGCGTCGCAATTATCGGCATATTTGTCATTTATTTATGATTGATCAGTGTTGCCAAGAAATTAAAGAGGCGATAGCATCACTTCATCAATTAGGAGAACATCCAACCGAGTCCCGTGTATGTGAACTGATTAATAACCCCGGTTATTTGCGGTATAAGAAAGTTCGACTACACTATAAGCAAGAAGTTCAATCTCTTTTAAGTCGCTTGTAAACACCAAAGTTACAGATACAGATAGAGATAATTAACCATGCACCTCACACTTTTTCACCAAAATGTTTCAGGCATAACTTTGCCGCCGCTTTTTCAGGCATAACTTTGCCGCCACTTTTTCAGGCATAACTTTGCCGCCGCGGCAAAAGCATGCTTTAAATGACACAAAAAAGCCTGAAAGCCTTACCCCGCAGCAGTGGACGTAACTGGATTCGAACCAGTGACCCCATCGATGTCAACGATGTACTCTAACCAACTGAGCTATACGTCCGCACGGATTATGATTATAACATATCCTTTGGGACTCTGACAAGAATTTTTGTGAAAAAAATCCAGAATCAATCCCGCAACAAACCGAGGTTTGCTACAATAGCCCATGGTTATGCCCCTTAAATTGTAAATTGTAGTTTGGTTTAATACCGTTGACACAATCTATTGACATCCCTACCCTAGATACCCTATCCCAAGAACTGGCAGCTATTCAGCAAACCGGTTCTAAGCGCATTGCCCTCTTAGGTTCTCGCCATGTGCCGATTACTCATCAGCAGCTTATTGAAATGATGAGCTACGCCTTGGTGTTAGGAGGTAATCGCATTATGACATCCGGTGCAACAGGCACTAATTCCGCCGTCATCAAAGGAGCGATGCGGGCAGATGCCAATTTATTGACCGTGATTTTACCCCAAGGCCTAGATAAACAGCCTAGGGAATCCCAAGAACAACTCCGACAGGTGATTCACCTAGTTGAATGCCCCGAAAATGACCATCTTTCCCTAGGGGAAGCCAGTAGCCTCTGTAATAGCGAGATTATTTCCCGTTGTCAACAGTTGATCTGTTTTGCCTTCCATGACAGTCAAATCCTCCTACAGACCTGCGAAGAGGCGGAGGAACAACGCAAATTAGTCACCCTATTCTATTTTGATTAGGTTTACCCCATGAATGTCTCCGCTCCTGCTTGGCTCTTATATTCCGTTGTCCTAGCTTTTGGCTTGATTTATGCTCCTTTTCTTGTCGTGGGCTATGCTCGGGCCAAGACTGGCTACGATACCTCGGCGCCTAGGGCCATGTTCGATAAATTGCCCCCCTACGCTCAAAGGGCTACCTGGGCACATCAAAACAGCTTTGAAACCTTTATGGTGTTCTCCTCTGCTGCCTTGATGGCCTACGTTACAGGGGTTAATTCTTCTTGGGCTATGGTAGCGGCGATCGCCTTTCCTTTGGCTCGTGGCTTTTATTCCCTGTTTTATATTCTCAATATCCCGATTGCTCGTTCCTTGATGTTTGGGATCGGCTCCCTTGCCACCCTAACCCTATTTATTTTGAGTTTGAGGCAAATCAATGGCTAATTTTGACCTAGGTACAAATCCTCGAAAAAAAGAACTTTGCCGATGGGAAAAATGGCAATTTACCTTGAGAGTTAGGGAAAACTAGGGTTGGCAAAACCAAGTCCGCAAAGCTCAATGGCAAGCTGATTTATTTATTAACTAAAATAGAGAAGAATCCGTCCAAGCATCCTGACTTGTCTTACCCTTCGCTCCTGCATCCTTATTGAACAACACGATCTTGGTGACATCGCATGAGTTATTGCGTCAACCCTTCCTGTCCTCATCCCAAAAATCCCGATAACGTGCTAGTCTGTCAGGCCTGTGGTTCTTCTCTAACTCTCCAGAACCGTTATCAAATCCTCGGCATTTTGGGCAAGGGTGGATTTGGCGCGACTTTTGCCGTTGCTGACAATTTTTTACCTGGTAAACCGATTTGTGTGGTCAAACAACTAAGACGTACCACGGATGATCCGCATATTTTTCGCATGGCCAAGGAATTATTTGAGAGAGAGGCAGAAACCCTCGGCAAAATTGGCAATCATCCCCAAATACCCCGATTATTAGATTATTTTGAAGAAAATCAGCAATTTTATTTAGTACAAGAATACGTCAAAGGACATAACCTCTATCAAGAGGTGAAAAAGCGTGGTGCCTTCAGCGAGAGTGGGGTGAAACAATTTCTGAGTGAATTACTTCCCATCATTACTTACATTCACTCCCAAAAAGTTATTCACCGAGATATCAAACCCGCTAACCTCATCCGTCGTCAAACCGATCGCAAATTGGTATTAATTGACTTTGGAGCCGTAAAAAACCAAGTTAATACTATAGTGTCTAGCAATGCTTCCTCCCAAACAGCCCTAACTAATTTTGCCGTAGGAACTCCCGTCTTTGCCCCCCCGGAACAGATGGCCATGCGCCCTGTCTACGCCAGCGACATTTACGCCCTGGGTGTTACCTGTATTTATCTGCTGACAGCCAAATCTCCGAAGGACTTTGCCGTAGATAATAATACAGGAGAATTAGTCTGGCAACACGAAGCCCAAGTTAGTCCCCCCTTTGTGCGGGTTCTCAAAACCATGATGGAGGTTTCCATTGCCCAACGTTACAAAAGCGCCGAAGAAGTGCTGCGAGATCTGGAGATGTCTGCCTATAGCGATAGTTTAGCGGAAAGTTTAGTAACGGCTCCCATTAATGCCCTAGGCAAGTCCAGGGGTTGGCAACCGTTAAAAGATGACCCGTCAGTGCTTACGGCCATCAATTCCGATGGTACTGAGATAAGTAATCGCATCGAAAATCTAGGTAATAACAACAATATCAACGTCACCCCAGGGATGGTTAACCGTAGAAAAAATATCCCCCCAGAAATCACTCTTGTTAAGAAAAAACCGCGGCTAGAAGCCCGAAAAATCTTGGCGGATTACGAAAAAGGTCAAAAGGATTTTGCCCAGGAGGAACTCAATGGTATCAATTTACAAAAGGCACAAATCCCCGGTATCGTTTTTTATCAGTCCAAATTGACTAATGCTAATTTTCAGGGTGCGGATTTATCTAATGCTAATTTAGGCAAGGCCAATTTATCCCAAGCTATTTTGAAAAATGCCAACATCAGTCAAGCCTATATGAGCTATGCCAATTTGGAGCGGGCGGATCTGCGTGGAGCCGACTTAACTGGGGCGAATCTGAACCACGCCAGCCTCAGGGGGGCTGATTTATGTGGAGCTAATCTATGGGATGCTAAGGTGACTCCCGACCAGTTGGCTATGGCTAAAATCAATTGGTTAACTGTTATGCCTAGTGGGAAACGCGGGTTTTGGTAAACTTGTATTAATGTTAGATCCCGATGACATACTTACGCCATTCGTGATCAATGTTGTCTTTTGTATGTTTAACCAGTTCAAAATGCAGACTACTATAGGGTTTTCTCGGTGGAGAACGTAATATCATGTTCGCTTCCTTGGGGGTACGGTTGCCTTTTTTAACATTACAACGCACACAGGCTGTAACTAGGTTTTCCCAGGTATCTCCTCCATTGCGAGAACGGGGGACGACATGATCTAAGGTCAGTTGTTCGCCTCGATAATTGCAATACTGACAGGTGTGGCGATCGCGTTCCAGGAGATTCCGCCGCGTTAGGGGAATTTCTTTATAGGGAACTCTGACGTATTGCCTAAGCCTAATCACCGTGGGGAAAGGAAAATCGGCAAAAAGGTACCTGCCATTATCCTCTAACGGCTCGGCCTTCCCTTTGAGCAGCAAAACCACCGCTCTACGCCAGCTAGTAATGTTCAGGGGTTCGTAGGATGCGTTTAATACGAGAACCTTGCTCATGGGGATCTACCACCCGCATTAATTTACGAATGATATTAACACAAATTCTCGATATCTGGGATCTAAATCGGCGATCGCCCGAACAACACAATTGTTAAACCCAACTCAAGCAGCATCCAGATTATAGGCAAAGAAATTACCCACATAGTCAAAACGGGTATTAGGGATAAATTCTACCCGAAAACGCTTACTCATAAGCAAATCTGCCAGAACTCCAGGGGTATATTGCTCTATACCTTCTATCCGAGCCTTGGGGGGAATCTTCTCTAGGATATGATATTCCCCAACAATAGTTTCTACCTGGGATAAACGCTTACAGGTCAGTAAAATGGGAAACTCACTGCCTTCGCAGTCTATTTTCAGGATTTTGACCTTTTTATCCCCAATCACTTCATCTAAGGATACAGTTTCCACCGGTTGACCTGTTTCCGCAAAAATATCTCCGCCGCCGGTATTGGTGCCATCGGGGGATATTTCTTCGTCCGCGAACCCAGAGCTAACTTGACTATTAGCAACTAAGGAAATAGGCCTGTAAAGAAATTGTGCAGATACAGCAAAGCCTGAATGGTATAGGGTTAAGGGTTGTTCTAGATCCGAGCGCCAGACTCCCTTATTGTGTAAAACTACCCCCGTACCCTGTAAATTATGACGAGCTAACTCGGCATTTTCGGGGTGAGGTTCAAAGGCTTCGATATTTCGAGATCCCCGTTGCCAACAGAGATAGGAAAATGAACCAATGTGTGCACCAATGTCAATAATGCGATCATCTGGATGCAGTTGCTCTGGGATACGATACTCATTTTGTTCAACTACGGATTGATAGACAAAGGAATCAGCAGTATCAGGTCTTAGGGAAATGGCAGTCATTGTATTAGGGACATAAAGATATCAACTTGAGTAAGTATATCCCATCGGATTGTGTTAGCCTAGAGTCTAAAAACTAAAGGTGTGCAGGAAAAATATGGCTGTTCAATTGAAACAAGCCCTAGGGGTTGGTAGCTACATTGTGCAACAGCGTTTGCTAGGTCGGAAACGGTTTCCCCTAGTTCTGATGCTAGAGCCTCTATTTCGTTGTAATTTAGCCTGTTCTGGATGCGGTAAAATCCAACACCCTGCCGAAATTTTGGTTCGCAATCTCACTCCCGAAGAATGTTGGCAAGCAGCAGCAGAATGTGGAGCGCCCGTTGTCTCCATTCCTGGGGGAGAGCCTTTACTCCATCCTCAGATCGACGAAATTGTGCAAGGGTTAGTAGAGAGGAAGAAATTTGTCTATCTGTGCACTAATGCTCTACTTCTCGAAAAAAGCCTCGATAAGTTTGTGCCTTCCCCCTATCTAACCTTTAGCGTCCATTTAGATGGTTTAAGGGAACACCACGACAAATGCGTAGATCGTCAAGGGGTTTTTGACAAAGCGATCGCCGGGATTCGCGCAGCCAAGGCCAAGGGTTTTCGCGTCACTACTAACACCACGGTTTTTGAGGGAACTGATCCCCAACAAATGCAGGAGTTTTTTGATTTCCTAACCACCCTAGGGATAGATGGGATGATGATCTCCCCTGGTTACAGCTATGGTTGGGCCCCGGATCAGGAACATTTTCTTAAAAGGGAACAGACTAAGGCTCTATTTCGGGAAATTCTCGAACCTTGGCGCACGGGCAAAAAACGCTGGAGTTTTAATCACAATCCCCTATTTCTAGATTTTCTTATGGGCGAAAAGGATTATGAGTGCACACCCTGGGGTAGCCCCTGTTATAGTGTTCTCGGTTGGCAAAAACCCTGTTATCTTTTGAATGAGGGATACTACCAAACTTTTCAGGAGTTGTTAGATAAAACCGATTGGGATCAATACGGCCATCAAAGCGGTAATCCCCAATGTGCTGATTGTATGGTGCATTGTGGTTATGAACCGACGGCGGCAGTAGATGCTATGAATCCGGCTAATATGGGGCGGGCCCTAGGAAGCGTTTTGGCCAGCTAACTGCATCAGCATATCCTTAACCTGGGGGGGAAGTTGTCGTAAAATTTTCCCCTTTTCTCGGTCAATGGCCACAAGGGTAACTTGGGCTGTTAGATATAGCTGTTGTAGGTCCTGGGATTGGATTTTGTATTCCCAGTTAATCCGCACCCCTGTAATCTCCTCCATACGGGTTTTGAGAACAGCCTCTTCTCCTAGTCGTAGGATACGATGGTATTTAACAGTGAGTTCCACTACGGGCAAATCACAACCGAGTTGGATTAAATCGGCAAAGTTAACGCCAATGGAGCGCAGATATTCCACCCTAGCTTCCTCAAGCCAAGTGATATAGGTTCCATGCCAAACCACTCCCGCGTAGTCGGTATGATGGGGATAGACTTTCAAGGGGTATGTAAACCACTTCCCGTAGGTGGTGGCTTTCAGTCCTTTATCCCTTTGGATGGCTTGAGTTCCGAGGAGTTGTGAGGGATGAGACAAGGGGAGCCTACTCAATTTTTTTGTGTACTTTGATTATTTTATCCCATTTTCTTGGCTGATGTGGTTATATTGAAAGCAGTCCTGACTCTCTATAGTAGTGATACCAAATCAGGTTATAACCCTCCTGCCTCCTGCCCCCTGCCTAGCCCTCATGATTATCTAGTAACTTAAGCGGATTTGGTATGATGTCTGAGCTAAAACAGTCCTTCGATTATAATGGTGTTTATCCCTGTCCTGTCTGTCGTCATGGAGAAGTACGAGCGCTGACTCTGATGGAGGCTTTTGCTTGTAATTTTTGTCAGCACATTTTTACGGCGAACACCGAGCAACAGTTGTTGAGCATGGCGGATAGTCAGTTACCTTTGACCTGGCGTTGGCAAGGGAACGGCTGGAAGGGTATCAGACAGGAGAGTTTACAATTTGTCTGGGGTTACGGAGTAGCGGGTACTGTGTTTGTGCTACTTCCTACCGTAATTATTACCACCGCGGCCTACCTATTTCCCCCTCTACCCAAAAGTCCCCTAGCTTGGTTGTCTGCTGCTTGGATCTTCGGGACGTTTTTCGCCCATTTGGGTTGTTTAATTTGGCTGATCTTAGAATATTATCAAGTGCCGGTTGGCGCCTATTTGGTCGCCCTCGGACGCAGGATTGGGCGATCGCTTCCCGATCGATGATCTACCACTTCTTATATCCCAAAAATTTCCCAGACATAATAATTTTAACGCGATCGCCTTTAATATCCTCTTCTTTTTCCACATCGAGGGTAAAATCAATGGCGCTCATGATCCCATCCCCGAACTTCTCATGAATGACGGTCTTTAGGGGCATTCCGTAGACCTGGATAATCTCATAAAAGCGGTAAACAAGGGGATCTGTGGGAACAATTGGGCCTAAACCTTTGACGGGATAGGCGGTTAAAACTGGGATAATTTCTGGTTCTAACCCCAAAGCCTCCACAATTTTACTAGCTTCCTCGGGAGAGGCACTGGCTTGACGATAAAAAACCGCCGCAATCCAAACCTCATCCCGTCCCAAGATTTTTTCTAAATCAGCGAAGCTCAAACCTTTTTCTGTTTTGGCTTGTAAGAGTTTTTCAGTGATAGGGGGAATCATAATTTGCTCCGAGAATAACTAAGCTCAACAATTTTTTCGATAACTTGCTCAATAGTCAAACCATCGGTATTAACTTCTATCGCATCCTCGGCTTTGACCAAAGGAGAAAGGGAACGATGACTATCTAGGTAATCCCTATGGGCGATTTCCCGCTCCAAACCCAATGGGTCAATGTCTTCTTCCCCTTGGCGGATTAAGTCTTGATAACGTCTTTTCGCTCGTTCTGAGACTGAAGCCGTCAGAAAAATCTTCACCTCTGCATCCGGAAAGACCCTAGTGGCAATATCGCGTCCTTCCACGACTATACCACCTTTGACACCATAGCGTTGTTGTTGGTCCAAGAGAACCTGACGAACCGCCCTTTGCGCCGCAATAACAGAAACATGGCGGGTAATATCCAGGGTGCGAATAGCTAGGGTAATATCCTGTCCATTGATGATTACCGTGGGGGGTTGATTTTCTAGCGGAGAGGGAATTAATTCTAGGGTAGCTTGGGAGACTAATTCGGCAACCCCGGCCTCATCCTCGGGAGAAATACCCGATTGCAAAACCAGC
This sequence comes from Microcystaceae cyanobacterium, assembly GCA_040398185.1. Taxonomy (GTDB): domain Bacteria; phylum Cyanobacteriota; class Cyanobacteriia; order Cyanobacteriales; family Microcystaceae; genus JBBAUO01. The sequence goes on along the minus strand of JBBAUO010000024.1, from coordinate 33,772 downwards.
CAAGTCAAAGCCCGATACATTGCTCCCGTATCCAAATACATTAAACCCAACCTCTGAGCCACTTGGCGAGTTACCGTTGATTTTCCCGCTCCCGCCGGTCCATCGATAGCAATAATCATAGAGCGATCGCGTAGTAGGATATTATCAATCAACCGAGTCGTTCCCAGATAGACCGCCAAAGCCAATAAACCTTGATCTTCAATCATTTCTAAGGGGACGAGGGTTTGAGGATGGACTACCTCCACATATTGAACCCTAAAAGCATCTACCGAGAGAACCTCTCGCACTAGGGCTTTGAGGGTAGAAGTCCGACGCTCTCCCGCCAAAAAGTGATAACGGGCTTTCTTTAAAGCTTGAAAGATCAAAGATGCTTCTTTTCTTGCTTCTACACTTAGGTATTGATTGCGAGAGCTATAGGCTAATCCCGAAGACTCTCGGACCGTCGGACAGCCTTTAATCTCTACATCTATAGGTAAATTCCCAACGAGGTGACGGATAATCGCCAATTGCTGCCAGTCTTTCTCCCCAAAATAGGCGACATTGGGAGAGACAATCTGCAAAAGCTTAGTGACAATGGTAGCAACTCCCGAAAAATGATCGGGACGAAAAATACCACACAAAACCTGAGTAAGATTAGCGGGGGGTATAACCAAGATTTGCTGCTCTCGCTCTTTTTCCCCATCCATCATCGCCAAACTAGGGGCAAAAATCCCATCGACTCCGCAGCTTTGGGCAATTTGATAATCTTGCTCCCACTGACGGGGATAGGTACTTAAATCTTCTGTCGGGGAAAATTGTAGGGGATTAACAAAAATACTGACCACCACCACATCCGTCTCTCGGCGGGCAGTTTGTATGAGACTAATATGTCCTTGGTGAAGAGAACCCATAGTTGGAACCAAGCCAACGGTTTTTCCCTGCTCCTGATAGCCAAAAAGATAAGAACGTAAGCCCGCAATGGTTGTAAATACGCGCACAGTTGGTTAGTTGCCCCTGAGAACAAAGTTTCTAGGGATGGACCGAATCCATCCCCTCTACTTAGGTTAACATCCCGTCTTAACGTCCTAGGACTTCAATGGCAACCGGAGCCAGACCAGACTGCAATACGCCAATGAGTCTGGCGGCGCCCGTGGAAAGATCGATAACTCGTCCCCTCGCATGGGGGCCGCGGTCATTGATTCGTACTACCACTGAGCGACCGTTTCGCAGGTTGGTAACTCGCACCTTCGTCCCAAAGGGAAGGGTACGATGGGCTGCGGTCAATTGTCCTGGGTTAAAAGTTTCCCCGTTGGCGGTACGACGACCCGAAAAATCATTCCCATACCAAGAAGCTATTCCTTGTTTGCGATTGTTTTTGGGCTGCGCGCTCTGCCGACTGGAGGCGACTGTGGTTTTCTTGGAAGTTGAGAGAGTAGAACTAACAGAATTATTGTTAGAATTACTGGGATTTAGATTAGAATTGATCTGTGGACTAGAGTGAGAGAGAGCCTGTTTAGATGCTTCTAATGTCGGTTGGACATTGACATCGGAAGTCTGCCCCTGGCTTGGGGAACTAAGCAGAGCTACTGTCGTCCCAACTAATGTGCTTAGTGCAACGGACGTAACTCTGTTCCAGATTTTTTGTTTCATAAGCGTTGTTGATAATCGTTAGCATTTCCTGGCTTTACCCAATGGATCTGCTAACTTTTTTTTACCCAAGAGTACAAACAAGATGGTTTTTTCCTGAGCTTGATACAAGTTAGCATGATTTTTTGACTGGGGATCACTGTTGTTCCTATGGTTCTAGCCTGAAGCTATCAAAAATTCCAATCAATACTTGACATCAGCTAAAACTTCAGCTTATTATGGTAAGTTATGCCTAAAATAGACTGTCCCCTCGTAAATTTTTAGGTAATCCCACGGTTTTAGTGTAGAATCAGGAGAGGAAAAGCCCATACATCATTAGGGTTTCGGGAAATGAGTATTTTTCTCTATAGACAATTTCGCTACACACTTTAGGCAAAAGTATTGTAACTTTTGTTACACAATTGGCAAAATATAACAGAAAATTTCTATCAGGTTGAAAAGATAATATTAAAAATTGCTATTCCCCCTTGACAAAAACAACTTTTTCTGCATTAAAGGGGTTGTGATAAGTTTAGATTAAGTATTTAATCAGTAATACTCATCAATTCTCGGGGTCTTGGGAGTTGAGTCCAGAGATCCTAAAATTAAGTTATTAAACAGTAGAGATGGGAAAAGCCGATGGATTATAAAGAAGCGGGTGTAGACATTGAAGCCGGACGAAAATTCGTGCAGCGTATTCGTGCCAAGGTGGAAAGCACCTATCGTCGGGAGGTTTTGGGCGGATTGGGGGGCTTTGGAGGATATTTCCAGATTCCGTCGGGATATCAGCAACCGGTGCTTGTCTCAGGAACCGATGGAGTCGGGACAAAATTAAAACTGGCTCAGATGCTGCAACGTCATGATACCGTCGGCATTGATTTAGTAGCCATGTGTGTCAATGATGTTTTAACCTCTGGGGCTGAACCCTTGTTTTTTTTAGACTACTTAGCCACGGGAAAACTCGAACCCGCTCAACTCGAAGCCGTTATTGAAGGAATTGTCCAGGGTTGTCGCCAGAGTGGTTGTACCTTACTCGGGGGAGAGACAGCAGAAATGCCTGGTTTTTATGCAATGGGAGAGTATGACTTGGCGGGTTTTTGTGTGGGAATTGTGGAAAAAAGTCAGCTTATATCGGGTCAGAATGTCCAATTAGGGGATATTGCCCTTGGTTTAGCCAGTCAGGGAATCCACAGTAATGGCTTTAGTTTAGTCCGCAGGATTATTGAAACCAAAGGTTACTTGGACAAGTTAGAAGCAGAAAATCTGGGAGAGCGCCTTTTGGCACCAACCCAGATCTATGTACAACCGATTCTCGGAGCTTTGCGATCGGGACTGGCAATTCACGGTATGGCCCACATTACGGGGGGTGGATTGCCCGAGAATTTACCTCGCTGCCTGAATAAGGGACAGTCTGTGGCTATAATTCCCAATAGTTGGCCAATTTTGCCGATTTTTAGGTGGTTAGCCCAGGAAGGAGAAGTTAACCCCCAGGTCATGTACGACACCTTTAATATGGGGATTGGCTTTGTGGTTATCGTTGCTCCCGAGACTGTCAAAGATGCCCTAGATTGGTTTGAGTCCCAGGGAATCGCCGCCTATCAGATAGGGTCGGTTGTCCCAGGGAAGGGGGAAGTCTTGGGATTAACCCGTACCTAAAGCTTGGAAGATGGCGGTTTCGGCGGTATCAATCTTGAGGATGAGTACAGACAAAGGAGGTAAGCACAGGTCCAGAGAATAGGGGCGACTGTGGAATGACCATTCTTCAGTCCACTTACCCCCAAGATTGCCCATATTACTACCACCGTACTGACGGGAATCGCTGTTAAATAACTCACGGTAGAAACCTGCCAGGGGAACACCGACACGGTAATGGCTATGGGGTTGGGGAGTAAAATTACATACCACCAGCACAAAAGCGTCCCAGTCTTTACTCCAACGCACAAAGGAGGCTACACTGTGGCGGTTATCGCTGCAATCAATCCACTCAAACCCCGACTCCTCAAAGTCTTGGCTATACAAACAGGGTTCCTGCTGATAAAGAGCATTTAACTCCTTAAAAAACTGTTGTAATTGTTGGTGGGGGGTATGTTGTAGCAGATGCCATTCTAAATCTCCCCAGACATTCCATTCACTCCACTGACCAAACTCCATGCTCATAAACATGGTCTTTTTGCCAGGGTGGGTAAACATATAACTAAACAAACACCGCACGTTAGCGAATTTTTGCCATTCGTCCCCGGGCATTTTGCCAATCATATTACTTTTGCCATGGACAATCTCATCATGGGAGAGAGCCAGCATATAATTTTCGCTGTGGTTGTACCAAATACTAAAGGTAATATTATTTTGGTGGAACTGACGAAACCATGGGTCCATGCCAAAATAGTCCAGCATATCGTGCATCCAGCCCATGTTCCACTTGAGGTTAAAGCCTAGTCCCCCCACATAGGTGGGCCAGGACACCATCGGCCAGGCGGTAGATTCCTCGGCGATGGAGAGCACCCCAGGGAAATAATTAAAAAGTAAACTGTTGACTTGGCGCAAGAAATCCGCCGCCTCTAGGTTTTCTCTACCACCGTACTGATTGACTAACCATTCGCCCGGTTTGCGGCAATAATCCAGGTAGAGCATGGAAGCCACCGCATCTACCCGAATCCCGTCAATGTGGTATTTATCAAACCAGAAAAGGGCATTGGCTACTAGGAAGTTACGCACTTCGTTACGACCATAGTTAAAAACCAGGGTTCCCCATTCCTTATGTTCCCCTTTGCGGGGGTCGGCGTGTTCGTAGAGATGGCTACCGTCAAAAAAGGCTAAACCGTGGCCATCCTTGGGAAAATGACCAGGTACCCAGTCAACAATCACCCCGATACCATTTTGATGGCACTGATCGACAAAATACATAAAGTCTTCTGGGTTGCCGTAGCGGGAAGTAGGGGCGTAGTAGCCCGTAACTTGATACCCCCAAGACCCGTCAAAGGGATGTTCAGCAATGGGTAATAGTTCTAAATGGGTGTAGCCGAGTTCCTTGACGTAGGGGATGAGCTTATGGGCAAGTTCGTAATAACTTAAGAATCTGGCCGTTGTATTCCATTCCGAAACCTGTACGGCCTCAACTTCGCCACTGAGAAGGGTCATCTTTTCTTCGGAGGAGGCGTGAATCCAAGAACCGAGGTGAACTTCGTAGACGGATATGGGTTTACTTAAAGGTTCACTATGGTAACGCTCCTCCATCCAATCTTGGTCCTTCCATTCGTACTGCTCTAAATCCGTGACTATCGAGGCGGTTTTAGGGCGAACTTCTTGGTGGAAGCCGTAGGGATCAGTTTTTTCGTAGATATGACCGTCCCAGTTTTTGATTTCGTATTTGTATCTTGTGCCAATACCTAAATCGGGAATAAACAGTTCCCAGATGATATTACTGCGCTTGAGCATCTGATGATCTCTGCCGTCCCACTCGTTGAAGTCGCCTATAACTGAGACGTTACGAGCATTAGGGGCCCAAACCGCAAAATACACACCCTTAACGTCATCCACTTGGGAAAGATGAGCTCCGAGTTTTTCGTAGATGCGATGGTGGTTTCCTTCCCCAAAGAGATGAATGTCAAAATCTGTCAATTGGTGGGAACGAAAGGCGTAGGGGTCATAAATTACCCTCTCCTGCTCACCTTCTTGGATGCGGAGTTGATAGTTACTGATTGCACTAGGATCAACAATACATTCAAAAAAGTTGGGGTGATACACTGACTCCATCGGATATTCTTCCTCTCCGGAAGCTGGGACAACCCATGCTGATTGAGCTTTGGGGAGGTAAGCACGGATAACCCATTTCTCTTGATTCTCTTCTAGGGGATGACAGCCGAGAATTTCAAAGGGGTTATGGTGCAGGTTATAGACTATTTGATTAACTTGTTCGGGGGATATGGTAGCAGACATTAAGGTTTCATTCTCAACAAACGGCAGGGGGGCAGGTTTTTTATTTTTTTAAATACTTATCGGTATTTTAAATTTTTTTGTCTAGATCCCTTGCTAAAAGGGGATAATAGTTTTGATGAATTTGCGTAGCCGTAACAGCACTATTAGTTGTCGGACCCGGGGATTAATCTCCGGAGGATAGGCACTTATTCCTAGTTGTTCTTGTAATAGGACATATTCTGAAGCATTCAGAGGCCGACCGTCGATCGGCGATCGCCCGTCTAAAATAATTTCGGTTCTCAGGATGGCCTCGGGCTTGTCCTGGGGGGGCGGTAAGGCCAGGGCCGACTGAATGGGCATCCCCAGACAAAGACTGAAAATCATGAATAATTTTGCTCTTGGTTTTCCCATGCCTATAATCTGCATTAAAACTATAGTTATCCTAAAGCATTCCCACCCTAACTCTCAAAATTTTCTAATAATTTTCGCAAATAGTTTACTTTCTCAGTACGAATGTCCTAAAATGAATACAGTTCAACTGAATTAACTAATCCATTAGTAAAGAACAACAATTCTATGGAATCTCTCACCGTCGCACAACAGGAACTTTATGACTGGCTGATCGAGTACATTCGTGCCAGCCAACACGCTCCTTCAATTCGGCAAATGATGCGAGCTATGAACCTGCGCTCTCCCGCGCCGATCCAAAGTCGTTTAGAGCGATTAAGAACCAAGGGCTATATTGATTGGACGGAGGGAAAAGCTCGTACTATCCGCATCCTTAAGCCCCCCGCCCAAGGTATCCCTATTTTAGGAGCTATAGCCGCAGGGGGTTTAGTTGAACCGTTTACGGAAGTTGAGGAAAAGCTGGACCTATCCTCTTTAACCCAACAACCCCATCACTTTGCCTTAAGAGTCACGGGGGACAGTATGATTGAAGACTTCATCACCGAGGGGGATGTGGTTATTATGCGGGAGATGGACCCCTCTCAAGTCCTACAAAATGGCGAAATTGTCGCCGCCAGAGTTGATGGCTATGGCACTACCCTGAAAAGATTCTATCAAGAAGGGGAAAAAGTCACCCTTAAGCCAGCTAATTCTAAGTATCAACCCATTAAAGTGACGGCGGACCAAGTAGAAGTTCAAGGCGTTTTAGTCGGTGTTTGGCGGGGCTATATTTAACTAGCATCCCTGGGGAGTTAGGAATTGGGTTTAATGCCTAAAACCTAACCCCTAATCCGGAAGGCAGCAGGCGGGAGGATTATAACCTGATTTTTAAACTAGATTTGGTATTAAATCAAATTAACTGACTATTTTGGTTAAAGAAACGACGATAAACGCCCTCAGTGACCAGCAGAGAAGCGATCAGATTAGTCAGGGCAATCATAAATAAAATTAAAATCTGATAGGAAGCAGCATTGAGGGGATTACTGCCACTGAGCACTTGCCCCGTAAACATACCGGGTAAACTTACCAATCCCACCACCATCATTTGATTGAGGATAGGAATAAGGGCGATACGAATGGCTTCCCTTTGAAAAGGACGAATGGCCTGTCTAACCGTAGCACCTAGACAAAGATGGGTTTCCACTTCCAAGCGATTCTTATCAATGGTACTAGCTAAACGCTCCCCCGACAAGGCAGCACTATTCATGGAATTACCTAAAACCATCCCTACTAAAGGAATAAGATATTGCGGTGAATACCATTGGGGAGGTTGAATAATTAGGGCTAGGGTATAACTTAAGGTAAAAGCACCACTAACCAGCAAAGAAAGCCAAATAACAGGAAATAAATCTTTTTTCTGGGGGAAAATGCGGTTAGATGCCACCATTGTCGCTATAGTTAGCATTATCCCCACAATAGCCAAGACAGGCCAGGGATGATTAAGGGCAAAAATAATAGCTAGGAGATAGCCGACTCCTAGCAGTTGCAAGATCGAGCGTCCTGCGGCCATGATAAACTGTCCTTCTAGGTCTAATTTTTGCCAACTAGAAAGGGCGACAGCACAGGCAATTAACCCCAAAGCCCAACCTAAATCCCCTAGGTCTAGTTCAATTAGTTCTTTCATCGGGAGGTTTATACTTGTTTCATGCGGATGGCGAGAGTTGAACTCGCATAGCCTAAGCCACACGCCCCTCAAACGTGCGTGTCTACCATTCCACCACATCCGCTTAATTTCGCTTTACCATAGTAGCACAGGTTGGTTAAGTTCGGCTAGTTATTTTTTAAAATTAATTTAATATATAGTAAAAATGGCTAATAAACAGAAATTTCCCTACCTAATCGGTTCTAAATGGACTTCCAAACAAACAACTTGGGGATGGCGACATTTTCAGGTAATAAATCGCAAAAATGAGGATAAATGGGTTTTTGCTGAAATGGTGTCTTCCTGTGATCCCACCGTGAGATTTTGGCTTAATGCTTCTCAACTCAAGGATCAAGCCCTTTGGGAAGCTGGTTGGAAAACTTTAGGGGAAATGAATACCCCCGAAGATTCTAGCTGGATTCTGGAATAGTATTTTCATAATTGTCTCATTTTTGCTAGACTAGGGATAAGTTGGGCAAGGGGGTAATTATGGTAAAAAATCATCTACGAGCAGTCGGTCAAGGCATTACAGTTGATAATTTGGGGGTTTCCTATGGCCAGATTGAGGCCTTGCGAGATATTACCCTACAGGTCTATCCTGGGAAGTTAACGGGGGTAATTGGTCCCAATGGTGCGGGAAAAAGCACTCTCATCAAGGCGATGCTAGGATTGATTGACCGTGGCAAAGGTACTATATCCTATCAGGGGCGTTCTTTAGGAGAGCAGTTGGAGCAGGTGGCCTATGTTCCCCAGCGATCGCAGATTGACTGGACCTATCCCGCTACGGTTTGGGATGTGGTAATGATGGGAAGAGTCAGAAAAACAGGCTGGTTAAAAAGATTTTCCGCCAATAGTCGGCAAAAAGCCGATCAATCCCTAGCTAGAGTCGGGATGGAGGCCTTTAAAGATCGCCCCATCGGTCAATTGTCGGGGGGACAGCAACAAAGGGTCTTTTTAGCGCGATCGCTCGCCCAGGATGGGGAAATCTTCTTTTTTGATGAGCCCTTTGTGGGAGTAGACCAAAAAACCGAAGTCATTATCTTTAAGATTTTTGAAGAACTTGCCCAAGCAGGAAAAATTGTGGTAGTAGTCAATCATGATTTGGGGGAATCCATTACCCACTTTGATGATCTAATTCTCCTGAATCAATCTTTAATTGCCTACGGTAGCCGTCAGAAAGTCTTGCAGTCAGCTTATCTAGAGCAAGCCTATAGCGGTAAGGTGATTTTCTACAACGCAGCCTAGGAGAATAGCGGTGGATCGTCGTCATTTCCTGCTCCTCACTGGTGCCCTGGTGGGTTCTGTTGTCCTCAAACCGGCGATCGCCAAAGCCTATATTAGAATTGTTGTCATTAGTGATCTCAATAGTCAGTACGGTGCAACGGATTATGAGCCAGAAGTAGACAAAGCCATAGCCATGATTCCCCAATGGCAGCCGGATCTGGTTTTGTGTGGGGGGGATATGGTAGCAGGGCAAAAAACCAGCCTTACCTCTAGCCAAATACAAGCCATGTGGTCCGCTTTCGATCAGCATATCAGTCAACCCCTAAAAAAAGCCAAAATTCCCTTTGCCTTTACCGTCGGTAATCATGACGCATCGGGAGCGCAGTCCAAAGGCCAGTATATATTTAGTCAAGAGCGGGATTTGGCCAGCGCCTATTGGAAAAATCCTCGCCATACCCCTAACTTAAATTTTATCGATCAGGGAAATTTTCCCTTTTACTATAGTTTTTTCCATAAAGGTATTTTTTATCTAGTGTGGGATGCTTCTACCCATCTCCTAGGAAACCAACAACTAGCCTGGGTAGAGAAAAGCCTAGGAAGTGCGATCGCCACAAAAGCCAAAATGAGGATAGCGATCGGCCATCTACCCCTCTATGGTATTGCCAAAGGCAGAGAGAAACCAGGGGACTTTTTAGCCCATGGGGAACAATTGCGAGGACTCCTAGAGCGTTATCGGGTACACACTTATATTAGTGGCCACGCCCATGCTTACTATCCTGCTAAACGGGGACAACTAGAGTTACTCCATGCAGGAGCTTTAGGCTCAGGAGCACGTCAACTGTTAAATAGTACCTTGACTCCTGGGAAAACCCTAACTATTGTGGATGTAGATATAGATGCGGCGACTTCTATATCTACAAGCTATGACATGAAGACACTCAAAGTCATTGATATCAAAACATTACCGCCCTTTATTGTCGCCCATAATGGTAAGGTTTTCCGTCGAGATATAGCACCAAAAACCATCAATTAACTCTATGGCAATTATTATTAGTACCGTCAACATGAAGGGTGGAGTTGGCAAAACTACCCTTACCGTCAACTTGGCCACTTGTCTAGCTAAATATTACAACAAACGGGTTTTGGTCTTGGATCTCGATGCCCAAATTAGTGCTACTTTGAGCTTAATATCGCCCCATAATTTTGCTAAGGCTCGCCGTAAGCGCAAAACCCTAAGTTATCTCCTCGAAGATATGATTAGGCCCAATCCCCATAGTAAGTTAACCATCAATGATATTATTATGCCCTCGGTTTGTGAGGTAAAGGGCTTAGATTTACTTCCAGGGGATATCGAGCTTTATGATGAATATATTGTCTCGGAGGTGCTCCATCAACAGGCTACCCTATATGATGGCATAAAATTTGAAAAGGTTTGGAACAAATTAGAAAGGGTTTTAATTAAAAAGATATTAGAACCAGTTATAGACAATTATGATTATGTAATTATGGACTGCGCCCCTGGTTATAACCTCTTAACTAGGAGCGGCATAGCTACCAGTGATTTTTATTTAATTCCTGCTCGTCCTGAACCCCTTTCTGTGGTGGGAATGCAGTTACTTGAAAGAAGAATTATTAAATTAAAAGCTACATATCAAAACGATCAACCCATTCATCCAAAATTATTAGGCATTGTTTTTGTGCTTTCAGCCGGGGGGTTAATGAGTCGTTATTACAATCAAGTTATGCGCCGAGTTAGACAAGATTTTGAGCCAGAACAACTTTTTGAAACTGCGATTCCCATGGATGTTAATGTGGCTAAAGCAGTGGATATGTTTATGCCTGTAGTCTTAGGAATGCCTAACTCTGGGGGTTCTAAGGCCTTTGTCAAAGTCACGGGGGAATTGTTACAAAAAGTTCAGTCCTAATTGTATCCGAAGCGTTTACCCCTTAATGAACTAAAAATAGATAAAATAGGTAAGGTGGCCTACAAAAAATGACCACCCATCCCTACCTTTATTTCGATTTTGTCTGTTTAAGCCGTGAGAGGCACATAAAACTCCCTAGGGCGAACAAACCTAGAACGCTATCGGATTCTGGGGTAGATACTCCACCGTTGATAAAAAATTGTGCGCGGTTAAAACTAGCGGCTCCCACATTGCGTCCCAACACTCTGCCCTCAAGATCTCCTTCTAGGAAGTGAATCCCCCCATAACGGCGAGAGATCCCGGCTTCATCAGAGGCTTCCGTAAAAGTTGTCCAACTCAGGGTCACAGGGTTGCTAGGCGTAACTCCCGGCTCAAACACGGAACTCCCTGGCGTAAAGGTGACGGACTCACCGAAGGCATCACTGCCGGTAAACAGACGCAGAACCTCTGCCCCCGCCGCGCTAAAACCACTATGGCCGGAGGTATATTCGGCAAAGGGAGGCGAAGGGGGACCGCTAGGATTTTGGTAGGTGATAAACTCCGTCGCTGGGATAGTTTGTGTTCCCAGGCCTGCCCCTGCGTAGGCTTGGATCTCAAATACTCCAGAGCCATTATCTGTGCCGATTAGACCTAGGCGACCTAACTCCCGAATTGCTCTCACGGGACGGACGTAATTATAAAAACCCTTCGCTTCCCAGGTGGCAACTCCCGCATCTAGGACTGCGTTACCCAAGGCTAAGAATAACTCCGCATCTTGGTCAATGGTGTGATTGTCGCGATTGGAGACAATCTGACCGAACTCCATCCAATGGCCCGGAGGGAAAGGAGTCCCTCTCCCATCTTCCCAAAATTCGGCGATGAGTTTTTCTTCATCGGTTAAGTTGGCGCTGATGGTAATCAAATCGACGGCTTGGCTGATGAAACCCGGATTGATATCCACTCCGATCAAAGCAGCACTGATAGGAACTACCGTATTATCCGCCCTTGTAATCGTCTTTGCCTGTAAATCTGCGCTGGCATTGGGATCGAGCAAAAAGGGTTGGGGCGCAGCCGGACGAAACTGGGAAGAGCTATTTAAAGAGAAGGTTTCTACCTCTTCCCAGTGAGGGGTTAGATAAGTTTGCAGGGGCGAATTAGAATCCACGGGAACGTGTTCAGGGGTCCATAGCTCTATGTCTAATACCTGCTCGGGGGTATTCGGGGTTGTATAGCCACTGGTGTCTACGTAGTTATTGAGTTGATTCGAGCCATCGACACGCCGAAAACCCATTAAGGTTTCTGCCATCACGTTACCGATACCAGCTGCGGTAGTCGTATCCGTTGTCGTATTATTAGGATTGTAACCCAAGCTGATCATCCTATTGGTCAAGGCCGTGGTTTGGGTGGGAAGGAGTTCCGACAGCACCCGATAGGCGGCAAAACTGAGGGCTTCCTCTTTGTTGGCTTGGGTGTTTTCTGTTAGAGGACGTTGCAAGGTATCCCCAAGGCGTGTGCTGCTAGGGGTTGGCGCGTAGGCCGAGTAGGCATCATACATCGCAGTCCCTAATATGCCGTAGAGCCGTGAAGCAACCGTTGGACCCTGGGGCTGATTCCGCACTCCTTCTCTGGCCGCACCCACCCAATCACTAGCAACCGTAGCGGCTTGAGCCTCACCTTTAGGCAGCAAGACGGCGGCGGTCAGGGGAAGTAAAAACAAAGGCAAAAGTATTCTCTTATTCATAGTAAAACCCTCTAATTAAGTCTGCTCTGGGGAGGGATAATAACATATTTCCCCCTTTGTCTGTCTAAGATTGCCAGGCAACCTTGCTACTACTACTTCAGTGGCTACAAAAAGATTTCTGTGTTTTATTACAAAACTTTACATATCGTCTGGGGATTAATTTTCCGTAGGTGCCTAAGCTCAAGGGGTGACAGAACAGTTAAAGAACTTGATTGATAAAGCTCATAGGCGTTAGCCCTTTGGAGAAATAAGGGGTTTTCTGGGGTTTGAGGCATATCAAAGAAAAGGCAAGTTCCGAGAAAGTATCCATCGACTCAACCCAAAAAGTACCATAAGTCCCTATCCAAAAATCACTATGTCTTTCGGGAGAGCGATTAGATTCTTTGATACGACGTTTATCTAACAATATCCAGTACAAAGGCAACGCTCTTTTTCCACAAATAACACTAGCTACAAACAAGTTTCTTCCTTTCCAATCTGTTCGATCAATTACCCAGTAGTTAGCCAATTTTAGGGTATTTATAATGTTCGCTTGCTGTCAAGATAATTGACATTTGATAAATCTTTATTGTTCAAGCTGTCCTGCTTAAGTTGATACCCAATTTTACTGGTCATAACTTCGGCTCCAGTTGGTTGAGGAAAGGCTTCCGTTGGCTCAATAGTAATCAAAAGTTTCGATGTATTTATAATAACATCATCTAGCGGCATTTGCTTCATTACGTGACCTTTTTTATCAGTATTAAATTTACCACAATCAAATTTCTTGCCATCCGCCATGGCCCATAAGCGATATACCTTTCCTGATGGTAAAGGAGATAGATTTTGGGCTGTCATAATGACTTGATTATTTGTAGGCATAATGAAAACTATTCCTGTTGCATTGGGAGCTTGTGAGGTTCCCTGGAGTGCAAGCAAACGATTATTAGATTCAGGTAGCCCCGCGATCACTTTTTGGAATTGAGATGATTCAGATTGAGCGATCGCTAATTGCTGCTGCAAACGATAATTATAAAAAGCGAGTCCTAGAATAAAAGAAAAGGCAATAGCACCCAGGGTCAATAAATTAATCATCGATTTTTTTCGCAAAGAATTAAGCAGGGAATTAGTAGCAACAAAAGCTGAATCAGTTTGAGCTAATTGTAAAATATTTTTTCCGAGTTTTTCAGGTGGCGAAGATACAGGTAAAGTCAACGGAATTAAGGCTAGAGTTTCCTGTAAATGAGTAAGTTCTTCCTGCAATTCTGGATGAGTTAATAATAATTGATGAACGATTTCAGCTTCTTCTGAAGTTACGTCTCCTAATACATAATCAGCTAATAACTCTTGCCATTGTTGAGGATTTTGAAAATTTTCCATAGCAATTACACTGCATCGTTTAGTATTTGTCTAAGTTTTAATAAAGCATTACGTTTATGGGTTTTGACTGTACCAAGAGGAATCTTCAATCTTTCTGCTATTTCTGATTGACTGAATCCGTCAAAATAGGCCATTTCTAATACAGCCCGTTGATTTTGAGATAATTTAGTCATTGCTTCTTGCACTTGGCGAGAGGTTTCGTTTAAAACAAGTTTATTCATTAAGTCACTCTGAGGTTCTGAGGAATTAGTTTTTCCCAATCTTTCTAGCGATCGCCATTGAGCCTGTCGTTGCCGATAACGATCAATGGACTTGGAACGAGTTAAGGTATTTAAAAAAGCCAACAGTGATCCCCGCTTAGGATCATAGGCTTTATTTCGCCAAAGCGTTAGGAAAACCTCCTGGGTCAAGTCTTCCGCTTCTTGAGAATTATTTAAGATACGCAGAGCAAAACGATAAACCACTTCACCGTAGCGTTCATAAAGAATGCCCAAGGCGGAAATATCTAGCGACACCAAGGCTTCATAAACTTCTGTGTCCGTCTGATTAGATAGCATTATGAGATTTTTAGTACAGATGAAACTAAGAAGGCAAAGTTTTTGTGCTTGGAAGCTACTCGTTTCTGTATTAAGTAGATAGATTTTCATCCAGAAACCCAGAAGATCCAAAGTTTACTGTAATCTCCTAAGCATATTAGTGATTAAATCACTTTTTGAATAGCCTCGACATAGACTTTTTTGCTTTTAAAGAGAACCACGGTTGGTTGTTGAATAATTTGTGCAGACATGGTGAATCAACTCCAATAGAATACGCTTAAAATCAACTTGGGTGACATCATCGGTGATAAATTTAGTTCCCCTCTGTAGGGCTTGCGATCGCATTTGTCTCCTTAATAATGATCCTTAAACTCCTTTAGCAAAGCCTGGAAAATTTTTAACTTCAGTGGTGTTCATTAATTGACCACCAGGGACATCCCCCGCTTGAAAACCTTCAAATATTAAGGGATGTAGTTGGGCATGTCCTACATAGATAGTGGCAGTATAACCTGCACGGGCAGAACCAATAATCACTAATTTTTCAATCATTGTAGTTAACCTCTCAAAAACCATTGTGTGCCGACGAATAAATAATAAGCCCCTGTTCCCATTAGAGCAATACTACCAATCAGGATAATAGTTTCGGAATGCTTCAATAAGTTATTACTTTGTTTAGCCAATCCTGTAAATAAACTGGCCAGGAAAATCAGTATGGTATAACCCAGGGCATAGCTTATCATTGTCAGAGTGGCTAATAATTGGGAACCCGTTGCCGCCGAGGACGCTAATACGGCGAATAGGACGGGACTGGCACAGGGAGAACTGACGAGAGCAAAGGTTAGACCCACGCCATAGGGGCCAGCCGCTTTAAGGGTAGGGATATTCATCTGGGGAAGAGGTATGTTAATAACTCCCATCAACCACAAACCCATTAGTCCCATAATAAAACCCACAACAACATTGATATAGCCTCGGTATTCCACCATGACGGCCCCTGCAAAAGAGGATACTAAGCCAAATAAACTTAAAATAGTAACGGAGCCAAGAACAAATAAACCAGCTTTGGTGAAGGCATCCCAGCGCGATTTAATTCTTAACGTACCGATATAGCTCAAGTTGACAGGTAATAGGGCTAAAATACAGGGGGAAATACTGGCAATTAAACCACCAAAAAAGGCAAAGGGTAGTAAGACAAGCGGGTTACTGGTATCCTGTTGGCTAAACCAGTTTTTATAGATGTTTTCGACCGTCGAAACAAAATGCTCAATCGCAGGAGAAACAAGACGATAAAGTACTAGGGCTAGGATTAATCCTAGTAGAAATAATCCTCCCCATCGCCACCATTTTTTAGGAGTTTTTGGTTTTTTATCTACAATACTTTCTGGTGGAGTAATTTCAACAGAATCTTTTTCTTTCCGAATGTTTACCATGGGAATCTCTGATGATTTAAGTCATCAATAGGTTGTTTAAATCTTAGGCAAATTAGATTACTAATGGTTCCCCCCAAGTTGAGGATTGGAAAAACTGAATTTCTTTTGGGGGAGGTTTATAAGTTATTTTTTGGCGATCGCCTGATTCAACACCGTAGTATAGGCATTTTTATCAGAATTATTGCGGTTTTGGCTCAGAATTTTACCTGTTTTAGGATCGACAATGGTTATAGAACCCGTTTGGGTTTTATTTTCGGCAAAAAACTTGCCTAAACCTAACTGTTCTGCCATTGCCTCTGATTTAGCCGTAGAAGCTTTATCTGAAACATCAAGTACAATAAAATGAACCTTGCCTGCATATTGTTGCTTAAGTTGAGATAGGGTTGGTGCAATATTTTTGCAAGCAGGACACCAACTGGCATAAATATCTACAACAACGGGTTTACCTTGTAGGGATTTAGCCAAGGGGCCACCAACAGATTTTCCTGCACAGGGGTTTTTGCTAGCGCAAGGGTCCACTCTTCCTGCACAGGGGTTTTTACTAGCGCAAGGATTGGCCATGGCTTTGCTTTCTAAGGCGGCCGACAGCACTTTTAAGGCGGTCTGGGGATAGGTGGCAACGGTAGCGGCCCCCGTACTAAGGATAGCGATCGCGGTAAGAGTAGCAAGCTGTTTAATTTTCATGTTTTTTTTCTCAAATAAAGAAGATTTAAGCACGTGCTGACTTCAAATAGAGACGATTGCCAAAGTTTGAGTACGCTCAATGCTTGTTGTAGAGAGTTACGAAGCTCAGGTCAAATTGGATTTAAGCTGGATTAAGTTGGTAAGCGCGTGACGGTTACGGTCTAGACTGGTCAAAGACTTTACTCCTTATTCAACAAAGTTATGACGAATCGAGATTGGTTAATTACAGAGCCTGGAGAAGCGATAAATTGTGCAAACGCTATTCAGGAGGATTTTACTGAGCAGTCCTACCGACTTTATCGATTTTTAACGGATTTAGAAGATATCTTAACAACGATAGAAGGTGATCGACTTCGTTTAGACGCGATTAGACCCCTAGTCCGACAATTACTCAATAACAATCCCTGGTTGTTAACGGAACATAGTCCCCCCGATCCTGAACTGGGCTGGTCAGTGACGATGCTTTATGATGAACCAAGTTTTCCTTTAACAGTCCAAAGCGTTGTCTGGTTGCCAGGGCAAATTTCTCCCATTCATAATCACGGGACTTGGGGGTTGGTTGCCCTAATTAGTGGGCAAGAAAAAAATACCCTTTGGCAAGAAATTTATCAGTCCAACTCCATATCAGAAATCAAACAAGTAGGTGAATTAATTCTCAACCCTGGGGATATTATCAGCTTTTTACCTAATACAATTCATCACGTAGAAGCCTTAGGTAATGAACCAAGCATTAGCTTCAACCTATATGGAGAAACCGATTATGAGCAGCGATTTGAATTTGATCCAGTAAGTTCAACAAAAACGATTTTTTAGTGATTTTTATACTCTTACTGGTTGCGGGTTTTTCTGCCTTAGGGAATTTACCAGAAAGCCTACATTTGTCTAGATTCCAATGATTATCGCTAAAATGAGGCAAGTTTTTTTAGTTTGACAGTTGATAACTCATGTCTTTTGCCATAACTTTTCCAAAAATCCTTGACTTTTTTAGTTCTTTGATTATGGTATTTATCATATTTTTAAAATCAAAAAAAATAGTGATCTATTTTTGATATTGTCAAGAAAAGATCACTTTTATTTTCTTTTTTCTACCGACTTTGAAAACGCACTGGCTTAATAAGGGGGGTGCCGATAGGCGGGGGGATCTGACAATTTTTAACACCTACTTACTTAATAAGGTCACAAAGTATAATCCCAATTACTCAAAACCGTGTCTCATAACGCACTGTCACTTCGTTAAAATTATAATCGTAGGAAAACCTGACAAACCCTTCTGAGCTAACCCGATAGACGGCTTGTAGGTTTGGCAAAATATTAAAATCCGTGGCATTGATAGTATCAGCAATACCATTTTCCACATCATAAATATAACCTTGCAAAAGTAATGGTACTGCTAAACCTATCACCCCTTCTTGGAGTAATTGCGCCGAGTTTTTTCCTTGGAACGATTCCGCAAAAATGAAAATCTGTTCCCCTAATAAACGGACAATTTCCCCCTCACTGCGGGGTGGACTACTGGTTAGTTTAACCACAGAGCTAGTTACTAATTGTTGTTCAGGTATAGGAGAAGCAGAGGCAATTCTCTGTAAACAACTCAGAACTCTTTGCTGATTAGCTAGAATTTCGGCTTCCGTTGGAATCGGCAAATCAGAAGGACGATAACTACAAACTTTTCCCGCATCTTGTCGCAAATTAGGCAACAGTTGATCTAGTTGTCCTTGTAAACTCAGGGTTACGTCAATCCGTTGTACTCTAGTCAGACTATTATCAGGAATCTCGTTACTAAGCTCCCCCCTTTGTTGGGCAAGAACACTGGTACTGGTTGCCGAAGAATCACTGATAATACTTCTCATTTGAATATCTACATCTGGGTTTAATAAACTTTGGTCTGGATCAAAAACAATGACATTATTATGTCTGCGGTTGAGGACAAAACGAGTATTTAAAAAGCCAAAGCGTCCCTGTTGTAACTTAACCTGCCCATTGGCTACTAAATTATCTAGGTTATTGAGCTTACCATTTAAAACAATTTCTCCACCAAAGCCAAACTCATAAAGGGGTGCTTGGGAAACCTTCAGATTTTTTAAACTGACTTGAAAATTATGAAACTCCGGGGCAATTCCCGCTCCTCTATTTTCTAAATTACCTAACCATTGGTTAGAAAGGGATAGAGCGATCGCTTGGTTGTCTGGTCTTTGTTGGTCAGTTTTAGGAATAAATACCTGTCCCCTTTCTAGAGCAACACCCCCACCAATTAAAGGGGGAGCTTT
Source organism: Microcystaceae cyanobacterium (assembly GCA_040398185.1). GTDB lineage: Bacteria > Cyanobacteriota > Cyanobacteriia > Cyanobacteriales > Microcystaceae > JBBAUO01. Next base: position 15,021 of record JBBAUO010000024.1, on the reverse strand, counting down.
AGGATTAAAGGCTGTTCCTGTAACGATAATTTCCCCATTAATTCCACCTTTATAAAGATTATCTAGTTCAATCTGACTATTTGTTAGGGAAACAGTAAGGGGATTGAGATTATTTTTAATCGGTTGGAAGAAGGGTAAAACCCCCGTAACAAAGACTTGACTATTTTCAATTGTTCCCTCTAATTGTTCTACACTTAAACTTTCAGGAGTAAGTCGTAGGCGACCATTAACCGTTAATACTTCCGGAAAAGCAGAGGTTTTAAGGGAAGCATTGTTGAGGGTGACAACCCCATCGGCTACAACATTCTTGAACTTCAATTCTTTGGTAGTATCTATGTTCCCAGTGGCGTTGAGAATTACTTCTCCTTCTCCTTCTAACCAGTCAATTTGTCCCTGGGTAAAGGCTCGTACTAACTTTAATGCCGATGTACCTAATTTCCCTCTAACCTCAAAACGATCATTAACATCGGGAATGGCAGGATAGGGAACACTGGCGTAAAATTGCAAAGCAGGGGTGGTAGCTGTCTGTACCTGGAATCTAGAGTTAGTGTAGTCAAAAAATCCTCTAATATCTTCCTCAAAACTACGGGCATTAATCGCCCCTTGTAAAAAGGCAAAGTCTCCTTGAACCTTAGGATTAAATATACTACCCGTCAGAGTACCTTGGGCGTTTAAATAGCCGGATAAATCCAGGGGAAGGGGGACATAGTTTCTGACTTCATCAATGGAAAGATTACTCAGACGAAATTGGGCTGAGTTTTTAGCTAGGGATAGGTTTCCGTTAAATTCCGCTAGGGCTTCCCGAATTTGTAATTTAGCTTTTTCAATGGCAATGTTCCCATCTTGGAAACTGGCATCTAAGGCTATAACATTAATAGGTATAAATTGTACCTCCCGCATGACTAGCCCCAAGGGGTTAACGATATCGGGGAAGGGTTGTTGGGCGTACCATTGCCAATTACTCCCATCGAATCGGGTTTGTAGTTGCGGATTTTTTAGGGTTCCATCTAGGGCAATTTGGGCAGTATAACGTCCTCTCATGTCCAATTCTGTGGGAATACTGCCTGAATCTAGTTTAGAGGCGAGTTCTCTAATTCTTCGGGAAATAATGGTTAAAAGATTAACTTGTTGGCCTAAGTCAGCATTGCCATTTCCAACACTAATCGGCTGGGGTTGAATTTCCTTTGCTGTTGCATATTCAGTTTCCCTTAATTGTAACAGGGTCAGAAGTCGATCTACTGTAGTAATTTGAAAGGTGTGGAGGATATCTTCTATGTAGGCCTCATTGACATCTACCTTGGCTTGAATTTCTCCTGTTTTAAAGTTTAATTTTCCCTCGGCATCGTACTGGCTTCTGCCAAAGTTAAGGGTTCCTGAATTTAGGCGAGCTATATTGTTTTGATAGATAACTGCGGCTTGGAATCGATCCGCTCGAACCTGCCCTAAACCAGGTCGATCAATGCGGATTTGTCCCGTTCCTCCCAGGTTAAACAAATCAATATCAGCTTCGGCTTTGAGGGTTCCAGAAATTACTCCTAGTAAATTATAATTCTGTCCTGGGGCAATTTTTAATACTTCTAAAGGAAATTTTTCAATGCTCGCTCTAAAGCGATCGCCATAACGTTTTCCTTGTACTAATAAGGGAGCTTGGGTATTAGCTGTCTGTTTGAGTTCTAGGGAAAGGGGTAAATAGGGAAAAAGACAATCAGAACGGGTACAGGGTTCAATGGCGGCAGCAATTACGTCTTCTTGTCCGTACAAATCTAGGGCTATTTTTTGACCTAATGTTGCTTTTACTCTTCCTGTTAAAAGGGGTTCAAAGGCTCTGTCATTAAAGGTAAAATTGGCTAACCTTATATCACCATTTAATTGTAAGTTTCCCGCTTGTCTAGGATTAGATATTAAATTTTTACCAATGATTTGACCTTGAAATTGCCCCACCCCTGTTATATCCAACTCTGGTAAAAATACCCGATCTACTGGTACTAAGGTTAAGGCACGTTGTAGGGGTAATTTTTCTAAATCTGAGTTGCCCGTGAGGTTGAGGTTAAGGCTTTTAATATCTAAGTTTTTTAATGGTTCTGTTACAAGCACATTACCTTGGGCTGTAATTTTATTCTCTCCTGAGTTGAAGGCTAAACTCTGTACATTAATAGGTAAAGATGAATTTTCTGAAAATAAATCTCGCAGATTTCCCGTTAAGCTTGCTTGCCCATTGATAGGAGATAATCCTGATTTTTGTTGTAATAAAATTTCTGGGTTAAGACTTGTAACATTTACTTGACTTTGCCAGTCATTATTGCTCAGATTTGCCCTGACTTTAACCCGTCCTTGCGCCATAGCTAGTTGGGAGTTAGCCGTTACGGTAAAGCCGCTCAGATTAGGCGTTTTTTGTCCAATCAGGTTAAAAATATCGGTAGTTGTCCCCCCTAGATTAACTTCTGTGTTTAGGGCTTCTACAGGGAAAGAAAGATTCGGCAAAAATTGATTTAAGGAGAAGGAACGGGACTTGGCGATCGCCTGTACCTTACCCCGATTTACTAAGGTTTTAGTTTTAACTAAATTATTATCTACCAATAGCTGAACATCCCCACTTCCTGTCACATTGTTCAGGACAGTGATGAGGTCTTTTTGTTGTAGTTGCTCTAGGGAAGCAGAGATATTAACCTGACTACGGGCCAAACTTACAGGTACAGTTAAATTAGGTAAAAGAGGACTTAAATTCAAGCCATTAGTCCTCGCAGTAGCTTGTAATTGTCCCCCATTGAGTTGCCCATTAATTGCTAGGGGTTGCCGATCTACTAATAACCCTAAATTAGCCGTGGCTTGTAGTTGAGCAAAAGAACCTTTTAGTAAGGGTGAAATCGAGCCAGATAGATTAACTTTCCCCTGGGCTACATCCACCACCATCGGCAAATCTAAAAAGGGATTTAAAGATAGTCCCGAGGCAATGGTATAGGCGGTAAAATTACCCTGCTTAACTTGACTGGTTAGGGAAAGATTCCCGTTTCTAGTTTTTAGTGCTAAATTAGCTACTCCATTGATAGTTTCTGGAGCAATTTGTTTAAACTGCCCTGATAGGTTAACATTAAGAGTTTCTAGGGTTACAGGTTGGCTGATTTTTAGGTAACTACAAGTATTAGGAGAGCGATCGCAGACAATTCCTAAAAAGGGATCTAAAGGGAATTGTTGAGCCATCAACTCACCGCGCCAGGCTTCTTTTTTGAGATCCCCAAAACCGTTAAAAAACAGAGTTCCTTGCCCCGCTTGTAAGCGAGTATTCCGAAAAAGGAGGGTATCATTTACCAGTTGTACTTCTCCTGCACCCGATATGCCCATTTTAGTAGCCAGGGTATTATTAGGAGCCAGCCATTTTAATACTCCTTCTGGTTTTGCCCAAGTACCCGATACTTTCAGGTTAGCTTGTAACTCACCAACTTGTACATCTTGGGGAAAGGAAACGTAGGGACTGAGTAGTTTTTGGGTAGGTATAACGGTTTTAAATTGGGCATTGATCAGCATTTTCTTAGGATCAATGGGTTGCTGATTTTTTAAAGCCGACAAAACCCCTATTTTTAGGCTCCCTGAACCGACTATCTCCCCTCCTACAGTTGGTAGGGAACGGAAATTTTTGACTTTCAGTTGCTCTAGATCAGTTTGAAAATCCGTCTGGACAATTTTAAAGGGAATTTTATCTAACACCACAGGCTTAATGTTTTCTATCTTGCCTGTAAATAGGGGTTGATCTAGTTTCCCTGTTAGGTTAATTTGGCTCTTAAAGTTAGCCGAAATTTTTACGGGGGATTTAATAGCTATATTTCTCAAAAAATCAGCTAAATCTAACTGCATAATCCCGATTTTAAGATCATACCCAGTTTGCCAATCAATTCCCCCTTGTAACTGAGCCTTTGACTTTCCTATAGCAACATTACCTGTTTTGACCTTTACGCTTTGCCCCTCTAGACTTAACTCGGTATTAATTTTTAAAGGATCTTTAAAGAATTGTGTTTGAGCGATCCAGTTTTTTAAAACTAAGTCTCCTGTCCCTTGGGTTTCCTCTATCTGAGCAAAAGAAGGTAAATTTAAAGACAGATCAGCCCCTAAACTTCCCTGTTTTAATTGTACAGGAAGCTGAGGAAATAAGCTTAATAATTGAGCTAAATTTAGTTCTTTAATAACTAAATTAAGTTGATTCTTGCCCGTTTCTAGGACACTAACTCCCTCGGCTTTAAATTTATTATTGAGAATCAGGGCATCTAAATCGTATTGGATTTCTTGGGTTTTGGTTTTAATATATCTTCCCTGTCCATCGGCAGCGATGGTAATGGGTTTAGTTGCAGCTTGGGGCTTAAGGGCAACATCTCCATCCTGGACTTGAACTTTTATATCATAATTAAAAGGTAATTGCTGTTTTGCTCCAGATCCTAGGTCAATATTAACCCATTGTCCATTTTTATCTTGATCTAAATAAATATCTGGATCAACTAAAAGAATATCGAGGGTAAGAGGGCGACCGATAAGTAGAGGTAAGGGATTAAACTTAACATCAATGGCTTGGATAGAAAAACTATCAGCATCCGTAGGCGTAGCGGGAATATTAGACGCGCCTAAACGAAGGTGATTGAGTCTAAAGTCTTGTACTGCCCCCACCCTTACTTCTCGTTGTAAAAGCTTACTGAGTTGGGATGTCAGCACCGAGGAGAGATTTTGATAAACAAAGTAACGCAACCCCAAATAGGTTCCAGTTCCTAGGGCAACGAGGGTACCTCCTAGAATTAAAAGCGAACGAGGGCTGATTAATCGGCGATTATTAGGTTCTGGGGATGGATTAGGGGAAGTCTGAGTCATTTCTCTGCCTCTTAGCGAAAACAGTCACAAATACCAAAGCCCAAGCTAGACTGGGTTGGTGGATGAAGGGAAGGAGGTATGAGGAGACTAAACTTTTACTATTATATATCAATCCTAGCCCGTCGATGGGAAGCCAGGCGCTGGATGCAAATTGCTAAAACACTCAAAAAAAGAATCCCCATCAGCCCCATGAGCGGATTTTTGTCAATTCCCGTAACTAGGGGAGAAATCTCACCGGTGTAGGTAATTAATTTCCCTACCTTTAGCTGATAGTAAGCCCAAATCAAGCCACCATGGAGTCCGATACAAATCCCTAAACGATTACCGAAGGCTCTTTTTGCCCAAACTAAAAGTAATCCTAAAATCATCAAGGCGGGAAACTGGGGAAAAGTCCGAACTACCTCAGAAAAAGGCTTAAGAAAATGTACTAGAGCAAAAATGAGAGCCGTACTAACCAGAGTGACTTGAGGGGTATAGTCTCTCTCCAACTCCGTCAATAACCAGCCCCTAAAGAACAATTCCTCCGCAAAAGCAACTCCTAAGCCCGTCAAACTCCCTTCTAGGACAATACGCCAAAAATTGGGGGAAACAGCCTGAAAGCTTACCCAACCACACCAGGCTTGCACCAAAAAAAGCAACCAAGTAAAACTCAAACCAATAATTAAACCGGACAATAACTCCAGAGTATTTTTATGTCCCCAGACTAAGCCATACAATTTTAAACCCCCTTGTCCGTAAACCCGTTGACTCCATTTCCCCAAAAACCAGAGAAACTGCCCAAAAAGCAAGCCCATAACCACAATAGAGAGAAAATTAGGATCATGGGCAAAAAACAGCGAGAGGGGAACGGCAAAGGGAACCCAAAGACATAAAAGCAGAAAAATAAAATAACCAAGTCTCAGAGGTGCCGGGTAAGAAGCAATACGCCGGTAATAAAGACTTGAATTACTCATCGGGTTCAATAGAACTGCTTAAACCGCGACTTTTTAGGGTTTCACAATAAAATTCTGCGTGTTCTAAGGCACAGGTAATGACTAGAGCCGTACCATTGGTGTGGGCTTCCATCATGATATCCACGGCCTGAGGTTGGGTCATACCCGCTACCGTCTGCATTAGGGTCATCACCACATATTCCATCGTATTAAAATCATCGTTATGGATTAGAACACGATAACGGGGGGCCGGTTTGCGAATCGTTTCCGTTGCCCGCTTTTCGAGTACCTCAGTAGACACTATATTTCTCCAGTTTTTGATTAAGGGTAAGCCATACCCCTATGATATAGCAACCTCTTTCAACTATACAAACTAGCTACATATTCCCCATAGCCATTGTAGGGAAGGGTTTCCTTAATATCCCAAGATAAACCAGGTCCTTGGCTGATAAACTTTTCTTTGGCTTGGGACCAACGGGGATGGGGCTTTTTCGGGTTAACGTTGGCCTCAAAGTCGTATTCATTATCATTGATGGTATTCCAGTAGGTAGCAGGTCTTTTTGCTAAAAATTCGATTTTTACTAGGGATTTTGCCCCTTTAAAGCCATATTTCCAAGGAATAACCATGCGGAGGGGAGCTCCGTGTTGTTTGGGCAAATCATGACCATAGATTCCTAAGGCAAAAAAAGCTAGTTCATTGGCCATTTCCTCTATAGTTAGCCCCTCTTGATAGGGCCAGGGTAAACCCCCTAAATGTAAACCCGGTCCTTGGGTAATTTTGGGGTCATAGAAGGAGGTAAAACTGACAAATTTGGCGGCCGATGTGGGTTCTACTACGGCTAATAAGGATTTCATGGGAAAACCTAGCCAAGGTAGAACCATTGACCAAGCTTCTACACAGCGAAAACGATAAATCCTTTCCTCTAGGGGAAATCTTCGCTTTAGCTCCTCCATGTCGTAGGTTTGAGGATTTTTTACCAGTCCCGATACTGCAATTTGCCAATTTTCTAAGGGCAGTTTTTGGGCTTTTGACCAAATATTTTTTGTGCCCCCAAATTCATAAAAGTTATTATATTGTCCCGCTAAAAGTTCCTTGGTAATAGGTCTATCTACTTGGGCAAAGGCGGGGTTAGTTTGATACGGTTCTATTTTGGGCAAGGCCAGACTGGCTTCTAGGGCTTGATTGGCATCGGGCTTTTGACATCCCGCTAGGGAGACAACGCTGGCACCGATGAAGTTTTTCAGGAAACGCCGACGATTAAAATAGAGTTCCTCGGAAGTGACTTGATTTTCTGATAGTTCCCAAGTTTTCGGAATACGCAACAAGGTCATAGCTTTAGATAAAATTACAATATACAATTGTCTATTATCCCCTATCCCCCAAGGGAAAAGTTGAGAACGGGACTAATTGTTATTCTATTTCCGCCTAGTTGTATTGAACTATACATAGCTTTGTCTGCTTCTCGGATTATATCTATGCTTTGTTGAGCATCGGGAATGGTGCAAGCAACGCCAAAGCTGAAGGTTATATTTTTTTTCTCTTCTCTCTCATCTTCATAAAAAATTCCGACTTTTTCTATATCTTTTTGGATTCTCTCTAATATTTTAATCGTCCCTTGTATATCAGTATTCCTTAGGATAATAGCAAATTCCTGCATTCCAAATCTAGCTATAAAATCCGATGTTCTTAGTAAGCAGTTGTTAAGGGTTTCGGCAACCTTTTGTAAGCATATATCGGCTGCTGGTAAGCTATTTTTATTGGTATAAGCTTGGAAATTATCTATACTGCACATAATCAGAGATAGGGGAGTTTTTTGGTGCGTCGCTTGTCGCCATTCTCGCCCAAAAGCATAATCAAAGTATCTCCGATTAGGTATTTGAGTGAGGCTATCGGTAAAGGATAAAGACTTAATCTGTTGATGTTCTTGTTCTAATTGGTTAAGGTAACTATCCACGGTTAGGTCTAAACTTCCCTTGGCTATTTCTTGCTGAAAATACCAATTATATAGATCACAGTGGGGGACAATGGTTTCTGCACCTAGCTTCAATAGGCCTAGACTTTGTAGCTTGTAGATAGTAATGCTATCTAGTTTTACTCTCCGGGGATTACTAATTACTTCTTTCCAAGCTTTGGCAAGCTCAGGCTGGTTTTGTAAGATGATTAAATGATTGCGTAAATGATCTGCATAAATATCTATTCCTTGATTTTGTAAAAGGTTTTCTAATGATAATCCCCGATAACAAATATGATCAAAAGCCAAGCGAATTAGATACGGGTGTCCGCCCACTAATTTAATTAAAGCTTTGGCATTGGCTTGTCCCTGACTATTTCCCCAATCTAGTCCATACCTACACGCTAATTCTTGTATCTGTTCCTGGGTAAATTCGGGAGGAGTTAGGGGTAAACCAATATTAAAAGGCGATTGATTATACTGTAGCGGCACATAAATTTCTGTAGTATGGGTGATCACTAAGCGTAATTTTTGCCAGTTAAGGGACTGTTTTGCTTGCTCATGCCAAAATCGCAATAACGGCAGAAAGTCTTGGGCTAATTTTGGGTATTGAAATAATTGATGGACATCATTGATAATTAAAACTAGAGGATTAGTTAACTGAGCAAGAATATAATCTTGTAGGTATAGATTACAGTTAACCTTAGATCCCGTATCCGCATCCCAATATTCATCTAAATTAGGTTTTAGATGTAGTTTTCGGCTTATACTTGTACAAAACCAGCGCAAAAATGGGGTTAATCCTAATAAAACCGACTCTTCAGCTTCCTTGAGGTCAATGGTAACAGATTGATAGTTTAAGGTTTCGGCATGGGCAATAATTCTGAGGATTAGAGAACTTTTTCCCATTTTCGGAGGGGCTTTGATGCGAATCACTCCCCCTGGCTTCTGGACTTCGCTATAGGCTAATTGTTCGATGGGTGGACGTTTGATATAAAAAGCAGAGTTGAGGGGAACCAGTCCATAGAGAGACTCGGAACTTCCCTCGAAAGCGATCGCCTTATTAACCGTCTCGGAGCTAGAGGGACGCATTTTCATCTTTAAGCCAAAATTCACCTTATTAATGGGTTCATCTAGCAAAATAGACAATTGTTGCCAAAGTTGGGAGGCAATATTTTTTAAATAGGCATCTTGATAATGCAGCAAATCCGCCATTTCACTGTAGGTATGGCCATCCCACGCTAAACGCAAAACCTCTTCCTGCAAATAGGTTAAACCCTTAGGGTAGGTTGTAGCCAGCATCTGAATAACTTCATCTAGGGTCATCTGTCTTAAATTAAGAGACTACAAGTTGATATGGTTAAAATTTCCCGTCAAATTGACTAGGATGCACTGAGGTCTTTTTCTTGGCTATGTTCGGATTCTACTAAAAAATGGAAGCTAGGACAGGCTAATAATATCATATACTGAGTTCTGTACGTTTTGTACAGTTTCGTACAGATAAGAAATCCCTACTAAACACTCCCAACCATCTAAAATCAAAACAGGACTTTCTTGGAGAGCATAGCCGGTGATGATGCCCTTACCACCTCCCCATCGCCTTATTTTGTTAATCCTCGGCCTGAGTATCATTCTGGGGCTACTTTTATGGTTGGTTAACTCTATTTATCGTCTCTACATCCAGATCGCCTTTACCGCCCCTATCCTAGCTAATGTACTACTCCTCCTCATTATCGCTTTACTGGGATTGCTGATCTATGTTTTTATTTACTACTTCTATCTTGCGCCCACCCAAAAAAAACGGAAAAAGCGCGGTAGCACCGGTCGGCCTATTCCCCAACTGCCCATCGAGAAAACCGAGGCCGCAGGGGAAAACTTAAAAGCAATTCGTCAACAGGTGCAGCAAATTCAAGATGAGGTTTCCCAAGAGGCTTTATTACGACGTTCCCAGGAAATTGAGGCTAATTTAAACCGAGGGGAATTACAAGTAGTGGTTTTTGGTACGGGTTCGGCGGGCAAAACTTCCCTAGTTAATGCTTTAATCGGGGAAATTGTCGGTAATGTGGAAGCCACTATGGGCACAACCCAAATCGGAGAAACCTATCGTCTTCAACTCAAAGGACTAAACCGAGAAATTTTGATTACCGATACCCCAGGAATCTTGGAAGTAGGTATTGCTGGCACCGAACGGGAACAATTAGCCCGTCAATTGGCGACAGAAGCGGATTTACTACTCTTTGTGATTGATAATGATCTGCGCCAATCTGAATACGATCCCCTCAAAACCCTAGTAGAAATCGGCAAGCGATCCCTACTGGTTTTTAATAAATTGGATCTCTATAGCGAAGCCGATAAAGACCTAATCCTCCAACAACTCAGAGCCAGGGTCAAGGGTTTAATTCCCGCCCCTGATGTCGTGGCGATCGCCGCGGGTCCCCAACCCCTGAGCCTAGAAAATGGTCAGGTTTATTATCCGGAGCCTGATATTATTCCCCTGATTAAGCGTTTAGCGGTGGTTCTTCGCGCCGAAGGAGAGGATTTAATTGCCGATAATATCCTCCTGCAATCCCAACGTCTTTCCCAAGAAGCTCGAAAAATTATTGAACGCCAACGCCGTCAACAGGCGGAAAAAATTATAGATCGCTATCAATGGATTGGCGCGGGGGTGATTGCCGTAACTCCTTTACCCGTTGTGGATATGTTAGCTACTGCTGCTGTTAATGCCCAAATGGTGGCAGAATTAGGGCAGGTTTATGGTTGCGAAATTAATAGCGATCGCGGGAAGGAGTTAGCCTTTTCCCTGGGGAAAACCCTAGTTAGTCTGGGAGTCGTTAAGGGTGCGGTAGAATTATTGGCAAAAGCTTTGCAGTTTCATGTGGCTACTTTTATTGTCGGTAAGGCCATTCAAGGAGTTACCGCCGCCTATCTCACTCGCATTGCGGGGAAAAGTTTTGTCGAATACTTCCGTCATGATCAAGATTGGGGAGATGGGGGGATTGCCGAAGTGGTACAAAGACAGTTCCAACTCAGTCGCAAGGATGAATTTATCAAGGCTTTTGTTATGGATGCTATTAACCGAGTTGTGAAACCCTTTAGCAACACCTGGGAAGATGAAGAGGAGGAAGAGGAATTACCACCCGTTAACCTACCCCAACCAACTCCGGAGGTAGATGATTGGTAGGATCGTGTTAGCTTTCCAAGAACCTTTAATCCGTCAATACACTGGGTTTGCGGTGGGTTAGTCACAGTTTTTTGATTTTCCAAGGGCGGCGACAATGATAATGATTATCAATCTCTGATAGAATTAAAGGCAATCTGAAATTTTAGGTAACATAATGATCCTTACTAACCTTCGTCCCTTGGCTGCCGCCGTGGTAGTAATGGGTTTAAGTGGGTGTAGTGCTAATCCTCCGTCTTCTACTCAAACCTCCCAAATCCCGATTAGCGTTAGCATTGATCCCCAAAAATATTTTGTCGAGAAGATTGGGGGCGATAACGTCGCGGTAAATGTGATGATTGCACCTGGGGTAGATCCCCACACCTACGAACCCAAACCAGAACAGTTAAAACAACTGTCTAAAACTCAAGCCTATTTTACCGTAGGGGTTTCCCTAGAAGATGCTTGGAAAGATCGCCTCCAATCCGTTAACCCGAAAATGTTAGTTGTAGATACCAGTAAAGGTGTAGAAAAACTCCCCCTCGAAGAACATGAACATGAACATGAACACGAACACGGAAGCCTAGATCCCCATATTTGGCTATCCCCTAAACGAGTTAAGCTCCAAGCCGAGACTATTTATCAAACCCTAGTACAGATAGATCCCCAAAACCAAGCTAAGTACCAAGCCAACTTGGAGGGATTCATCCAAGAAATTAAGTCCCTAGATCAAGATATTCAACAAAATTTTAAGAATATTAAAAGCCGTAAATTTATCGTTTTTCATCCCGAATGGGGCTATTTTGCCAAGGATTATGGTTTAGAAATGATATCTATAGAAGTGGAGGGGAATGAACCCAGTGCTTCCGAGTTGGCTGATCTGATTAAATCTGCCAAAACCGAGAAGATTAAAGTTATTTTTGCCCAACCTGAATTTAGTACCAAAAGCTCCGAAACCATTGCCAAGGAAATTGATGGTCAAGTGATGACTATTAGTGCTTTTTCTCCCGACTGGAGCAACAATCTTCGACAGGTTTCTAAAAAAATGTCTGAGGTTTTAAATAAATAATTATGGCACAGATATTATCAGAAGTTATTTCGGTTCGCCATCTTTGGGCTGGTTACGAAGGAGAAACTATCTTAGAAGATATTAATCTTTCAGTCCGAGAGTTAGACTTTGTGGGTATTATTGGACCCAATGGTGGGGGAAAAACAACTCTTATTAAGGTACTACTAGGGCTAATTGAGCCACAACAGGGAGCGGTAAAGGTTTTTGGGAAATCCGTAGAGAAAGGACGAAAATATCTGGGGTATGTACCGCAGTTTGTCGAATGCGATCGCGCTTTTCCTATTACAGTTTGGGATGTGGTTAAAATGGGCAGATTAGGAAAATCATCTCCTCAAAAGGATAACGAAAAAGTTACCGAAGCCCTAGGTCAAGTGGAGATTTTAGATTTAAAAGATAAAAGAATTGGTGAACTTTCGGGAGGACAAAGACAACGAGTTTATATTGCTCGCGCCTTAGCTACTGAACCGAAATTACTAATTTTAGATGAACCAACTGCCAGTATTGATCCCCAGGTTAAAAGTAATATTTATTCCCTACTTAAACGGCTCAATGAGTTTATGACTATTATCATAATTTCCCATGATATAGGCGCGATTTCTTCCTATATTAAAACCGTGGGTTGTCTGAATCGACGTTTTCACTACCATCAGGGTAAATCTATTAATTTAAACCTATTAGAGAGACTTTATCAATGCCCCATAGATTTGGTTAAATCCCTATGATTGAAGCCCTGCAGTTTGAATTTATGCAGAATGCCCTTGTCGCAGGAATTTTAGTTAGTATTGCCTGTGGAATTGTGGGAACTTTTGTGGTAATTAATCGTATTGTTTTTATTAGTGGTGCCATTGCCCATGCTGCCTATGGTGGTATTGGTATTGGTTACTTTTTTCAATTTAATCCCGTACTAGGAGCTCTAGTTTTTAGTATTTTTTCAGCCCTAGGGATGGGATGGTTACAGAGGAAATTCAAAGAAAGAGCCGATACTATAATTGGAGTAATGTGGTCAATTGGTATGGCGATCGGTATTATTTTAATTGATTTAACCCCTGGATATAAAACCGATTTAATGGGATATTTATTCGGAAGTATCTTAACAGTATCTAAAGATAGTTTGGGAATTATATTCATCCTAGATATACTAATTGTTCTATTAGCGATGCTTTTTTACGAAGAAATTCTTGCCATTTCCTTTGATGAAACCTTTGCTATTATTCGTAATCTTCCCGTGGAGGCAATTTATTTAGGATTAATGGCAGCCGTCGCCCTAACAATTGTGATGCTGATGCAGGTGGTTGGGTTAATTATGGTAATTGCTCTTTTAACAATTCCCGCAGCTATTAGTAGTCAGTACGTCAAAAATATCAAGTTAATGATTATTTTTTCTAGCCTTTTAGGAAGTATTTTCACAACCATCGGATTAGCTCTGTCCTATCGCTTTAACCTAACCTCTGGAGCGACTATTATTTTAATAGCAGGAATAGCCTATCTGATTAGTTTAGGATTGAAACCTATTTTTCTAAAATTTCAGGACAATACTCTACCCCCCAAGGATAATTTGGGGAAGAAAAATTAACACATTCAACCTGTCTGGTTGTGCCGTCGTACTGAACATAATAAGCCCGGACAAAATTAGAACGAGCAACACGGAAACGAACAACTGCAGTGCTACCACAACTAACCACCACAGCATCGGACCAAACCCTCAACAAAGTGGGAGATTTAATGATGTCTTCTACAATCAATTTTGTCCGTCGGTTAGTCGGAGTCATGACGATACTCAGTTCATCACTGCGACTGGTGGGGTTATTCGGATGACGAACCAAACCAGGGCGCACTTCAACGCCAACCTTCTTTACCCCCTCGTTGTGAATTTTATCAATAACTTGATTGACTTTTTCTTGACAAGTGGCTTGGGGAGAGGCATCTTCGGGAAAAGCTAGGACTAAGTGACCAGATAACAAGGTTAAGCTCAACAGGAAAGGTCGCAGTAGTGGGGACATGGGGACAAATTGCGAAAATTAGAGATTTTTAGGGGATCACTCCCAATATCTTAGCCTAAATCATTCCCTTAAATAAACCTTGGGGGCGCAATAGGAGAATCAAAATCATGATAAACAGAGCCACGCCTACCTTATAGTCCGATCCTAACCAGGGAACACTCAATTCCTGAGTAATACCTATAACCAAGGCCCCCGTAATCGCACCGTAGGGATTGCCAATACCGCCTAAGATTACCGAGGCAAACATTGACAAAATTAAAAACCAGCCCATATTCGGACGAATCCCCCCTGTAATCAGCCCAAACATCGCCCCAGAAACTGCCGCTAAAACCCCCGTAATCACCCAAGTCCAGATCACCACTCGTTCCACGTCAATTCCTGTCACCCTTGCTAAATCAGTATTATCAGCAACGGCTCGCATCGCTTTACCCATTTTGGTATTTTGGAGCAGAAAATGCAGCGCAAGAATGGCAATAATTGCTAATCCCATCACAACTAGGCGATCTGCTGCCACCTTCACCCCCCCTAAATTTAGGGCTTCTTGGACGGGTAGGTTATAGCGTTGGTTCTCTCCTCCCCAAATTAAAAGGATACCATTGCGAAGAAAAAGAGCCAGACCTATCGAGACAATAATCAAAGTTGTAGAACTAGCCCGGCGATCGCGTAGAGGCTTCCAAAGCAGTTTTTCCGAGACTAACATCCCTAAAACTGTGCCAATCGCTCCAACAATAACAGAAAGCCAGAAAGCTAAACCGTTGGTATTGACAAGCCAAGTTAGATAAGCTCCCAGGGTCAAAAAATCCCCATGGGCAAAATTAGAAAGGCGTAAAATGCCATAGGTGAGGGTCAAACCAACCGCCGCTAGAGCAATAATACTGCCCAGGGCTAACCCGTTAAATAGTAATTGGGGTAAATCCATGCCACTCTTGGAGGATAGTTAATCCTTCAAAAGATATCACAGTCCCATTCCTTGAGATAAGATCAAAAAGGTGAATCGGTTATAAAAAATTGTCAACAACCCACCGATAAATCGGGGGCTTGAAATATAGCCCTAGTTGACCAG
>JBBAUO010000023.1:24604-59808 GCA_040398185.1 Microcystaceae cyanobacterium | reverse complement strand
CGGGACTGCCTCCTGCCTCCTGCCTCCTGCCTCAAACGAGGATCTTTGTACCTCAATCAATCGAGAACTGCTATAGGGGGATATATTTCCCCCTAACTGACTATTTCTTCGGCGCAATTACTGAGAGAATGGTACGGTGAGGATCATCATCTAGGGTGACACCCTCCGGTAAGACTATATCTCCGACGGCGATGGAACCGCCAATATTAATATCCGAAATATCGACGTTAATATAGTCCAGAATATCTTCAGGGTTACATTTAACCTTAATCTCAATTACCGACTGTTCCGTCAGTCCCCCTTCTTTTACCCCAATCGAGTCGCCAACGATACGCAAGGGAACGGTAATATCCAGTTTGCCGTGGGCGGCTACCGCAAAAAAGCTCAGATGATAGAGGGTACGTTTCCAAGGATGGGACTGTACTTCTTTGATTAAAGTTTTACCACTCCAGGCCAGTTCAGGAATACTCAAATCCACTAGGGTATTATTTACCGAAGCTTTTTTGAGTAAAGCATGGGCTTCTTTTTCGGTGATGGTAAGGGAAATTGATTCGGTTCCCTTATGGCCGTACAAAGCCGCAGGAATTAAACCTTCTCGTCTTAAAGCTCCTGGCTTTGTTCCCTCAACTCTAGTTTGACATTGAATCGCTGTTGACATAATAAATTAACCCCCTAGAATAGAATATTTAATCTGTAAGCGGACTTAAAACGGGACCTAATCCTTTAATAGAGCTCGTTTCGGTCCATGGATAGGATCTTCCACAATAATTGTTTGTTCTCGAGAAGCACCCAAGGAAACAATGGCAATGGGAACATCCATTAACTCAGCCAGAAACTTGAGGTATTTTAGGGCTGGTTTCGGTAAATCCTCAAGTTTACGACAATCTACGGTCGATTCTTGCCAACCGGGTAAGGTTTTATAAATCGGTTGACAACGGGCAAAAGCCTTAGCACTACTGGGTAAATGGTGGCAGGTTTGACCATCGAGTTCGTAGGCAACACAGACTTTAATTTCCGCTAAGGTATCTAAGACATCTAGCTTGGTAATCGCTAAACAATCTAACCCATTAATGCGGACTGCATAACGACCAATTACCGCATCAAACCAGCCACAGCGACGACGGCGACCCGTAGTGGTGCCAAATTCTGCTCCCCGTGAGCATAGGGTTTCACCCACTTCCCCATTCTCCTCCGTCGGAAATGGACCTTCCCCAACCCGAGTAGTGTAGGCTTTCGCCACGCCAATTACTCGGTCAATCATGGTTGGACCTACTCCTGCACCGACACAAGCCCCACCCGCGATCGGGTTAGAGGAGGTAACGTAGGGATAGGTTCCATGGTCTAAATCTAGGAGTGTGCCCTGGGCGCCTTCAAAGAGGATATTTTTCTTTCGGCGAATTGCCTCATAGACTTTGAGCGCACTATCTACCACATGGGGGCGTAGTTGCTCGGCGTAGTCTAGATACTCCTTGATTACCATCGCTGCATCGAGGGGGGGGACATTATAGAGCTTTTCTAAAATGACATTCTTATAATTTATTGTCCATTCTAATTTGTCCCTGAGATCCTCAGGGTTCATCAGATCAATAATCCGAATCCCCGTTCGTTCTGACTTGTCGGCGTAAGTCGGACCGATTCCTCGCCCAGTTGTACCGATTTTATGCTTCCCGCGCTTTTCTTCCGATGCTACATCTATTAAACGATGATAGGGCATGGTTACATGGGCCGTTTGGGAGATATAGAGATTCTCCACGGAAACCTTGAGCGTTTTTAGTTGCTCCATTTCCTGCAATAAAACAGATGGGTCGATCACTGTTCCCGAGCCGATGATACAGTCAGTGTCAGGGTATAAAATCCCCGACGGAATAAGATGGAGTTTGAATACCTGATCTTCGACCACAACTGTATGGCCAGCATTCACTCCACCCTGGGAACGTACCACGACATCGGCAGACCGACTCAGTAGATCTGTTATTTTTCCTTTTCCTTCATCGCCCCATTGGGCACCAATCACAATAACGTTAGCCAAGGGTTTATTGGGTCTAGCTAAAGTTCACACAAACTACCATTATCTATAGTAGATGGTAATTTTGTCAAGTTTTTTTTAAATTCTTCTATACTTAACTACAAACCCCACTTATGGCCAGTATCCCCACAAGTAGCCTATGCCTTATTCACGTTCCCAGTACCCATCTGCTCTAAAATTTCTTTTCTCAATGGGTGCTTTACTACTTCTAGGACTATTATTCCTTAAATCTAAGGAAAAAACTCCCCTACTCCAACCCTTACCCCAAGATCCCCATATTCAAGTATATTTTAACCATAATTTAGCTGCTAGTTACCAAGACCCCTACAGAAACTTTAACCGCACGGGGGATAACCTAGAACAGTTGATAATTGAGCAGATTAATCAAGCCCAAAAAACCATAGATATTGCGGTGATGGAGTTGAGATTGCCTCAAGTAGCCCAAGCTCTTATCGCCAAACAAAAAAGTGGCGTTAAAGTGCGATTAATTATTGATAATAAATATAATAAATCCCTAGCGGATTATACACCTAAAGATATAGAAAAAATGAACGATCATGATCGTAAAACCTATGAGGAGCTAAAGCGATATCCCGCCGATGCCCTAGCCCTACTGAGAGAAAATAATGTTTCTATTCAAGACGACACATACAAAAGAGCCACTAGAGGCAGTGGCATCATGCACCACAAATTTCTTATTATTGACCAAAAGACAATAATGATTTCTAGTGGGAATTTTACTACGTCAGAATTTCATGGTGATTTTAACAACCTGCAAACCAGGGGAAATCCTAATAACTTAGTAATTATAAAAAATAATATTCAACTATCTAAACTATTTGTGGATGAATTTAACTATATGTGGCAGGGTTTATTCAAGTCTCGTAAGCCCGATAGATTACCAGTAACAGTACCTGTAGGAAAAGGAACGATAACGGTTTATTTTGCTTCTATGGGTAGAAGAACTCCTATAGAAAATACAGGAAGTGGTATGATTGCCAAGTTTTTAAACCAGTCTAAATCTAGCATTTATATAGCAGTTTTTGTCTACTCCGATCCCTATCTCAGTCAAGCTCTAGAAAAGTCCCATCGGCAAGGGGTACAAGATATAAAAGTCCTCATCGATCCAGATTTTTATCGACAACCTTACTCCAGAGCCTACGATATTCTCGGAGTCTGCCCAAATGCTTCTGGGCAAAAAAACCCTAGTAAGCATCAACCTTGGTCAAATCCGATTACTACAGTGGGATTTCCTCTGGGATTAGAAGGAGATAGGGGCGTTCATAGCAAAATGGCCATCCTAGATAGAACTATCGTACTAACTGGTAGCCAAAATTGGTCAGTAGCGGGAAACTATAGCAACGACGAAACCTTAGTAGCCATTAACAATCCCGTAGTCGCAAGCCATTATGAGAGAGAGTTTCAAAGACTATTTGAGCGGGCTATCCTTGGGCTAAAGAGTCTTCCCCATGCCGAAAAATGCCGATAAACCTATTCTAGGCAAAAAAGATAGTTGACAAAGTGTCGACCTATCGGCTAAACTCGAAGCAATAGAGATTAACACAAATTTAACCTTTAAATACAAACATCTGGAAACAGATACATTTTGTAATCCCAGTCAACACTCAAAACTAAATTCTCCTAAATCTCAGTCAACACTCAAAAATTATAGAAATGCCTGGCGGCAGGCGCAAATTTCTTAAAATTGTCAACACTCAAAAAATGAAAAACCCATGAAAACATTCCATAATCTCCGTCTAAATGCTATTTTTTTCCCGTTGTTGCTCCCCAGAGGTGAGATCAGTAGAGAGGTAGAGATCCCTGATCACCCAAAATGACAAAGGCTTTTAAGATTTTAAATACCCCTGATACCGATGCAAGTTTATAGGATCTGTTTACTTTCCTATTGACTTGCTGACATCATTATATGTTTGTACTCGCGGAGAAGGGTCTAACTTTCCTCGCCTGTTTTGGCGAAGCACGATAAAGAAAAAAAATGGCAAATTTTGTCAAAAAAACCTAAATTCAGACAAAAAATGGGTTTAGCCCAGATAAAATGCTATTTCGAGTGGTTCACTCGTTTTTCCTCTATTTGACAAACGGTTTTTTTTCAGATAGATTTCTCCTCAAGAGGAGATTACAGGTTTTCAAAGAATCTGACCCTTCTTAAAAAACAATTCTTAAGTCAGCACTCACAAAGTAAAAAACAATGAGATTATTCCAGACCCTACTGGTTAGTGCCGTTTCCCTCAGCCTAATCCCCTCCGCAGCAGTTAGCGCTTTAACGATAAACGTCATTGACGATCTAACGACGACCCAAGCAGTAATCTATCCTACTCCCCTCACAAGTACAGTTCCTCTTAGCTCAGGTGACAGTACGATTCTTGGAACTATCGACAGAACTTTAGACTTAACCGTTCAGAATGACCCTGTAACACCCATCATTCAGGGAAATGTCCCACTTCCTGGGAGTGGTGATCCTGGCTTGAGTTTTTCCAGTGGAGACGGTACGGATGGACTGTTGACCCTGAGCTATGCTTTAACCGGTCCTACGGATTTTACCCAAGGTGGTGCAGATAGGATTTCCATCGGTTTAGTTTCCTCTGATCTTGTTGGTGCCGCAGTTACAGTGATACTCAATGGAGTCCCTGAGACCATAAGCCCCTTGCCTGTCGCCCCTCCAGAACTGGTTTTAGACTTTTTATTCAGTTCCTTTGCTGGTGTTGATCCCACTGCTATCACCAGTTTTTCCATACTGTTAGATCCTATAGAAGCAGGGGATATGAGTGTCACCATTTTAGAAACTCGAGACAACACCACCTCAACCCCTGAACCTGCAACTTTCCTGGGGTTACTTGCCGTTGGTTTAACGGGCAGAGTTCTCCGCAAGGCTAAAAAGTAAGAAACCAATACCACAACTTAGAAGACAAGGAGAGCTAGACTTTCCTTGTTTTTCCTTTGGCGGCAGCTTGTTAAAGTAAAGTTTTCTAACTAAAATTAAGAATCGGTAACAATTTACCCAACTCCCCAGCCATAAAATCATTAGAATAGAAGTCCCGACCGTACTAATAACCAGGCCTTTCTTGTCAAACTCTTCCCTAAGACGAATCCCTATGAAAAATAATCGGACCATGCACCCCCAAGATTGTGTTGATTCCCGCCTAGGGCAACCCTGGCTCTCAGAAGAAAAAGATGCCTGTGGAGTGGGATTTATTGCTGATGTAAAAGGCAAAGGAGATCATAAATTAGTACAACAAGCCATCCTTGCCTTGGGATGCTTAGAGCATCGAGGAGGATGCAGTGCCGACAATGACTCCGGAGATGGTTCGGGGATGATGACGGCTATTCCTAGGGAGATTTTAGCCCCGTGGTTTGGGGAGCAGGGTATAGAAATGCCCGAACCTGAGCGATTAGGGGTAGGAATGGTGTTTTTACCCCAAGATATTGCCAGACGAGCCGAAGCCCGCGCCCATGTTGAAGAAATTGTTCAAGCCTCTAATATTAAAATTTTGGGTTGGAGACAAGTCCCTGTGAAACCAGAGGTTTTGGGAGTACAAGCCAAGGAAAACCAACCCCATATCGAGCAGATTTTGGTGACATCCCTGGGGGGATTAGCAGGAAAAGAGTTAGACAGAGCTCTTTATATCGTTCGTTCCCGTATCGGCAAACAATTAGCCGATGACTTTTATATATGTTCTTTTTCCTGTCGTACTATTGTCTATAAAGGCATGGTACGCTCGGAAATTTTAGGAAAGTTTTACCTAGACCTACAAAACCCCGACTATACTAGCCCCTTTGCCGTTTATCATCGTCGCTTCAGTACCAACACCATGCCTAAATGGCCCCTAGCTCAACCGATGCGCCTGCTCGGTCACAATGGGGAAATTAATACCCTCTTGGGTAATATTAACTGGATGTCGGCAAGGGAACAAAAGCTAGAAGTAGAGGGCTGGAGCCACGAAGAATTAGAAGCCCTTACCCCTATTGTCAATACCGCTAATAGTGACTCTTATAACCTTGATAGTACCCTGGAGCTTTTAGTCAGAACTGGACGCAGTCCCCTGGAAGCAGTGATGATTCTAGTTCCTGAAGCCTATAAAAATCAACCAGACCTCAAGGAACATCAGGAAATAGTAGATTTTTATGAGTACTACAGTGGCTTACAAGAACCCTGGGATGGACCAGCCCTATTGGTATTTAGTGATGGTGTCACTGTGGGAGCTTGTTTAGACCGCAACGGTTTACGTCCTGCTCGTTATAGTATTACTAAGGATAACTATATCGTCGTAGCTTCCGAGGCAGGGGTTGTGGATCTTGATGAGGCCGATATTATCGAAAAAGGCCGCCTAGGTCCTGGACAAATGATCGCGGTTAACCTAGAAACCCAAGAAATCCTGAAAAATTGGCAAATTAAACAGCAAATTGCCGAACAACATCCCTACGGTGAATGGATGAAGTCCCAACGAACCGTGATTAGTCCCCAAGCCTTTGGTGAGCACAAGGAAGAGATAATAAATCTACTACAACTGCAAGCCGCCTTTGGATACAATGCCGAAGATGTGGATATGGTGATTGTCCCTATGGCGAGTCAAGGAAAAGAGCCAACCTTTTGTATGGGGGATGATGCACCTTTAGCGATTCTCTCCGATAAGCCCCATCTACTCTACGACTATTTTAAACAACGCTTTGCCCAAGTCACTAACCCCCCTATCGATCCTCTACGGGAAAGTTTGGTGATGTCTTTGACTATGTATCTGGGACGCAGAGCCAATATACTACACCTAACGGCTCAGGATGCCCATTTATTAAGGTTAGAAAGCCCTGTCCTCAATGATGCTGAATTAGCTCAGATTAAAACAGCAGCATCCTATAAGTCCGCCCAGTTGTCGACTTTGTATGATTTAACCACCGGTCCCGATGGCTTGGAAATAGCCATTAAAGCCCTGTGCGAGCAGGCGGTTCAACAGGTAGATGAGGGGGTAGAGGTATTAATTTTAAGCGATCGCCCGAGCCATCAGTCTGTTAACACCCATACCAGTTATATTCCTCCCCTCTTGGCGGTGGGGGCTGTCCACCAGCACCTAATCCGTACAGGTAAGCGTCTACAAGCCTCTCTAGTCGTAGATACGGCCCAATGTTGGAGTACCCATCATTTTGCCTGTTTAGTCGGTTATGGAGCTTCGGCAATATGTCCTTATCTAACCCTAGAAACTATCCGTCAATGGTGGCATAGTTCTAAAACCCAGAATTTGATGAAAAATGGGAAGTTAGAGCCAATTTCCCTGGAGAAAGCCCTAGTTAATTATCGCCAGTCCGTAGAAGCAGGTATCTTAAAGATTCTCTCAAAAATGGGAATTTCCTTACTATCTTCCTACCACGGAGCGCAGATTTTTGAAGCTATTGGTTTGGGTACGGATTTAGTCAAGTTAGCTTTCACCGGTACCACTAGCCGAGTCGGTGGTTTGAGTATCGCTGAAGTTGCCCACGAAATCGTTAATTTCCACGCCCAAGCTTTCCCAGATTTGACCCTCAAAAAGCTAGAAAATTACGGCTTTGTTAACTACCGTCCAGGGGGAGAATATCACATGAACTCCCCAGAAATGGCTAAAGCTCTCCATAAAGCCGTGGAAGCTCACCAAAAAGGCGAGGACGCTTATAACCATTATGAGGTCTACCGTAAGTATCTAGAAGCAAGACCGGCAACGGCGTTAAGGGATCTTTTAGACTTCCAAAGCGATCGCCCTTCTATCCCCATTGAGGAGGTAGAACCCCTAGAAAATATCCTCCAACGCTTCTGTACTGGGGGAATGTCCCTAGGTGCCCTGTCTCGGGAAGCCCACGAAACCCTAGCGATCGCCATGAACCGTATCGGGGGTAAGTCTAATTCAGGAGAAGGAGGAGAAGATCCTACCCGTTATCTGGTGCTCCAGGATGTGGATGAAGATGGTAATTCGGCTATTTTCCCCCATTTAAAGGGCTTGCGTAATGGAGATACCGCCAACTCTGCCATTAAACAGGTGGCTTCAGGACGTTTTGGTGTCACTCCCGAATATCTAATGAGTGGCAAACAAATAGAAATTAAAATGGCCCAAGGTGCGAAACCAGGGGAAGGGGGACAATTACCAGGACCGAAGGTAAGCCCCTATATCGCTATGTTACGCCGCTCTAAGCCTGGGGTTTCTCTGATTTCTCCCCCTCCTCACCATGACATCTATTCCATTGAGGATCTGGCACAATTGATTTTTGATCTCCATCAAATTAATCCCCAGGCCCAAGTATCGGTTAAGCTGGTGGCGGAAATCGGGATTGGTACCATTGCTGCGGGAGTGGCTAAGGCTAATGCGGATATTATTCAAATTTCAGGCCATGATGGGGGTACCGGTGCATCTCCTTTAAGTTCTATTAAACACGCAGGTAGTCCCTGGGAACTAGGAGTTACGGAAGTACATCGCACTTTAACAGAAAATCAACTGCGCGATCGCGTGGTTTTACGGGCCGATGGCGGCTTAAAAACGGGTTGGGATGTCCTGATGGCGGCTTTAATGGGAGCAGAGGAGTTTGGCTTTGGTTCGGTTTCTATGATCGCCGAAGGCTGCATTATGGCACGGGTTTGTCATACTAATAATTGCCCCGTGGGAGTGGCTACCCAACAGGAACGCCTGCGCCAACGTTTTACAGGGATTCCTGAACAGGTTGTTAATTTCTTCTACTTCATTGCCCAAGAAACCCGCTCTCTTTTAGCTCATTTGGGTTATCGTTCCCTAGGAGATATTATCGGGCGATCGGACCTACTGAAAACCCGCACAGGGGTTAAACTGACTAAAACCCATGCCTTAAACTTAGATTGTCTCCTCAATTTACCCGATGTCAAAACCAACCGTGCTTGGTTAAATCATGGTGAGGTTCACAGTAACGGGCCAGTTTTGGATAATACCTTACTAGAAGATCCTGAAATTCAAAGGGCTATTAATACCCAAGGTACCGTTAGTAAAACCCTAGGTATTGTCAATACAAATCGCAGTGTCGGGGCGAGAATAGCGGGATTAATTGCCAAAAAATACGGCAATGATGGCTTTGAAGGCGAAATTACCCTCAATTTCCAAGGAGCCGCAGGTCAAAGTTTTGGAGCTTTCAACCTCCCCGGTATGATTCTGCGCCTAGAAGGGGATGCCAATGACTATGTAGGTAAGGGAATGTATGGAGGCGAAATTATTATCGTTCCCTCGGCTAATATTACCTACAATCCGTCTGAAAATGCCATTTTAGGGAATACCTGTTTGTATGGGGCAACGGGGGGCTATCTCTATGCCAATGGGCGAGCAGGGGAACGTTTTGCTGTCCGTAATTCCAAAGCCCAAGCTGTCATTGAAGGTGCAGGGGATCACTGTTGTGAGTATATGACTGGGGGAGTGATTGTGGTTTTAGGGAAAGTTGGGCGTAATGTCGGCGCGGGTATGACGGGCGGATTAGCTTACTTCCTTGATGAAGATGGTTCATTTTCTGAAAAGGTTAACCCCGAAATTATTAAAATTCAACGGGTACAAACCAGTATCGGGGAGGGGCAATTAAAAGCTTTGATCATTTCCCACGTCAATCGTACCGGTAGCCCCAAAGGTAAGCAGATTCTCGCTGATTGGGGGCAATATCTTGGTAAATTCTGGCAAGCAGTACCCCCATCGGAAGCCGATAGTCCCCAAGTTAAAGGCGAAAAGGCTTTGACTTCGGTGTAGGGGCAAAGTTTTCTCTCCTAAGAGGTTGTCACCAGAGGATTAAGGATTTATAAATCAATTTTCAGGGGAGGTTTGCTCCCCTTGCTTTTTTGCGTACTACAAAAGTGGTTGTCAAATAAAGCAACGTATGATAGGTTTAAATGACGTTCAATAAAAATAGTGCTTATGTACCAGCAGTTATCACTGTTCGAGTCATTAAATATCAAGGACAACGAGAAGCATTTTCAGAGAAATATTCGAGAATCTGGTTTTGATTATCGGGAAGTAGATTTAGGGGATATCACTTTTAAAGCAGGATTAGCTGAGTCTATTCATAGATGGTATCGTCTGACACCGAGCTACGCACCAGGCTTAGTCAGGTTTTTTATTAAAGAATTTCAAATTTCCCCAAAACATTTTGTGATCGATCCATTTAGTGGTAGAGGGACAACCTCTATAGAATGCCAAAAACAGGGAATCCAGGCTTTAGGGATTGAAATCAACCCTTTGCTGCAACAAGTCGGCAATAAATCTCTGATTTGGAATACAAGTCATCTTCATTTATTAGGGGATTATCTTACAGAAGTATCTAGCCTAAGCGAGAAGTATAAGAACTTTTCTCTTGAAGATGTTACAGAAGCTTTTGATACTAATATTCCTATTATTCATAATGTGTTTAGATGGTGGCAACAATCTGTACTCAAAGAGTTGATTATACATCGTCAATTGATGTTAAAAGAATCATACTCTTCTGTGAAAGATTATATATGGATTGCCTTAAATAAAGCTTGCTTAGATTGTGCAAATATTCATAGAAATCACCCAACGATTACTTTTGATGACAATCATAAAAGAGAAATTAATGTTGCCCATGAAGTCAGTAAAAATTTAGAAATAATACGAAAAGACCTAATAAGTCTTGATGGTAAACAACTCTCATTTTCAGGACTTACTTCAGTTAATCTAGGTAACTCCACCAATAACCTAACACAACAAATAAATTGTCCTGTCGATTTTGTGATTACTTCTCCTCCCTACCCAAATCGCTATAGTTATGTACATCAAACTAGACCACAATTACACTTTATGGAATTATTAGATAATATTGGACAGGCGACGGAAATAGATTTACAAGCAGTAGGGGGAACTTGGGGCAGAGCTACATCTGTTTTACAGAGGGAATTACTGGTAGTACCTACTGAGATTAAACCATATCTTACTTATTATGAAGAACTAGAAAATAAAAGTATATTAATGTGTAATTATGCCACAAAATACTTTATTGATATGTGGAAACATATTAAGTTGATTAAAGAGGTTAAAGCTAATCAATTTCGTGGTGCATACGTTATAGGAAATTCTAGACTTTCAGAGGTAGACATATTTACTGAATCTATTTTAGCTACACTTTTTAAACACGAAGGCTTTGATGTTGAAAAAATAGTTGCATTTAGAAAAAGAGGAGGCAAAAAACGTCTTTATGAAACAGCTATCTGCATTAAAAATTATTAAGAATATTATGTATTTCTTGTTTGAGTAGCGAGGAGTTTTTAGTCATAAAGTTGTGTAGATCAAAGCCACTTATTGATTCTATCAAATTAAAGCTATCCATACCCTCATAAAGCTCCCAACTTTTAGATAATCTAGTCACAGGGCTTCGTAATGATGTGTTACAAAAAATTAACATTACAGGCAGAATTTTGTAAGATTTCAAGACTAATGACATATCGTAATCAGCTTGGATTCTCTTGGAGTCACCAATTTGATAGCAAGATCGGACTTCAAAACCTACTCCCTGATAATCTGTCCAAGTTTGAGGAATGCGATGATTAAAGTATTCTTTTCTAATTAACCCATCAGTGGAACGAATCTGAATCCTCTCCCCAATTTTAACTTCTACACTAAAATGCAGATCCTAGTCATTCAAACCAAAACTATGTGTCAAAATATAACTAAATAAGGCTTGATACATATCACCAAGTTTACGATGTAAAGATGTTATGAGATTTCCCCCTATTCTGGCAATAACGTATTTTTCATCATTTAAACCCAAAATGCCGAATGCAGGATCCATCTCTATTAATTTTTTAAATTCCTCTCGATTAGTTATTCCAGAGTAACTTTTGTAAGGATTAAAATCTAGAACTTTTCTGATGTTAACTAGAGCTAAGTTTAGCAGTTCTGCTTCATTGATCATTTTAATTCATCTTTAAATTGATAGTTTTTTGTAACGCACAGAACCCCATAATAATACCGTCCGACTTTCTTGAAGTGCCGTGAGGGATATTGAGGATCTTATTTGAGGGACTCGTAACATCTATCTGCTAGTTCTTGGACATCAGGTGGCAACTGTCGATGATAATACCAAAAATCGGCTGTAGCTCGGTATTTCACAAATCAGTACAATTTCCTTCTCGCAAGTCTTTTAGGGCCTTTTCAGCCAATGTATCTAGCTTACCAGTAGCCACATCCTTTTCAAATTGCTGATCCCAGTCGGCCGCATCAAATTCTGCAAACCAAGTCCGAAATCTAGCCCGTTCTTCTAGAGAAAGTTCGCTGACCGCGAGTTCAATTTTTTGTAAGTTACTCTTGTCCATAAACAATAATTTTTTGACTGTCCTACTTCAATTCTATGACCGATTAGCCTTTGTGATGAAAAAGTTTTGGCAAGCAAGGGAAGTTCTCATCTTTTTTGAGGAATTAGTAGCTATTCGCCTTCTTGAATTGTATCCAAACCCATCTCCTGAATAATATTCATTGTTTCCACACTTAGGTAGCACACTTTGTGTAATAAGTCAATAACTTTTTCTTTGTAATCGGCAAAAAGATAGGTATTAAATTTCTCGGCGATGGTTGGATCTTTGGGTTTCTTTTCTTTATATTGATCTAATATCCATTCCAGGGCGCTGCGATTTCCTAGCTTATATTCCCAAGCAAGGGGGGGAATGTTTTCTAGGGTAGTTATTTCATCTACATAGATTTTGTGATGGAGTTTATCAGCTTTTAGTTTGGGTTTGGGGTTTCTTTCTAGGGGAATATCCACCCGTTTTAGGGGATAGGGGCTCAGGGTTTCGTAGTTGATATGTAAATCCATTAATTTTTGTCCCCATTCTACCCATTGGCAGAAGTTATCATAAAAGGGAAGTCTGGGAAAATCGCGTTTCAGATTCTGTTCATATTTCTGGCGATAGGGGGGATTATGGAGCACAGCATAGGTGTAGTGAAAGATATTTTCTTTGGTAATAGCAGGGTTTTGGTAATGGGTTTGAAATTGCCGTAATCCCCAATCTGTAATATTCTCTTCTCGCTTTCCTTCTTTGTCGTAGCGGTAGAGGGGGAGACATTGGGTTTTTTCTAAGCAATCAAGACAAGTAATCTGATTTGTAACTAAACACTGAAATGGTTTGGATGCTCCAATTCCTGATAAACATACATAATAATTTTCTTGATTACTTCGATAAATATCAAACCATTGATAGGTTCTCCCATTAAAATGTCTATCAAAGTAAAGATATGCTTTAGTATAAGGACGATAGGTACTCGATAAAAGATTCTGAATATTAAATATTTTATTAATTTTTCTGGCTAGATATTGTGTCAAATCTGCATCCCACTTAATTTTATTTTTATCAGAAAAATCCTTATCCTTAAGCGTTTCCTGATAAACATTAATCATATATCTTACCTTATCCTCAAGGATACTTTCAGAAAAATCATAAACCCATTCATCCCGTTGGCTTTTAATTCCTGAAGAAAATAACTTAAACACTGCTTGCTCAGACTTACCTCCCTTAACTTCCTTATCCACTAGGGGTAATAAATCCTCAAAATCATTATCTACCTGATTAATCCAGTTATTTTTATTATCAGGTAAGATGTGATCGAAAGATAACTGACTAAACTTATGTTGTCCTACAAACTTTAACTTTTCCTGTGCGGTATCCATTTCTGGAAAACGAACATAAAAAATCTTACAAGGTAAATTTTTGTTTTCCTTCCTCACCATCAAACTAATAGCTACCCCAGTTTGAATACCAAAAACATTGTTTTTTGTTCCAGAGAGCTTAGGATTAACTCTAACATTACCACCCAAGTCAATAATATAAACTTCGCTAAATTCATCAGCTATTACCTTCCTAAAACCATCAAAAGTTCTAGCATCTATAAAAGAAGAATTTGTAATAAAAGCCAAAACACCATTTTTGTCTAATCTGTCGGAAGCCCATCGAATAAACCTTGTGTACATATCATATACCACAATCTGATTCTGTGCCGTTCCCTGCCTAATATAAGTATCTTTGATCCGATCATCTATAGACTTATAAACCCGATTAGCATTATTCTGATTAAAATTTTCCTGCTTGGCATTATAGGGAGGATTGCCAATAATCACCGAAATCTCCCGATCATTTTGCTGCTGAATCCTAGTAGTATTTTCTACCGACATAGCAAAAAGATCCATTTGTTTCCCATGAAAAGAAGTATGATCTAAAGTATCCACAAAACAGATGTGATTAAACTCCGCGTACTCTCCCATCTTCTGCTTATAGGTATATTCAATATTCAAATTAGCAATATAGTAGGGTAGGATAGCCACCTCATTACAATGAATCTCATTCTGATACTTATACTTTAACTTATTGTTAGGCAAATACTCAATCAACTCCGTAACAAAAGTACCCGTACCCGTTGCAGGATCTAAAATATGTACCCCAGAATCCGCCAACAACTTACCAAAATGTTTATGCGTTAAATAATCTACACTCTCAATCATAAACCGCACAATCTCATTAGGTGTATAGACAATTCCTAACCTGTCGGCTGCTTTGGGGTTATAGGCCTTATAAAAATTCTCATAGACAGCTTTCAAAAACTTCTGTTTTTCATGGTGGTTAGAAATACTAGCCGCAGTACGACGGATAACAGCATAATATCTTTCTATAGTACCCAAAGTCTTCCGCTTCGTATTCCCCGTGAAAAAAGTAGAAATTACCCCTTGTAATTCCGAGGCGATATTATTCTCTTGGTGAAACTGAGACTCATTAAAAATATTAATAAAGATATCTTCCGTAAGGATGTGCTGAATAATCATCTCCCTAATATCTAAGAGAGTAATCTCTGGATTAATCGACTGCTTACAGATATCTAAAAATTTATCCCTTGCGGTTACAAAAGCGGAGTTAGTTTCGGCTTCTTGATCAATTAAACTCCGTAACGCTTCTAGAATGGTAGGTAAATCTTGCTGAAAACTCCCTATGGCTTCCTGAAAATCTCTAACCTCGGGGCGAACATAATTAATAAAAGTATTGAGCAGGTTATCTAAGGCTTCCGTATCTTGCATGGATACCCGTAATCTCTCCTCACCCGCTTGGATTAGTACTGCAGTATTGGAGTTTTCAAAGATAATATTATCATTGGGGTAGCCACGATCAAACTTTTTCTCTATTTCCTTGTCTAAATTATCATATTGGTCTTTCCCTTCGTAGTATCCCCAATCTAAGCGTAGAGCATCCTTAACAATGCCATCTAGATAAACGGTTTTTCCTAATTTGGTTTTGTACTCTAGTTCAGAAATCAGTAAAAAATCTCTAGTTTTACAATATTCATTCAAAAGAGACTTAAAAGCATCCCTAATGGCTGTTTCCTTGCGAGTACCGCCATACTGGATAATTTTAGCAACTTCGGTATGATATTGACTAATAAGAAGACGGGACATTAATTTACCAACGTCAGTTTGCAATAGCAAAGCAGGGCGAGAGGAGACATACTCCCCTCCTATAGCATTATACCAAATCCTGTTTTAATACTATAGTTATTCTCCTCCTGCCTCCTGCCCCCTGCCTCCTGCCTAGCCCTCATGATTATCTGGTAACTTAAGCAGATTTAGTATCATCCCTTAACACACATTACCTGCTTCAGGGTTGCTACCACCTCCACTAAATCCTGCTGTTGTTTCATTACCTCATCAATAGATTTGTAAGCGCCTGGAATTTCATCTAAGACTCCTCTATCCTTACGACATTCCACCCCCTCAGTCTGGGTAATCAAATCATCTAGGGTAAAGCTTTTCTTAGCTTTAGTGCGGGACATAAACCTCCCCGCGCCGTGACTGCAAGAGCAAAAACTTTCCACATTTCCCTTACCTTTGACGATAAAAGATTTAGCCCCCATTGAGCCTGGGATAATACCATAGTCGGTTTCCCGTGCTCTGACTGCTCCTTTGCGGGTAACATAAACTTCTTCCCCATAATGGAGTTCTTTTTCGGCATAGTTATGGTGACAGTTGACCGAAAATAGGGGTTTTGTTGGTTTTCCTCCCACGATGTTTTGCTCTAGGATCTGCTTAAACCGAGCCATCATAATCTCCCGATTTACCCGTGCATAATCCTGGGACCATTGTAAATCCCGCCAATAGGCATCAAATTCAGGGGTTTGGCTGACAAAATAAGCTAAATCAGGGTCAGTTAGTCCGTAACCTGCCAATCTAGCCAACTCTTTAGCCTTAGAGATATGACATTGCGCTAACATATTACCAATCCCCCTAGAGCCAGAGTGTAGCATTAACCATACATTATCCTCCGTGTCTAAACAGACTTCGATAAAGTGATTTCCCCCACCTAGGGAGCCTAACTGTCTGGCGGCTTTTTTTTCTGCTCCTTGTACTCCCTTATAGAAATCGCCGTAAAACCCATGCTTTTAAGCGTGGGATATAAGGCGGTGAGCAAAGCGAACAAACTATTTAATTTTTTGTGCTTCAATATACCTCTTAACAGTATCTCCTGAAACACTTCCAGTAGTCCCACAGAAATAGCTTCGCGTCCACAAACTTGATAACTTTTCTTTTACCCAAGGGAACTCAATCCTGATTTGATGAGAAACTGAGCCTTTAATATTGTGCATGATTTGGGCAGGGGAATAGATTGGCTTAGATTGTATGAACAGATGAACATGATCTTGATCTGTTTCCAAGGCTATAACTTCACATTCTAAGGCAATAACCGCTTCTCTAATTAGCTGTTGAACCCTAGCATCCATCTCCCCGTATAGTATTCTCTTCCGTTTTCTGACTATCCAAACGAAGTGATAGTTGATGAGGCTGACTGATGTATTTTCGTGCCAGTAATTTTGTCCCATGCCACCTATTGCTAAAATCTATAGATATGATAACATAGATAGAGGAGGAAAATCTATGACAAAAGCAAGTCGTCTAATGGGAGTTCAGCAAAACCAGATTCATTGTGATGCTGAGACTCTAGCTATTCTGACCTACTTAACGGAACAATCAAATAGTTTATACAACTGCGGAGTCTATTGGGCGCGGCAAATCTTCTTCAAAACCAATCGGATTATTTCCAAATATGACCCAATCTATGAAGTGGGTAAAAATATTCATGCCCAGGCTTTACCATCAGTGACCGCCCAACAAACTTTGTTAAGTGTCTCCGAGGCGTTTAAGTCTTTCAGGGAACTGCGCCAATTGTTTTTAAAAGGAGAATTAGAGCAAAAACCATTACCACCGAGCTATAGGAAATCAGGGGGATTGTTTAAAATCTCATTTCCGAACACAGGTGCTGGTAAACCAACCTACCGAGAAGGAATGATTAGATTTCCCCTGGGATTACAGGTAGGCCGTTGGTTTGGTCTTAAAGAGTTCTTTCTGCCTTGCCCTACTAATCTTCAATTCGATAAGATTAAGGAATTGACAATTCTCCCTAAAAATGGGGCATTTTACCTAGAATGTAGCTATGAAATCGAGAAAGTTGAAGCTCCTAAACTAGCTCCAGAACAAGCTCTATCTATTGATTTAGGAACTTCGGCAAATCTAATGGCTTGTGTGGATACCTTGGGAAATTCCTTTTTAGTCGATTCTCGCGCCTCAAAAGCGATGAATCAACTTTACAACAAACGAGTTGCTCAACGTAAAGAAGGTAAACCTAAAGATTATTGGGACAGGGTTTTAGATGGAATTACCAGAAAGCGTAATCATCAGATGCGTGACATGGTGAATAAAGCCGCGCGAATAGTCATTAATCATTGCCTTAAATATGAGATTGGGACAATCGTAGTTGGGTGGAATAAGGGCATCAAAGATGGTGTCAACATGGGAGATAAGAATAATCAGCAATTCGTTCAAATACCTTTAGCAAAACTGAAAGTACGTCTTGAGCAATTGTGTTCTATCTATAATATTCGTTTTGTCCAAACTGAAGAAGCTAATACCTCTTGCGCTTCCTATCTTGATGAAGACTCCCTACCCGAATATGGCCAAAAGCCCCAAGGGTGGAAAGCATCAGGACAAAGAATAAAGAGGGGCTTGTATAAAACGAGTGCTGGAAGTTTTATCAACTCAGATTTAAACGGTTCCGCGAATATTTTGCGTAAGGTAGCCAGAAACTTAGACATTGATTTAAGTAGACTGGGTAGACGGTGTTTGACCACCGTAAGCAGAATCAAACTTTGGGCAATGCCTAAGTCTAAATTCTTGTCCGAAAGAATCCCATGCCTTTAGGCGTGGGAGAGTCAAGTAATTCCTTAAATTGTTGCCAGCCAGGCCAATTGAGGGCTTCCTTGGCAACTTCTTTGTTTTGATCAAAACCAACGGGAATAACCGCCTCTACTTCCAGACGAATTTTTTTTAGTTTTCCTTCTAGTTGTTCGGCTTTAAAGGGCATTTTTATCGCCGCCATTCCACAACCAATATCCACCCCCACCGCTGCCGGGATAATGGTATCTTTTGTCGCAATTACTGAACCCACTAAAGCACCTTTACCAAGGTGAACATCGGGCATTAAAGCCAAATGCTTAAAGACAAAGGGCAAGGAAGCCACGTTTTTAGCCATCTTCGTTTCCTCTGGTGCCAAATCGTGGCCAGCCCAATTCAGGATGGGTTTAGGGGTTGAGACGGGTAAAGTTTCGTAGGTCATATATTCTTCTTATATTCGTCGTGTTACATACATACTACACGATAGTTACTAAAATGGCAACCCCCCTGTACAATTAATTTCGTTGGGGTAAGCTGTCACGCATTTAAACTGCTTGTTGAGACAGACGGGGAGAGGGGGGGACGGGGAAAGGGGGACGGGGAGAGGGGGAGAGGGGGGGACGGGGAAGGGGGGACGGGGAGAGGGGGAGAGGGGGAGAGGGGGTGAAGGTTTTCGCGTTTTTTCCCTAAACTTAAAATACATCATTTAGATGCTGAACAGGGTACTTACAACTTACAAGTTATACCCGGTCTTAGCGGACAGATAAATTCTTTAACTAGAGGATTATTTGACAAATCTACCCTTTTTAATTTGGACAGATTAGTAATAGGTTCAGAATCAGTAATTTGATTGTCAGATAAACCTAGTTCTATTATATCAATCAATGAAGATAGATGATTAATGTTAATAATTTGGTTGAAGTTTAAGTATAAGCTTTCTAGTTTTGTTAGATTTTTTAGGGGAGATATATCAGATATCTGATTATTATTACCAATCAATAACTGTAAATTATTGAGCATTGACAGGGGTGCTAGATCCTGAACTTGGTTATTCTGAAATATTAAGACTGATAGACCTCTAATTGAAGCTAGGGGACTTAGATCACTAATTTCATTAGATGAAAAAGACATACCCTTTAGCTGCTTTAAAGACCC
This sequence comes from Microcystaceae cyanobacterium, assembly GCA_040398185.1. Taxonomy (GTDB): domain Bacteria; phylum Cyanobacteriota; class Cyanobacteriia; order Cyanobacteriales; family Microcystaceae; genus JBBAUO01. The sequence goes on along the minus strand of JBBAUO010000023.1, from coordinate 40,436 downwards.
TAGTGGGCTGAGATCCTTAACCTTATTATTGTCTAAAATTACCCTCTCAATTTTGCTGAGTTTAGAGAGTGGGGTTAAATCCTTTATTTCATTATGGGCAATATATAGCTTCTGCAAATGGGGAAGGGAAGCAAGGGGTTCTATGTTATTAATTTTATTATTCCAAAGCCAGAGAACTTCCAATTTATTCAACCTAGCTAAAGGTGTTAAGTCGGATACTAAATTGTTAGAAAGGTCTAGTTCAGTCAGGTTTGTTAATGTTCTCAAAGGAAGCAGGTTAAAAATTTTGTTGTCTGGCAATACTAGCTTTTTCAGGTGCGTTAGAGTTCCAAGGGGTGTTAAGTCCCTAATTTCCATATCCATCAGGTTTAATTCGCTAACGGAGGCTAGTCTCCCCTCCGCTGACGTGCAGTCGTTAGTTCCCACCTTGTCGAGCAACACATCAATGGTGTACTGGCTATCCTCTGAAAGTTTTTCCTGGGAAAAACAGACATTGGCAAACCCATCAGTAGCACCCGGGCGAGGGAAAATAAACATTCCCCCCACAATCATCGCTGTGGTAATGCCGAGCAGGATTAGGAACGATGTCCGGCGCAAAAAACCATACTGACGGCGTTTCATAAAATTATCAGTTGTGAAGGCGGAGAAAATAGCGCGATCGCCGCTCTTCATTTTAAGGGACAATCCCCAAGAATGGCTAGGGACTTAGCTAATTTTTCAGAAACCTAGACAAGTCTCAAAAAATCTGGTATCATAAGAAATTGTGAGTTTTGGCAATAAAACGATGAACGCCCAAGAACTAATAAAATCCGTCGAAGCCGAACACCTAAAAACAGAGTTGCCGATTATCCATGTCGGGGATACTGTGCGCGTGGGTGTAAAGATCGTCGAGGGAGGAAAAGAACGGATTCAGCCCTACGAAGGTACAGTCATCGCTAAACGCAATGGCGGTATCAGCGAAACCATTACCGTGCGGAAGGTTTTCCAAGGGGTAGGGGTAGAGAGGGTTTTTTTACTACATTCTCCGAGAATAGAAGGTATCAAAATTATCCGTCGGGGTAAAGTTAAAAGAGCCAAACTCTATTATCTCCGCGACCGTGTTGGGAAAGCTACCCGCATTAAGCAGCGTTTTGACCGTCCCCTTTAAAAAACCTACCTACTAAAAAAAGAGTCGACTGATCCCAAATTTTAGGATATAATGATTTTGTCATGCGTCCTTAGTTCAGTTGGTAGAACGCAGGTCTCCAAAACCTGATGTCGAGGGTTCAAGTCCTTCAGGGCGCGTTGGGATCACTAAGCTCTTAGGGTAGGCATAGTCAAGAACAATGATCGGTTAATAGGAGTTAAGATCAATAAACAATCTAGCTACCTATTAGCAAATAGGGAAGGTTAAGCAACGTGGTTAAAAAAGAAGCAGAAAAAAAAGAGGCCAACCTAGTCAGGGAAGAAACTAATAAGTTCCAACTGAGTGAGTTTGTTGGGGATACCAAGGAAGAACTGGCAAAAGTTGTCTGGCCATCACGCCAACAACTAATCAGCGAGTCCTTGGCGGTCATCTTGATGGTGGCTCTGGTGGCGACCATTATTTATCTGGTAGATAAATTCTTTGTTTGGGGAGCAGCGAGATTATTTCAATGAGCTTTACTGACGATCAAACAATCGAGCTTGATCAACTCCTAGAAGAAAATCGCAAAAATGCTCGCTGGTACGCAGTTCAGGTGGCATCTGGCTGTGAAAAGCGAGTTAAGACTGACCTAGATCAACGTATTCGCAGCTTTGAAGTAAGCGATCGCATTTTCCAGGTACAAATTCCCCAAACTCCCACGGTGAAACTCCGCAAAGACGGCTCAAAGCAGCACGGAGAAGAGAAAGTGTTCCCAGGCTACGTCCTGGTGAATATGTTCATGGACGACGACGCTTGGCAGGTAGTCAAAAATACCCCTAACGTCATCAACTTTGTCGGAGCCGAGCAGAAACGTCACTATGGAAGGGGGCGCGGTCACGTCAAACCCGTACCCTTGAGCATGGGAGAAGTGGAACGGATCTTTAAACAAGCCGAAATCCAAGAACCCATCGTCAAAGTTGACATGGAAGTAGGGGATAAAATCCTCGTGCTTTCCGGTCCATTTAAAGACTTTGAAGGAGAAGTGATCGAAGTTAGCCCAGAAAGAAGTAAGTTAAAAGCCTTGCTCTCTATCTTTGGGCGAGATACCCCTGTAGAACTTGAATTCAACCAAATCGAGAAACAAAGCTAAACAATGGCGAAAAAAGTTGTCGCAATGATTAAATTAGCTCTGCCTGCGGGCAAAGCCAACCCTGCTCCTCCCGTAGGTCCAGCCTTGGGTCAGCACGGGGTGAATATCATGGCATTTTGTAAAGAATACAATGCCAAAACCGCCGATCAAGTCGGGATGATTATTCCCGTAGAAATTTCCGTCTTTGAGGACAGAAGTTTCACCTTTATCTTGAAAACCCCCCCCGCTTCGGTACTAATTCGTAAAGCCGCAGGGGTAGAAAGGGGATCAAATGAACCCAATAAGAAAAAAGTTGCCAGCATTAGCCGCGAGCAACTCAAGGAAATAGCTCAGACCAAAATGCCCGATTTAAACGCCAATGACATTGATGCGGCCATGAAAATCGTGGAAGGAACTGCTCGTAATATGGGCGTTACCGTCAAAGACTGAAGTACACACATTGTGGGGAGAAGCCTAGCTTCGTTATTAACCCAAGGAGAAAACCATGAGTAAAAAACAATCCCGTCGCTACCTAGAGGCTCTGGGTAAGGTAGACAAGGAAAAGGTCTACGAACCCCTAGAAGCTCTACAACTCCTCAAGGAGACAGCTACAGCCAAGTTTACTGAAACCGCCGAGGCCCACGTTCGCCTAGGCATTGATCCAAAATACACAGATCAACAATTGCGAACCACTGTATCCTTCCCCAAGGGAACCGGTCAAGCTGTTCGCATCGCTGTCATTACCCGGGGGGAAAAAGTCCAAGAAGCTAATGCCGCCGGAGCCGATATTGTGGGCTCGGAAGAACTCATTGAGGAAATTCAAAAGGGGATGATGGATTTTGAAGTGTTAATTGCTACCCCCGACATGATGCCCCAAGTCGCTAAGTTAGGACGATTACTAGGTCCTCGGGGTTTAATGCCTTCCCCCAAAGGCGGCACCGTCACCACGAACTTAGCTGGGGCGATAGATGAATTTAAAGCCGGGAAACAAGAATTTCGTGCCGACAGAACTGGGATAGTTCATGTTATGTTTGGTAAGGTGTCTTTTTCCCCAGAAGACCTCCTCGTTAATCTCAAGGCTCTACAGGAAACTATAGACCGCAATCGTCCCTCCGGGGCCAAAGGCCGTTATTGGCGGAGTGTGTTTGTTTCAGCTTCTATGGGTCCCTCTATAGAGGTAGATGTCACCTCTTTACGGGATCTAAAACTGACTGAAGCTTAAAAATTGAATTTTCCCAGAACAAAGCCAAAGACAGCAGGTGCAGTTTGCTTAAAATGCCTGCCGAGGTTCTAACTCAAGGGAAAGACCAAAGAGTTTAAAAGTCCTTTCACTATGAGGATTTGTGACCTTTGACCTTTCTTTTAGTAACCCCGGCTGCCGTGCTCCGGGGTTGTTTTTGTCTGAGTTCGGGAAATTGCGGGGGGGAGGGCGGGCAATCGGGAAAACCCATGTTTACTTTTTACTGTTTACTGTTGACTTGACCTATGGGTAGAACCAAAGAAAATAAAGCGGCAGTCATTGAGGATCTTAAAGGTCTATTCACTGATGTACAACTGGCCGTTGTCATTGATTACCAAGGGCTAACCGTTGCTGAGATCACTGATCTACGCAATCGTCTCCGCCCCACTGGTACCCTTTGTAAGGTGACGAAAAATACCTTCATGCGCCAAGCGATCGCTACCCAAGAAAATTGGCAGCCGATGAGTAGTCTACTCGCTGGCTCCTCTGCTTTTTTGCTAGTTAAAGACGATATCGGTGGCGCGATTAAGGCTTACCAAGCTTTTAAAAAAGACACCAAAAAAACGGAGTTCCGTCTCGGTGTCATGCAAGGTCAAGTCTTGAATGAAGACCAAGTTAAAGCGATCGCCGATCTGCCTCCGAAGGAGGTACTCATGGCTCAACTAGCAGGAGCTCTCAACTCCATTGCTACCCAGTTGGCCTTCGGTATTAAGGAAGTTCCCAGTTCCGTCGCTCGGGGTATTAACGAAGTACCCAGTTCCGTCGGTCGGGTTGTCCAGGCGATCGCCCATCAAGAAAGTTAATCGTTTATTCATTTTTAAGGAGTTTGTCCATGTCCGTTGCAACTGATGAAATTTTAGAAAAGCTCAAATCTTTAAGCCTGATTGAAGCTTCTGAACTGGTTAAGCAAATCGAAGAGGCTTTTGGTGTAACTGCGGCCGCTCCTTCTGGGGGCATGATGATGATGTCCCCAGCTGCCGGCGGTGCTGCCCCTGCCGCGGCTGAAGCCGTAGAGGAAAAAACCGAATTTGATGTCATTCTCGAAGAAGTCCCCGCCGACAAGAAAATTAACATTCTTAAGGTTGTTCGTACAATTACCAATCTCGGACTCAAAGAGGCAAAAGACTTAGTGGAAGCAGCACCCAAACCCGTTAAGGAGGCTACTTCTAAAGAAGATGCTGAAAACATCAAGAAACAATTGGAAGAAGCTGGTGGTAAAGCTAGCGTCAAGTAAGTTTTAGGACTTTCTATAGAGATTAGTGGGTGAGAAATTCAGCCACTTTTTTTTGGGGATTGGAGAAATTTCCGAGGAATGGTATCTCCCACCTTAACCGCCAACTCCTGCGCTCTGCCACCTCGAAGTTCAATTACCATGTCTACTAATTTATTGGGAGCGTAAATTGGGCAGGGATCGGCTTGGCAACCAGGGACATTAAAAAAAACCGCCTGGACAACTCCGTCTTTTAAAAAAATCATGTCCAGGGGAATCAAGACATTTTTCATCCAGAATTGGGGATAGCGGGGTTGGTCAAAGGGAAATAACATCCCGCGATTATCCCCCAGGGAACTCCTAAACATTAACCCTAGAGCCTGTTGCTCAGGGGTAGAGGCAACTTCTAGTTCTATTACCTCTTGACCAATTTTGGCTTGGGCTGTAATCGGTAACATTTGACCTGGGGTTGGGGGAGGATTTTCCGATTGGGAATTAGCGATCAAGGGAAGAGAACAACCGCCGAGTAGCAGGTTGATAACTAAGAGTCCACTGATGATCTTTTTGTGCATGACTTTTTACTCGATCCCTAACCTAAAAATTGGCAAAAATCAATTAAAATGGGGATGGTCCCCCTATTGACATCTGGATAGGGGCGGAATCTGCTCCCAATTACATTATTATTGCTCAATGTTAGACCAAGTTCTCAACTCCTCTTCTGGTTTTAATCTACAAACTCCAGCGATTTTACTGGTGCTGATCGCCCTAGAAGCAGTGCTGTCAGCTGATAACGCCATCGCTCTAGCCGCTATAGCCCAGGGATTGGGAGACAAAAAACAGCAAAAGTTGGCGCTCAATATCGGCTTAGTTTTTGCCTATATCCTGAGGATTATACTGATTTTAACAGCGACTTGGGTGGTGCAGTTTTGGCAATTTGAACTCCTAGGAGCCATCTACCTACTTTGGTTGGTATTGCAGTATTTTACCTCTGGAGAAAACGAGTCTCATCAGCATCATAGTATTCGCTTCAATTCCGTCTGGCAAGCTATTCCCCTCATTGCTGTCACTGATTTAGCTTTTTCCCTAGATAGTGTCACCACTTCCATTGCTGTGTCCGATCAGGTCTGGTTGATTTTACTCGGGGGCACCGCCGGGGTCATTACCCTCCGCTTTTTGGCAGGGCTATTTATTCGTTGGTTAGATGAATATACCCATCTTGAAGATGCTGGCTTTGTGACCGTCGGCCTCGTGGGCTTACGCTTGTTAGTACGGGTGATCAATGAAGATTATATTCCCCCTGAATGGTTGATGATTAGCGCGATCGTGGTTATATTTATTTGGGGATTTTCCGAAAAGAGTCCCGAAGAAGACTTAAAGCCGTAAAACCACTTGTCTTTGCAGAATAATTCGCTAGAATACATTTTAGACTCGCTCTCCTCACTTATTTTCATCCCCAGTACCTACCCAGGGGTTGATGAGGAGGTTTAGACCACCTTCTTTGCTTTGAGATGGGGGTCTTTGGACATAATTATACAGCGTTTCCTAAGGTACTTAGGTACATCTAACTCCTGCCGACTGCCTCTTGCCTCCCGACTTTGATACTTACTTTTATGGCGATTAGGTAAAGATATGTTAAGTAATTTACAAAATTTATTTGGGAAAAAATCCCAAGGGGTCGGGCTAGAAATTACTCCCGAACGAGTCAATCTAGCTCAGATTACCAGACAGGGCCAGGGGTACAAGTTAAATAAATACTGCACCGTCGAGATTCCCGAAGGCATCTTTGATGAAGGTAAGATTGTCGACTCTCCTAGTTTAGCTGAACTGATTCAGGAGATGCTCAACGAGAATAAAATCAAAACCCGAAGAGTCGCAACGGGAGTGCCAATGCGAGAGGCGATTATTCGCATTATCCCCATTCCAGCTGAACTAGATGACCAAGAACTACGGGATATAGTTCTCAATCACGAAGCTATCCACTATCTACCCTACCCCAGGGAAGAAGTCGATCTAGATTACCAAAAGTTAGGCCCCTTCCAAGATGAGGACGGGATTGAAAAAGTCCAAGTCCTCCTGGTGGCCACCCGTCGAAATGTGACAGATACCTATATGGAAACCTTTCAGCAAGCGGGACTACAAATTGATGTCTTAGAAATTAACAGTTTTGCCTTAATTCGGACTATTCGTGAGCAATTACGGCAGTTTTGCTCCAATGAAGCCGCTGTTTTAATAGATATTGAATTTGACAATACTGAAATTGCGATTATCGTGGATGGAGTTCCCCAATTTTCGAGGACGGTTCCCATCGGCACCTATCAATTGCAAAATTCCCTCTCTAGAGCCATGAATTTGCCCACCTCCAGAAGTCCCGAAATTCTCCAAGGTATGACGATTCCCGTCACCGCCTTTGATAGCTTGAGTACCGCTGGCTCCGCCGTTAATCCTGGTATGACAGCCCTCATGCGGGTTATGGGGGAACTAACCGATGAACTGCGGCGATCGATCAACTTTTACCTTAACCAAACTGAAGAATTGGAAGTAGTACAATTGCTCCTAGCAGGTCCTGGGGGTGGACTCGCTCAACTAGATGAATTTTTTACCCAACGGTTGAGCGTAGCTACTATTCAGATTGATCCCATCAGTGCTTTGAATATTGAACTAGATCGGGAAATTCCCCCCGTACAAAGGCCTGGATTGGCTACAGTCCTGGGCTTAGGATTAAGAGAGGTATAGAGCATTATGTACAGTCTAGATGTTAACTTTCTTAAAGATCGTCAGTTGGAAGCAACAGCCAAAACTGGGGCAACTCCTAGGGTGGGGGAACCAATTTCTTGGCGTAAGCAACTACCTCTGTTGATCGGCTCAGGGGTAGGCTTAACCCTATTAGGCTTAACGGGACTATTAGGTATACTTCTCAATCTACAGATGAACAAAACTCGCTCTAGTATTGCGGCGCTCGAGGCCGAAATTAGCCAAATTAATGCTAAAACCCAACAACTCAAGGAAGTTGAAACTAGAGTACAAGCCTTAGAAGGAGAATCCCAAGCTTTAGTGACGGTGTTTAATCAAATTAAACCCTGGTCATCCCTACTGCAAGAGTTGCGCCGTCAAGTACCCGTAGGGGTGGGGATAGATTCCATTGAAGAAATTCCCCTAGCAGCAGATGCCAGCACCCAAGAGCCCGCCCGAACTTTAATTAGAATCCGAGGCTTTGCTCCGAGCCATGAGGATGTCAATAATTTTCTCTTGACTTTACAATCATCGGAGTTTATTCAAGCCCAAAAAGTCCAAATAGAATCCGTTGAAAAAAAAGCATACCTGGTAAAACTCAAACAGGAAATTCCTAATGTGAAGGTAGAATTTCCCCAAGCTGTTGCCTATACTATCTCTTTTGAACTTAATCAAACACCAGCTTCTCAACTCTTAATTCCCCTGTCACGCAATGGGGCTGTCGGTTTAGTAACTCGTATTAAAACCTTGGAACAAAAAGGAGTTTTGAAACCATGACCTTTACGGAAGAATATCTTGGCGATGAGGACGATCTCCAGGGTGGTAGTGAGTATCCTTCTGCCTTTGGAATCACTTTTACCCCCAGGATAAGTGGCATTGCCATCGGAGTTTTAGGGCTATTAGGTTCTCTTTATTTAGCTCTTAACTGGCTTCTGCCTATGTATGACCAGTATCAAAAACTCAAAACAGATGAGATTACCAAGCAGGATCAAATTACGCAAAGAAAAAGCGGCGATTTAGATAGAAAGATAGAGACACTACAGATTCAACTTCAACAAAAAGAGTCGCAAAAACAACAAGTTTTAGCCATGTTCGCTCGAGAACAAGACTTGAATACCCTGTTGTTGGATATTAGTAATCTTTTAAAAAATCGCAATATAGAATTGCTCAGTTTTTCTCCCCAAGGCAAAATAGCCCCGATTAACGATGGTAGCTTGGGGGAGATGGTCAATAATAAATTAAAGCGTCAAACCTATCAAGCCAGACTCCGAGGCGGTTTCGAGTCAACCCAATCCGTGGTCAGGGACTTAGAACGTCTACAACCTCTGGTCATTGTTCGCGGGCTGAGGAGTCAAGCGGAAACCCAAGAAAACGTCGGTACCCTGGTCGGCACGAGTCCCAGTTCAGCCCAAGTTATACCAATTAAAGACCTGCCGATCACAACCGATCTGCAGTTAGATGTTATTATTCCCCTGACTGCTGAAGAAGTAGCTAAATTGGCACCACCCCCACCTGAAGCTAATCAGGAACAGAAAAAATAATCTGTATAGATTTTTTAAGAAGCCTTGAAATTTCCAAAATTTTTTGTTAATAAAGTAAGTTAAAGTGAGAAGTCGATTGTGAAAAACTATTATAACCCCCTAGTGCTGGGAGGATTCCTAGCCTGTTGTTGGATAACTGCCTCTCCTAGAGCAGTTTGGTCAAAGGATTTTGAGACACCAGGAGCGGATCGAGTTGGCTTTGAGCATCCCCTTTTAATCAGCCAAACTCCGACCCAACCATCGGTCATGGTTCCCAATCCCCAAATTATCATTGAAGGCGGTAATAGCCTCACAGCCCAACCCTCCGCAGGCCCCACTTTGCCTAGAGCTATAGCCCCTCCCGTGGGAGATATCGCCATCTCCAATATTAATGCGGCACCAGAAAAACTTAACCTAGGAGGTGCTTCCTTTACAATTCCTCGGGTACTTTTACGGGAAGCCTCAGCCAGGGAAGTTTTGATGACCTTGGCTAACTATGCTGGCTACAATGTGGTTTTTACCGATGCTTCGGGGGAACAAGCCTCTAAACAGACGGTTTCCTTGGAATTTACCAACGAGTCCGTCGAAAATATTTTTAACTCTGTGTTATTGGTTTCTGGATTACAAGCGAATCTGAGGGGGAAAACCATTTTTGTCGGGGGGACGTTGCCCCAAGGTGCTCGTAATATTATCAGCCGTACCCTTCGTCTTAACCAAGCTAAATCTATTAACGCCGCTACTTTTTTGGCTACCCAAGGGGCAGAATATCAAAGACTGGTTTCCAAAACTGAGGATATTGTCGACCCCCTCACAGGAAGGGTAATCGGTAGAAGAGATATACCCGCTGAATTGGAAGCTTTAAAAGTCACCCCATCTGAAGGCTCAACCGCGCCTTTATTACTTTCAGGTTTAATGGTGGCAGCCGATGACCGTCTCAATGCGGTGACAATGATCGGAGAAGCCAGGAAAGTAGAAATCGCTTCGTCTTTACTTACTCAGTTGGATGCCCGTCGTCGTCAAGTTGTGGTTAACGTCAAGGTCATTGATATCAACCTACTCAACACGGAATTTTATGATAGTAGCTTTTCCTTTGGTTTTAACGATGGATTTGTTACCCAAGATAGTGGTGCTGCGATAGTTAACTTTGGCGGTAACAACCCCCCTAATCGAGTCCAAGCCACAACAGGGGCCTTTGCTCGCCCTGTTATTCCTTTAAGCAGTACGATTGTGGGAACCGCAACCTTATCGCCCTTCTTTGACCGACAAAATCAGGCCCCCTTTGACCAGATTAACCCCGGACCGAATGATTTTACAAATAGCATAAGCCCCTACGCCCGTCCCAATTTTGGTACTAACAATAACCCTTTCCAGCCTGGAGTCAGTAATGTTGATATAGACCCGACTACGGGACAAGTTACCTATGAATACCAAGTGCCGGAGTTATTTCAATATCCCAAGAAATTTCTGGCCAGCCTAGAAGCTCAAATTACCAGTGGTAATGCCAAAATCCTTACCGACCCTTCTTTAGTTGTACAAGAAGGACAACTAGCTACGGTGAAACTAACGGAAAAGGTCATCGAAAGTGTTAATACTGAGGTCGACCCCCTCAGTGGAGTCAGAACCATAACTCCTGTGCTTTCTGATGCGGGTTTAACCTTAGCGGTCAATGTGGAGAGAATTGATGATAATGGCTTTATCAGTCTCATTGTCAGTCCTACTATTGCTACGCCCGTGGGAACAGTCGAATTTAGTAGTGGTGGAGTTGGTTCGACAAATCAACTAACCTTACTAGGCCGAAGAGAATTAACCTCTGGTTTAGTCCGTCTACGGGATGGTCAAACCTTGATTTTATCTGGGATTATTCAAGAAGATGATCGTCTCCTAGAAAAAAAGGTGCCAATTTTAGGAGATATTCCTATTTTGGGAGCTTTGTTTAGATCCAGAAATAACCAATACAATCGTACTGAGGTGATTATCCTGCTGACCCCGCGTATTCTAGATGATAATACCGAATCTACTTTTGGTTACAATTACGAACCAGGTCCTGATACTACTAATATTCTCAGACGGCAAGGTTTCCCTGTTCAACGTCCACAACAACCTTGATGGAGACGGGGTGACGGGGTGACTAGGAGACGGGGTGACGGGGTGACGGGGTGACGGGGTGACGGGGTGATATTTGCCCCAACCTCCACCTCCTGGAGTCTCAATAACAAAAACATCTCCTACCTCCATGGCGACAGTAGCGGTGCTGTCTAGAATTTCTATACTCCCATCCCTTCGTTCTAACCAATTACGCCCCAAGGCTGCCGATTCTCCCCCTTCTAAACCAAAGGGCGCAATCCGACGGCGATTAGAAAGAATATTCGCGCCCATCGGCTCCAGGAATTTAATGCGGCGAATTACCCCATTTCCTCCTGAATACTCACCTTCTCCGCCACTATTGGCACGAATGCTGAAACTTTCTAAAAGCACAGGGTAACGGGATTCTAACACTTCTGGGTCCGTCAGACGGGAATTGGTCATGTGAACTTGTACTGCATCTGTTCCGTTAAAGCCCTTACCTGCTCCTGAACCTCCGCAAATAGTTTCGTAATACTGATAATACTCATTACCAAAGGTAAAATTATTCATCGTCGATTGGGAAGCAGCCATTACCCCCAAGGCTCCATACAAAGCATCGACAATAGCTTGGGAAGTTTCCACATTCCCCGCCACCACGGCCGCCGGATAAACAGGATTGAGCAGACAACCTTCGGGAATAATAATTTCTAGAGGGTTAAGACAGCCCGCATTCAGAGGTATTTTATCGGTCACTAGGGTACGAAATACATATAGAACTGCGGCTTGAGTTACGGCTTTAGGGGCATTAAAATTATTATTTAACTGGGGGGATGTTCCCGTAAAGTCAATAACTGCACTGCGATTTTCTTGGTTAATAGTTACTTTAACTGCAATTTTAGCACCGTTATCCATTTCGTAGATCAGTTGACCATCTTTGAGTAAATTAATGGCTCTCCTTACGGATTCTTCAGCATTAGCTTGGACAAATTTCATATAGGCCTGTACAGTTTCTAAGCCATACTGAGCTACCATTTTTAAAAGTTCTTGGCTTCCCCTCGTATTGGCGGCAATTTGAGCTTTAAAATCGGCTGAATTGTGATCCGGTTGACGGGCAGGATAGGGAGAATTAGACAGAAATTGTCTGAGTTCAATTTCTAAGAAAATACCTTGATTTACTAAAAGAAAGTTATCAAATAAAATACCTTCTTCTTCCACCGTGGTACTATGGGGAGGCATAGAACCGGGGGTAATTCCACCAATATCCGATTGATGTCCCCTGGAAGCCACATAAAAAATAATCTCCTGGCTGTGGGAACTAAAAATAGGCGTAATAGCGGTAACATCGGGTAAGTGGGTACCACCATTGTAGGGATTGTTAGATAAATAAACATTTCCAGCTTTAATGGTCTTAGCTTTGTCTTTAATTAGACTCCTGACACTTTCACTCATTGACCCTAAATGCACAGGGATATGGGGTGCATTAGCCACCAGTAAACCATCTTGATCAAAAATAGCGCAGGAAAAATCTAAGCGCTCTTTGATATTGACCGATGCGGCTGTATTTTGCAGAATAATCCCCATTTGTTCGGCAATAAATTGGTAAAGATTTTTAAAGATTTCTAGGCGAATTGGATCGGGGGTAGTCATGGTAATATAGCAGTTCTCGATATTAGTGAGGTACAAAGATCCTCGTTTGAGGCAGGAGGCAGGAGGCAGGTGTACCTCAGTAGCTTAGGAATCGCTATATCTCCCTAGTTATATTCGTTGTAGAATCAAGCAATTCTGTTCCGTTAATCTAGCATTCCAGTTAGGTTCAATAATAATAGTACTAATTTTTTCCACGATAATAGCGGGTCCCGTTATCTCATCAAAAGGTTGTAACTCCTGCCGAGGATATACAGGGCTAGAATGCCAAATATCCTGACTAAAAATATTCACCATTTCCCTAGGAATAGGATTTTCATTTAGGCAACGAATACGGAATAAAATAGATTCTTCTGGGCTATCCATTTCCTGTAAAACTTCCACGGTTACAGATTCAACAATTAAAGCTTTTTGAGGTTGAATAAAACCATAACGAGTTTGATGTTCTATTTCAAACTTAGAGTGCATCAATTCCCAATTTAAGTTAAAATCCATCATCAAAGTTGAATTAGTACCCTCATATTTTAGGTTGACTTTTTTAATAACTTGCCCTTCCTCTGTTACTAATAAATCCATCAAAGTTTGTAATTGCGGAATTAAATCTATTGTCAAAGGCTTCTCCACTCCCATTTCCCGTAGAGAGCGAACATCCGCTAAACCCATCCCGTAGGCAGAAAGAACCCCCGCATAGGGGTGTATAAAGATAGTTTTCATGCCTAAAGTATCGGCAATTAAACAGGCTACCTGGGCTCCTGCTCCCCCAAAAACACAAAGAGTATATTCACTAACATCATAACCCCTTTGTAGGGAGATTTTTTTCACCGCATTAGCCATATTTTCCACAGCAATAGCCACAAATCCAGAAGCCACTTGTTCAGGGGTAGAGTTAATCTCCCTAGCCAATTGGGTAAACTTTTCGATGACAATCTCTTTATCTAGGGATTGCTTCCCGTCTGTACCAAAAACCGAGGGGAAATACTGCGGATGAATTTTACCTAACATCACATTAGCATCCGTTATCGTTAAATTACCCCCACGACGATAGCAAGCAGGCCCCGGATTTGCTCCCGCAGATTCAGGACCGACTCTAAAGGTTTGCCCATCATAGAATAGTAACGAACCTCCTCCGGCGGCTACGGTATGAATATCCAGTACAGGAACCCGCATTCTCGCCCCGGCAATTTCAGTTTCTAATTGGCGTTCATATTCCCCTTTAAAATGGGCTACATCGGTACTTGTCCCCCCCATATCAAAGGTAATAATTTTCTGAAATCCCGCCATCAAACTGGTTTGCACGGCTCCTACAATGCCCCCCGCAGGACCTGATAAAATACTATCTTTTCCCTGAAATTGATGGGCATCCACTAAGCCACCATCGGACTTCATAAACATTAGTTTAACCCCAGGTAATTGCCGCGAAACTTCCTCAACATAACGGCGTAGAATAGGACTCAGATAAGCATCTACTACGGTGGTATCTCCCCGAGAAATTAGTTTAATTAACGGACTGACTTGATGGGATATAGAAATTTGAGTAAAGCCGATTCCTTGGGCAATTTTAGCAACGGTTTTTTCATGATTAGGATAGGCGTAACTGTGCATCAGTACAATAGCTAGACTACGGATTCCGTCATCGTAAGCTCTTTGTAAGTCTTGGGTAACTTGTTCAGGTTTTATGGGGATTAATTCATTTCCCTGACTATCGTAGCGCTCGTCTATTTCTATCACCTGTTCATAGAGCATAGATGGTAAGATAATCTCCTGGGCAAAAATATCAGGACGATTTTGATACCCAATTCTGAGAGCATCTCGAAAGCCTTTGGTAATAGCGAGTAATACCCTATCTCCCTTTCTTTCCAGGAGGGCGTTAGTGGCTACGGTTGTCCCCATTTTAACTACCTCAATTTCTGGGGTAGGAATAGGTTCATTTTTGCCTATACCTAAGATATCTCGAATACCTTGTATTACCGCATCGGGGTATTGTTCAGGATTTTCAGAAAGGAGTTTATGGATAATAATCCATTGTTGATGGGGTAAAGGAATTACCAGAAAGTGTTCTTTGGGGAGCTTAGGATTATCGGTAACGATTACTAAATCGGTAAAAGTACCACCCCTATCTGCAAAAACCTTTAACATAATTTTCTAATCAAAGGGAAAAACCTGTCTCCAATCTTTCTTCATATCTACTATTAACCACCCTTGACTTCTGGCTATATCTAGAGCCTTATCCAGTTTACCGACTAAGGAATTGCGGTCATATTCCCATTCCCTCTCCCCATCGGTATGATGAATAATCGCCATCATCGTTAAGCCATCTCCTACCTCAGTCCATTGTAACATTTCCAAATCGCCATCGGAATTACCAAAAGCCAGAATCGGACGACGGCCAATAAATTTATTAATCCCGACAGGTTTTCCCTCTTTATCGTCAATAAAATCAATCTCAGCCTGACGGACTAAAACAGGTTTTCCCTCCCATATCTCGAATTTGGTCTTAATACTACTACCAATAACCTGCTCTGGGGGAATACCATAAACTTTTTCTGTCCAAGGGCGCATAAAATCTATACCTCCGCCTGAGACAATATAGGTTTTAAAGCCATTACTGCGTAAATAGGTTAGCAACTCTAACATCGGTTGGTAGACCAGTTGGGTATAGAGCCGATTAAATCGGGGATGTTGGGCTTTCCCTATCCAATCTCTGACAATTTCAGTAAATTCTACCGTCGTCATACCAGCATGGGTTGCCATAGTCAATTGCAGAAGTCCTTCCATACCGCTCGCGGCTAAGGTTTCTGTGTCTCCTTCTAGTATTGCTTTAAAGGGTTGTTGCTCTCGCCATTCTGGGTGTTGGGAGGCCATTTCTTTAACCCTATCTACGATAAAAGCAAACTGATTATAAAAGGGTTTTTCTGACCAGAGCGTTCCATCATTATCAAAAACGGCAATACGTTCAGCTACGGGTACAAAGTCAGGACTCCCTTGAGTAGTAACATCGGTGACAAATTTAATTATGGATTCTTTAACTTGACCATTGTTCCAGGAAGGTAAGGCATCAGTTTGGGCTAAGTTCATTGAGGTTAAACCAATTATAAAAGTTAAAGTGGTAGCAATTACTACCAAATAGTATTTTATGCCCTGCATTTGCTTAAAACCAAATCTTGTGTCAGTATTTTATTGGCTAAGATCA
>JBBAUO010000023.1:0-24504 GCA_040398185.1 Microcystaceae cyanobacterium | reverse complement strand
ATAAGGTAGCACAGGCATCTTGCCTGTGTCAGTATTTTATTGGCTAAGATCAATAAGGTAGCACAGGCATCTTGCCTGTGTCAGTATTTTATTGGCTAAGATCAATACCTGTAATCTGTGTTTGATTATCAAAGATAAAAAAGATGTCCTTAGTCGCATTTGCAAATTCAGCCGTAACAATAACAATGCTGGCACCATTGCCATCTAGACTGGGTTTAATGTCAGTAGAGATTACCCTTTTAAATTGACCATTTTCCCGCTCCAACTTGTCCCATCCTGCCGTTAAACGCTGGGGATAGACTTCAGTTTTTAGGAAAGGATGAAGATAGCGTCTGACCTCGGCAAAATCTCCGTTATCTATCGCTTCAACAATTTTTTCAGCGACGGATTCAACGGAGGCTCTTTGCGGAAAATTCACCCCGACAACTTCCCCTTTTTTATTAAACGTAACGATGATATCATCCGTGTAGTTTGCAAATTCAGTAGTGATGATCACCAAATCTGAATCCACCGTAGACAATACCCGAGAGCTCACCACCTTTTTGACAAGTCCTGTGATGGAGGTCACTTGTTCCCAACGTTGCTTAATGTCGTCCGTCGTTATCTGTTGGGCTAGGGTAGTTCCTAGTTGTTTTCTAACTGCTTCATATTGACCCTTACGAGCTAACTCTAGTAGATTAATAGCCCTTGTTTCTAGGGTTTTCTCCTCGCCTTGGCTTAGAGCCAGTTGTGGGCTGGTAGTGGGGGCAAGAGTCTGGGCTTGAGCGGGTAAAACCGTCAAAAGAACTACGGAGGGTAAAAATATCTGTATAAAACGGGAGGATAAAAACATTGGCTTCATCTAACTTCTGAACGTACTATAGTCTATTAGATGGAGTTTTTCTGACTAAAAGTTCCATTTTTCGCTGATTAGATCGGTTTGACCATCAGCACTACCGAGGAGCGGGCTTCCAATTTGTAGGTATGAGCTTCCACAGGAGTCGCCTTAGCTAACTCATAAAAAGCGGCCGGTAGAGGTACGGAAGTATCAATAATTCGGTGCCAGCGCTCGCCATGGCCAATAATCGGTAATTCAAACTCTAGGTCTTGCCAATAGGCATTGAGCATAATATGCAAATGTTCCTCTGCTGCGGGATGTCGCAGGGAAAAAGCGAGGGTATGGGATTCATTAGACCAATCGGGCTGACCTAATTTTACCCCATGCCAAATAAGATGGGGATTGTAACTGGCATAGGTGACATCTAGGAGACATTCTTGGTGAAAAAGAGCTAATTTGCCCGTAAAATCGATCAAATTACGCACAAAATCCGCTAATTTAGATTCCCGCTCCAGGGCACTCCAATCAAACCAACTCAACTCATTATCCTGACAATAGGTGTTGTTATTCCCTTTTTTTGTCCGTCTAACTTCATCTCCCATCAAAAGCATGGGGGTACCTTGGGACATAAAGAGAATTGTAAACAGATTTTTCATTTGTCGTTGGCGTAGGCGCAGAATCTCTGGGTTATCGGTACTTCCTTCCGCTCCACAGTTCCAACTATGATTATCATCAGAACCATCGCGGCTATTTTCCCCGTTAGCGTGATTATGTTTAGAGTTATAGGAAACCAAGTCATTGAGAGTAAAACCATCATGACAGGTCAGAAAGTTAATACTTCTGTTCACATCCCGTTCAGGACGGCGATAGATATCTGGACTCCCTAAAATCCTCGCTGCTAGTAATCCGACAGTACCGGTGTCTCCTTTGACAAAACGACGCACATCATCCCGATAGGGTCCATTCCATTCCGCGAACCAATCGGCAAATTCGATAAAGTTACCAACACTATAAAGCCCCGCCGCATCCCAAGCCTCAGCAATTAATTTAGTTCCCGCTAAAACTGGGTCAGATTCTATGGACCAGAGGATATTGGCTGTTTCTCGGGGATTATTAGTCAGAGGCATTCCCTTACTATCTCGAGCCAAAACGGAAGCCAAATCAAAGCGAAAGCCATCGACGTGCATTTCCGATACCCAATAGCGCAGAGAATCCAAAATCAGTCCACCGACAACGGGATGATTGCCTCGAAATGTATTGCCGCAACCAGTATAGTTGGCATAGTGGCGCATATTTTTTTTGAGAATGTAATAGGTTTTATTATCTAGTCCCCGAAAAGATAAAGTCGGACCTTGCTCATTGCCTTCGGCGGTATGATTAAAAACCACATCTAAAATAACTTCAATCCCTTCTCGATGTAGAGCTTTGACCATATCCCGAAATTCGTTAACCGGACCCAGGACAGTTTTATCGGAACTATAATCTCGATGGGGAGCAAAAAAACTGAGGGTGCTGTATCCCCAATAGTTACGCAATCCTGGGGCGGCATCTTCTGGGTCAAAAGCATGGACAGGTAGCAGTTCTACCGTTGTCACGCCCAGTTGTTTTAGATAGGGGATTTTGTCGATTAATCCCGCATATGTTCCCCGTTTTTCGGGGGCAATTCCCGAATTAGGATGTTTGGTAAAACCACCTACATGGAGTTCATAGATAATGGTTTCTGAGTAGGGAACGCGGGGATGGCAGTCATCTTCCCAATCATAGGAACCGCTATCTACTACGACTCCCCGTAAAGCCTGAGCACAATTATCCCCCTTGCCAATGGCGGCTTTGCGGCTGTAGATGCTATAACCCACAATTGCCTTAGAATAGGGATCTAAGAGGACTTTGTCACTGTCAAAGCGATGACCTTCATCGGGAGCATCTGGACCTGATACCCGATAGGCATAGACCTGACCTGGATAAATCCCTTTCACGAAAATATGCCAGTAGAAAAAAGTTTTATGGCGTTGAGGGTGTAATTTAAAGATAGCCGCAGCAGTCGGGGCATTGGGGGAGTCAAAAAGCAGCAACTCAATGGCGGTTGCGTGCTTGGAAAAAACACAAAAGTTAACCCCGTCATGATGGGCTGTTGCCCCCAAGGGGATAGTTTGACCGGGTAAAATTTCTAAATTCTGCATAATGTGGTATATTCCTGTAAAATCAATACATATTGGCCGTTTTCTCCCTTCTAACCAGTTTTCGGAAGCAGCTACAGAGTTTAACTACTGCCAATTCTACTGAACCAATTCTTATATCTGTTTATGGTGTTTCCACAAAAGGCCCTTGGGTCGCAACTACCATATTAGGACGAAAGCGATTCATCTCGATCCGTTGATTTCGATCGGAATATTCTCGGACGAGGATTTAAAGTGATGCCAGGAGCCGGACTTGAACCGGCGACACGAGGATTTTCAGTCCTCTGCTACTACCAACTGAGCTATCCCGGCGGGTGTTTTTTTAACGTTTACCAATTCTAGCAAAATAAAAATTAAAAATCAAGCCCTAATCGGCAAATAATTTTTCCCTTAGGGATTGGGCAATGCGAGAGGCGGCACCAGGGCAACCCAGACGACGTTGACCATTACCCGCGATCGCCTGCCAGAGATCGGGATTGTTGACTAACTTTTGCAGAGCATCGGTAACTTGCTCGGGGCCATCTACCAATAAAACCGATTCTCCCAGTAGGCGAGTTTGAGCTTGGGCAAACCAAGGGGTAAACTGAGGACCGGTCCCGGGGAAAGTAATCACTGGCTTGCCGAGGCCAACTAACTGTTCCGTGGCAGTACCAGCCATGGCAATGCCTAAATCAGCCAAAGCCAAACAATCTCCATAGGCGTTTTGGGAGAGAATTAAATGGGCCTTATGGTCATGGCTAAAGGTTAAAGCTTGGGAATCCCCCACGGGTAGGGGGAAGGGTTTCTCCCGCCAATTTTGGGCTTCTAAGGCTAATTGAAAGGGGGATAAGTCTAGGGAGGGGGCGATGGCCGCCACAAACAAAAAGCGGTGTTTTCTCATCCTTTTGAGCAGATGCTCGATCGCCATTAAAATCATCTGCCAATTTCTCTCGGCTTCCGGAGAGCGAGAGCCTGGTAATAAGAGGATAGTAAGAGTTTCTTTTTCTCGATCCAAGGCAGAACTAAAATGTAATCCATCCATCATGGGATTGCCTAGATCGGCAACGGCAATGGCATGTTTGGCCAAAACCTTTGCTGTTAGAGTATCCCTCGGAAAAACCGCCCGGCAGCGAGGCGATCGCATTAAGTTTAATTCCCAGGGAAAATAATAGGAATCCAAAACCCTATACCACCAGGGGGTTGCTTTGAGCCAGCCCTTTTCATCCCTGAGATAATATTCAGACTTAGCGGTTCCCACAAAAGCATAGGGGGAGCCACTCAACCAAGCCAACACCAGAGGTAAAACATCTCCCACCGCCAGAATTTTTGCTCCTTCTCTTGACAGTTGCCGAATAATATGATATTGAGAGATAGTCAACTGTAGTAAACCTCCCTGTAGGTCTTTCCAGAGTTCTTGTCCATCCATATAGACAAATCCCCCTGAAGGCATAGCCTGGGAAGGACACAGCAGAGAAAAATTAGCCCGTCGATAGGCGTAACCGTCTCCGACTAAGGGCAAAGCCAACAACTCTAAGGAGGGGATACTTTGTTGAAGTTGCTCCATAATGCGAACAGCAATAGTATCTTCTCCGTGGCCATTGCTCAACACTAATAACTTGGACATTAACCCATCCCGATCAGTCAGTTTATCTATGATACATTTAGAGACTGATTTCACGATAAATTTAAGAGACTATATATAGAACTTCTATGGCAATTTTTCCCATAAAAAAGCGAAAACCTCCCAAAAAGACCCTAGAAAAGCCAGAAATAGACCTAAAAGCTTCCTTAAGCCTGAAACGGGAAGCCCGACTTAAAAAACAGAAAATCCTCTTCTTCTTAACGGGGTCTATAGGTTTCGCCCTTTTGCTCGGACTCCCTTTAGGACTATTATTCGGACCAGAGATAGGAATAGGCGCTGGCCTAGGCTTACCGTTTTTAGTGTTTTGCTTCCTCTATCCACGAGTCGCCCTCTGGATCTTTTTGATCTATATGCCCTTTAGTGGTACACTGACGTACTGGATCGGCAATGGCAACTCTGCATTTCAGCTGGCTAAAGACTTAATATATTTTCCAGCACTACTGGGTATGATGTGGCAATGTCGTCAAAAAAGGTTGCCAATTTTGATAGGTCCTAAGCCCTTACGATTAGTTTTGGGGGTGTTATTACTTTCTACTCTCTTGACTTTTTTACTAGTCAATATTCGTACGCAGCTATTACCAGAATGTAGCGAATTTGTAACATCTGCTTGCCGAGAGTTTAAAGATGGAGCACCATTTTTACAGGGCTTGATTGGCCTCAAGGTTTTCCTTGGATATATTCCCCTGATTTTTTGCACCTATTATCTTATTGAAGACAAAAAAAAGCTGATCTTTCTTAGTAGACTTTTGGTGGTTTTAGCTATTATCTGTTGCGTTTTGGGACTGGTACAATATTGGTATCTGGATAGTGGGCGTTGTATCGGTACAAGAAACTATTCGGCTGATAATCTATTTAAGCCACAACTATCGGCTAAATGCCTAGTAGGTGGCTCTCTTTTATTCAGTCCTAGCGTCGGGACAATTCGTCTTCCTGGAACTTTTGTTTCCCCTTGGCATTGGGGTTGGTTTTTGGTAGGAAATACCGCCATTTGTTTTGCCTCTGCTTTTAGTGATACATCTAAATTATGGCGATTGGCTGGAATCACGGGTTTAGGATTAGTTTTTATTAATGCTATTATCTGTGGCCAACGCCTATCCTTCCTCCTAGTTCCATCCCTGATTATACTTCTGTTGATTTTAACGGGAAAAATTGCTAACCTTAAACAGTTTATTCCCATTGCCATAGGCCTAGCTCTAATCGTCTTCTTTGGCTTTTCTTTCTTTAACCCTGACTTTGTCCAACAACGGATTGATAGCTTTGTTGGTCGCTGGAACCAAGCCCCTCCCTACCTATTCATCCAGGATCAATTTATCTTCGCTATAAGCTACGGGGGTTTCATTGGACGGGGGGTCGGTTCGGCTACCTCTTCAGCGCGTGTTTTTGGATATATTTCCTTCTTGGAAACCTATCACCCCAAGGTTTGGTTTGAAATCGGTGTGCTCGGATTTATCATCTACATGGTTTTCCTAACCACTTTACTTTACTATACTTTTAAAGCCTACCGATCCCTAAAAGATCCGGCTCTAAGAAGTTTTGCCGCCAGTTTTTGGGTATTTATGGTGGTTATTAGCTATCTACCCTACTGGTACCCCCTTGATACCGACCCAGTTGCCGTTTACTATTGGTTATTTGCGGGGGTAATTTTACGATTACCAGTTCTGGAGAAACAAGAAAAAGACAACCTCGTGGAAAATGTGGACAACAGTGCTACAACTCAGATTAAATTTAAACGGAAGAAGTTCTCTTTAGCTTGAGTCAATCATGTCACTTTCAATTTCTGTGATCATTCCCACCTACAGACGGGAGGAACCGCTCCAAGAATCCCTCGAAGACGTTCTCAAGCAGGATTATCCTGACTTGGAAATTTTAGTGATTGATCAAACTCCTACCCATACCCCCATGGTTCAATCCTATTTAGAAAATCTAGAAAAAGAGGGAAAAATTCAATGGTTTCGACTCCCTTGGGCTAGCTTACCAGGAGCACGAAATTACGGTATTCGTCGCAGTCGCGGCGATATTGTGCTATTCATTGACGATGATGTCAAGCTCCCTGATGGCTATCTTTGGTCCCATGCGCGTACCTTTGCAGAACGTCCTGATGTCGGCGTAGTAGCGGGAAGGGTTTTTGACCGCATGAAGTTGGCGGATTCCCAAAAACTGCAAAGCCAGACGGATGATTCTGTCTATGAAATTGATATCCTTCCCCCTGAAGCGATGGACCCTGGCATTGCTTGGTATCATGTTGATTTAGTTCATACCACTCAACCCCAAGAAGTTATTTCCCCTAGGGGTTGTAATATGTCTTTTCGTCGGGACATCTTTACTAAACATGGGGTTTGGTTTGATGAACGATTTCGCGGGAGTGCGGTGCGCGAAGAGTCGGACTTGTCTTTACGTCTACGTTCAACGGGCTATCATATCTGGTACAATCCCGAAGCTTATTTGGTACATTTAGGCGAAGAAACTGGGGGTTGTCACGATATTAATACCCGTTCTCTGCAATACCAAATGACTTTCTATCACAATCATTTTCTCATGGCCTTAAAAAATCTCACCCTATCCCAACAATTAAGGCTCTACAGTAAATTATTTGATTGTCATGTCCTCGGCAATCCTCCCTGTAATAAAAGCGGTTCACCGATTAAAATTCTCTCTAGGGGCATTTTTTATACTTTAGGCTTTCTAGATGCTCTAAAAACTCAAATTCAATCCCCTTGGAATGATGGACAAACCTATAGTCGTCTAGATGAGAAAACAGGGAGTCAATTATGAAAATTTTAGTCGCTAGTCATACCTATATCGTCGATCTTAACTGCGAAAAATTACGCAATCTAGTTAAACTAGAAGCAAATATAGAGGTTACTGTTGTTGTTCCTAAACGATGGCGCCCAGGAGGAGTGCAAAATAAAAATATCATTGAGTCTCAATTCCGACAGGAGGGTAACTTTCGGGTTGTTCCCATTTCTAACTTTAGCCAAAATAATCAGCCCTTATTAACTTTTGGTGCTGATATTATTTCTCTTTTAAAAGACTTTAGCCCCGACATTATTCAAGTTGAACAGGGAGCAAAATCCCTAGGTTATGCACAATTTATTACCCTTAATCGCCTTTTGGGATTGAAATCAAAAAATGTCTTTTTTACTTGGTGGAATCTGCCCTATACTAATAAATTTCCCATTACTTGGCTAGAAACCTACAACCTAAACAATACCGATGGATTAATTTCGGGCAATCAGGATGGAGTCGATATCCTGCGGGAGCATGGTTATCAAGGTAAAGCTAAGGTTATGCCTCAGTTAGGAGTTGATGAGGTACTTTTTTCGCCATCTTCTCAACCAGAATTAGCCCAAGAACTAGGCATTAAATCCGATCAATTTATCATTGGCTTTGTGGGTAGATTTGTAGAAGAAAAAGGAATTTTAACCCTTATTAAAGCAGTGAGCTATCTTAACAATTTGCCTTGGAAATTATTACTTTTAGGTAGAGGATCTCTGCAAGAAACTATATTAAAATTAGCCAAACAGGCAGGTATTGAAGATAAAATCATTCTCATAGAAAGCGTACCCCATGCTCAGGTTTTTAGGTATATTAACCTGATGAATGCTCTAGTTTTACCCTCAGAAACTACCTATAAAACCAAAACCCTAACCGCCGTAGGATGGAAAGAACAATTTGGTCATGTTTTAATTGAAGCTATGACTTGTAAAGTTCCTGTTATTGGCTCAGATTCGGGAGAAATTCCCCATGTAATTGGGGATAGCGGCTTAATTTTTGCCGAGGGAAATGCTGAAGCCTTACGGGATTGTCTCCTGAAACTTATGCAAAATCGGGATTTAGCCGAAAATTTAGCCCGCAAGGGTTATGAGCGGGGAATGACTAAATATACTAATCAAGCTTTAGCAAAAGAATTACTCGATTTTTATCAATCCCTATGAAAATTCTGCAAATTGTACCTTCTATTTCCCTAATTTATGGAGGCCCTAGTCAAATGGTATTGGGGCTATCTGCTGCTTTAGCTCGGTTAGGAGAAAGTGTGACGATTATTACCACGGATGCTAATGGCGATACAGGACAAAAACCCTTAGATGTTCCTTTGCAAATACCGATACAAGAGCAGGGCTATGACATTATTTATTTTCGTTGCTCACCCTTTCAACGTTATAAATTTTCCCTAGATTTATTAAATTGGCTGAATCTTCACGCCAAAGACTATGATATTGCCCATATTCACGCCCTATTTTCTCCCGTAAGTACCACTTCAGCTTGGATAGCTCGTCATCGGGGTTTACCTTATATATTGCGTCCCTTGGGAACCTTAGATCCCGCAGATTTACAAAAAAAACGGCAACTTAAAAAAATCTATGGCTTACTTTTAGAAAAGCCTAACTTAGCTGGTTCAGCAGGGGTTCACTTTACCTCTATACAAGAGCAAAAAATTTCCCAAAGATATGGGGTAACAACTCAAGATTTTGTCATTCCCTTGGGAATCGATTCTCCTAATTCCTTACCCCCAAAGGGGACAACTAGAGAAAAGTTGGGGATTGATAGGGATATTCCTTTAGTTTTATTTATGTCCCGTATTGATCCCAAAAAAGGACTAGATTTATTAATTCCATCCCTGACAAGTTTATTAGATAAAGGGCTTAAGTTTCATTTCGTTTTAGCAGGAGGTAATCCCCAGGATACAAATTACCAAGAGATGATTAAAAAGCAAGTTCAAGACTCTAGCCTAGGTACATATACAACTATTACAGGCTTTGTTTCGGGGGATTTAAAATATGGACTTTTACAAGATGCTGATCTCTTTGTTTTACCCTCCTATTATGAGAATTTTGGCATTGCAGTCGCCGAAGCCATGGGTATGGGTATTCCCGTGGTAATTTCCGATCAAGTACATATCTGGGAGACAGTACAAAGCTATAATGCGGGATGGGTGACAGCTTGTACTGTTGAGGAATTAACGATAAATTTAACTGCGGCTCTACAGTCTGAAACGGAACGAAAAGAACGGGGAAAAATGGCAAAAAAATTAGTTACAGAGCAGTATAGTTGGCAAGCGATCGCTACTCTGATGACGGAGGTTTATCAAAAACTATCTAACGGGGGGAATTAGGTAAACAATTCTTGATAGTTTCCCTGAGATAAGGTATAGCTAAACCGAACCAATTTTTAAGAATTTCGCCCGTCTGGGCATTACTGACTAAACTATTGACAAATTGCTCCCATTGAGGATCATTTTTGGGTAAAATCATCCCATAAAATTCGCAAGCAGCCCCTGGTTCAGAAATTAATATGTATTGACTTCCCAAGGGTAAATTTTCTAAAAGAGCTTCTCCTAGAAGTAAGATTCCGTCACTAGCAAAAGCATCAATTTGTCCTGTTTGAACCGCCTGAACACCTCGACGACGACCCCGATAACCTTGAAATTCTTGAATAATAGCTTGGGAAAACTTATTTTCTACGTAGGTTTGGGTGCTAGAGTAGCGCAGGACTCCTAATTTAACATTTTCTAGCTTGCTATCTAGATTGATTCTTTCCCTGTCTTCGGCGCGAATAAAAAAGTAGGCTTGGGTGATAAAAAATGGTGTAGAAAAGGTAATATCTCTTTCGAGATCGTGCTGGATACTGTTCGGACCACATTCTACATCAACTACCTTATCTTCCACTAAATAAAACCGATTAAAAAGAGTAGAGCGAACGATGACAATGGTGAGAACATCTAAATTTAGTTCTGCTTGTACTCGCTCCCGTAAATAGTTAATATAATCTAAACAAACCCCCGCTAAGTGATTATTGATATCCCTATATCCCAGGGGAGCAGAATCCTCTCGAACCCCTACCCTAAGGGCACCGGTTCGGGCAATTCTTTCTAGGACTGTTTCTTGCTTAGTTTGAGCCGATACAGGAAAACAACTAATTAGAACAATAGTGCTAATTAAAAGTTGTACAAATTTATTTTTTTTCATATACACTTTGCCAACGATCCATTATATCTTTAAAAAAGACTTCTTCTAGCCAAACCTTAGCAACAACCGTCAAAGGGAGAGCTAATAACAAACCCAGTAGTCCAAAACTCTGGGCAAAGAAAATCTGAGCGATTAGGGTGACAGCAGGTAATAGA
Source organism: Microcystaceae cyanobacterium (assembly GCA_040398185.1). Taxonomy (GTDB): domain Bacteria; phylum Cyanobacteriota; class Cyanobacteriia; order Cyanobacteriales; family Microcystaceae; genus JBBAUO01. Next base: position 13,768 of record JBBAUO010000023.1, on the reverse strand, counting down.
GAAACCTGTTTAGCCATCACAGTCGGAGTGAGGACATAGCTTTCTATATTCTGAATAATTACATACAGCAAAATAATTAAGCCAATTTTCCAAGGAGAGTCTAAGAGGGCAATCATGATGGGAAAAATAACACTAGAAGCTGGTCCAATATTAGGAATAAAATTTAAAATTCCTGCTATAATAGCATGAACTAAAACCAATTTTACTTGCAAAAATAGTAACCCCAATCCGCTTAAAGCTGCCACAAAGGCAGAACTAATAGCAACTCCCACTAACCAACTGCCCAAAGAAGCCTCGGTTAGGGTCAAAATTTCATCAGCACGTCGTCGATAAAAGGAAGGAAATAAATACAATAAAGCTCGTCGATAGCTCTGGGGATTTGCCAACATCATTAGACTAAAAAGAATAACTAATAATACTCCCAAAACAGTCATCATTGAATTGGAGAATAACGCGAAAAAGTTAGCAAATAAAAGCGTAGTAATTGGTTGAATTTGCCTTGATAAATCCTCCTGATCTGGTAAGGAAGGAAGCCAATCAAGTTGGAGACTTTTTTCTTTAAGAAAAGACAATCCTTGGCGAATTTGTTCCCAGACATTAGGCAATAGCCCTAGGAGTTTTTGAAACTGTTCTAAAAAAGGGGGTATAACCAAGTCAAGAAGCAGAAAAACGATAACGCAAGTTAAAAACAGAGTGAGCAAAATAGCAATATGGCGTTGTAGTCGGAAGCGTTGACGCAAAAAGCTAACCATACGATTGAGCGCGACGGTAAACACCACGGAGGTAAACACTAACAAAATTAGCTGTCTGATCTCCCAGAGGACATACAGAGAAATAACAAAAACGATAAAACCAAGCCACTCACTGAACTTCACAGACTTTACCCAAGATTTCACTGTCTACTATATTAATGTCCTAACGCTAAAATAAAAAAGATCATCGACGTTTTCATAACATTCATGAAAAAACTGACTAGATTGGCTACGGCTCTAATGGTTTTAGGAATAATCACCCCGGTAATGGCGTTAGAAGAATCTGTGGGGGAGTCGGGAATCAAAGCTGATCGCTTGCAGTCGTCCCCTTATTATTTAACCGGGCGTAAAATTGCCATAGGCCAGGTAGAGATAGGCCGTCCAGGACAATTTGGACTAGATAAAGCCGCAGTTTGGAAACCCCCCTTTTCCCTCGCAGGGATATTTTATCGGGATGGTCAAGCCAAATCTAACACCTACGTTGATAACCATGCGGCAATGGTGGCCGCGGTGATGATTTCCCAAGATAAACAACAACGGGGAGTCGCGCCGGGGGCCAGACTCTATTCCTCCGCCGTGGGTTCTATTAAAAAAGGTGGACAACCGGAAGAATGTATCACCTCTCAATATGTAGCTTTGCAAAATTCCGGGGATGTGCGGGCGATTAATTTTAGTTTTGGCGAATCTCTACAACGGGATAGCCGCGAAAATGCTACCCTCGACGGTAATGCACTTTTAACCCAGTGTATTGATTGGTCGGCGCGAGTTCATGATGTTCTCTACGTGATAGCTGGTAATCAAGGCAGTGGCGGTATCCCCATCCCGACGGATCACTATAATGGTATTACCACCGCCTACAGTGCCCAAAGACAGGGCATATATACTAAGGTAGATTTTGCCAATCTAAGCGCCCTACCGATGGGGATTGGCCGCCGTTTGATTAGCCGAGAAATTAATACAGGAAACCGTCGCGCTATTAGTTTACTTGCCCCGGGGAATAAGATTACAGTACGGGATTTGAAAGGAAAAATGGTGGAAGTAAGTGGTACTAGCTTTGCCGCCCCCCATATTACAGGAACAGTGGCTTTGTTACAGGAATTTGGCGATCGCGCTCTAAGTAAAAAACAACCTGATTGGACAATAGATGCTCGTCGTCATGAAGTCATGAAAGCGGTACTCCTAAATAGTGCTGATAAACTCAAAGACGAGGGGAATGGCTTATTATTGGGTATGGAACGGACGACCCTTAATAAACAAAATCAGACTTGGTTAGCATCCGATGCTTACCGTGATCCTAAAATTCCCCTAGATATACAAATGGGAACGGGACATCTAAACGCTTTTCGTGCCCTACAGCAGTTTTCCCCAGGACAGCATTCCCCGCAACAACCCGTACCTAACCGGGGATGGGACTATAATCGTGTCAGCCTTGATGGGCATCTTGACTATGAGATAGCCCAACCCTTGACCAAGGATAGTTATGTATCTATTACCTTGGCTTGGAACCGATTAGTAGAGCTTGAAGATAGTAATAACAATCAACGCTATGATATCGGCGAAAGCTTCCGCGATCGGGGTTTAAATAACCTAGATATTTACCTGATGTCGGTAGACGAAAACAACCAAGCCAAAAGTGTTTGTAGTTCCATTAGTGATCATGATAGTGTGGAACATATTTTTTGTCCTATTCCCGCCCCAGGGCGTTACAAAATTCGCGTCCAGTATCGTCAACGGGCTAACGAAGTTGTCCAGCCCTATGCCTTAGCCTGGTGGACAGTACCGACTCACTAATATAGCCCTAAAACCGTGAAAATTATTGAGGGAATTAGGGGGGCACCTTGAGCGGTAATAGTATCTAGCTTGGCATTTGTACCACTGCTTTTGACACGATTAGTTACTTACAGCCTTTTTTAAAATAATGAGGTATATTCCTCCTGCCTTCTGCCTTCTGCCGACCGCCTAGCCTTAACGATAATATATTTACCTAAGCGGATTTGGTATTATGTGGGGAATTGCTTGCAAGTGAGGTTCATTTTCTGTGGTTCCCTTAAACGACAATAACCCAATTCGCATTACCCCCTACGTTACCTACGCGCTGATTGTCCTCAATGTTCTGATTTTTATCTATGAAATTACCCTAGGTCCTGAACAATTAGAAGGATTTTTTCAATTGTTTGCGGTTATACCTAGACAGTTGACGGGTTCCTTTGATGGGGTATTAGTCAACCAGCCCGTGCCCGAATGGTGGACATTGTTGACTTCCCAATTTCTCCATGGGGGATTTCTACACCTAGGGGGAAATATGCTTTTTCTGTGGATTTTTGGCAATAACGTGGAGGATCAGTTAGGACATTTTAAATATCTACTCTTTTATCTAGCCTGTGGAGCTCTAGCTGCTCTGTCTCAATGGTACTTTGCTCCCCTTTCTAATATTCCCTCCCTAGGAGCTAGTGGAGCGATCGCCGGAGTCATGGGGGCTTATATTATCCGCTTCCCCAAAGCTGAGGTTTTAACCTTAATTCCCCTAGGGATTCTCTTTTGGACGATTAGAGTTCCCGCCATTTTCTTTTTGGGCTTTTGGTTTGTGCAACAGGCTTTTTATGGAGTAGCTAGTTTAGGAGTACCTACTAATATTGGTATGGAGAGCGGCGGAGTTGCCTACTGGGCCCATGCGGGAGGGTTTATCTTTGGAGCTATCCTTGGTCCATTGTTGGGTTTATTTGCTTCTGTTTCCAAATCTTCCTAGCTTTCTGTCGCCAACCAAGCCCGTAAAACCTCCGCTACCGTCCAAGCTTGGGCAATACAACCCCTAGGAATCAGGGGGGGATCTCCTTCAAAAATCTCCCCTAAAGTGCCTAAGCCTTGGCTGTTTAAATGGTTAGACATCGGTAATAAAAAAGATCGAGCCTTGGTGCGATCGCCATAAACCCGAAAATGAGCTATAACAAACACCCCCAAAAGCCAACCCCAAACAGTACCCTGGTGATAGGCCCCATCCCGTTGTCGTTGATTACCACCATAATGCCCTTGATAGGCAGGATTTTCGGGAGCGAGGGACCGTAAACCGTAGGATGTCAATAATTTTTGAGCACAGATATCTACGACACTTTTTTGTTGACTAAAGGTTAAAGGACTTTCCGGCAAAGATATAGCCAAAAGCTGATTAGGACGTAAGCTCGTCTCTGCTCCTTCTGGCCCATCAATGACATCATAACAATAGCCCCCTTGGGCATTCCAAAAACGGGAAAACCGAGCTAAAACCCGATCCGCCATGGCTTCATATTCCTGGTGAGGTTGGCCTAAATGACGAGCAAATTGGGCAATAGTGCGGAGAGCATTATACCAGAGGGCATTTACTTCCACAGGCTTACCAGTGCGTGGGGTTACGACCCAATCCCCCACCTTAGCATCCATCCAAGTTAGTTGTACTCCCCTTTCTCCCGCATAGAGTAGTCCATCTAAACTATCTAAATGGATATGATAACGAGTCCCTCGACAGTGCCAAGTAATAATCTCCGTCAGAATTGGATAGAGTTCCCGAAGTAAATCCTCATCATCGGTTTGACTAAAATAAGCTCTTATCGCCTCAAAATACCAAAGAGTTGCATCTACCGTATTGTATTCTGGGGTTTCTAAGCTATCGGGAAAGCGATTCGGTAACATTCCCTGATCTACATAATGACCCATAGTTCTCAGGATGGAGCGAGCAATTTCTGGTCTACCCGTGGCTAAGGTTAAGCCAGGTAAACTGATCATCGTATCCCGTCCCCAATCTCCAAACCAGGGATAACCCGCGATAATGGTTTTACCCATAGTCCCATATTTGCTATCCGGGCGATCGACAATGAATTGATCGGCGGCTATTACCAATTGTCCCACCCAGTCAGGGGACTCTTTGCGATCAAAGGGGAGCTCGGATTGAAAGCGATCTAGAAGTTTTTCTGTGTGGAAATAATAGTACTGCATCGCGGTTTTGCCGTTTAAATTGGCATCCATCTCAGTAGTCGCCACAAAAGTTACTGCATCTCCTTCTTTTAAGCTCACTTCAAAGCTGGCCGCCTGTAAATGGTCTTCTCTATCGTTTAAACCTCGATAGCGCTCCTGGGCGAGCTCAAAGCCATAATGCCAACTATGCTCACAGCAACTTGTACCGCGATCGCTGAGAAGATAAAAGGGAGTCGCCTGGGGATAGGCAATGACACAAACTCCTTGCTCCACGGGTTTAACGGTCATGTACCAGTCTTTTCCCGAGGATTCCTGGTGATGATCTCGATAATTAACTAAAGCTTTGAGGTTTAAGGTCAAGGGAGCAGTAGCTCGGCTGAGTTTATATTGAATATAGGTTGTATTTGCCCCTTGCTGCATCCAAATCCGTTTTTCTAAGCGGGCATCCCCACAGGCAAAGTACCAAACGGGGATGTTTTTCTCTAGGGTAAAGTATTCTATATGATGATAACCCAAGGGCTCTAGCTGAGAATGGGTCCAACGATTGCTATAGAGGGAATAGATTCCTTGGTTATAGGTAGCTGTTTCGTCTAGTTTCGCCACCAGTAAGGTCCGGGCTAAGGGCGGTTCCAAAGCGGCGATTAATAAACCATGATAACGACGAGTCAACAACCCCGCTACGGTTCCCGACCCATATCCACCAATACCATTCGTGATCAGCCATTCCCTAGTTTCGGCACTGCTGAGATTTCCGCAAATTTCCCGTCCAAAAGCGATCGCCATAATTGCCTATCTCTAGTTTTCATACCTATCTCTGATGTTGCCATAAAGAGGGTATCGTCGGGAACTAAGAATCCCCTAACAAATCGGGGGAGCGTCAAATTATTTACGTTACACTTGGATAGAGTTTATATATTTATGAAGGTTATGAAATTCAGCGTGACCCTTGATCGGGATGAGGACGGCGTATGGGTTGTGGAATGCCCCAGTATACCAGGGTGCGTTAGCCAGGGTCGTACCAAAGAAGAAGCTTTAGAAAATATTAGGGATGCAATTGATGCTTGCCTTCAAGTTCGTGCAGAACTTGGATTACCGCTTACCGTTGAAACTCACCAAGTAGAGGTGGTGGCGTAATCATGGCATCTGCTCTTCCTATCCTCAGTGGACGTGCTGTTGCGCGTGGGTTTGAGTCATTTGGTTGGAATATAGTACGCCAAACTGGAAGCCATATTATTTTAGTTAAGGAAGGAGAAGCCGTTACTCTGTCTGTACCTGATCATCGTCAAGTTGCAAAAGGTACTCTCCGTAGTCTTATTCGTACTGCAGGGCTTACAGTGCCAGAATTTGTCGCTGCCCTTTGATGAGTAGAAAGCACCCGAATAAAGCCCAGGCACTTGGTTTTTCCGACTTGGATGATTAGAGAATTTTTCGCTATAATAGACTATAGATGCAGGAAAATACCGCAAAAAAGATGAAGATAGTTAAAAACCTAGGGGACTGGGCCACTCTGGGCATTGCCAAACATTTTGAGAAAATTGTTAAATATGAACAGGATGTCCTTGCGGATCGGGAAATCGAGGATTTACATCAGATGCGCGTGGGTATGCGAAGACTCAGAAGCACGATGACGAGCTTGGGATTGGCTCTAGATTTACCCAAAGCAGCGAGGGAGCAAAAGGTTGGTAAGATTGCCCGTATATTAGGGACTTTACGAGATTTAGACGTTTTAGGTCAGGTTTTAACGACGGAATATCAGCCCCATTTACCAAAATCCGAAGCACAAATCCTAGCAGAAGTGATAGAAGTTTTAACAACCCAACGCCAAGAAGCTTTCAAAAAGGTCAAGGAATGTCTCCACGATCGCCTATACCTAAATTTCAAGCAAGACCTCAATACATGGTTAGAAAACCCTATTTATCAGCCTATTAGTCAGATATTACTCTCCACGGTTCTACCCGATTTACTCCTACCTCAAGCTAGTCGGTTATTATTACATCCTGGTTGGTTAGTGGGGATTGATTGCCAAAAAACTGACATAGAAACCCTATTACAAAAGCAGGGGATCGTACTTCATGAACTAAGAAAAGAAGCCAAGCGATCGCGTTACAATATGGAATTGTTTACCGAGTTTTATGGAGATATCTATCAAACTTATCTGCGAGATATCAAGGAGATTCAAACGGTTTTAGGAGAGATTCAAGATGGCTTTATTTTAGCAAAGTTTTTGACCACAGTAAGGGGAAAAAACTGGAAAGCCACGATGCCAACTTTAGTCCAGAAGTTCCAAGATATTCGTGCTTTAAAATGGCAAGAATGGCAACTATTACAACATAAATTTTTGCAACCTCAAAATAGAAAAGAATTTCACCTATCTATTTTAAACTGTAGCTAATCATTTCTTGTTAGTGGGTGTATAATTGGCGTGAATTTGTTGACGACCATTGATAACCACTTTTAACATATCGCTTAACTGTTGTTCTAAATGGTTTAACACCGCGTCAGCATACTGATCTGCACCATTTTGAATTTGATCACATTCGCGCATAGTTTGGTGGCGTAACTGTTCAATTTCTTGGTGTACAGACCGACGCATTTGGTCTATTTCTATGAGGGTTTTTTCCTGAACCTCTTCACATTCTTGCTGTACCTGCTGACGAATTTGTATAGATTGTCTTTCCGCCTGTTGAACAATCCCAGTTTCATCTAAAATTTGAGCAGCTTTTTGCTCGGCTGCATGGATAATTTGTTGAGCGTAGTCTTGGGCACTGGTAATAATTTTATCTTCTTCTTCTAAAATGCCAATAGCCTTATCTATGGCTGAGGGTACGCTTTTCTCAATTATCTCCAATTGATCTAATATCTTTCCCTCGTCAATTACAGTCCAAGGAGTTGCGGGAATATGGAAACTATCATAGATCAGATCCTGTAGCTGAGTCAGTTCGTGATATATATCAAATTCAGCCGCCCGACGGGGAGGAAGAGAGTTGGAGTTATTCTGATTGACATCTGTACCCTTGCGGCTAGATGAGTCTCGGCGTGCCATAGTTCAACTGCTTACACTAAATTAATTAATAATAGCGCTCGTTCCCTAACTGTAGTATAAGTATATATCTCTGGCAACATTTTCGGGAACAAGATGGTCAACAGATCCCTTAAACTGAGCAATCTCCTTGACAATACTACTACTCAAAAAACTATACTCCTTAGTCGTAGCCAAAAAAATTGTCTCGATTCCGGACCAGAGGGTTTTATTCGTGTGAGCCATCTGTAATTCTTTCTCAAAGTCGGAAAGCACTCTTAACCCTCTTAATAAAATATGGGCTTGGCGCATTTTAGCATATTCAACGGTCAAACCCGCAAAACTATCAATTTCCAGATTGGGGAGGTGCTTAGTGCATTCTCTAATCTGATAAATTCGTTTTTCTACAGAAAATAGGGGATTTTTGCTAGGATTAGACAAAACAGCGACAATAACTTGATCAAATAATTTCACACTGCGTTCAATGATATCCAAGTGTCCGAGGGTAATCGGATCAAAACTACCAGGGTAAATTGCAATCACGGGTTTAAGGTAGGTAATCGGCAAGAGTTTTATCTATGATAGGGCAAATTGTCAAACTGCTCCATAAAGCCGCGATCAATATACTCCTTCCATTTCCACAATAGGGGCGACTCCCAACCCCAAGCTCCCCAGGTGGCGATCGCATTTTCCCCGCCCGTTCCGATTAAACTCAGATAACGTTTTTGCGGAATATAAGATTTTAATGGCATATTTTGGCAAATTCTCCGCAAATTTTCCACCAAAGGCGGCCCCTGACGCACGGCAAAAACCCCCGCTTTTGGACGAGGATGATTTTTCAGCGTTGCAATATCTCCCGTGGCAAAAATCTGGGGATGGCTAAGGGTTTGTAAGGTATCATCTACCAAGATAAAACCCCCGGAATCAACACTTAACCCCGAGGCTTTAATCCAAGCCGGGGCTGAAGCTTGAGTTACCCAGATAATAATATCAGTGCTTACCCTTAACCCAGATTCACAGATAACCCTATCTGGTAAAATTTCCGTGACGGTTTCTTGGAGGTATATTTGTACACCTTGGGCTTGGAGGCGTTTTTTCAGGCGATCGCTTACCCAAGTCTGCTCTGGGGTTAGTAAATGAGATGAACGATGAAAAAGCTGAAAAGTCAGCGATTTAACGCCAATTTTTGCGAGGTGAGACTGCATACTCAAGGTTAACTCCACTCCACCCGCGCCCCCACCAATAATACTAATAGTGAGGGGAATCTCAGGAAAATCCCGAGCTCTGGTGCGGATTTTTTGCCAAGCTTCCAGAAAAATTGGCACAGGTTTGGCCGCAATAGCATAATGGGAGCCTTTAACTTGGCTGATATCAGGGGTACTACCAATATCTAGAGAAAGATAATCAAAGCTTATCGGGGGGTGATGCTCACAGAGCACTTGCTGACGCTCTAAATCCAAACCTATCGCCCGCTCCCTGAAAAATTGAGCTCCCGCAAAATCCGCTAAAGGAGGGAGAGCAATATGGGTTTCCCGAAAGGTATAAAACCCCGCTATATGGCCCGGTAACATTCCCGAATAGGGAGTATCGTCAGGATAGCTAATTAGAGTCAGATTCAGCCCAGGAATTGGTTTCCGAACCAGAAGCAATAACGCCAAAGCGTGGCTATGGCCTGCTCCCACTAAGACTAAGTTTTTCACGGGTTAAGCAATTCCTCTATCTTGATCAGAGCTTCCTGGGCCGGAGCATAGTCAGGAGAGAAAGATAAAGCGAGTTTTAGAGCAGATTGAGCCTGATCCCAATCCTTTAACTCGGCGAAAGTACAACCCAAACGATAGGCAGGATAGGTATTTGTATAACCCAAATCAAAGGGTTCTTTTTTATTGTATGTTTTTGTTTTTCCTAAATCCAAACATTTTTGGTAGTAGGGAATGGCTCCTAGGTAAAATCCTAAAACTGTCAATAATTCTCCCGTTAAATAAATCAAGGGAGGATACTCCGCCGACCATTCTAGCCCCCTTTGGCATAAAAGCATGGTGGTTTCATAATCTTGTTCTTCAAAGGATTGAGTTCCCAGTAAAAAAATCCAAGTTATGACAGCACGAAAATCTTCAGGGGGTTCGCCGCTAAGTAAATAGGGCGTTAAATATTCAAGGGCTCTTTCTCGACATATTTTGATTTTTTCAGTTTGTTTTATCGCTTGACTCATACCTTCTAGTGTTAGGAGGAGCATCAGACTAAATCCCTGGGTTTCTAGGAGAGATTCTAGTAAAGCGATACGTTGTTTGGCTTTTTGTTCAAGTTGATTGGCACCGTAGCCATAATGAAGAAGTTCTATACTTTCTAAGGACTGACAACTGCCTGATGGTAGAGCTTGTTGATTATAGGTCAAAATTTCATGATAGGCCCCTTGGTAACGCAACTCAGGAATATTTCTAAAAAGAATAGGCGACTGAAAAATTGACAATCCCTCTTGACAATAGGCATCTTTTATGTTGATCAAATATGCTAACAATTGCGAACTACTAGAGGTTATATCGGGAAAATTGGTAGAGTTTATAATCAGTTCATAGTCAGCATCTAGCATGAAAATCCAGTGACCTGAGGCTTGGGAGATGGCGTAGTTTCTAGCAGCCGAAAAATCATTACACCAAGGGAAATACCCAATTTTAGCCCCGTATTTCTGGGCTATATCTAAGGTATTATCCTGGGAGCCGGTATCGACTACAACAATTTCGTCAACGTAGGGAGCGACACTAGCTAGACATCTATCTAAATTTTCCTCCTCGTTTTTAACGATTGCACAGAAGGAGAGAAAGGGGCTAGTTTGGTTAGTCATATCAAATCCTGTTAAATAACTCCAGAGAAATCCTACATCCCCATAATTTCATAACCCGCATCCACATAGATAATTTGTCCTGTAATCCCACTAGCCAAATCACTACTTAAAAAAGCGGCCGCATTGCCGACTTCAATTTGGGTAACGGTGCGTCCTAGGGGGGCTACTTTCTCCACATGATGAATCATATCTAAGATTCCCCCAACAGCCGAAGATGCTAAGGTACGGATAGGTCCTGCGGAAATGCCATTAACGCGAATATTATCCTTACCAAGCTCGGCGGCCAGGTAACGAACACTCATTTCTAATCCTGCCTTGGCAATACCCATGAGGTTATAATTGGGAATAACCTTTACGCCTCCTAAATAGGTTAAGGTAACAATGCTACCCCCTGCATTCATCAGCGGCTTGGCAAAGTGTGCCATCTGTCCGAGGGAATAGGTGCTAATTTCCAAGGACTTAGTAAAAGCTTCCCTAGGAATGCTGCTAAAATCCCCCGATAGTCCATCTTTATCGGCAAAGGCCAAACAATGGATGAGAATATCTAATTTTCCCCAATTTTTGGCAACGGCAGCAAAGGTATCGGCGATTTGTTCTTCATTCTGGACATCACAGGGAACAAATATACTAGGCTGAAGGGGTTCACTGACTTCTCTGACTTTCTTCTCAAAACGTCCTTTTTCATCGGGGAGATAGGTGACACCGATATTAGCCCCCGCGAGGTGTAGCTGTTGGGCGATTCCCCAAGCAATAGAACGATCATTGGCGATTCCCGTGACTAGGGCATTTTTTCCCGTTAGATTTAGCATGGTCATGTATAAAAAAAATTTAGTTGTGAAAGTCCTAGATGAGTATAATCGTGATACCCTAAACAGGCAGTGACTACCCCAATTAACTATTGTCAAACAAAACGGACCTGAATTGTTTGCTAATTGGCCCGAAACTTATGTTTAATATGGAACTTAACGAAACCCCTATTCTCCCCTTTTTGTAATTGTGATGGATTTGTCCCTGATTCAAGATAAGCCTTTAGCCGATGTATTCCGCCGCATTGGTAGCGGCAATTTTCCCCCTGTAGTAGAGATTTTCGAGCGTGGAAAGACAATTTTTTTCCCAGGAGATCCCGCCGAGCGTGTTTACTTTTTACTAAAAGGGGCGGTAAAACTCTCCCGTGTGTACGAGGCGGGGGAAGAAATTACCGTAGCTCTACTTAGAGAAAATAGTGTGTTCGGTGTTCTTTCCTTGATTACAGGACAACGCTCCGATCGATTCTATCACGCGGTCGCTTTTACCCCAGTGGAATTGCTCTCGGCTCCCATTGAGCAGATGGAACAAGCCCTCAAAAATCACCCAGATTTATCCATGTTGATGCTCCAAGGTTTATCCTCGCGGATTCTACAAACGGAGATGATGATCGAAACCTTAGCTCATAGGGACATGGGTTCCCGTTTGGTAAGTTTTTTGCTGATTCTCTGTCGTGACTTTGGCACTCCTACCCCGGAAGGGATTCGCATTGATCTGAAATTGTCCCATCAAGCCATAGCCGAAGCGATTGGTTCCACTAGAGTAACTGTAACCCGCTTATTAGGGGATTTACGCCAAGAAGATTTGATTTCTATTCAAAAGAAAAAAATTACTGTGCATAATCCCGTGGCCCTGAGTCAACAGTTTACCTAAAATCTCCCTAATTGGCTCTTTTTATGACCAGCGCCTATATCCTCATTGTCGCTATCCTCTTTTTAGGTGGGTTACTGGCTGTTTTAGGCGATCGCCTCGGCAGTAAAATTGGGAAGAAGCGGATGCGGTTGTTTAACCTACGCCCTCGTCAGACAGCCACTGTGATCACCATTGTCACCGGGTTTCTCATTGCCGCCAGCACTTTAGCGGTTTTGTTCAGTTTGAGTAAATCCCTGCGTCAAGGGGTTTTTGAGTTAGATCAAATTCTTAAAGAACGGCGCACGGCGATTCGGACTTTAGAAGAACAGCTAAAAACCACCGAAAACGCCAAAAAAAAGGTGGAAAAAGCCCTGTTAAATGCTAAAAATCAACAAAATGCCATTGCTTCCTATCTCCAACGTCTTAATCGGAATTTTCAACAGTCTCGCACCCAACTAAAATCTGTATCGGGTCAATTGCAAGCTGTAAGGACAGATATTCAAACCCTTTCTCGCGATCGACAAAAATTACTACAACAAAAAAATAGCCTTAGCCAACAAAGCCAACAACTACAGACTAGGATTCAGTCTAAAGATAGAGAATTAAATCGCCAAAATCAACAACTTGCCGAACAGGGAGAGATTTTAATCCAACGTCAAAGGCGTTTAGGGCAATTGGAAAATGACCAAGAAGAACTCCAGGCTCAAATTAATCAACAGGATCAACATATTCAACAATTAGATCAAGCTATTGCCCAGAAGGATAAAAGTTTAAACCAAAGGGAAGCGAAACTAAAAGAGTTAGAATCTCAAATCGTTTTTTTGAGACGAGAGGTTGAGGTTTTAGAGTCCTATTATCAAACCTATCAAGACCTAAGGGAAAGAAAAATTGCGATTGTTAAAGGTCAAGTCCTAGCCTTTGGTGCTTTTCGTGTAGTTGATCCCAAAGCTGTTATTTCAGTCATTGATGAGCTACTAACAGAGGCTAATGTACTAGCTATTAAGTCTACAGACCCTAATAATAAAAATTCCGAGGAACGAGTAGTTAAAATAACTAAAGTGGAAGTAGAACAACTAATTAAACAGCTAGAGGATGGTGAGGAATATGTAGTCAGAATTTTATCCGCAGGTAACTATGTTTTGGGAGAAAAAGAAGTTCGTGTTTTTGCCGACGTTGCCCGCAATCAGAAAGTCTTTACTAAGGAGCAAGAAATTGCGGCAATTTCCGTAGATACGGAATCAATGAGTGATGAAGATATTCAAAAGCGTTTAGATTTGTTACTATCGGCGGCTCAATTTCGTGCTCGCAGTGCTGGGGTTTTGGGAACTATTCAGATTGAGGACGGACGTTTAACTCAACTCATAGAATTTATTGCCAAAGTTCAGAAATCCCCTGAGCTTATTGATGAAATTAAAGTAGTTGCATCTGACAATACCTACACCGCTGGTCCTTTAAAACTTCGCCTTATTGCGCTCAAAAATGGAGAGATTGTCTTTAGTAGCTAACCTCAGTTCGGGTTAAGCAGATGGGGATAAAGCCCATTCCATGCTCAAGGAG
>JBBAUO010000022.1:0-60210 GCA_040398185.1 Microcystaceae cyanobacterium | reverse complement strand
TCACCCCATCACCCCATCACCCCGTCACCCCATCACCCCGTCACCCCATCACCCCCTCTCCCCATCACCCCCTCTCCCCATCACCCCATCACCCCATCACCCCCTCTCCCCATCACCCCATCACCCCCTCTCCCCATCACCCCCTCTCCCCATCACCCCCTCTCCCCATCACCCCCTCTCCGAAGTAAAGTTTGTTAATCATCCCCAGACGGCAAGTTTGTAAGAAATCTTAATAAAAAGTCCCCTCAAATCGGTTTAATCTAACGGATCAGGCGGTTTTTGATCAGTACCCGCTACATCTGACCTATAAAATCAACAGGAAGTATATTTATGAGCGTTAATCTAGCAACTCAATTACGGGAAGGGACAAAAAAATCCCACACCATGGCAGAAAATGTCGGTTTTGTCAAGTGTTTTTTAAAAGGTGTTGTGGAAAAAAACTCCTATCGTAAGTTAGTGGCTAATCTCTATTTCGTCTATGGAGCCATGGAAGAGGAAATGGAGAAATTACGCCAACATCCGATCATCTCCCGTATCTACTTTCCTCAGTTAAACCGCAAACAAGCCCTAGAGCAAGATTTATTTTTCTACTACGGACCAAATTGGCGCAATGAAATCAGCCTTTCTGAAGCAGGAGCGGCCTATGTAGACCGCATTCACGTCATAGCCGCCTCTGAACCTGAATTACTGGTAGCCCACTCCTATACCCGTTACCTAGGAGACTTATCTGGAGGACAAATTCTCAAGGGGATTGCCCAACGCGCTATGAACTTAGACAATGGCGGTACGGCTTTTTATGAGTTCAAAGATATTGATGACGAGAAAGCTTTTAAAACCCAGTATCGTCAAGCCATGGATGAATTACCCATTGAGCAAGCTACCGCCGATGCTATAGTTGCCGAAGCCAATGCAGCCTTTGGCATGAACATGAAGCTGTTTATGGAGCTAGAAGGTAATTTGATCAAAGCGATCGGGATTATGATCTTCAATAGCCTTACCCGTCGTCGTGGTGGTAGTAGTACCGAACTGGCAACAGCCGAATAAATTGATGCAGTGTTATGGGTTGATTGTTGGGAATTAATCTCATCCGTTGGCCTCGGAAGTTGACAATCCTGAAAGCTAGGTAACTCAGGGGATCTAGATTTTGGGATTGTTAGGTTTTTAGGCACTGTTTCCTAATCCGTGCTACAATTAGCGATTGTGTCTTTTACCGTCAGTCAAAAAAAAGGAGAGCAGTCATGACCAAACGTACTCTAGAAGGAACCAGTCGTAAACAGAAAAGAACCTCCGGGTTTCGCGCTCGGATGAAAAGCATCACGGGGCGTAAGGTCGTACAAGCGAGAAGAAACAGAGGTCGCCATCGGTTAACTGTGTAGTGCCAAGGTGAGCTTACCCGCAAAATATCGCTTAAAACGTTGGCAAGACTTTAAACAGGTTTACGAGCAAGGGAAACGCTATCAAAGTTCTCATTTCGTAGTCAGAGCTAGGGTAACATCCTCTTCTGAAGCGACCCAGGTGGGAATCTCCATTAGTCAAAAGGTCAGTAAAAAAGCCGTAGTCCGCAATCGCCTAAAACGACAGATCCAAGGGATAATGCGGGAGATACTCCCCCTGATCTCCCCCGGTTGGCAAGTGGTTATTATTCCACGTCCTAGTCTAGTTGAATGCAATTATGAAAATTTTTTGCGAGAATTAAAGCAGTTGTTTAGCAAAACTGAGATGAGCGATGGGAATTAAAGAAGAAACTTTTTATGAGGGCGGTCCCCATTGGGGGGATCTGGTTATCAATATTTTACTCGGACTGACAGTGGTTTTTCTGCCCCTAACCATCGGGGCGATCGTGCGGGCAATTTGGCTACGCTATAAGATTACCGATCGCCGAATTTCCGTAACCGGAGGCTGGATGGGGAAAGATCGTACCGATATAATTTATTCGGAAATTACTAGAATTACGAAAATGCCGCGAGGTATTGGACTTTGGGGAGATATCGTCGTCACCCTCAGGGACAAAAGCCGTTTAGAACTGCGTGCTATACCCAATTTTCGGGAGATACATGACTATATTGCCGAAAAAGTTGCCGAAAAAACCGGCAAAAGCTTAGAAGCACTTATCGTCAAGTAGGGAAATCTGGCGCGAAAAAAAGCCCAGAGTTCGCTAGATTAGATTAGACAGACAAGAAACTTTATAGGGAAAAGGCTCGAGATAGGACCCATGGATTTTGGAGTCGGATTCATTTCAACAAACATTATGCTGCCCATCCTAGATTTTTTCTATGGGATTGTGCATAGTTATGGTTTTGGTATTATCGCGTTAACCCTAGTGGTGCGCTTAGCTCTCTTCCCGTTGAGTGCCGGACA
Source organism: Microcystaceae cyanobacterium (assembly GCA_040398185.1). Taxonomy (GTDB): domain Bacteria; phylum Cyanobacteriota; class Cyanobacteriia; order Cyanobacteriales; family Microcystaceae; genus JBBAUO01. Next base: position 57,852 of record JBBAUO010000022.1, on the reverse strand, counting down.
AATTCGCAATATGAGAAAAATGCGAATCACTCAACCCCTGATGAAGGAGCGACAGGGAGAGATTCAAAAACGCTACAAAAGCGATCCGCAAAAGCAACAGGAAGAGATGGCTAAACTCATGCAGGAGTTTGGGAATCCCTTAGCCGGCTGTTTGCCCCTCGTGGTACAAATGCCGATTCTACTGGCTTTGTTTGCTACCCTGAGGGGATCTCCCTTTTCGGATATTAACTACAACGTCGATTTGCAAGTTTTCCCCAAGGAACAGGTAGAACGAGTTGAAGCGATGCCCTTTACCAGCAAACCCCAAAATATCTATGTCACCGATGCGGAACATTATCCCGTTTCTGTATTGGTGCCTTCGGGGAACAGACTGGAGGTAGGGGGAAAAACCAAAATAGAGTTCCAAACCACTAATGGTAAATCTTTGGAGCAATTAGCGGCAGCTTACCAAGAGGAAAATCTGACTCCTAGCTACAAAGTGCTCAAGGGAGAAGAGCGGGTTCAAGTCGATGGCGCGGGTACAATTGTAGCCTTAGCCCCCGGTGAAGCCACCGTCCAGGCTACCGTTCCTGGTTTGGCGGCCAATAAGGGATTTCTCTTTATCGAAGCTCTAGGGCGAGTTGGTGCCATGGGAGAAGATGGTAGTATCCACTGGGACATCCTCGCCATGACCATATTTTTTGGTGTGAGCATTTACATCAACCAAGAACTATCCGGTGGGCAAAAGGGTAGTCCGGGGAATGATCAGCAACAAACCATTAATAAGATTACGCCCTTTCTTTTTACGGCGATGTTTCTCTTTTTCCCACTCCCGGCAGGAGTTTTGATGTACATTGTTGTAGCTAACATTTTCCAAACCTTGCAAACTGTCCTACTTATGAGGGAACCCCTGCCAGAAAACTTACAAAAACTGGTGGAGCAGCAGGAAAAAACGGAACAATCCCGAGAAGCTCTGCCCTTTGAGAAACGTTCTAAAAAGAAAGAAAAAACATCAGGATAAATAGCCATGAGGGAGCAGCAAATTGAGCGCGGGAAGGATTGGCTAGAAAACTTACTTCGGCTAATGGGCTTTCCTAGCGCAGTTCGTATCGAAGAAAAAGACAATGATCCCATGGATACCCATGCTTGTTGGTTACAGATCGAGTCAACGGGTTTTACCCAAAAGCAGACAGAAATGCTTATCGGTCCAAAGGGGGAGGTACTAGATGCCATTCAGTATCTAGCTAATGCTACCCTTAACCTAGGGTTAGAGGCAGAAGATCAGCAAGCTTTTACCGTCGAAATCAACGGCTATCGACTAAAACGTCAATCGGAACTGTTAGCCTGGACGATGCAAATTGCCGAGCAAGTTCGACAAACAGGGCAAGAGGTAGAAATTAAATCCTTATCTAGTGCCGAGCGCCGTCAAATTCATACTTTTCTCAAAGATGCCAATGATCTATCCACCGAAAGCCGAGGACAAGAACCCGATAGGCGATTGGTGATCCGACTCCGTTCAGCATAAATTAGAGGTGGGAAAACCCCACCTTTTTTGGTACATTCAGATCACATAGTTTTTTTTAGTTAGTTTCTATGGATTCTCCCGACGATAAAACACCATTTCCAACCATAGAAGTTGAAGTGGAGTCCGATTATTCCCTACCGCAAAATTCAGAGGCTAATTCTACCCTAACCCAGTTACAAGCCTGGTATAACGGCTTATCCACGACCCTACAAGTGGTTTTAGGCATTGCAGCTCTATTTTTGGCCATTGGTCTTCTCAATGCGATCGTGCACTTTGTTACATCTTTACTGGTTTTGGGCATCCTCCTAGTGGTTCTATTGATTCTCTATCGTCTTTTTCTCGCTAAAACCTAGTTTCTAGTTCCCTAACCCTTCTGCCGACCGCCTAGCCTTGGCGATAACCTAGGTAATCAAAGCGGATTTAGTATAAAGCCACGCTCACATTGGCCGAGCGTCTGTACTATGCTAACGAAAAATTTTCCTTGCCACCGTCTACGGATGGGGGGTCAGTAACAAGTTATACTAGAAAAATAGGAAAATCTCTGAGGGTCGATTCCTAAAAAGGTTTCTAACCTTGTATGCTAAATACATGGTCAATTGTAAAGAGCAGTTAAAGATACCCTACGCTCTATAAAGTTACGACGAACTTGGTGTGAGGAAAAACTTAGAGCGCAGCCTGGATTTAGTCTGCCCTTGGGGAAGCAACTAAGAAATAGGATGAAATAGATGGTATTTATGTCGAGAAGAAAAAAAAGATTTCCCTGTGGACATAGAGACTATGGACAATTTTGTCATAGGTGTTCTCAAGAACCAGCCTCACGGGATCAGAAAAAAAGCCAGAAAAATGAGTGGGAAGCCACTTTTTCCACAGATCCCATTGATTTAAGGGATTTACCCAAAAACGTGGTACTCAAGGCCCGCGGCATTATCGAAGGACTACAATCCCAGAAGAACTATCGGGACTTTCACGGCAAAAGATTACGCCATGATCGTTTTATTATCAGTATTCCCGTCACGCGAAATTATCGCTTACTCTGTCGAGATCAAGGCAGTCTCGTCGTTCCCGAGGCGGTGATTTCCCATGAGGACTACAACGTTTGTAAACCAGGGGGATAACTTAACTGCAAATTTATCTAGACTACGGTGCCACAACCCCTCCCCATCCTCAAGTCCTTGACCTGATGGTCAGTCTTTTAAGCCAAAAATGGGGTAATCCCTCAAGTATACACAGTTGGGGTGAGAGGGCAGCTGTAGTTTTAGAAACGGCGAGGGAGCAGGTGGCTCGTTTAATCCACGCACCCACCTCTGATGACCTCGTTTTTACCGCAGGGGGAACGGAGGCGGACAATCTGGCTATTTTTGGCGTTGTCCAACAATACCACAGCAGTGGACCGCAACATCTGATTATTTCCCAGGTCGAACACCCAGCCATTGCCAAACCCGCCGAAAGACTAGAGCAGCTTGGTTGGCAAGTGACTCGTTTGCCCGTCAATCAGGGAGGACTAATTGATCCCGAAGCCCTAAAGAGCGCGATTCAGGAAAATACCGTCTTGGTTTCGCTGATTTATGGACAAAGTGAGGTAGGGACAATACAACCCATAGAAGCCCTGGCCGCCATCGCCAAAGCCCACGGTATCATCTTTCATACGGATGCGGTGCAAGTAGCAGGGCGTTTACCCCTTGATGTGCAAAGTTTGGGGGTTGATTTACTTTCCCTCTCTAGTCACAAAATTTATGGCATCCAGGGCGCAGGGGCGTTGTATGTGAAAAAAGGGGTGGAGTTAGCACCTTTTATGTTAGGCGGCGGACAAGAAATGGGCCGGCGCTCGGGCACTCCATCTCTACCCACCATTGCCGCCTTTGGACTAGCTGCTGAATTAGCTAACCAAGCGATAGGAAAGGAAACCCCTCGTTTAATGGCTCTGCGCGATCGCCTGTTTACCCTACTTGCCGATTGTCCCCATCTAATGCCCACAGGGGATAAAATTCAGCGCCTACCCCATCATCTGAGTTTTATTATTGAGCCCCCGATGACGGGAAAAACCTTAGTCAGACAATTAAATCTAGCGGGAATTGGGATTAGTTCGGGTTCTGCCTGTCAGAGTGGGAAACTGAGCCCTAGCACGACCTTAACAGCCTTGGGCTATAGCGATGCTCTGGCCTTAGGGGGGATTCGTCTAACCTTAGGACGAGATACTACCTCCGAGGATATAGAATGGACAGCTATGGTAATTAAGCAGATAATCAGTTCTACCTACAGTTCTAACCCATGATTAATTGGTCGCCCGAAATTATTCCTGTTTTACTGTCGGGTAATTATGAAGCTATTGCCCAACATTATGAAAATCTAATTGCCGTTGAACCTGATACTATTACTCATTATTGGTATCTAGGACTTGCTTATTTATTACAGGAAAAGGAAACCGAAGCCCAAACTACTTGGCTACTCGTCCTTTCTCAATTAGAGGAAATAGAACCAGCAACTCTTGAACTTGGGCAAATTTTACAAGCAGAAGCCCAAAGACAATATGAACAGAGAAATTATCCTGAAAGTTGGTTAATTCGCGTTCATTTTCGAGAAATCGATCCAAATTGCTTAGAAAATAATGCCAGATTATTATTATTAGAAATGCAACGAGGTGAGTTTAAAGCTATCCTATTAAATGAATGGCGAATTATTGAGCAGGCTTCCAATCTTCCCTCGGAATTACTTTTAGATTTAGTGACTCAAAGCTGGCTTTTCCCTTCCCAAGAAAGTTTAGACTTACTCAAAGTAGGCCTTAATTATATGCCTAAAGATAAATTAATTGATCGAGTTACCAGCTATGGAATAGCTCAAACAGGCAACTATAAAATAGCAGGATTTTTAGCTGAAATTTTACAAATAATTTTAAATTTGTTGTCGAAAAACTTAGTTTTATTAGATTTACTTTTTTGGAATTATACTATCTCGGAAAACCATCAAAAAGCTTTAAATACTGCTTATATTTTTTATGATTTATCTGAATCTCTAGCTCTAAAAATACTAGGAAATTACAAAATCTTATACATACTGATGCGCCAGGGATCTTGGCTGGAATTAGAGCCAACTGCAGAGCGTCATAAACAGCTATTAAACCAACTAGAAAAACAACCAAACTTCTCCCTAGATCCCCTAACTCGTTCCTCTTGGCAAGGGATCGCTTCACCTTTACTATATTTTCAGGATAACTTGGCAGAAAATCGTTATTATCAAAACCTAGTAGCTAGTATCCTCGAAAATAATCTAAAAAATACCTGGGCTAAAGTCGAACCTTCTCGACTCAATTCTCAACGCTTAAAAATTGGTTATCTAGCGAGTACCTTAAAAAGACATTCCGTAGGATGGTTAAGTCGTTGGCTAATCTATTATCACAATCGAAATAACTTTGAAATTATTCTCTATATACATCAGCAAACAGAAGATGATATTACTCAACAATACTTTATTCCCTACGCAGATCAAGTGCGTTACTGTAGTAAAAATGCTCAAGAAATTGCTGTTCAAATTCAAGCCGATGGTATTCAAATATTAGTTGATCTAGATAGTATTACCAATGCCACTCATTGCCAAGTCATGGCTCTAAAACCTGCTCCTATACAGGTAACTTGGTTAGGTTTTGATGCTTCGGGGATTCCGTCTATTGATTATTTTATTGCCGATAACTATGTACTACCTAAAAATGCGTCAGACTATTATCGAGAAAAAATTTGGCGTTTACCTAATACTTATTTGGCGGTTAAGGGTTTTGAGGTAGGTATTCCGACCCTAAGAAGAGAAAATCTGGATATTCCTGGGGATGGGATTATTTATATGACGGTGCAGAGTAGTTATAAACGCCATCCCGATACCCTGCGACTACAGATGAGAATTTTGCGAGAAGTACCGAATAGTTATCTATTAATTAAAGGATTTGCTGATCAGAAAATATTACAGGAATTGTTTATCCAAATTGCCACAGCAGAAGGGGTAAATACCCAACGATTAAGATTTTTACCCGATGTGGCTCGGGAAGAAATTCATCGGGCTAATTTGGCGATCGCCGATGTAGTTTTAGACACCTATCCCTATAATGGTGCAACTACTACCCTAGAGGTACTCTGGATGGGAATCCCCCTAGTTACCCGCGTGGGCGAACAATTTGCAGCCCGGAATAGTTATACATTTATGCTCAATGCTGGTATTACCGAAGGGATTGCTTGGAATGAAGAGGAGTATCTGCATTGGGGTATCCGTTTTGGGCGAGAAGAGGACTTGAGAAAACGGGTACAATGGCAATTGAAAAAGAGTCGCCAGCATGCTCCTTTATGGGATGCTCGGAAATTCACCCAGGAAATGGAAGCAGCCTATACCCAGATGTGGGAGCAGCTTGGGGATAAATAGGTTTATAATCCAAGGAAGGAACAATTTTTGCTAGTATACATGAACTATACCTATGATTTAGGGGCGGGACAGAGGATTGAGATAGAAAACCAAGGGAATCAAACAATTATCCACAACTCCATTAGTCGCCCAGGTCAACAACAGCAGTCAAGTAGTAGCTTTAGTACAGGAGCATGGACTTCTCCCCCAGAATTTACACCGACTCCTAACGGTATCCTGATTAAATTAAAAACCCTAGAAGGAGAAAAACGGATTTTAATTCAAGGGGGAAATGTTGCTATGGAAGGAACTACTAATTTACAACCCCTTCCTCCCCTACAACCTATGCAGATGAAGATGGGGAATATGCAGATGAATATGAACTCACCCGCACAACAACAAACCACTAAACACTTTTGTAGTCAATGTGGAGCCAAAATAGAACCAGGCGATCGCTTTTGTTCTAGTTGCGGCAAGCCGTTATGAATTAGTAAAGCGGATTTTCAAATAATCATCCTCCATCTTAGCCCCCGATGGTTGCAATGCTGCTAGGGCTTGGGGTAAAACCAAATTACGTCGATGGTTGCCGATGCGGATATTTAACTCATCCCCAGTTTTGTTTAACTGTACTTGTTCTTTTGGTATCCCTGGTAAATATAATTCTAGGCTGTAATTACGATCCTCTTGGACAATACGAATGGTATTTTCCTTATAATAAACCTGGGTTGGATCTTCCCCTTGGTATAGGGTTTCCTTCAGTCGTTCCAGGGCTGCTAGTCCGCACATTTCCTCAGAATAAAGAGGCACTTCCTTAACGGGTAAAGGATGGAAATTATCATGAATTTCTTGCCGATAAATCCGTTGATTTTCCTTCCATTGTCGGAAAAAAGGATCACTTACTTCTTCGGGAATAATGCGATTAGCCACCACCAAATCCGTCGCCACATTATAAAGACTCAGGTAAGCATGGGCGCGGAGGGATTCCTTAATAACCATTTTTTCGGGATTTGTCACCAGACGCACCGAGGTTTGCGTATTATCCGTCAAAACCTTTTCCAAGGCTTCGATTTGTTCATAAAATTCGTAGGGAGCATCCATCACCTCCTTATCGGGTAGGGAAAAGCCCGCAATGGGGCGGAAAAAGGGCTCTACAATCGGTCTGAGGGCGACGGACATTCCCTGCAAGGGTTTGTAAAATCTTCTCATATACCATCCCCCAACCTCAGGTAAACTCAGCAGTCTTAGGGCGGTTCCCGTGGGAGCAGAATCAATAATTAAAACGTCAAAAGTGCCTTCGTCGTAGTGACGCTTCATCCGCACTAAACCAAAAATTTCATCCATTCCGGGTAAGATAGCCAACTCTTCAGCTTGTACGCCGTCTAGTCCCCTAGCTTGTAAGACTTGGGTGATGTAGCGTTTAACCGCACCCCAGTTACCTTCTAACTCCATGAGTGCATCCAATTCGGCTCCCCACAGGTTCGGGCGCACTAATTGGGGCTCGTGGCCTAATTCTAAATCAAAACTATCCGCTAGGGAATGGGCTGGATCTGTGCTCAGGACTAGGGTTTTGTAACCAAGTTCAGCGCAACGTAGGCCTGTCGCAGCAGCAACGGAGGTTTTGCCGACTCCCCCTTTACCCGTCATGAGGATTACTCGCATGGATTATTAATCTGAGAAAAGTTTACATTACTTATTATTATGAACTAAAAAGCCAGAAGGAGGGGAATGTTTTAGAAACTTAAAAACGAGGGCTAATACATATAACCCTCGACAAACCGTTTTTATCTCTGGTCAGTTTCGGCACAATCTGGAAATGAGCAAATCGAAGGGAATTGTCTAATAGACGGGATTATTTAGCTTTAGCAGGGGCTGCTTTAACGAGTTGTAATTCGCGCTCTGCAAAGTTGTTGGTACTGATACCCGTCGCACTACCACTAAAGCCATTGTAGTTGACCGTGTCAAAGCGAACGATCACAGGATAGAGGATACCGCTTTTGTCAACACTAGCAACAGTGCCTACATCTTTGTACCAGTAGGACTCCTTGCGTAGGATTCTGACTTTTGCTCCACGTTCGATAGCCATAGATTTTTAAGGATTGTGTAAATCAGTTTAACTAACAGCCTACTACTCGATCGCGGCTATCTGTATAGTTTTAATTTTAAGTTTTATTGCAAATCCTGCCAGCGTACCGAGACAAAATGGGCTGAACGTCCCCAAAAATCAGTAGTTCTGACCACGTTAACCAGTTCTAAATTAAAAGGAATAGCTGTCGTCAGATATTTTTGGGCATAGCCTCCTAAGTCGGGAGCGACTTGGACTGCAGTACCGAAAGCGACACCTAAACCAATTAACTGCTCAACCGGACCTCTGGGTAAGAGAAAATGGGCTCCGAGGACAAATCCTGCCGTTACCATCATCGTTACGGAAGCATTGGTACCACAGCGAGGATGAATAGCCAGATGCCATTGTCCTCCCCGTAGGCGTTCTAGGGCAATGCGGACAGCCCGTTGTAAGTCTCGCGGTTGAATTTGACCATAGAGATAAAAACCCGAATCCGTAGAAAAACCCCCCAGGGTTTCATTATCGGCACGAAGGTTGTTCTGCTCCGGGGAATTAGTTTCGCTCAAAACCCAGACTGTGGCGTGTTCCAGGGCATGGACTTGACGCAGCATCAGTAATTCCTTCAGTCCGGGCAGAAAGTTGAGTTGCCCAAGTAAACTACTGTCTTGAGTGGCATAGGGGGTAAACCAGTCCCCGAGGAAGGGCAAATTAAAGTTGTCTGTTTGAGTCATAGAAGCATCCTACTAGGGGAGTTATGGGCGACCGGTTAACTTGAGAAAAGCCAAACCACTGCCGACTTTTTATGATTAAAGTAACCAAGGATTATCCAGTTCCTGCGGGTGTAGAGTTGGCAGTAACCTATGGGCTGCTTCGTAATCTTCGCGTCTTATCGCGTCTGCAACTTGCTTAAGCATAGATGTTTAGGGGGGGATAGAGCACATCTTACAATTCTAGGGTGGCTGCTACCAAGGATAAAGCCATCATCGGCGCTGTCACTGCCCGCAGAATCCGCGATCCTAATGATACCGGTTGAAAGTGGCATGCCATTGCCAAATCGATCTCTTCGTCTGTCCATCCACCTTCAGGTCCTGTCATAATGACGGTTCGGTTAGGGGGCTGACGTTGTAGGTACCAGAGTAAGGATTTTGCTTCTCGACGGGTAACACAAATATAACAATTTGCAGAGAAATCATCCACCCCCCCCAAAGCCTCAGCCACGTTTCTAGGGTCTACGATGGTCGGAATTAGTTGTCTTTCCGACTGTTCGGCAGCTTCGGAGGCAATTTTGCGCCATCTCTCTAATTTATGGGGACTAGGATTGAGTAAAGTTCGTTGACTAATAATCGGAATTATGGTGTGCACTCCCAGTTCCGTACAACATCTAGTAATATCCTCAAAACCATTGCCCTTGGGGATAGCTACCATCAGGGTAATGTCTAAAGGTAACTCGTTGGTTTCTGCTAAGGGTTTAATCAGGATAGCCCCTGCTGCGACAAGTTCGGTTAACCAAGTTTGTCCCGTGCCATCTAGGGTAATAAATTGATCGCCCGTTTTTAGGCGGAGAACCCTTTGCAGATAATGTTGTTGTGCCGGGGTTAGCTGAATTTTGCCGTTTTCCTGTTGATTGGGTGTAATGACGAGACGATACATTTTAGGTGCGGATATTTCTATTCCCTGATAGGTCTTTCTTTTGTTAGTCTATATTAAGGGAAATATAAGCCCTAAGCGCGATCGCATAGGATAGAGGAAATGGCAGCAAAGGACTTTAAAGACTATTACGGTATTTTAGGGGTTAACAAAAGTGCGACCCCAGATGAAATCAAAAAAGTTTTTCGTAAACTTGCGGTCAAGTACCATCCCGATCGCAATCCGGGGGATAAGGCTTCGGAGGAGCGTTTCAAGGAAATTAGTGAAGCCTACGAAGTCCTTTCCGATACCGAAAAACGGCAAAAATACGACCAATTTGGTCAATACTGGAAACAAGCCAGCCAAGCTGGTTCGGGAGTACCCAGTGGTTTTGGGGTAGATTTTGGTACGGGGGGCTTTGATTTTAGCCAGTACGGAAACTTTGAAGAATTTATCAACGAATTATTAGGACGTTTTACTCCCCCAGGACAAACGGCAAAAACCTACAACTATCGTACTACTACCAGTCGTCCGTCAGGGTTTCCAGACTTTTCGACAGCCGATAGTGCTCCTAGCCAATTCGATCAACAGTCCACAATTCTGCTTACCCTAGGAGAAGCCATTAAGGGAGTCCAGAAGCGTTTTAAATTAGGTGCTGAAACCGTAGACGTGCGGATTCCGGCAGGATCTAAGTCGGGAAACCGTTTACGGGTAAAAGGAAAAGGAATGCCTAGCCCCAGTGGAGAACGCGGCGACCTCTACTTAAAAGTAGAATTAATACCCCACCCTTTCTTTAAATTAGAGGGAATTAACCTAGTTTGTGAAGTTCCCGTTACCCCCGATGAAGCCGTCCTCGGTGCAGCTATTGAAGTTCCCAGTTTTGATGGGGCGGTGGAAGTCAAAGTTCCCCCAGGGATTCGTTCCGGTCAAACCCTAAGACTCAAAGGCAAAGGCTGGCCCGATCCTAAGGGTGCAAAAGGGGATCAGTTAATTAAGATTGTTATTGAAGCCCCGAAGAACCTGAATGCGATCGAGAAAGAATGTTATGAAAAGATTAGGGATAATCGGACCTTTGATCCCAGGAAAAAGCTTAATAGTATTCGTCTAATCTAGAGTGGGGAAGTAGGACAAAGATGGGCAACAGGACAACTCGGACAGTCGGGCTTGCGAGCCTTACAGATGGCACGACCATGGTAAATGATGGAGATGGAGAACTTTTCCCAGTCTTTTTGGGGGATAACTTTCATCAAATCCTTTTCTATTTTAATCGGGTCGGTTTCCTTGGTTAAACCCAGTCGCCCACTCAGACGCTTGACATGGGTATCGACGGTGACACCTTGGATAATATCGTAGGCGTTGGCTAGGACAACATTAGCGGTTTTACGGGCTACCCCTGGGAGAGTCAAGAGCTCTGCCATGGTTTGGGGAACTTCTCCCCCAAATTCCGCCATCAGCCGACGACAGGCACCCTGTATATTTTTGGCTTTATGGCGATAGAATCCTGTGGAATAGATGAGGGTTTCTAATTCTTCGATATCTGCCTTCGCCAAGGATTCAGCATCAGGAAAACGGGCAAATAGAGCCGGAGTGACCCGATTTACCCGTTCGTCGGTACATTGTGCCGAGAGGATTGTGGCAACTAGCAGTTGTACAGGGGTTTGATAATCCAAGCTACATTTGGCATCGGGATAATGCTGCTTCAGTAGGTCTAAAATTTGACAAGCTCGGTTCATTTACTGAAAAAGTTGCTGAAAAACCGCTAGATTGACCGTATCTCTCACAATTAAAAACACACCTAAACCCAACAGTAAGACTAACCCCGTTTGCATGATGTTGTCTTGTACCGCGCTAGGTAAAGGTTTGCCTCGGAGAGCCTCAATTAGTAAAAAGGCTAACTGACCCCCATCTAGGGCAGGTAGGGGTAGAATATTGAGAATCGCTAGGTTAATGCTAATTAAAGCGGCGAATTGGAAGAGATTACCAGCATTGTTTTGGGCGATCGCCGCGCCGTATTCCACAATTTTAACGGGTCCCGCCACCTGTTTGGCATTTTCTTGGAAATTGCTAACCAAGGACCAAAAGCCTTGGGCGGTAAGGGTAGTTAATCTTTGCAACTCCTCGGCTGCCATACCGAGAGCCTGGAGGGGGTTACGGGCCCTGCGGCGTAATTCTTGCCCATTGGCAGACAACATAACGCCAATTTTCCCTTTACCTTCGGGGCTTTTTTCGGGGGTGAGGGTAATATTTAAAGTCTCTTCTCCCCGCTTAATTGCTAATTCTAGGGGTTGTTCTGGGGAATTTTGAATTTTTTCTCGTAGGGTGATAATTGCCTCGGGAGAAGCTTCTAGGGGTTGCCCATTGATGGCTAAAATCACATCCCCGTTTTTCATTCCGGCTTGGGAGGCGATCGCCGTTTCCGTTGTCAGGACTTGGGGCACTAATACCCCTGGTTGATAGTCCACCTCAGGAAACCCGACAATGGAGGCTTGACCTATTAGCAGGAAGTAGGCAAAGATGAGATTGGCAATTACCCCGGCACTAATCACGATCGCTCTGTCTAAAATTGGACGATTGCGGAGAAGATCAGGATCATTCGGGGGAATAGGGCTATTTTCCTCCTCATCGGGAAAGCCCACATAACCACCCAAGGGAAAAACCCTGAGGGCGTATTCCGTTTCTTTGCCTTGATATTTTGCTAAAGCTGGGCCAAAGCCGATAGAAAAGCGATTGACATGGATATTTTGTAACCGCGCCGCCAAAAAATGCCCTAATTCGTGAACTACGATTAATAATGCTAAAACCGCAATAGCCGCCAAAACTGCCATAGGTACTCAATTAGTCCATAAACTGATGTTTATCTATTCTAGTAGAAGAATTGGTTGATAAAGCGTTTCCTAAGCTACTTAGGTAAATCTAACACCTGCCTCCTGCCTCAAACGAGGATCTTTGTACCTCACTAATATCGAGAACTGCTATAAGCCTTAATTATTTTGAATCCACTGCTTGGGTTGGCCAATCTTCCCCCAGTTGCAGAGTAATATCAGAGCCAATCTTGCCTGTACTTTCCACCAAAACCTCCCCAACTCCTAAAAGGGTTTTTAGTTGATAAGCACCGAGATCGTCGCCATTTTGGGCAACAATGCGGGTTACTTTTAGGGGTTCACTCTGGTTCTCATCAACAGATATATTGGTATATCCTTTTTCCCCTAGATATGTCACCATTCTCTGGGTGGCTTCCCCATCGTTTGTACTGTTTTGAATCGCAATTCTGATGTCGGTATTCTCAAAACTTTCCCCGTCTAAAGTTCCTTGGTCAAAATGTTGAACGACCATTGTATGAATCTTTTCGGGGGAGGGTAGCCAGTAGCTCACTTCCTTTTTGCCATCGCCACTAAAGTTACCCGGTAGCATTAGCATTTGTACATTTTGTCTAGGGGTTTGACCGGCAAAACCAGCCATGGCCACTAATTCTTCTGCAGTTAAATTAGTATCTATATGGGCTTTAATAACTGAGAGAATTTCAGGCATCTTTAAGATAGTTTGGGGTTTTAATGCCTGTTCAACAACGGATCTCATCAGCATTTGTTGACGTTGCACCCTACCAATATCTCCGTAGGTATCGTGACGAAATCTTAAAAATTGTACCGCTTTTTCCCCATCTAGGTGTTGTTTTCCTGCCTTAAGATTAATATATAAATGTTGACTAAAATCCGTATATTTCATATCTTTGGGGACATATACCGTTACGCCCCCTAGGGCATCAATTAACTTTTCTATGCCTTGAATATTAATGCGTACATAGCGATCTATGGGGACACCTTCGAGGAGATTACTCACAGTTTGAGCCGTCAAGGCCGCTCCACCATGTAAATTAGCCTCATTGATCTTTCTGACTCCGTAACCTTCTATCTCGGTTTGGGTATCCCTGGGGAGAGAGAGCACCGTCAGGCGATCGCCATTGGGATCAAACCGCAACAACAGCATTGTGTCCGACAATCCCTCAAAGGAATTAACCAAAGTATGATACCCCGTATCGGTAACTGGGGATGGCTCGATCGCTTCTGAGGTTAAAATTTTTGTACCTAGGACGAGGATATTCAGAGGACGACTCAATTGCGGTAGATTCAGACTTTTATAGGAAATAGCTTCTTCTTTGCCAAAAATTGCCGATTGCATGGGGTTGAGTTGGACTTGTCTGAGGGGAGTCCCAGACATGGAAACCGCCAAGAGAGCGCCTACAGTTGCTGATAAAAGGGCTACTGTACTAAAGGCCAATCCCGTTAGCAGATAGCGAAATTTCCGCCCTCCTCTGCTAGGTATTTTTGGTTCCGACACAAATTTTCTCCCACGAACCGAACTCTCACAAATCTTAACATGAATACCCAAGGTAAGGTTAAAAATGCAGAAAACCCAAGCTTTTTAGCTTGGGAGTCTTCCGATGTAAAAACTAATTGAGACGCAAGTAACTGGCTTCGGCTTCGAGTTGACGGACTAATTTGTCGTTTCCTTCGGCTCTAGCAACTTCTAGGCGATGTTGTAAATTTTTGCGTAGGCTCTCATTGTGAGCAGTAGCGGCTTGTGTCAAGGATTGCTGACGATTTTTGTTCATGATGGACAGTATTTTTTTAAGCTTCATTTTCTAGTATACTCACATCATAACAGTTGTGACTGATTTGTATCCATTGTTACTAAAATTTTATATAGTGATTGCCGCCCATGACCGAACAGGGATTGATAGTTTTGATGACCGATTTTGGGCTCAGGGATGGTTACGGAGCAATCCTTAAAGGGGTTATAGCCGGGATCAACCCCCATGTCCAGGTTATTGATCTCACCCATGATATTCCCCCCCAAGACCTGTGGGCGGGGAGTTTTTGTTTGATGAATGCCTATCCCTACTTTCCCTTGGGGACTGTATATATTGCCGTAGTCGATCCTGGGGTAGGGACTCAGCGACGGGGGGTAGCAGTAAAATTTAGGGAAGGATATTTAGTCGGTCCTGATAATGGGTTATTAAGTGGAATTTTGAGCCTCTCTCCACCACTAGATGCGGTAAATCTGACTAATACTTCCTACTGGCGTACTATTACCCCTAGCGCTACCTTTCAGGGACGGGATATTTTTGCCCCCGTTGGAGCGCATTTAGCCAATGGTGTACCTCTAGCCCTGTTAGGGGATGCCATAGAAACTTCTAGCCTAACCACCTTACCCATGGCTTTTTGTCAAGTAAATGGTACAGAAGTTAACGGCATGATTCAATATATAGATGGTTTTGGTAATCTGATTAGTAATATTCCCGCTTTAGTTATTGCCCAAGGGGTGAAGTCGGTGGTACTCAAAGATAAGAAAATTATTTTTGCCCAAACCTACAGTGATGTAACTAAGGGAGAAGCAGTGGCGTTGATTGGGAGTCATGGAATGCTAGAAATTGCCATCAGTGGAGGTAATGCCCAAGAAACTTTGTCTGTGGGCTTAGGTACTCCTTTGTTCGTCAAAATGGAGTAAACCTACAAACGAACTTGTAAACGATGACTTTCCTGGGCTAATACCTAGCACGTCTATAATAGAGAAGCCTAGATTAAACTGAAAACCATGCGTATCCTTCATACTATGTTGCGGGTTAAGAGCCTAGAAGAGTCTCTAAAATTTTATACGGAGGTTTTAGGGATGAAGCTACTGCGCCAAAAAGATTATCCTACGGGGGAATTTACCCTAGCCTTTGTGGGTTATGGGGATGAGTCCCAAGAGACGGTGATTGAGTTGACCTATAACTGGGGAGTCAATGATTACGAATTGGGAAATGCTTACGGCCATATTGCCCTGGGGGTGGAGGATATCTATCAAACCTGCCAGAAAATTAAAGCTCTAGGTGCCAAGGTAACGCGCGAACCAGGACCGATGAAGCATGGTACCACGGTGATTGCCTTTGTGGAGGACCCTAATGGTTACAAAATTGAGTTAATCCAACAAGGCCATTAATCCTTGATTTGACTCAAAAAATTGCCCTGGGTCATTTTAGCTAGTCCCGCTCCCATCAGTTCAGCCAAAATACTAATCAGACGATAGGCTGTCACCGCACTTAAAATAATCGCCGGGGAAAAATAGGACTTATCTAAGATAGTCAACATCGTGGCTTCAAAGACTCCTAGCCCACCAGGAGCCCCTGGTACTACTAATCCTACTAGCCAAGCAAAACTAAAGACACTCACTAAGTGGGGGATTTGCTCGGGCTGTACGGGAGTGAGAGATCTTAGGGTGAGGATAAAGCCCGTTGCTCGGAGTAATAAAAATCCTAACTCCCCTAGTAGGGGTAGCCAAGGATAGGTAGAAAGGACAACGGGCTCGGATTCGGTTTCAGCTACCGTACCCTTGAAACGACGTAGTTTTTCTAAAATCCGGTTGAGGATTAAAGGATGGACTGCCAATAAAATAGCTACTAAAATCAGCCCTTGCCAGGCAAAACCAAAGGAATTAGGGCGACTCTTGACAATTCCTAACCAGTTACTCGCCAAAGCAATACTTAGGGCAGCCACCGCCATCAAAACTGGTTCTAGTAGTACGCTTAAACTGGCTGCTCCCAAGGACCCACCAATTTTATGGACAGCCCTAATCCGCCCATAAAAGTGCCAAATATTACCTGGTAAATACTTAGCGATATTAGTCCAAAGATAAACTTGGATAGCCCAAAGAGGTCGAATGGGTTGGCGAAACAGAGCTAAAATCCAAGACCAAACCCAACCTGACCAAGCATGGGCCAAAAAAGTAATCCCCACCGCTCCCCCCAGGAGTAGCCAACCCCCAGGCCTAATAGACACGCTTTGGAGGTCTTGCCAATGCCGATGGAGAGTTGCCAGGATAAAATAGAGCGATAGTCCGAGGACAACCCAACGTAAATAGGCTTTAAGGAATGGTTGGACAGATTTCATGGCACAGAGAACCTTGGGGATGACTTGAAAAAAATAAACTTTAAGGGTAAGCTTAACCCAGTATAGATTTTGAGGATATTTTACCCTTGCCTATTTAACTAATGCGAATAATGACGATTGCTCCCCATCGCTTATATTGACCTAATACTATATCATCATGCCTGAAGACTCATCTTTGAGCGAGAAACCGATCTCAGAAAAATCTCAACTGCCCTCAACTATCCCCCCTTTTTCTATTGTACTGCCTGTTTACAATGAAGAGCATGGTTTTGCCCTAACCCTAGATCATTTACAAAAATGTCTCCAGTACGAAGATTGTCACTATGAAATAATCGCTGTTAACGATGGCTCTACGGATAATAGTAGTCAAATTTTACATCAGTATAGTCATGAAATTAAAGTCCTTGAACACCATCGTAATCGCGGCTATGGTGCTGCTTTAAAAACAGGTATTCGCCACGCTAAATACCCAATTATAGTCATTACTGATGCTGATGGTACCTATCCTAATGAACAAATTCCCCATCTAGTTAGATTACTAAAAGACTGTGATATGGTCGTCGGTGCTAGGATTGGAGCCAATGTTCAATACCCCACCATTCGCAAAATTCCTAAATGGTTTCTGGTGCGTTTTGCTGAGTGGATTACCAGTAGCCAAATTCCTGATCTCAACAGTGGACTGAGAGTTATGGATAGGAGTATTGTCGAAAGGTTTATAAATATTTTACCCAATACGTTTAGTTTTACGACCACCATTACCGTGGCTATGTTGACTAATAGTTACTCTGTCCATTACGAACCCATTGATTATCGCCCCAGAAAAGGGAGGAGTAAAATTAAGCCCATTAGAGATACCTTGCGGTTTGTACAACTGATTCTCAGAACGGGGATGTATTTCGCTCCTCTGAAGGTTTTCTTGCCGATTACAGGCATTTTTTTGGCAGCCTTTTTTGTGACTTTCTTTCAAGATGTAGTCATTCGCCAAGATCTCACGGAAAGAACTATTATTTTGCTGATTGCAGCAACTCAGATGGCTATGTTTGCTCTCTTGGCTGACATGATAGATAAACGAACCTAGAAATATTGGGTTATTACCATGCAAATAATTAATTTTCTGAAGAGTTGGTTAACAACCCCGATTATAGAGGGAAAATCAAAGCGGCAAGAGAGGGTTTGGTTGGGTTTGAGCTTGCTTATTTGTTTGATTTATGCTCTGCAAACCCTAATACCTCTATTTCAGCACAAATATATAGTCCAAGATGATGCTCGACAGCATTTATTTTGGACGGCCCGGTTTTTAGATCCTGAATTATTTCCCAAAGATATTATTGCTGATTTTTATCACAACAGTGCTCCTTTAGGATACACAGCCCTTTATAAGTTGATTGGTTCTCTAGGCTTTAATCCCGTTTTTGTAGGTCATTTATTGCCTATAGTCCTAGGGTTTATAGCCACCTATTATGCTTTTACTGTCTCTTTACAATTGTTTCCTATACCCGCCGCAGCGTTTATTAATACTCTACTATTTAATCAGTTTTTCTGGGGAAATGCACTTTTAGCGGGAACAACACCAAGGGCTTTTCTATTTCCCTTTTTGTTCATGTTTTTGCATTATCTTTTAAAAGGATCTCTAGTCCCTTGTTTAGTAGCGATCGCTTTACAGGGATTATTTTATCCGCCGGTGGCATTAGTAAGTGCTGGTATTTTAATCATTCGATTATTACGCTGGAAGCAGGGATTACCGCGATTAGTAATAGATAGAAATAATTTGCCAATTAGCCTAGCAGGTTTAGGGGTTGTCGTCTTAACCCTATTGCCAGAAGTGTTAGGATCTTCACCCTTTGGTCCAATTATCACTCCGGCGGTGGCTAAGACAATGCCCGAATTTTTACCAGGGGGAAGAACAGCATTTTTTGGAGGAACTTTTTGGGATTTTTGGTTTAATGCCCAACGCTCCGGTCTGGGTTCATGGGTTTGGTCTCCTCCTATTCTTTATGTAGCTTTACTGGTACCAATTCTGAGCAAATTTCCGCGAACTTTTCCCTTAACTAAACTAATTACCCCTAAAGTTTCTGTTATTGTGCAACTGGTGGCTGTGTCCGTGGGGTTATTTTTACTAGCCCATGCCGTTCTCTTTAAATTGTATCTGCCCAGTCGCTACACTTTGGGTATAGTCTGTGGGATTCGCTTTTTGGCAGGGATAGGAGTCATCCTATTATTAGATAGTATTTTTCGTTTTTATGAACAATCCCAAAGATTTAGTATCAAGGGTTTAGGTCTATTTAGCCTGACTTACTTCGGGGCTTTTATTATATACTGGCTATTCTTTAGTGCGAATATTCCGATTAAAAGGGTTTTACTGTGGCTGATACTGGGGCTGGCATTTATTATCATCTCCCTAGTCCTAGATAAGCTACGTCCGAATCCTTCGGGGAAATCGGTATTAGCTGTGGGTGTAGCCGCCACTATTTTGGGGCTATTGTTAGGCTATCCTAGCTGGGTTAGATTTCCAGATCCTGATTATTTTATCGGTACCTATACAAATGTCTACGAATACTTAGCCAAACAACCAAAGGATACCCTCATCGCTTCCCTAACCTTTGAAACCGATCACCTTCCCACCTTTTCTAAACGCTCGATTTTAGTAGGAAGAGAGTACGCGTTACCCTATCAAGTTGGTTATTATAAGGTTATACGCGAAAGACTTGGGGATTTGATTAATGCCCAATACAGTGGTGACTTAGGGGAGGTTAAAGCCTTTATTAAAAAATATGGGGTAGATTATTGGTTAATACAAGAAGATGCTTTTAGTGCTGATTATTTTAATAAACCTAGTTCTTGGGAAGCCAGATTAACCAGTGCTTGGCTCAAACAATATTCGCCCGAAACCCCTAAAGCGATCGCCGCCTTAGAAAAAGGGACAACCCCGGCCCTTGCCAAAACCCTATCTACTTGTACGGTCCTTAAAGAAAGAGATTATTTATTATTAGATGCTAAATGTATAGTTAACGGCTTACCCCATCAATAACAGGACGAACCCCAGTCCCTTGGAAATTACCAGGATTTCCTGTCCAGTTAAAGTCACTGATACGAATATTAACCGCACCTAACTGGAGAACAGGATTATAACGAAGTAAAATACTATAGGTACGACGACTCCATTCTATGAAGTAATCCGTACTAATTTCTTGGTTTTGATCAATACTGTAATTGGTTTGAAAGCCAAAGCGCACAGGTCCATAGATTTGTTGGGTAATACCCAAAGAAAGAATCTGCTGATCCACCAGGCGATCGAATAAAAAGGGTGATAAATCCCCGGCTAGGGATTGACTATAGATAATATTAAAGCCCGTGTAATCGAAAAAAGGACGAGAAAAATGACCAAATTGTGCCAGGAGTCCGACTGTCCCGGTTAAAGAGGGCTGGCTATCGCCATTACTATAATAACTCTCCACCCCAGTTAAACCCAAGACCAACTGTAGGTAGGGAACAATGGGAACGGGGGTATATTTCAAACCCTCCTCCGGCGTGGGGGGTAAGGGGGGCTCAAACCAGAGCAAAAAAGGTTTACTCAGGGAAAATGCCCCTTGAAAACGGGTTAAATTGATGACATTATCCGTCGAACCTGGGGGGATTAGGGAGGGAACATCCGTGGGAGCATCTATATTTTGAATAGAACCTTGGTAACTGAGATTAATTCCTGTTTTCCAGAGGGCAATACTGGGGGAGGTGACAATAAAACCATAGCTTTGGTTAACTGTCCGAAATCCTAAAGAGCCATTAAATAGGCGTTCTCGATAGTTATATTCCACATTGAGTAGGTAAGGATTGTTAAAGTTACCAATGCGTTGACGGACTCTCACCCTAGCCCGGAGGTAATCGGCTACATCTTCCAGATTTAAACTAGAAAAGGAAGTTATCGCCGAAAATTGCGTCCTTTGAGTCAGAGCAACTTTTAAATCCGTCACTAGGCCGAACACCGAGGGACTCAAAATCCCGACTCGATTGTTTTGGGAATTAGCTTCGGGAAAAGAATCTGGAAAAAAAGCCTTTTGGATTAAATATTGGGGAATAATCTGAAAACTAACGGTTTTATTGTCAATTACGGGAAAACTACGCTCCAGGTATAAGCCCCCTCGATCGCGTCCATCGTAGCCAATAGATACTAAGGTAGGACTGCGATCGCGGCTATCAAAAACTAACCGATCTTGAAAAGTTGGGGCTTCTACTCGTTGATCAAAGACAACCCGAGAACGACTCAGGGTTAATTCGCTGACAAAGGCATCCACGGGGCGAAAAACTGCCCGATCTGCCTTAACTTCCAATTCTGGGGGAGAAAAGGGATCGTTAGTCAAACGAACTTCTTGGGCTCGCCAAACCCCCCCATCAAATTCTAGGCGATCGGCTTGAAAACGCAGGCGGTTAACCGTACCCGTTGGCCCTGAGCGAGGAGTGGTGACATCCCGATCGACAATCTCATTACGCCCTTGGGCTTGGGTGCCGAAAACATAGGTAAACCCCCCCGCGGTGGTAACTCTTTGGAGGGGTTGATTGTAGGAGAGGCGATCGCTGAGAACCTGATAGACAGAGGTAGAGGCACTAACATCGGTGGCCAAACCGGGGGTAAAATCATTAGCCGTGGAAGGTTGATAGATTTCCCCCGTCGCATTAAAGACAACCCCAGTGTCCTGGACAAAATAGTACTCAAAGCGATCGCCCGATATCACCTGATCCCCACGGGTTAAAATCACATTCCCCTCAGCTACTGCTAATCGTTCGGGTAAGTTAATTTGCAAGCGATCGGCTTTTAGCAAGCCATTAGACAACTTTAAAACCACATTGCCCCTGGCGGTAATCACTTGCTTTTGATCATCGTATTCTTGAAAATCGGCGGTCAACTCTAGGGTATTCACCTCTTGATTTTTAGCATCCTTCTCGGAAACCCTAAACTCTTGCACGGGACTATTAGACTTAGTGCGCGCCACAATTCTTGTCACTGCGGCCGAGGTGGGATTGAGCCCTAAAACCCTTGTTTGTTGGCTTGGTTCTGGGGTAGAAATGGGGGTAACGGACTGGGGATCGCCTAGTAAGGAGGCTTTACCTGGGGGAGTTGGGGAGTTGAGGGGAGGAACGAGGCTAGGATCTCCATAATAAAATTCGACTACACCCGTGGTGGGGGAACTGTGGCGTTGAATATCTTCGGCAATTATAAATGGCGAACTTACCTGCGTCGGGCTGTGATTTGTCTGCATGACCGCAGGGGGGCCGGGAGGTAAGGAAAATAAGGACATTGTTTCACCTACGGGCAAGCCATAAAAAGACAGTCTTTTTAGAGACTAGGGACAGACGAATATTTGTTCCTTGTCCCTAGTAAGTACATAAACAAAATTAACCACCAAGATCTGGGCAAGTTTTAGCTCTGCGTGACAAGGCATGATTGCTAAACCCGCCCCTACCTATTGTGTCTAATTATTTTTGACTACCCACTTATCGGCGTTGCCCAGTAATTACGACTCGTTTTTATTCTAAATCCTTGCGTCCGGGGTTACGGGTTGGATCTCCGGAGAGAAACCCAAAAACAAATAGGGATATAAAGAAAGCCACGACTAGATATATAACTATTTTGAGGGTCAACATTGCCAGTTCTCCTAATTGTTGTTTAAAGCCAAAATGTTTTTAGTGATACCACCAAGCCTTACTTTAGCGCATTTAGGGCTCTCGTTATACCCTAGGATAAGAACAGTTTTTAATCCTATTGTCTAATTACAGTGGCTAATACAACAACCTCTCAACTTTTACGGACTCCCCTATTTCCTCTGATCGTGGCTTTGAAAGCTAAATTGACCGATTTTTCGGGTTGGCAGATGCCCGTACAGTTTACCAGTGTTCTCCAAGAACATGAAGCCGTGCGGACCTCCGTAGGCATGTTTGATATCTCCCACATGGGTAAATTTGCCCTCCAAGGCCCGGATTTAATTCCTGCTCTTGAGGCTTTAGTTCCCTCGAATCTATCGAAGTTACAGCCAGGACAGGCACAATATACGGTACTCTTAAATCCCCAAGGTGGCATTATTGATGATATTATTTTTTATCATCAGGGCAGCGATCGCGGTTTTTTGATTGTCAATGCCTCCACCCTAGAAAAAGATAAACTTTGGCTTTTAGAGCATTTTCAAGGGAAGAATGTCATTTTAGAGGATCTATCCCCCCAAAAAGTCCTCCTAGCCCTCCAGGGTCCCCAATCTGCTGCGGTTTTACAGAATTTTGTTCCCGAAGATTTAACTCAAGTACAACTATTCGATCATTGGGAAACTACTATTTTTGAGGAGCCGGTTTTTATCGCCCGCACGGGCTATACAGGAGAAGATGGTTTTGAAATTATGCTCTCCCCTGAATCTGGGCAAAAATTTTGGCAAGCTCTTTTAGAAACGGGCGTTACTCCCTGTGGATTGGGGGCTAGGGATACCCTGCGCCTAGAGGCCGCCCTAGCTCTCTATGGACAAGATATTGATGATACCACCAGTCCCTTAGAGGCAGGTTTAGGATGGCTCGTACATCTCAAGACCAAAGGAGATTTTATAGCGCGATCGCTTATTGAGCAACAAAAAGCCCAGGGTTTACCGAGGGTTCTTGTCGCTTTACAAATGGAAGGCCGCCATATTGCCCGCCATGGTTATCCTGTTTTGGTAGGTTCTCAAGTCGTCGGCGAAGTTACCAGTGGCAGCCTCTCCCCGACTCTGGGTAAGGCGATCGCCCTAGCCTACGTTCCTCCCCTTTATGCCCAACTAGGTCAAGTTCTCGGTGTGGAAATTCGTGGTAAAACCTATCCTGGGGTGGTAGTCAAAAAGCCTTTTTATAAGGCATCTGCCAAATCCGCTTAGATAAATATCTTATCGTGAGGGCTAGGCGGTCGGTAGAGGGAGATGTCTCCCCGTCACCCCGTCTCCCCGTCACCCCGTCTCCCCGTCACCCCGTCACCCCGTCACCCCGTCACCCCGTCTCCCCGTCTCCTCCAGAAAAATTAAAACTAAATTAAAAGGGTTATAATATCCTCTAGATTTGTTGCAAACTAATATCTCTACCATAAATATTAGTAATGAATTAATAACTTAACTTTATCTAAAGATACAACCGATCAAGAGTAAATTTTTTCATGAATACTATGAGCCTCTCCCAGTCAACGAGTTCGACTCAAGCCAAATCAAGCATATCCTTTGACCGACGTGCTCTTATCCCCCTCAAGGAAAATATTCTCTGGCAAATAGAAGTAGGAGTTGTCCGTACTTCCACCCTCCTTGAAGATGGGGAATTGATTACCTTTGGACTATGGGGGCCTGGGGATATAGTGGGTAAAATTCTAGCTGGTGTCAGTACCTATCAAGTTGATTGTCTGAGCCAAGTTAAGGCTTATCCTTTAGTCTTGTCCCCCAATCAATCCTTGGCTAAAACTACTTTTAACCATCTACAACAACTCCAAGAGTTAACGATTATTCGCAGCTACAAGCGAGTTGAAGTCATGTTGTTAAGATTGTTGAGTTGGTTAGCTCAAAAATTTGGTCAGGAAGTTAAAACAGGACAACTAATAGATTTGCGTATGACCCATCAAGACTTAGCCGATATGTTAGGTTCTACCCGGGTCACAATTACCAGAACTTTGAGTCAGTTAGAACAACAAGGATTGATAGAACGTCTTTCTTTACATCAAATCATCCTCCGAGAAGAAGAGATGTGGCATTATGAAATTTAATAAGTTCACCATCAGACCTCCTGGGCTAATTCTGATTGCTCTAATTTTACTTGTTCTCTTTAATCCCTTCGTTATTATTTCCGCAGGGGAGAGGGGAGTTCTATTAAAATTTGGAGCGGTTCAGGAGAAGATTTTAGGCGAAGGACTTCAGGTTATTACTCCTCTAATTAACAGCGTTAAGAAATTAAGTGTTCGTATCGAAAGTCAAGAAATATCCGCCGAAGCTTCCTCCAAGGATTTACAAGAGGTTTTTGCGGATGTTGCCTTAAACTGGCATCTCATTCCAGAAGAGGTTAATGAGCTTTATCAAAAAATTGGTAGAGAGCAAGATGTGGTAGAAAAAATTATCAATCCGGCAGTAGAAGAGGTGCTAAAAGCTGTGATAGCAAAGTACACAGCCAAGGAAGTTATTACTAAAAGAGGAGAGGTTAAAACGGCTGTTGATGATTTATTGACTGCTAGATTAGTAAATTATTATCTTAAAGTTGATGATATTTCCTTAGTTCATGTACATTTTTCCCAAAGGTTTACTGATGCTGTTGAAGCTAAACAAATAGCAGAACAGGACGCTAAAAAATCGGGTTTTGCAGTCTTAAAGGCAACAAAAGAAGCAGAAGCAAGAATCAGTCAAGCTAGGGGAGAAGCCCAAGCGCAGGAAATAATTCATGCCACATTAACACCAGATATTTTACAGAAAGAAGCCATTACTAAATGGGATGGAAAACTACCGATAATGATGGATAAAAATGATATTAAGCTTTTTGATTTGAGCAAATTAAGAAATTAGTAATCTTTCAAATGCTTTAGAAAGTTGGGTTTGAAAGCGTTGTCTATGCTTAATTTTTAGGAAATGCCTGACCAGTTCCAAGGATTTATTTTTCTTCCTGTCAATAATTTTTATGGCTTTTAAGGTACCTATTTTCAACTCTTTCTCAATCATTAGTTCAGATATTCCTGCTGCGGCAATGCCATTTTCAACCACAGCTTTAACCATTTCACCAGTGTTTAAGATTAAAATAACTTTGAGTTGATTGGGGTCAAGTCCCCAGTTACCTAGGGCTTCTTCTAATCTTTGTTGAGTCCCGGAACCCGCTTCCCTCATAATTCACTGGGTTTGGGTTAAATCCTCTAGATAAACCTCTTGCTTATTAAACCAATTATGGGAACGACCTACAATAATTTGTAAGCGGTCACAACCGATAGTATCTTGTTCTAAACTAACTGCTAGGGAACTTTTAACTTCGCCTTCGATTAATCCTAAATCAAATTTGCCCGTAGCAGTACCCAGACAAATCTCCTCCGTGTTAGCTAGGGTGCAATTGACAATAATATTAGGATAAAGTGCTTGAAATCTACTAATTCTTTCCGGTAGCCAGTAATTACCAATAGTTAAACTAGAACCAATTCTTAATTCCCCTCGTTGTAAATCATTAAGTTCTCGTAATCCCCGCTCTGCTAGAGTTACTTGTTCTAGGATTTTTTGGGCTTCTGCTTGTAGAAATTTTCCTGCCTCAGTAATGTCTATTTGACGACCAATGCGATGAAATAACCTGACTCCATATTCCGTCTCCATACAGGCAATAGCAGCACTGACAGCAGGTTGGGTAATAATAAATCTAATAAACGCCAACCCCGCGAGCTCCTGCCCCTACGCCGTGAAAACCAGGACCGACACCCCCGCCCGCACCGATCCAATCTATGAATAATGCGGTTGTTCCACCGGTTTTGGGCATTGAACCCTCTATCACTTTATAGTTATAAATCATATCTTTACCATCAATGACCGGCTTACTGATCTCAATTACGGTAATACTGTTTTCTCGATTTCCCCCCTCATAGACTGAAAGGGTAGCATTAGGAGGATCGGCAGCAAAATTGTCTGGACCTTCCCCGGCTTTCCATTCATCTAAATAGGCAGGCATGGTAAGATGGCCCGCAATACGCTGAGGACGATCTGAAAAATAGAGAACCTGTTGATTCACATTAACTAGGCGGAGCTTTTTCGCCGTCGGCTCTACTTTGAAGTTTTCTGCTGTTTGCACAAACATCAACTGAACTTTTTCCTGGGAAAAGGCCTGGGGAATCTTCCACCAGGCGATCGCCATTACTGCGGTAGCCAGAAGTAGCGCCGAACGTACAGGGGTTTTAGTCATTGTTTTTGGGTTTTGCATAGTTGTTCTATTAATCCTTGTTACAAAAATTATCAATAAAATCCTATTATACAATCCCCCAGACATAAATAAGATAAAATTATGATTGAATTTCAAGAAATTAAAGATCCAGAAAGTAAAAGCTTTGCACAATTCTTAGAAATTTATCAGGATTCATTTCCTGAAAATCAGAGGTTATCCACGGACATCATTACCCAAAGACTTCAAAGGAATATTCACCAAATCTTCGGCGGATTTTGGCAAGATGAAGTAGTTTTTATCGCTGTATTACATCCATTAAAATCTACAGACTTTATTCTACTTACCTATTTAGGTACCCAAGAAAACTTTCGAGGCCAGGGTATAGGTACAGAGTTTATTAAGCATATTGTAGATGTAGTTAGCCATGACCAGAAATATCTACTTTTAGAAGTTGAAAATCCAGCGCGAGGAAGTGAGCGGGAGAAGAAAGCTAAGAGAATGAAGTTTTATCAAAAATTAGGCGCAAGGGAATTTAACAATGTTGATTATTTATTACCGCCATTGAGTGGTGACGTTCCTAGCGAAATGAAATTAATTATCTTACCTAAATATTCGGATAGTTTTATCAAGGGGAACTTAGTTAAACAACTAATTAGGCAAATTTATCAAGAAGTATATTCTCGTTCAGAAGATGATCAACTTTTAATGACCTTTATTGAGACAATACCAGCCTCAGTAGAGCTAATTTTACCAGAATAGCTTTTCTATACCGTTTGCTCGGGTTTAAATAACTGATAAACCGTTGTTGTCCAAGCGATCGCCAGTAACCATCCCCCGAGAATATCACTGGGAAAATGTACCCCTAAGTACAGCCGAGTGGAAGCGATAACTAGGGCAAAAATACCTCCTATTATTCCCACCAGCCAACGCCAACGACTTGACCAAAATAGTAAAAATAAAGTAACGACAAAGGTGAGACTAATTAAAGCATGACCACTGGGAAAGGAATAATCGGCAGGAAGGGGATAGGACAACTCCCACAAATGAGGACGAGGACGGCTAAAGAATATCTTGGTTGAGTAGCTAATAAGAAAACAACCAATCATACTTGTTAATAAATATAAGCCAGATTTCCATTGCTTCTGTACAAAAAAATACAAGGCAAAAATAATGGTCAATGGCAAAACACCCCATTTGGTGCCAAAATTGGTTACGAGCAGGATGATCTGATCTAGCTTACTATCTGCCAAACTATGAATAGTTAATAAAAACGAGGGTTCCCCAGGCAAAATTTGATTTTCTTGAACAAACAGAGCAAGAATTATAAAACTAGAAACTGCCCCAATAAATATTAGCCAAGAATACTTATTGGTAGTTAAAAAGTTATTTTTCATGTCATTTTGTTAAGCCGCATTTGCGAAAAATCTCACATTTTTGGGTTTTACAAAAACCTTTTGGGCAGTTTTCAAATGGAGATCATCAAATTGTTCCCGGTCTAAATGAGCTACCACATCAGGATGATCAAATAAATCTAGTTCAACTTGTATATCCCGCCCCTTATGGATAATATGCTTAATCGTCGCTTCACTGCTATTGTCACTAGGGTCTTTTTCTATCAAAATTTCATGGGGACGCACAAAGGCTAGGGAATTGGCGGCTTGTTTATCAAAGGTTCGCAGGAAAGAAATATGGGTAGGAAAGACATTTACCTCTCCAATAAAGCCCATGACAAACGAAGTTGCAGGATGATCATAAATTTCAGCAGGAGTTCCCACCTGTTCAATTTTTCCCTTATTCATAATTACAATCTCATCCGCTACTTCCATCGCCTCATCTTGGTCATGGGTAACAAAAACACTGGTAACATGAACCTCATCATGTAAACGACGTAACCAGGAGCGCAGTTCCTTTCTGACTTTCGCATCCAAAGCTCCAAAGGGCTCATCTAAAAGTAATACCTCCGGTTGTACCGCTAAAGCTCGAGCTAAGGCTACCCTTTGTCTTTGTCCCCCCGATAGTTGGGAAGGATAGCGATCGCCCAAACCCCGTAACTGAATTAAATCTAACAACTCATCAACTCTGTTGGCAATGCCTTTTTTCACCCGTCCCCGTAACTCTAACCCAAAACCAATATTTTGACGGACTGTTAAATGCTTAAACAAAGCATAGTGCTGAAAGACAAAACCAATATTACGTTTACGGATATCCAGATGGGTAGTATCTTTACCGTTAATAATAATAGATCCCGTATCAGGGGGTTCTAACCCGGCGATCGCTCTCAATAGGGTAGATTTACCTGAACCCGAAGGACCGAGCAGAGCCACAAGCTTATCCTGAGCGACTTCTAGATTAATATTATCTAGAGCTTTAAAGGTTCCAAAATCCTTCGAGACTTGACTAACTAAGATACTCATGGCGATACTCCTAAATAATTAATGAATGGTTTTGTGATGGGTATTGCGTTCGAGAATTTCCTTCAGAATCAGGGTGACAATGGCCAGTAGAGCCAGAATCACCGCCGCACTAAAAGCCGCTTCGGTTTGATAGTTCTTGTAAGCTTGTTCCACAAAAATCGGTAAAGTTGCCGTTTGTCCTAAGATACTACCCGATACTACGGAAACAGCCCCAAATTCTCCCATAGCCCTAGCATTGGTCAACAAAACGCCATAAAGCAAGCCCCAACGGATGTTAGGAAGAGTAACACGCCAGAAGACTTGCCAATCCGTAGCCCCTAGGGTTCGGGCGGCCTCTTCTTGATCTGGACCTGTTTCCTCTAGGACCGGAATTACTTCCCGAGCTACAAAGGGTAAGGTGACAAAAATAGTTGCCAAGACCATACCGGGTAGGGCAAAGATGATTCTAACATCTGCATTTTCTAACCACGGACCAAACCAGCCATTGCGTCCATAGAGTAGGACAATCATTAAACCAGCTACCACGGGGGAAACAGAGAAGGGTAGATCAATAATGCTCATCAATAGAACCCGTCCAGGGAAACGATTGCGAGCGACAATCCAAGCCGCACATAGTCCAAAAATCGTATTCAGGGGGACAACAATGGCGGTAATCAGTAGGGTTAGTTTTACCGCTTCAATAAAGTCGGGCTGTTTGACTGCTTCTAAAAAAGGACCAAATCCTTTATGTAGGGCTTCGTAAAAAGCTGCCGTGGCGGGAATAAACAACACTAGAAACAGATAGGCAATGGAGACGAAAATTAAACCGAAGGGAACAAACTTACTCAAGCGCATAACCCTAACTCCCTAGCCTCCTCGGCCGATTTTTCGTAAGATTTGTCCGAAAATAGCGTTATCTGCAAAAAACTTGGAATCTATCTGACTCCAACCGCCAAAGTCTTGTACTGTCACTAATTTCTTCACCTTGGGATACTTAGAGGCAAATTCCTTGGCTACTTGGGCATTGACAGGACGAAAACCCTCTCCCGCGTATTCCCGTTAAGCCCGCTAAACCAAAACTGATCAGACGCAAAGATTTAGAAAACATAAATTGACCTCACTTTTATTTAACTTGATAACGTTGACCCCATTGTTGCAGTATGTTAATTACTACCAACATGAGCAGAGATACTAACATCAAAACCGTACCGATAACCGTTGCTCCAGCATAGTCATATTGCTCCAGGCGTTGAAAGACTAAAACAGGGGCGATTAAATCCTGAAAAGGAATGTTAGAAGCAATGATAACTACAGAACCATATTCCCCTACGGCACGGGAGAAACCTAGGGCAATTCCTGTTAAAATGGGTGGAATTAATGGCGGAAAAATTACCCGCCAAAAGGTCTGCCATTGGTTTGCTCCTAGGGTATAGGCTGCCTCTTCGACCTCGGGTTCTAGTTCTTGTAACACTGGTTGTAAAGTTCTCACCACAAAGGGCAAGGAAATAAACAACATCGCCACAAAAACGCCTAGCCTAGTAAAGGCAATTTTAATACCAAAGGGTGTAAAAAATTGACCAATCCACCCCTTGTCACTGTAAACAGTTGCCAATACTAAACCTGCCACGGAAGTCGGTAAAGCAAAGGGCAAATCAATACAGGCATCTATAAATTTTCTTCCAAAAAACCTATAACGCACCATTACCCAAGCAACTATACTACCCATAATTCCACTAATTATCCCCGCCGCAAGGGAGGTGACAAAGGTAACATTATAGGCAGACAAAGACTCGGGACTGGTAGCAATTCGCCAAAACTCTGACCATCCTAAGGTTAAGGATTTTAAGACTAAAGCAGCAGTGGGTAAGAGGAGATTAAAGAGGAGATAGGAGAGGGTAATAACCCAGGGAAGTCGTATTCGCGGGAAGGTTTTAGTTGGTTTCTCTTTTTTACTAACCAAAGTTTTTTCAATCTCTCTTAATTTTACATTACCAGCCATCGGTTTCCTGCCCTGAGATATGCCAGACTTCTACGTCTAACTCGGCTAGTTCTAATAGGGCATTGTTGATCTGCTCGGAATGACCTTTGAGAACTAGATCAAACCAACCATCGTTTTGACCGTTCGCTCCTAGCAATGCTCCGAGAAAATTGACCTCCAAGTTGTGGTTAACTACTAAATAGTTAAGGATTGGCTCTTGATAGTATTTTTGAGGAACTTTAATCTTAATTCTCGCTTCGGTATAGCGATTTTCTTGATCAATTAGTAATTGAGGATTAGTCATGGTTAGGATTCTCCTTGCTTATTTTCTTTGAATTTTGTCAAAGACTGCCCCATCTTCAAAAAATTGCTTCTGGATTTTGTCCCACCCTCCCAGGTCTTTAACGGTGACTAACTTTTTGACTTGGGGAAATTGAGAGCCAACCTCCTTCACCACTGTCGGCTCAACGGGACGAAAACCAGCCTTAGCAAATTCCCTCTGGGCTTCGGGGGTAAAGAGAAATTGTACAAAGGCTTCTGCTACCTCACGGTTTCCATTTTTATCCACGTTGGCATCCACTACCGCAACGGGATTATCGATCGAAATATTAAAATCCGTGGGCACAGTATAGGGGACGGGAGTTCCTTGGTTTTTTGCGAGGATCATCTCGTTTTCGTAGTTCAGTAAGAGATTACCCTGGCCCTGTTTAAAAAAGACATCACTAGCTTCCCTAGCATCCTTTGGTAGAACAGGAGCGTTAGCAAAAACTTCTTTGACAAATTTTTGTGCTTGCTGCTCAGTTCCCCCTCTTTGAGTAACTGAACCCCATAACCCCAGGAAATTCCATCTAGCACCCCCAGAGGTTTTTGGGTTAGCGGTAATCACTTTGATATTTCCCTTGGCTAAATCTTGCCATTGGGTGACTTTCGAGCCAGCATCCCGTCCGACAAATGCCACGACGGACTTGGTGACAATGGCACCATTAGGAGCTTCTTTTTCCCATCCAGGCTCGATTAAACCTGCTTTTTCAATCTTTTGGGTGTCGAGCGCTAGGGCTAACGCGACCACATCGGCACCTAGTCCATCTATGACTGCCCTAGTTTGCGAACCAGAACCCCCATAACTCTGCTGAAACTCCACTGTTTTACCCGTTTTGGTTTTCCATTGTGCAACGAATTGGGGAATGATTTTTTGATAGGCACTCTGGGTAACGGCATAGGTTACTAGGGTAAGTTTTAAGGGTTTGTCCCCCGACTGTTGGGCGGTTGGGGTTGAGCTATTAGGAGAACAAGCATATAGTCCCAGGGCTAGGGATACTCCCACTGCCATAAAGCCAACAATCTGTGAAGGTCTACTCATCATTTTTACAATCTTACTTTATTTGTTCTCTAAAACAAGGATAAACCACATTCAAAAAAAATACAATACATTTTAAATGCAAATTTAAGGGGAATTGCCCTGTGTCATGATGGAACTGGACTCTTACTATCACCATAGGCTATGGCAAAAGCATCTAAAAAGCTGGAAACTAATCCCCTCAAGGAATTGATTGAAAATACTTATCTATTTAAAGGTTTGGATGAGTCTTGGTTATCGAATTACCTCACCCCCGAAGACCTGAAGTTAGAAACTCTCTTTTCTAATCGTCCCGTCTATACGGCTTTTCTGCCCGATGAACATCTAGATAGCCTGTATGTTGTGCTAGATAAGGGTTTGATTATTTCTCGCAGTACCCCCTTAGATCGGATTATTGCCATTACCTACCCAGGGGGATGTTTCGGAATGCACAATCTTCCCTTTAGCTATGGGTTGGCTACCCGCTCCTTTCCTACTCTGGTTGAAGCCTATAAAACCAGTCAGGTTTTGAAAATTTCCCTAGCTACTCTACAACGACTTTATCAAGACAGTCAGGTAATTCAAGAACGTTATCGGCTATTTTTTGAATTACGGACTAAGTTTCATTACCACTTACTCAATTGCAGCACCTACCCACCCCAGGCGATCGCCGCTTTGTTGCGGGGGTTAATCTACCAAGAAAGAGAGTTGGGAAATCAGCCCAGGGGGGGTGTTTATGATTTTGATCTACCTGTGGATTTAATGGCGCGGGCCTGTCAACTGAATCAGCGCACGGTGGAACAGGTACTCAAGGGAATGCAGCAGGTTAAGTTAATTGATCATCTATCTAAGGATAAGGAATCCTACGGAGATAGAATCCAAGTCCTGGAGCCGGAGGGTTTAAAGGCAGTTTACAGCGCGACTAGAGATAGGGTGCATTGGTGGCCCCTAAAGTGAGCGCCGATAATGGAGAAAGACTTCTGAGCCAACGGCGTTTATTCCTACTAACTCCAACTTCAGGGCTTCAGCTACAGACAATCCCCATCCCTCCACAGGGGTAGGAGCCTTTTCCCCCCCCAGAATCAGGGGACAGATGGTTAGATAAAGCTCGTCAATCAAATCCCTAGCCACTAAAGATGCAACTAACTTACCACCCCCTAAAACCCCTAGTTTTTTCAGTCCCAATTTTGTCAATTGCGGAAACGCCCAATCCCAATCTATCTCTTCCTTGGGGGTAGGATTAACTAAGATTTTATCAAAGGGATGATTTCTACAGAGTGCTTCCCCTCTATGGGTTGTTAGTAGCCAACGGGGTAGAGGTTGCCTAAAAAAGCGCGCCTTTGGGTCAATATCCCCCGAAGCGGAACAGACAATGTGTACAGGTTGCGGGGGAAGATTCAGCCTGAGTCGTTTTTCTAACAGTTGCCGATTGGTGATGGGTAAGCTAGTTCCGTAAGCCCGTAAAGTCGAAGCTCCAAAAAGCACCCCATCCATGGAAGCGATGAGTCTTTCTAAATGAGATTTGTCAGTATTTGAAGCAAAACGCGCCGCCCGGCCTTCTCTATCGGCGATTTTTCCATCTATTGTCATGGCCAGAATGACGGTAGTTTGTAGTTTCATACCAAATCCGCTTAGGTAAATATATTATCGTGAAGGCTAGGCAGGAGGCAGGAGGCAGGAGGCAGGAGGCGGGAAAAGTGTAGCCCATTATTGTGAAAAAGGCTGTAAAACAATTCTACAGATGGGTTAAGATCGTTGAGATTCAGTTAAACGGGTTATGTTTAAGACAACCCCTGTTTATGTTCTTCGGCTCCTCTTCTTTTCGTCGGATCTTACTGTCTCGGCTTTTACTGGTGACAGTACCAGTGCTTTTGTTGGGGGTATACATTACCTATCGTAAGGCTCGTTCTGTGTTTCTGGAAACCAGTCGGCAAAACTTGACTAAAAGTGCTGTCCGTAAAGCGGAGGGGATTCAAGAAAGCATTGCCGGTATCAAGTCGATCTTGATCAGTACCAGCGATACTGTGGTTCTAAAATCAGGCTCATCCCCGCAAAAACAAATTTTTTTAGAAGCACTGAGTCGGGAGATGCCTAGTGATAATCAGTGTTTACAACTTATTGACCTCACAACCCATCAATTAGTCGGCAATACTTGTAAAAATCAAACTACCCCGCCTTTTCCGCCAAATATTTGGGCAAAAACTAGCCCCTACTTAATCACCAAAGCCACGGATATCTATATCCAAAACCTACTCCCGGCACCGGGGATGGAACCCCTAATTAATAGCCGTCGCCTCCCCCTACAATTTCTTGCTCCTGTCTACGATGATTTAGGCAAATTAAAATATGCCATCAGTTTACAGATTAGTCTTATTGATCGCAGAAAAACTTCCTCCACTCCCCTAGAAGGTTATCCAGTAATTATTAATGAAAACGGGGTAATTCTCGCCCATCCCTATATCGAAAGAGTTGGTACAAATATCCAACAACAAGCCGATGCAATTCGGTTAGAAAGTTTGGTTAAAAATGCGATCGCTGGCAACGAGAATTTTCTGCATTTATTCTCCCTTGATAAAGATAATGTTGAACTGATTGCGGGCTATAGCTCCATTGCCAGTCCCATCAACCGAGAAAAAAATAAAAAATGGGCTATTTTATCCATCAGTCCCATTGATAGCGCCCTGGCACCCCTACGAGAGATTCGCAGAATTTTACTCTATATGGTTTTGACTTTAATGGGAGCTACCCTTTTAGCCATTCTCATTATTGCCCATGAGTTAGCTCGCCCTATCGAAAAACTTCGAGATTATGCCCTTAGCCAAAACTACCCCAATTCCGAAGATAATGTTCCCCCTCTTTCTAGTATTAGAGAACTTAATCAGCTAACTACTTCTGTCCAAGAAATGTTAAATCATCTTAAAGCTTGGGGAAAAGAAATAGAATCTTCTTGGCAGGAAGCCCAAAACGCCAATAAACTAAAGACAGAATTTCTTGCCACTACTTCCCATGAGTTGCGGACTCCATTAAACGGTATTATTAATTGTATTCGTATTGTCAAAGATGATTACTGCGACAGCAAAGAAGAAGCCGATGATTTTTTACAAAAAGCCGATGATGCTGCTATTCATTTATTGGGAATTATTAATGATATTTTAGAAGTCTCTCGCATTGAATCAGGAAAACTATCCGTTACTTGTGAACCTATAGAACTAAAAAGAATCCTTAAAGAAGTTATTAATATACAACTTATACAAATCAAAAAAAAGCAACTACAATTAATTCTTTATGACCAGCAAAATGATCTAACTATTTATGCAGATCCTGCTAAACTCAAACAGGTTTTAATCAATGTTTTAGGCAATGCCATCAAGTTTACTGAATCGGGAAGTATTAATATTAGTGCCCACGTCAGGGAAGGGCGAGCCATTATCTCAGTAAAGGATACAGGCATTGGTATAGAACCCAGGGATCAACCTAAACTTTTTCGTCCTTTTGTGATGATAGATGGCTCAACAACCCGTCGCTTTGGTGGTACAGGTTTAGGATTGGCTATTTCTAAAAACTTGATGCAAATGATGATGGGAGATATCACCCTTTTTAGTAATGGCATTGGGCAAGGAACCACCGTAGAAATTATTATTCCTTTAGCGGAAACAATAAAGACTAACCCAGAAAATGGACAGGTTAAAAAGAGCGATTATTTGCTCTCTTACTCGTCTAAAGAAGGGACTGATACAATCTTTCCCTGAGCCTCTAGAGATTGGGTTAAACAACTCAGAACCTGTACTAATTCAGCCCCTACTTGAGCCGAAGAAATAGCCTCGGTGGTTCCGGTTCTAATGGCCTCAACAAAACTATTACAAAGGGTTTTTAACGGTTCAGCTTTTTCCACTTCAATAACTTCAAGATTTTGTCCTGTCGGTAGGAAAAAGTTTCCCTCCCTTACAAAATGACCTCTTTGTAAAGTTAACGGACTATCCTGGGACATTTCATCAAAAATCAAAGTACCTTGCTCGGTTACTAAACACAAACGACGCTGTTTATCTGGATTTAACCAACAAAGATGAATAAAGGCTTGAAACCCTTGGGGATAGGTCAAAGTTAGGCAAACTAAATCGGCAATTTCAGACTGCAACCAACTTGTACCCTGGGCTTGCACAAAACTGGGAGTTTGGCCTAACCAAGCATTGAAAATAGCAATGTCATGAATGGCTAGATCCCATAAAGCATCGACATCTTGACGCACGGGACCTAAATGGGTACGACTAGCATAACCATAGAGCATTTGTCCTAAATTACCCGAGGTGAGGATTTCCTTTCCTCGCAAAACCACCGGGTGAAATAAATAAGTATGATCCACCAGTAAGATTTTTTGGCGGGCTAGGGCTAAATCCTTTAATTCTAAACATTGATAGGGATCTAAGGTGAGGGGTTTTTCCGATAAAACATGATAACCAAGCTCCAGAGCATCGGCGATAATCGCATAATGAGTAGAAGCAGGTGTTACCACAACCACCGCATCGAAATCTAGGGAGTTACGAATGCTCTCCCAACTACTAGCTAAGGTAATGGGTTGATTAGCTAGGGCAAATTTGTCCCGACATTGGGCTAGGTTTTCAGCATTGGGATCGACAATGGCGACTACTTCGGTTTCCGGATGGGACAAAAAGTTACGCACGAAATGGACTCCCCATCTGCCTACCCCGAGAATTGCAATTTTGATTTTTTGGGGATTCATATCAAATTCTGTTAAATAACCATCTTATCGTGAGGACAAGGCAGGAGGCAGGGGGCAGGAGGCAGGAGGCAGAATTCAGTTTAATAGGTAAGAAACCGAATTTATAGTACCACTGATTACCTGTATTTGATTTCACTCTTGCCTCGCCTGATCACTTGAAAATATTATCATGGCAAACTAAAGGATTTCTAACAAGGCCTTAATGGCAATAATTAAACCGAGTAATGTAATGCCAAGGGCGGCAAAAAATGGCAGCCACTTAGAACCTGCCTCTGGCAATTCCGGTAAATACTTGAAAGTGCGTTTTGCATAGACGAGCATTATTCCTAATCCGCCCAAAACAGTTCCTAGACCTAAGCTAAAAGCAAGTACCAAGGTCAGACCAGATAGGGGATTACCAAGGGAAATGGCACTCAATAACAATACTAAGGCAGCAGGACAGGGAATTAGCCCCCCAGAAATGCCCAAAGCTAGAAGGTTACGCCAACTGATCTCCTCTGGGGGAAAATGGTGATGGTCGTGGTCGTGATGGTGGTCGTGATGGTGGTCGTGATGGTGGCCGTGATGGTGGTCGTGGTCGTGATGGTGATGTTCGTGGGTATGGTTGTGATGGTGGGAGACTGTAGCCGCCCTGAAACGCTCCCTCAATAGGGAAAAGCCAATCCAGACAACCAAACTACCGGAAATTAAACTTAACCAAGGATAAAGTTGTTCAGGTAAAACATAACGGGTAGCATAGAGGGCTAACAGTCCTAGGGCAAAAACCCCGATGGTATGGGTGACAGTAGTTGTTGCAGCCAAAGCGATCGCTTGGAGTGGAGTTGCCCGTTCACCTACTAAATAAGCGCCGACTAAGGTTTTTCCATGGCCCGGGGAGAGAGAGTGCATCGCTCCCCACACAAAAGCTCCTATTAGCGGTAAAAGCCACTTCATCCCAGATTGGCTCGGCATCAGTTCTAGTTCGGTGGCTTGGGGCGAAAAAACAAAAGTTTTCAGGTCCCCTTTTTGTCTAATCCTAGCGACACAGGTAGCATTAGGAGCTTCGCGCACAAATAGGTTGTAATTGAAGAGATTATAGTTAATTTTGATGCCTTGGGCAGGAGATGGCCAACGGTAGTTCAATGTGAGGGTACTGTGGCTATTCGGGGCTGATAAAGCATTAGGATCGGTAATTTCCTGGGGAAAGTCAACGGTTAGAGTCCCCGGTCGGGCCAGATTGTCTTGGAGTTGGATATAGTTGGTAAAGAGAGTTTGTAAAGCTGTGCGATGGGTTTCAAATTCCGCCGATGATAGTCGCCCATTGCCATCTTCATCAGCAAAGGCAGTTAGTCCCGTCGGGTAAGTTAGGGTAATTTTAACATCAGCTTCATTGACCAATATGTCCGCCGTAGCTAGATCCGCCCAGTGAGCTATGCCCGGGGCGATCGCTATAGCCCAGAACGAGAACGCACTGAGGGCCGCCAGAAAGCCCTGTCGAAAAAGTCTGTTATTCACGGCAAATATTCCCTAGGGAAAATCGGGATTCATTAGAGCTTGGCACCTTTAAGTGGGTAGGTGTTAAAAATTGTCAGATCCCCCCGCCTATCGGCACCCCCCTTGTTAAGGGGGGCAGGGGGGATCGAACGCGCAATCTATATAAGTTCCTTACCATATTTTCAGGTAAAATTATGTTAACTTTAATACAATTTGCCCTAATCTTGGAAATTTCTAGGTGATTTCAAAATTTGTAACAAAACCCTAAGAACTTGCGTTAAAATCCGACAAAGTAAAAATTATCCCCCTATATAAATAGCTTAGTATGGTTAACTTGGAGAGCAAAGCTACCACCGCGACAACCCATGGTCAAAACCTCAGTATTTCTAACTTTGACAGTTTTCCGAGCCGGCATATGGGACCGAACTCCGCAGAAATAGAGAAAATGCTGGATGTGCTAGGACTTGCCAGTGTAGAAGAATTAATACTTAAAACCGTACCTGAAAATATTCGTCTAAAAGGTCCCCTACAACTTCCAGACGCTCAGAGCGAGTATGCCGCTTTAGCCCAACTCAAGTCCATTGCCTCAAAAAACCAAGTCTTTCGCTCCTTTATCGGCATGGGCTACCATGACTGTATAACTCCCCCCGTCATCCTTCGCAATATCTTAGAAAACCCTGGCTGGTACACGGCCTATACTCCCTATCAGGCAGAAATTGCCCAGGGAAGACTAGAAGCCCTCCTAAACTTTCAAACCCTAATCATTAGCCTCACGGGACTGGAAATTGCCAATGCTTCTCTCCTAGATGAAGCCACAGCAGCAGCAGAAGCCATGGGTATGAGCTATGGACTCTGTAAAACCAAAGCTAATGCCTTTTTTGTTTCCCGTGA
The DNA here is from genome assembly GCA_040398185.1 of Microcystaceae cyanobacterium. Classification (GTDB taxonomy): domain Bacteria; phylum Cyanobacteriota; class Cyanobacteriia; order Cyanobacteriales; family Microcystaceae; genus JBBAUO01. The sequence continues at coordinate 18,666 of JBBAUO010000022.1, read as the reverse complement.
CTGTCATCCCCAAACCATAGAAGTCGTTAAAACCAGGGCCTATCCCCTGGATATTAAGATCATTGTGGGAGATCATCGTACCTTTGCCTTTGAAACTCCCATCTTTGGGGCATTACTCCAGTATCCTGCTACAGATGGCAGTATTTATGACTATCGAGCCTTTATCGAAAAAGCCCATCAAGCAGGAGCTTTAGTCACCGTTGCCGCAGACATCCTGAGTTTAGCCATCCTCACACCCCCTGGAGAATTTGGGGCTGATATTGCCGTAGGTAGTACCCAGCGCTTCGGAGTTCCTATGGGTTATGGGGGTCCCCACGCTGCCTATTTCGCCACCAGGGATGCTTATAAACGCCAAATCCCTGGACGTTTAGTGGGGGTTTCTCGGGATGCCCAGGGTGAACCTGCCCTACGTCTGGCTTTGCAAACTAGAGAGCAACATATTCGCCGGGATAAAGCCACCAGCAATATTTGTACAGCCCAGGTTCTACTCGCGGTTATCGCTTCCATGTATGCTGTGTACCATGGAGCCGAAGGAATTAAAAAGATTGCCCATCGCGTTCACCAGTTAACCGTACTCTTAGCTACGGGTTTACAAAGGTTGGGTTATGAAGTTAATTCTGAACCCTTCTTTGACACTCTCTCTATAACAGTTCCAGAAGGAGATGCTGCCAGTATTCTCAAGTCTGCCCAAGCCAGAAAGATGAATTTGCGCTATCACGGCAAAAATCGTCTAGGAATTAGTTTAGACGAGACTACTACCTTGACAGATTTAGGGGATCTTTGGCAGGTTTTTGCCCTAAGGGATGAACTGCCTTTTCGAGTCGAGGATTTAATTGAAGGCGCCGATTTTCAGATACCATCGGAGCGCACCAGTGCTTGTCTCAGTGAGCCCATTTTTAATCAATATCATTCGGAAACGGAATTACTCCGCTACCTCCATCGACTAGAAAGCAAGGATCTGGCGTTGAATAGTTCTATGATTCCCCTAGGTTCTTGTACCATGAAACTCAATGCCACGGCGGAAATGATCCCTGTAACTTGGGTAGAATTTGGTAAGCTCCACCCCTTTGCACCCCTGGAGCAAACCGAAGGTTATCAGATTTTGTTTGCCCAACTAGAAGCATGGTTAGGGGAGATTACGGGCTTTGATGGTATTTCTTTACAACCCAATGCGGGGTCCCAGGGAGAATATGCCGGGTTGCAAGTAATTCATAAGTATCACCAAACCCGTGGGGAAAGCCAGCGCAATATCTGTCTTATTCCCGAATCTGCCCACGGTACCAACCCCGCTAGTGCGGTTATGTGTGGGATGAAGGTAGTTCCCGTTGGTTGTGATGGGGAAGGGAATATTGATATTGACGACCTCAAAGCTAAGGCTCTCAAGCATCAAGAGAATCTAGCGGCTTTGATGGTAACGTATCCTTCTACCCACGGTGTCTTTGAACAGGGGATTGTGGAAATCTGTGCTACAATTCACCGCCACGGTGGGCAAGTTTACATGGACGGAGCGAATATGAATGCCCAAGTGGGTTTGTGCCGTCCTGCGGATTTTGGGGCGGATGTTTGTCATCTCAATCTCCATAAAACCTTCTGTATTCCCCACGGGGGAGGGGGTCCGGGGATGGGTCCGATTGGGGTAAAAGCCCATTTAGTACCTTTTTTACCCGATGTTTCTTTACTCACTCAACCCAATAGTAAAGGAAAAGATACCATCGGCGCGATTTCCGCAGCCCCCTGGGGGAGTGCCAGCATTCTCGTCATTTCTTGGATGTATATCGCCATGATGGGTTCAAAGGGACTCACTGATGCCACGAAAATAGCTATCCTCAATGCCAACTACATGGCCCATCGTCTTGCTCCCTATTATCCGATTTTGTTTAAGGGGGAAAGTGGTTTTGTCGCCCATGAATGTGTAATTGATCTACACCCCATGAAAAAATCCGCCGGGATTGAAGTAGAAGATGCAGCTAAACGCCTGATGGATTTTGGTTTCCACGCGCCGACGGTGTCCTGGCCCGTAGCGGGTACTATGATGGTAGAACCCACTGAGAGCGAGTCCTTAGATGAGTTGGATCGTTTCTGTGAGGCGATGATTACTATCTATCAAGAAGCTGAGGCGATCGCCCGTGGGGAAATGGATGGGGTTAATAATCCTCTCAAAAATGCCCCCCATACGGCACAGATGCTAATTTGTGGGGATTGGGATCGTCCATATTCCAAGGAAGTTGCCGCCTATCCTGCCCCCTGGACGAAAGATTATAAGTTTTGGCCCGTGGTAGGACGCATTGACAATGCCTACGGGGACCGAAATTTAGTTTGTTCCTGTGAAGGGATGGATGCCTATCGGTAAATAAGGAATTAACTATGCCCGTATCCTAACCGCGAGGAAATATTTAATCACAGGTGTTAGAATGTCCCGTAAAAAGTCGGCCTAATCTCTCCCAGAAACCTAGGGAGAGAACGGGGGAACCAAACCAGGGGGCTCATCTAGATATCCCACATCCAGAAGGACATCTCTCAGTCCTAGCCCGTCAGCTAACCCCGTAGGCTTTGAGAGGAGATGGCAAGATTCAGCACATTGCAAAAATGTCTGGTTCATGTCGGTTTCCCTACCCGTTTTAGAGTCTAGGAGTGAGCGCTAAATCGGAGTAATCCGGTGCATAACGGAATGATTTGTTATGCTCTTACGCCAGATCACACCACCAGGTGTAGCCGCTTAAAGGTCACGACTTAATGAGATTAGCTAGTCTCAAGCGTCAGCCAAGGAACATCGCCCATTAGCAGGTGGAACACCAAAAGCTATCAACAAGCCCTTAAGCAGTGCGCGAAGCGTGCCTGCGGCATCGAAGCCAACCTAACCCAGAAATGGAGTAGCAGAAATGCAAAACTATGTTTTTCAACTGGATGCCAACAAACGCCCTTTAGACATGATCCATCCAGCTAGAGCGAGAAAACTTCAAGCCAAAGGGAAGGCTGCTACTTTTCGCAGTTATCCTTATGCTATCGTGCATCACCATGGCCTAGACAACCCTAATACCAAGGAATACATTCTCAAAATCGACCCAGGAGCCGTCTGGACAGGCTTTGCCATTCAATGCGGAGAGGACATTATTTTCCGAATGGAGTTAAAGCATCGGGGCTTAGAGATCAAAGAGTCCTTAGTCAAAAGAGCAGGATGGAGAAAAAGTCGCCGTTCTCGTCAAATTCGTTACCGCCTGAAAAGATTTAACCGCTCCCGACCAGAAGGATGGCTACCCCCAAGCCTTCGCCACCGGGTGGAGACAATTGAGACATGGATAAAACGCTTTTTAGCCTTCTGTCCCATCACCACCATTGAGATAGAGCAGGTAAAATTTGATTTACAGAAGCTAGAGAAACCAGAGATAAGCGGGTGTGAGTATCAACAAGGCACTCTCTTTGGTTACGAGGTCAGAGAATACCTGTTAGAAAAGTGGGGGCGTGCTTGCGTCTATTGCGGTGCCACCAATACCCCCCTAGAAATAGAACATATTCAAGCCAAGAGTAAGGGGGGAAGCGATAGAATTGGCAACCTGACCCTAGCCTGTAGGCCCTGTAACCAAGCTAAAGGAACAGATGACATCAGTAATTTTCTCGCCCAGAAGCCAGACCTGCTCAAGAGAATAGGAGAAAAGGCATCTAAACCCTTAGCGGCGGCGGCCGCCGTCAATGCTACGCGCTTTGCTGTGGTCAGAGTGGCTCAAGAACTCTGCAAAGACGTTAAATGTTGGACGGGGGGGAGAACGAAGTCCAATCGAGTCAGCCAAGGACTAGAGAAATCCCACAGCATTGATGCGGCCTGCATCGGAGAGTCGGGGGCGAAAATCAAAGTGTTGGTCAGGCAACCCTTGATGGTCGAGTCAAAGGGACACGGGACGAGACAGGCCGTCCGGTGTAATGCCTCGGGATTTCCCGCCTTGGGAAAAGATGGCCGTCCGATTAAGCCGAAAGCAGTCTACAGCCACTGCCAGTCGGGAGACATCGTGAAATTCTGCCTCGATAAAGACCGAAAAAATGCCCGCTCTGGCGTTTATATCGCTAGAGTTAAAACCCCAACCTCAAAAGGTTTTGAGGTAAAAATCAAGGGCTTTAGGGTGGCGCAAAAAATGGAATATTTAATTCGCTTTGTCCACCGCAATGATGGCTATGCTTATTCGTTCTGATTTACGGGTAAATACTCCGATTTGCTCCGAAATAATTCTACTAGATGGATAGACATACCCGCCATGATTACCGCCAATAACAAGACTTACAAACTGCCTAACCTCAAATTTTTCCGCGAAAACGTCTTTCTCCCCGCCCTGGGGTTTCTCGGTGTTCTGATTCTGTGGTGGTTGGTGTCGCTGTTACGCCCTGAATTAATGCCTAATCCCCTAGAAACCCTACAAGCAAATCTAGATTCTATTCTCCATCCTTTCCATCGTCGTAGCACCAACAATTTAGGCATCGGTTGGCTCTTATTGGCCAGTTTAAGAAGAGTGATGATTGGTTTCCTCCTCGGTGCCCTTGTCGCTATTCCCCTGGGCTTTCTCCTAGGGATGTCCCGTACCGCTCTACTTATTCTCAATCCCCTAATTCAGATTTTTAAACCCGTTTCTCCCCTGGCTTGGTTGCCCATTGCCCTCACCCTGTTTAACCTAGCAGATCCTTCCGCTATTTTTGTTATTTTTATCACTTCCCTTTGGCCCACCATTATCAACACAGCCCTAGGGGTTTCTAGTGTGCCGAAGGAATATCTAGATGTTGCCCAAGTCCTAGAGATGCCCAAGGCGAGACAAATTATGAAAATAATTCTCCCCGCCAGTCTACCCTACATCTTTACGGGCCTTCGGATTAGTCTCGGAATAGCATGGCTCGTCATCGTCGCCGTAGAGATGCTGACAGGAGGCGTGGGAATTGGCTTTTTTGTCTGGGATGAATGGAATCGCCTCAACCTAAGTGCCGTTTTGTTAGCGGTTTTTGTCATTGGTTTAACGGGGCTGATTCTAGACTATCTCCTCGGGCGTATACAAATTTGGGTAACCCATCGCCCGACGGAACAGATTTAGGAAGAGAGAAAAAAGATGCTTAAAAGACGTGATTTTCTCCTAGGTATGGGCGCGGCTACCTTGAACGCCTGTACTGCTCCAACTGCCCCTCCTACTCTCCCCCAAGCAGCCCAAGATATAGAGCCCATTGTAGACCCGCAAACCCTCGAAAAACCAAATTTATTAGTGGGATTTGTGCCTGTTAATGATTGTGCCCCCTTCGCGATCGCTTGGGAAAAGGGATTTTTTCGTAAGTATGGACTCAATGTTACCCTGAGTCGGGAGGCGAGTTGGGCAAACTCTAGGGATGGGCTAATATTCGGCCGCTTAGATGCTTCCCCTGTCGTCTCGGGAGCCGTTACTAATGCCCGCGTCGGGGCCGAAGGAGCTCGCCATGCCCCCCTATGTGCGGCGATGACTATTCACCGTCACGGTAACGCCATGACTATGGATAGGCCGATTTGGGAGGCGGGGATTCGCCCTTGGTACGAGTATCAAGGAGATTTAGATAGGTTTGGCCAACAAATCCGCAGTTATTTTGCCAATATCCCCATTGAGCAACGAGCTTGGTCCGTAGTCCTTAGCTCCGCTATCTATGAGTATTTTGTTCGCTATCTCATCGCGGCTACGGGGGTTTCCCCGGAGGAGGAATTTCGATTGCTAATTACCCCTCCCCCGCAAATGGTGAACGGAATGCGTATCGGCTCCATGCAGGCCTATATGGTGGCTGAACCTTGGAACACCAGAGCCATAGCAGGAAACGAAGGCGTTGGTTTTACCTTTGCCCAAGGGCGAGAAATCTGGCGGGGCCATCCGGACAGATTATTAGGAGTTATGGAGTCCTTTATCGAAGAAAACCCGAAAACCTATCGCTCCTTAGTAAAAGCCATGATTGAGGCCTGTCGCTATTGTAGTGATCCGAAAAATCGTCCTGAGGTGGCAAAAATCATCTCGGAACGCACCTACACGGGTGCTAGACCCAGAAAACTAGGAGCTCCTGTGGATAAGTTTACGAGTCCTGGCATTGTTGGTGATTATAATTATGGGGGTTTTGATGGGCAAACACGCTTAGTTAACTCTCCCGAAACTACTCTGTTTTTCCATCTCCCCGAGGATCTAAAAGCCGAACCCGAGGATCATTCTACCTTCCTCTGGCAATCACAAAGTCTTTGGTTAATGACCCAAGCTGCCCGTTGGGGACAAATTTCAGAAATACCCAAAAATGCCGAAGAAATAGCTCAAAAAGCTTGGAAAACCCAATTATATAGGGAAATTGCGGCTGAAATAGGCATAAATTCCCCTAAGGAAGATTATAAACTGGAGAAAGCGGCATTTTTTATTGATAACAAGCCCTTTGATGCCAGTGATCTAGTGGGTTATTTACACAGTTTTGAAATTCGCGTTAATCAAGCTAAATCATTCTACTTTTCTTAATCAAGGTCCTGCTTATGTCTTCACCTACCTCCTATCCTCGTACTGAACACTTAGAACAAAATAATCGCTTTTTAGAAATAGAAAACCTGAATCGGGCTTTTAAAACCCCCGAGGGCAATCTCTCGATAGTTTTAAATAATATTAATCTCACCATTGGCGAAAGAGAATATGTTTCTATTATTGGTCACTCTGGTTGTGGTAAATCTACCCTATTGAGAATTATCGCTGGTTTAGATAAAGCTACCTCGGGCTCGGTACGACTAGATGGTAAGGAAATCCGTAAGCCTGGAGCCGAAAGGATGATGGTTTTTCAAAATTATTGCCTCCTGCCTTGGTTGACGGTGGAGGAAAATGTGCGGTTAGCGGTGGATGAAGTGATGAAAAATCTCTCTCCCTTAGAAAAAAAGCAGCTAGTTAGTGAACATTTAGCTATGGTAAATCTGACTCCTGCCGTTAAAAAATATCCCCATGAAATATCGGGAGGAATGAAGCAAAGAGTAGGTATTGCCAGAGCTTTAGCTATTCGTCCAAAGATGTTATTGATGGATGAACCCTTTGGGGCTTTAGATGCTTTAACTAAAAGTAAACTACAAAAACAAGTCCTAGAAATTTGGGAAAGTCATCCCCAATCAGTGATGATGATTACCCACGATATTGATGAAGCTTTGTATATGTCCGATCGCATTGTTATGATGACCAATGGTCCCAATGCTACCATCGGTGAAATTTTGAGCGTTCCTTTTCCCCATCCCCGCGATCGCTCGGCCTTGCGAGAATCTCCTATGTATTATGATCTACGTAACCATGCCCTCAATTTTCTAGAGCAATACATGAAGTAGTTGACCCCCAGTAGATATCGACCACATTTAAGATTTTGTCTTGGTAGTTCAGGCTTAAGCGCCTGATTTTTGGAGAGGTCTGTGGGGGGTTTATTTGATCTCAACTAGGGGAGATTGGACACTTTGACCTAGCTCGGTGTCCCATTTCTCTTCTTTTAGGCGCTTACTTCAGTATTATCAATAGTAACAACGGCGTTATTACTTTCTTTTACCCCTTTGCGCTGATTGCGATAGTCAATGGCCAATCTAGACAATTCGGTAGTCAGGAGGGTGAGGACAATGCCATCATCGATCATACCGATAATTGGTAGGAAATCTGGAGCAAAATCAATCGGGCTAAAGAGATAGAATAGAGTTCCCAAAACCATTAATAGGCGATATTTAGGATTGCGGATATTACCGCTATACCAATTGTAAAAAGACCCAACAAGCGTTTTCATTGATTTACTTCCCTTGAACTTATACTCCTATCATGTCAGCTTTTCCCCTAGGATTAAAGTCGTATTAACTCCCCTGACTATACGGCTTTCTCTTCATCCCTAGGGGTGAGGCCAACCTAAACGGGTCGGTTGTTGATAGACTTTTTTAAGGGTATTGATATCCCGAGGGGAAATAGGGGGACTATTGCGGACTTGGGAAAAATATAAAGCATCGGTTTCTAAGGGACTATGACCCCAAATACCCAGAGCGTGGCCGAGTTCGTGGCGAGATGCAGACAACAGCAGCGATTCACTTAAGTCTGGACTGATATTAATGGTCATCCGATGACGCAACACCGAAGGTATAGTCTCGCTCCAAAATAGTTCATACCGAGTTTGGGCGCTCCTTGCTGGAGGAATTTCGAGTTTTCCCGTTTCGGGATTGAACTGACTCCCCAAGGGAGGGGGCGATCGCTTCACCACGATATCCGCCAATTCGGGTGCGGGAACTGGGGTTAGGGGTAAATAGACAGCCCATTCCCCTACGGCTTGTTGTACTACCCTAGCCCACTGATCAAAGCGCTTACCGGCGGCGGAGTTATCGCTATTAAGGGGCACGTCCCAATAGAGTTTAATGGGGAACTCCGACCATAGCAAAGCTCCCACGGGGGTAGAAGTTAGGCTCAACAGATAATCCCCACGCTCGACTGGATCTGACCATTGCTCTAAACTAACGGGTACAGGATGAACTCCTAGGTCGGGTAGAATTTCCTGAGCTTTTAGACCAGATAAACCTAGGAAAAAAATCAGACATCCCCAAAACCAACCTAACGATTTAGCCATCCCGCACTTAAAACCACAGTTAAGCCAATAAAAATAGTGGCCAGAGTCCAAGTAATTTGGTTAAGGGTATTCTCCGCCGATTTAGCACTGGTAAATAACTGCGCTTGACCCCCAATACCGCCTAAACCATCTCCTTTTGGGCTGTGGAGCAGGACTAAAATACTCAACAAAGCGGCGGAAATTCCCCAAATAATCTGTACAACTTGCACAATACTCATAAGTTACTCAATATATTCTCACAGACTTATTTTAACAGGGGTGGGACTGGTTTTGACTTGATAGGAGGAAGACTCAATCAGCGATCGCCCTGTCATCTCTTGGGGTTGGGGTACTTGTAAAATTTCTAGAATCGTCGGGGCAATATCAGCCAAGCGTCCACCCTCCCGTAGAGTCACCTCCCCCCCATGGCCTGGGATAGTGCGCTTTTCCCCCTCTACTAAAATAAAAGGAACCGGGTTAGTGGTGTGGGCAGTCCATGGATTTCCCTCTTCATCACTCATGTATTCAGCATTGCCATGATCTGCTGTAATCAGAATCGTGCCACCCATTCTACCAACGCTGGCTACTAATTCCCCTAAACAGTGATCCACTGCTTCCACTGCCTGTATTGCCTCGGCTAATTTGCCCGTATGACCAACCATATCAGGATTAGCATAGTTAATAACCACCAGAGCATAGATCCCTGTTTCTATAGCTTTACAGGCTGTCTCCGTCACCTTTTGGGCAGACATAGCTGGAGCTTGGTCGTAGGTAGCTACCATGGGACTTTGGATCAATTCTCGATCTTCTCCTTTAAATGGTTCTTCCAAACCCCCATTAAAGAAGTAGGTGACGTGGGGATATTTTTCTGTTTCTGCGGTACGGAATTGTTTTAATCCTTTCTCCGCAATCACCCCTCCCAAAATATTATTCAGATTCTGCGGTTCAAAAGCCACTCCGACCGGTAAGTGGGGATCATACTGGGTAAAGGTAACAAAGCTCAGAGGTTCAATAATCTTCCGCTCAAAACCATCAAAGTCGGGCTTAGTGAGAGCATAACAAAACTGTCGGGATCTATCGGGTCTAAAATTGTAGAAAATAATCCCATCTCCTGCTTCTATCGCTCCTGGGGCGATTCTGGTGGGGGGAATAAATTCATCGTTAATCTTTTGATCATAAAATTCTTGTAGTACCTCCAGGGCAGTGCGCCCATCTCCTGTACCGTCCTCGGTCATGGTATTATAGGCTTTTTCTACCCTATCCCAACGACGATCTCGGTCCATAGCGAAATAACGCCCACTGACGGTGACAATCTTCCCTAGGCCGATTTTATCTATATATTCTTGAATTTTGCCCAGGGCGTTAATGCCTTCGGTAACGTTAGTATCTCGCCCATCGGTAATGGCATGAATACAAACATTCTCTACCCTCTGCTCTTTAGCTAAATCTAATAAACCTAACAAATGTTCCAGATGGGAATGGACTCCTCCTTCGGAGCATAGGCCAATTAGGTGTAGTTTAGAGCCCTTCTGTTTAACCTCTTGGCAAACTTTGACTAAAGCTGGGTTACTGAAAATTGATCTATCTTCAATACTGTCAGAAATCCGCACCAATTCTTGGGGGACTATACGCCCCGCACCAATATTGAGATGGCCTACTTCTGAATTACCCATTTGTCCCTGGGGTAAACCCACATCCTTTCCGGAAGTCCTAATTAGAGTCTTCGGATAGGCTTCCCAGAGACTGTGCATCACAGGGGTTTGGGCTAAGGCTATGGCATTAGCTCGGCTCTGGGGACGATAACCCCAACCATCTAGAATTACTAGAACCACAGGAGCGACCGGTGTTTGGGTCATAATCATTTACCGAAGCATCAATTAAATCTACGCAATTAAGATAATATCATCAATAGTCAATAGGGAACTATCCTAATAGTTTTATCTGAATCCAATCACCTTCTACCGTAGCTATTACTCCTTTTTTTAGGGTAGAAGTACAACTACGATGGGGAGCATTGATCAGACTCACTACTGATTCTATTGCTTCAAAACCCGAAGCCTTGTGTAAAACCCTCCTCAAAAATTGCCTAATTACCCGTCTTTGTAGGGCTAGGGGGATAGGACGTAGAATTGCGCGATGAAGTTGGTTTAATTCCGGGTGAATAGCTTTTTCTAAAACCTCTTGGGCTAATACCTCTAAATAGTCAACCTCAGCCCTTAATAATTCTGCGGTTTGCGCTAGGGCTTTTTCTAGTTGCGGATTAAAATGCTCTTGCAGATAGGGAAAAACCTTAGCCCGAATCCGATTCCTCGCATACTTGAGTTCCTGATTGGCAGCATCTTCCCAAATAGGTAATTCTAACAGCTGACAAAATGCTAAAGTTTCTGTACGAGAAATGTCTAGGAGAGGACGCACTAATCGTAGAGTTGGGCTTAAGGGCCTTTGCCAAGTTAAAGCCGTCAACCCATCGGCTCCCGTTCCTCGCATGAGATTATAAAAAAAGGTTTCTGCTTGATCTGTTTGTGTATGTCCCGTAGCGATCGCCGTAAATCCCCCCCTTTGGGCTATATCTGTTAGGGCTTGATAACGCCAATTCCTAGCGGCTGCTTCCGTTTCCTGTAGACCGGAGGCAGTTTTTAGGTAAAAAGGTAGTCGGTACCGATCGGCTAGGGTTTGCACATGCTCCGCTAATCCCAGATCATAGCTCCAACGGTGATCACAATGGGCGATCGCCAAATCCCAAAACCATTTTTTCCGTAAGTCAAGAAATAATTGCAAGAGACAGAGGGAATCCTGTCCCCCTGAGACTGCCAGCAAAACCCTTTCCCCGGTACCTAGGAGTTGTTTTTGTTTGAGGGTAGTATGAACTGAAGCATGGAGGGGAGTCCACATGAGTTGTTAGCCCTTAGAAAAACCAACCATAGGAATGTAAACCCTTACCCAATAAATTTACCCCCAGATAACAAACCCAAACCACCAGAAAACCACTAGCGGCGAGGATAGCAGGTTTTCGTCCCTGCCAACCGCGGGTAATACGAGCATGGAGATAGGCCGCAAAAACTAACCAAGTAATTAAAGCCCAAGTTTCTTTTGGGTCCCAACTCCAATAGGAACCCCAGGCCTCATTAGCCCAAACCGCTCCCGCAATAATGCCAATGGTTAGTAAGGGAAATCCTAATCCAATCAGGCGATAGCTGATATTATCTAGGTTATCTGCTAGGGTCAGACGTTCCGGGGAAAGGGCAAAAGCCGTTAAACCAGGAGCCGTTAAAACCGCCGTATTGCCAGGGACGGGAGCAGATTCTTGGGAAATGGGGGCATGATTGGGTTTATGGAGACGATAACCCCCCGTACCAACGGAACTCCCCCTGAGTTCAATACTTTGCCCCCTGGTGACGAATAAAAAGGCGATCGCTAGGGATGCACCCACCATTAGAGCCGCATAACTGAGCATCATGACACTGACGTGCATCATCAACCAATTAGACTTGAGAGCAGGAACTAAGGGAGCAGAGTTTTGCATTTCCCCAGGTAAAGACAGGGTAGCAAAGGCTGTAATGGCCATCGCCACAGGAGTTGTAACTACCCCTACTAAGCGACTTTTACTCATCGACTCAGCAATTAAATGGGCAGTTGTCACACCCCAAGCTAAGAAAAATAGAGACTCGTAGAGGTTACTAATGGGGAAATAACCCGCCTCTAGCCAACGAGATCCCAGTAAAGCCGCCATACAAAGATTGGCAATAACCACCCCCGAAGTTCCCCAGGTCGGTAGTAGGTTAATTTTAGGAAAAGCTGCACCCAACCAGTAGAGCAGCATAGCCAGAAAAAGCACTAAAAATGAGGTGTTGTCGAGGAAATTCTCTAAATTGACTAAATCCATAGTTGCTGATGATGAGCCAGTTTATTTCTATCTTATCTTGATGAGGTTGGGGATTTCCGAAAAAAGTGATTTAAACTAGCAGTAAAGTCGAGGAGATAACGACATGAGCCTGACATTGTATTTTTTAAGGCATGGGGAAACTACCCACAGCCAGAGTGGAGGATATTGTGGTGCGACGGATATCCCATTGACCGATTCAGGAAAAGAGATGGCCGCAGGATTTGCCCAAGTTTATCAGACTATTCCCTGGACTGCCATCTATGTTAGTCCCATGCAGCGAACCATCGCCACCGCCAAACCTCTTTGCGACAAAATTGGCATGGGTATGGAATTACGGGAAGGGCTTAAGGAACTTAATTTTGGCCAGTGGGAAGACAAAAGCCCAGAATGGGTTAAGGAAAATTATCTCGATGACTACATTAATTGGATGACTGAACCGGCTTGGAATCCCCCCACGGGCGGCGAGACTGGTGTAGAAGTTTCTACCCGTGCTATGATCGTCGTTTCGGAAATTGAAAATAAGCATTCCCAGGGTAATGTCTTAGTTGTTTCCCATAAGACGACTATTAGGTTGATTTTGTGTAATCTCTTGGGTATTGACTTGGGACGCTACCGCGATCGCATTGATATGTTAACGGCTTCCGTCAGTGTAGTTAAGTTCGGAGCCCACGGGCCGCTCTTACAACGCCTGGGCGATCGCTCCCATCTAAGTCCAGAATTACTGGCGCGTGCTGGAACCTAAAAGGAAAATTGTTAAGATGGTGGGGAGGAGCAGCCCAAGGGAAAACGGCAAATTTGTTCACTCAGAGCCTGGAAAAACTGGAAAACACGATGGATTCTCAAAATAATAGTTGGAAACTTCCCCCCATTGCCAAGGCGCTGCTGGTGTTGACCGGTGTTTCCTTTTTAGGATATCTCTTTATCCCCCGTTCCTCGGATTTATCGAATATTCCCATTATGCCCTACAGTGAATTTTTGGGACAGGTGGATAAAGGAAGTGTCGCCAGAGTTAAAGTGGGAGAGCAATTAATTATCTATCAACTCAAAGCTCCCCCGAGTCGATTTCCGGAAATAAATAGTTCTGGGCTTCCTGACAATTCCCTGGGAACTAAGGAAATTCCCTCTAATCCTTTCCATGCAGGTCCTGAGTCATCCCCCCCTAATACGGTTGCTTTAGGACGCGTTTTAAGGACTATTCCCCTCAATGATCCGGCTTTACCCAATCTCCTGAGGCAAAAGGGGGTAGTTTTTGAAGCTGCCCCCCCCCATCAAGAGAGTTGGTTAACGACGCTTTTGGCTTGGGTGGTTCCTCCTTTAATCCTGGTAGGAGCGATGCAGTTGTTCTTAGATCGTAATAATGACAGTCGCCACTCTCTCTTGTTTAATAAAAATCAGGCAAAAGTCTATGGAGAGGGAGAAGGCGAAAAAATCACCTTTTTAGATGTGGCAGGAAACGAAGAGGCGAAAACAGAACTCGTAGAAGTTGTGGAATTTCTTAAAGATCCCCAACGGTTTCAAAAAATTGGTGCGCGTATTCCCAGGGGTGTACTTCTAGTGGGTCCTCCTGGCACGGGAAAAACTCTCCTAGCTAAGGCCGTAGCAGGAGAAGCGGGGGTTACTTTCTATAGCATTTCCGCCTCGGAATTTGTGGAGTTATTTGTGGGAACCGGTGCGGCCAGGGTGAGGGATTTATTTAAACAAGCCAAAAAAGCGGCTCCTTGTATTATTTTTATAGATGAACTCGATGCGATCGGTAAATCTCGCAGTGGTGGTAGTGGTAACAGTGGTAGTAATGATGAGCGGGAACAAACCTTAAATCAACTCCTAACAGAGATGGATGGCTTTAGTGCAGGGGAGTCCGTGGTGATTGTTTTGGCGGCTACTAATCGCCCCGAAACCCTAGATGCGGCACTTTTACGACCAGGACGCTTTGATCGTCAAGTTTTGGTAGATCGTCCTGATTTGTCGGGAAGATTGGCTATTTTAGGAATTTATGCCCAAAAAATTCAACTCGGGGAAGATGTGGATCTAAAAACCCTAGCTACCCAAACCCCTGGGTTTTCGGGGGCAGATTTAGCTAATTTGGTCAATGAAGCGGCTCTGTTGGCAGCCCGTCATCAACGGGAAAGGGTACAGCAAGAGGATTTTAAGGAGGCCATTGAGCGGGTTATCGCTGGATTAGAAAAGAAAAGTCGGGTTCTCAACGATACGGAAAAAACCATTGTCGCCTACCACGAAGTTGGTCATGCTTTAATTGGTGCAGCTATGCCTGGGGGGGGTAAAGTGCAAAAGATTTCCATCATCCCCAGAGGGTTAGCAGCTTTGGGCTATACCCTGAAAATGCCCACGGAGGATCGGTTTTTGATGAGTGAGAAGGAGTTTCGGGAACAGATTACTATGTTACTTGGGGGAAGGGCCGCCGAAGAGATTGTTTTTGGCAATGTGACTAATGGTGCTTCCGATGATCTGCAAAGAGCGACGGAAATTGCCGATCGCATGGTGACGCTCTATGGCATGAGTAAAGCCCTCGGCCCCCTCGCTTACGAAAAGCGTCAGGGAAATAGTTTTTTAGGCAATGGTACCGTTAATCGGCGTTTGATTAGTGAAGATACCGCCAAGGCCATTGATGAGGAACTAAAAGAGATCGTAGAAACGGCTTATAAACAAGCGATCGCTCTTTTACAGGAAAATCGAGAGTTATTAGATACCATAGCCCGGGAACTGTTAAAAACAGAAGTCATCGAAGGAGAGATGTTGCAGGGTTTATTAGATCAAGTTGTACTTACTTCCTAAAATATGGTACCAGTTAATCAATCTTAGCTATAATCTGAGCCTAAGATCGATTGTTACCCTCTAATTAAGGATAGTGGTTAGTAATACCTCACCCATTAACAATTTAGCATCCGTCAATCAGCTACTTGACCAGTTGCGTATTTCTGGATTTTGGATGAGAGAGCAACTGTATAACCAAGTTTCAAATCTAGCCAATGAATAAAATGCGCTCTCAAATTGCTTTAGTTTGTACTCAAGAATTTGTACAAGAAGAAATCCAAAAGTATCAATAGTGATTTTGTGACAAAGATTAAACTACTTGAAGTTCATAATGTAAAACAAGAATCTCATCCTCTGATAAAATAGCCATAGCATATTTCTGTCCATGATCATCAGAAAATTCTACCAAATATTGACATTGATACTCTTGTTTATACACCTCAACTACAGTTCCAACCTGTCCACTTGGTAAGCTTTTAACTATTGTATAATCTGGTTCAACCAAAGTAAATCTTTCAAAAGAAACCGAGTTAATGATGGCAACAGTGTCTAAAAGTTTAATATCTTTCATTTGGCCTCACTTAATAAATGCAGAAATCAGACGAGGATTAGAATTAATCAAGTTAATTTCCCAGATAGTCCGTAGTTGTAAGCCTTCGTTATTTGGTATAGTCCAATCTACTTTAAACTGTTGGCAAATTCCGTGATAGCTTGTTGTACAACTTCACCCTCAATAGCAGACTGTCAGATTCTGTGCGGCGGCTCTTTCAACAACAATTCTGAAAACTACCGTTCTGCTATCCGTAACAACAACAGTGACAGATTATCTCTGGCTTCACTGACACTGACGGCTTCCATTGGCACACCAAGTGGACGGGTTGAAACCAATTCTACCATACCAGTTTACTGCAAGGTTTTAATTAGCTCCCCAATAAAATCCGCCCTTTCTTGATGACCTAGGGATAGATAACCTGCCCTCGCTTGAGCGTACCAATTCTGAGCTTGGGTTTTATCGCCTAGAGCAGCGTATACTTCTCCTAGGGCAAATTGAGCCAAGGTTTTCTCTTCGAGAGTTTCTGGGCTAGTTGCTAAAGCGATCGCCTGTTGGTAATGTTTAAGAGCTAACTCCGCGAGTCCTATCTGCCAGTATATATCCCCTAGGGTACGCTCTAGGATTGGGGAAGATGATTCCCTAGAGATAGCGGTTTCTAAAAGTGCGATCGCAGTTGTACTAAGATGATAGGTTGAGGCTACTTGGGGAGAGAGCGCGTAATTTTTTAATCGAGGTAGGGGTAAGGAATAGGCTGCATAAAACTCCGCTAGGGTTAAAGCTTCTACCTCCAAAGGAAGGCCAAGGCTCTTAATTTTTTCTACCTCCATCTCTATTGCTTTTATGTCTTCAGGATGGAGGAGGATAAATTGCAGGGGAGAGCTTGGCTCAAGGGAGGAGAGTTGATCTTTATCTGTTTCTACTACCACAGAGTAGGAAATACCAGGGGATAGGGGAGGGCTACCAGAGTAGATAATCTGGTTATCTGAGGTTGAGGTTTGCCAAATTATACCTTGGGCGTTGCTAATTTTTACGGTGTATTTCTCGACATCTATAACCCGATTCCAAGCGAGGAGAGGATTAGTCGTTAATATTAAACTATGACGCGGGGTAATTAGGTAAGGAAGACGGGAATTAATTCCCTCTAAAGTTCCCAATGGTGGCGGATTTTTTGCCTTAACAGCTTGCCAAATAGGGCAGATAGATTTTAGTCCCGATGGTACTCCCGCGTTGACTAACCTTTCCTGTAAATCTGGACACAATACCCTAACTCTTGCCTCCGTGTCGGGAAAAATTTGATCGCCATTATTTAACTCTGTACCTAGGGTTACAGGTTTATATTCAGCCCAACCTAGTCGCTTAATTTTTACCCTTCCTGTAATGGCAGTAATTCTAGCAGGTCTGGCGATCGCTGTTTGAGGATAGACGAGTATTAAGAGTATAATTAAAAGTACACCTAGGCTTACTTTATAGAAGCTAAACGGTCTTGGGCAATAATTCTCCATCGATCCTCATCGGGGTTAGTTGGGTTAGCATATTGATTGCATTTTTCCCATTCCTTAAGTGCTGCCGTTTGCTTATTTTCTGCTTCTTTAACTTGGGCTAATAAACAATAGGCCGAAGCTTGGTCTTCTTGGAGAGCGATCGCCTCAAGCAAAGAACTCTCCGCACTAGGATAATCCTTTTGTTTGAGTCTAGCCCAGCCGATATTTTTGAAAATAGCATAGCTTGTCTCTTTATCTAAATTTTTTTGAGATTGGGCTTGGAGTAAGAGATTAATGGCTTCTCTAGGTTGATTATTGATAATCTCTAGTCGAGCGAGGTTATTCATAGCAGAGGGAATACCTGCTTCCCAAGCTTTTTGATAATGATAACGGGCTTGTTCTGAGTTATTTAATTCCTCATAAACTAAGCCTAGGTTTAAATGAGCTTCAGCATTTTTAGGATTAAAAATTAGTGCTAAGTGATAATTGTTTTTTGCCTCTCCCCAGTTCTTATCGGTATAATATTTGTATCCCTGCTGATTAAATAAATTAGAAATAAAGAGCGATACTATTATAAACAAAGGAATTAAAGTCAATAAAATCTTTTTATTAAATTTAGCTTGTGGGGAGGGTTTTATGTATTCTAAGGAGTCTTGTAAATAAGGGCTATTAGGCTTGTCTTTTCTTATTGTCTCTACAAATTTATTTAATCTATTTTCAGATTCCAAATATCCAAGTAAATAAAAAACCCTGTTATTATAAGTTTTACCCTGAGCAATCGCATTAAAATTTATATCCATATTCTCACGTAAAAGTATAACTAAATCATCTTCTTCCGTGTAGGCGTTGACTATACCCTCTCTTAATTTCTTGCGTGAATCTTTAGTAAGTATCATAAACCCATTCTTTACTTACAAACCATTACCAATGAGGATAAACGGAGCCCAATAAAAAGGATGACTCAGACGACTAGCCACCTCTGGGGGTACACCATCTTGAATTATCTCTATACTAGCGCGTTGACTAGGGTTAGCCGGGCGATCGCTGTTAATCATAGCTATTTGCGCCTGTCGTAGGGCTTCTGTTTTAGTAATTTTATCCTTCTTGAGTGCCAGATAAAAAGCATTCATCAGGGCTTGGGTTCCCCCATCATTCACCGCCCACAGAGAAGCAATTACCGCTCGTGCGCCCGCCGTTTGCAAGCGATAGCCTAGCCCTAAAATCTCCACCCCTGAGCCAAAATTCCCATCTAATCCCGTCTCACAGGCACTCAAAACAATTAAATCCAAATTTTTAAACTGCCATTTTTTCATCGCTTCTAGGGTAACAGGAGTTCCATCGCCAAACAAAATGAAAGACTGTTCAGGAGTACCCACCACAAAAGCTCCATGGGTTGCCAGATGCACCACCGAAAAGCT
>JBBAUO010000021.1:0-63518 GCA_040398185.1 Microcystaceae cyanobacterium | reverse complement strand
GGCGCAACTGGCAAAATTTTTCACCCACCATTCCAACATTTTTTGACCTCCACCCAAAAACTTTTCTGTACTATATCACTAAAACTACCCCAAGGCTATAATGCCCTTACAGACTGCATTTTGAACTTAGCGGGAAAAGTAAGAAACACAATTAACTACACGGAAGTGGGTGGGTTTTGAGCGAATCATATCGTTTATTTGACAAGGCTTCTGGCTAAACCCGCTTCTACTAATTTTGGGTAATTTATTTTGTGTACCCACTTATTACTCTCCAAACCCTTTTATCTAAAAGAATTTGCCCATGATCTCTGGCAATAAGATGAAAGCAAAACTTGCTCAGAAAAGAAAAGATTGGGTCTGAACCCCCGCTCTTCGACGATGCTCAGTTTAAAATCTCAGAAAAGCTTTAATTCTATCCCCTTCTAAAGTATAATCATAGTAGCAAGTTTTTAGAGCCATAGGACAAAGTCCTAACCCTAGTCGTCAAGCTTCAAGTCAGTATAGAGCAACAGAAATTGTAGTAATAAAGTGCCTGGATGGACTGAGGATGGAGACAAAACACTTCTGAAATAATTTTGCTTTAGTGGGGTTGAATGTAAGCCAACCTAAAGCTTCGAGTTTATTGGCTTATCCAATAGATTCAGGCTATTCAAAGCCTCGTCCCTTTCGGACGAGATAGCTTACTTTGAGTCAGTTTAATCCTATCAATCCTTAAAGATTTATGAGAATAGAACGCAAAACAATTTTTCTCGGTATTGAATGGCAAAAATATTTACCATTTGTCGCTCTTTTATCTGTTATTTTGTCTATTTATTGTATAGCAAGTTATCATCGATTAAATTTAGACTATATCCCACTCAATGGCGCATTTCAAACCTTTAACCCAGTGCGTAGAATTTTATTAGGGCAGATTCCTGGAAGAGAATTTAATCCTTATTTAGGTTTGGGTCCGACCTATCTCAATGCTTTTTTTACGTTTCTGACAGGGAGGGATTTTGCATCTTCTCAATTCAGTATTTATTCAATCGCTTTAAGCTTGCATTTTTTAGTTTTATGGACTTTATTTTTTTGCTCGGGACTGACAAAATATTCTTCTTTAATTTGGGCTTCTTTTGTGATGACTATTGTTTCTTTTCTTTTCGAGAATTCTCATTTAATTAATGAAATTGTCGGCCCTGGAACAAGTAATTTGAATGTTCGGAGTTCCTTGCCTTTTTTGACAAGCTTAATTTTATTAGTTCTCTTGCTATCATTCTCTCATTCATGGTTACTTTATTTAGGAATAGGTGGCTTAATGGGAATGCAACCCCTTTGGTCGAATGATTATGGCATTCCCTCGACTTTTAATTTAATTTTTTTGACAATTATTTATGCGATTACCCAAGATAGAAAAAGAAGATTAAGGAAAATTTTCTTAACGATATTATCTGCTGCAACAACTTTTTATATAATGGGAATGCTGTTGACCCAAGGACATCTACCTGAGTGGTTAAAAAGTAATTTTAGTGGAGTAGTTGGAGATCAATTTTGGTATTATGTATGGTTTGAAAATTATAATAAGATACTTGCACCTCAAGACTTCTTAAAACATCCTTTATTTTTGGGATTTTCTTGCATTTATTTGGTGAGTATTATCATCATTATCTTACGAGGATATTTTAAAACTTATACCATTCAACACCTACTTTTAATCTATCTTAGCTTAACCGTTTACACAGCAGGGATTCTCTCGTCCGTGGGAGGGACTATGAGTGTTCGTTATTTTCTGTTAAGTGGTATTGTTTCCCTTTTCACCATTCCTTTGTCTATTTATTTATTATTCCATGGAAAAATTCAGCGATTTTTAGCACGAATTAATATTCACTTTATTTTTCGGCAGGCATCTCTATTTATGATGTTAATCTTTGTCATTGCTCCTTTAATTCATGTGATTAACTATTATATTTATTATCCTATTCCTTCACCAGAAAAAGGATTTATTAAAGTAGCAGAGTTAGGCGGATGGTTATCCCCTAAATGGAAATCAAGTATTGAAATAGCTAAAACGTTAAAACAAGAACTACAAAATAAACCTTCCTTACAAAAAATATTATCTACTTACTCAACGGGAATGGATGTGATTATCGGAGCGCTCAATCCCACTGGAACTGATTATATCATTCATGCTTTAGGAGATAAATCTAGATATCAATATTTAAGTAACTGGGAACAATTTAAACCTGAATATATTACTACATTGCGAGAAGATGCTTATTTATGGGAAACTTGGGTAAGACGAACAAATTGGTGGTTTTATAGAGAATTTATTAAGGACTACCAATTGGTCGAAGCGACATTCTATAACTTAATTTGGCAACGCCTAGAGCAACCGAAACATCTAAATTCTTTACCCATTATTTGCCAAATTATTCAAGAAAAAAATGATGTAGTAAAATTAATAATTAATACACCTCAATCGGTGAATAAAGAAGAACATAATATCTACTATGCTGATATAACTCTCAATTATTATTTAACCGTTAAACCTACGTCTATTCCTCTAATAGGAAATCGAGGATTAGTGAATATTATTGAACGAAAAACAGATCACCAAAAATCTATTGGAAAAAAAGGCAACTACAGTTATGGCGCACCTTCTAGTCACTCCAATTGGCATATTTCTCTTGAACATCAAAAGGGAACAGAGTCAATTTTAGAGATGAAAGCTTATCCTGAGGAACGAGCAAAATTGACTGTTAAATCTTGTCAGGCGCAGCTATTAATTTCCTTAAATGACTTTGCTTTAACTCGTCAAATTCTTCCCTCTAATATTAATAATTTAGATTGGAAAAATGGAATTTTTTCAAATTCTCAACATCCAGATCAAACAGGTGTTATGATTGATGATAAAACCATTTTATCGAATCTGTATCCCAAGATGAATCTTGACTTTTCTGGCAGTGGAAGTCGTCAAATTCTTCAGATTCAAGATAACCAAGTTTGGGTAAGCGGTTCACCCCTTGATCCTAAGACTGATGGTTATCCCCATATAATTAAGGTGAAATTACGCTAATAAATGTTGCTATAGCAATCCTCAATAATTTCCGAACGATATTTGTTACCTGTGGTCACTGAGCAGCTTGTACTGAGTGAAGTCAAAGGGCCTTATCCTTACAGTAAGTTGACAATCTAAATACAAGAGCTATATTATTGGATATACTAGATTAGTGGCTAGTAATTACGAGACGGAAATCGGCTTCTAATAACTTATGAACATTATTGCTAAAAACATTAAGGAAATTATCTCAAAGATGGGTGATAAACATCATCAGTTTGTGGTTACTCAAGGTGAGAAGTATTTCCGAAAACTAGAAGGCTTATTAGATAGGCATTCCTTAGTAGAAAATCAAGTCTTTTTTGATTGCCGACAATTTAACTGGGTCATAAATTTAGAAGAAAACTGGTTAATTATTCGACAAGAACTAGATGAACTTTTAAAAAGTTTAAATAATATTCCAAATTTTCAAGATATTTCCCCTGATCAGCTCGATATTACTCAAGATCATCGTTGGAAGACTTTCTTTTTCTATGCCTATGGACTAAAGGCAGAGCAAAATTGTCAGAAATGTCCTCAAACTACCCAATTAGTTGAACAAATCCCTGGTATGAAAACTGCATTTTTTTCAATTTTACTACCCCATAAACACATCCCTGAGCATTGTGGCCCTTACAAAGGGGTTATTCGTTATCATCTTGCCTTAAAAGTTCCCCATTCCTCAACGGATTGTCAAATTCGGGTAGGTAATGAAATTCGGCATTGGCAAGAAGGAAAAAGCTTAATTTTTGATGACACTTTTCCCCACGAAGCTTGGAACCAAACTAATGATATTCGCGTCGTCCTCTTTGTAGATTTTCTACGCCCTCTCAAGTTTCCTCTTTCTCTAGTTAATCAATTTATTATTAAGCTCGTCTCTATTTCTCCCTATGTCCAAAAAGGTAAGCAAAATTTAGAAGCTTGGAAGGATCAAATCAATTAATATTAGTTACTGGTTACTACTATGTCATCGAGCCAAGAGTTATCTACGACAAAACAAGCTTTAGTTGCGATCAAACAATTGCAAGATAAATTGAATGATTTAGAGCAAGCTAAAAGTGAGCCGATAGCGGTAATTGGAATGGGTTGTCGTCTGCCTGGAGGCATTAATAATCCTGATGATTTCTGGCAGTTTTTACGAGATGGTAAAGACGGAATCAGCGAAATTCCTCCAGAACATTGGAACTTAGCATCTTACTACGATCTTGATCTAAATCAAACAGGGAAAATATGTACGTTTTATGGCGGATTTATTCCACATCTTCAAACCTTTGATGCTCATTTCTTTAATATTGCCCCGCGAGAAGCTATTAGTTTAGATCCTCAGCAAAGAGTCCTTTTAGAAGTATGTTGGGAAGCACTAGAAAATTCAGGAATTCCTCCCGATAATTTAAGTGGCAGTTCAACAGGTGTTTTTGTGGGAATTTGTGGTAATGATTACTGGCATCAACTATTAAAAAGAGATCCTAATGAAATTGATGCTTATCTGATAACAGGTAATACCCACAGCACTGCATCAGGTCGTTTATCCTATTTTTTAGGGCTAAATGGTCCAAGCCTCTCAGTGAACACAGCTTGCTCATCCTCTCTAGTGGCAATTCATTTAGCAATGGCTAGTCTCCGTAACCAAGAGTGTAATTTAGCAATTGTTGGAGGGGTCAATCGTATTATTTCCCCTGAAATTAGTATTAGTTTTTCAAAAGCACGAATGTTATCTCCTGATGGTCATTGTAAGACCTTTGACGCCTCTGCCAATGGCTTTGTGCGCTCAGAGGGATGTGGTGTCGTAGTTCTCAAACGGTTACAAGAGGCTATCACTGCTCAGGATAATATTTTAGCAGTTCTGCGGGGGTCGGCTATCAATCAAGACGGTCGTAGTAATGGCTTAACGGCTCCTAATGGACTTGCTCAACAAGCTGTTATTCAACAAGCCCTTAAAAATGCTCATATAAAGGCAGATGACGTTAGTTATGTGGAAGCCCATGGAACAGGAACAATACTGGGCGATTCCATCGAAATTGGAGCACTGGGGCAAGTTTTTAGCCAAAAAAGTTCTGGATCTTTAATTGTAGGCTCGGTTAAAGCTAATATTGGCCATTTGGAAGCTGCCGCTGGCATTGTTAGCTTAATCAAAGTTATCTTATGTCTTCAAAATGAAGCTATTCCTCCTCAAATTCATTTTAAAAATCCTAATCCAAATATTAATTGGTCACAACTGCCGTTGGTAATTCCCACCAAAAATATGTCTTGGCCAAGAGATAATCATTCAAAAGTGGCGGGAGTAAGTTCTTTTGGCTTTAGTGGAACAAATGCCCATGTTATTGTTTCTCAATTTCCTGCTTCAACTCCCGTTGTATCGGCTCAGGAAATGGTCAAATATCCTGCTTACTTATTTACCCTTTCTGCTAAAAGTCAATCAGCCAGGACAGTCTTAGTTGAGAAATATTGTGATTTTTTGACCACCCATCCCTATTTATCTTTGGCTAATGTTTGTGGAACAGCAAACACTAGCCGCTCAGATTTTAATTATCGTTTAGCGGTTGTCACGTTTTCTTTGGCGACACTGCAGCAAAAACTGATAGACTTTCTGAATGAACAATTCACCCTTGATCTCTTCTTTGGACAAGTTAGCAGAAATCATTCCTTAAAAATTCCTTTTCTATTTTGTCAAGATGTTTCTAAATCTTGGAAAAAGGCATTGTTTTTATATCAAACTCAATCCGTTTTTCAAAAGTCAATTGATGATTGTAAACAAGAAATTCTACTTTGCCTGAAGATTGATTTAGGTAACTTTTTTGAACAAGAAAATCAGACAAGTTCTGAGCTAATGCTCATTCTCTTCATATTAGAATATGCCCTATTCAAGCTTTTGGAGTCTTGGGGCATTCTTCCCACAGCCGTTATCGGTTATGGTGTTGGACATTGGGTGGCTATGACTGTTGCAGAAATTGTCAGTTTAAAAGATAGCTTAATGGTCTTAGCTGGACAAAAAAAATCGGATGCTGTCACTTATTTTCCTGGTAAAGTTCCTTTATTAAGTTATCTAAATAGACATCTGTTTTTTCCAGATCCAATATCTTCTCAAGTATCCAATGAGAAGGCTCTCGAAATTTTAAATCAAGAAGACTATGATTTGATGATTTCTATTGATTTTCAATTTCCAGATATTTGGTCTTGTTTGTGTGGCTACTTAGCCAAATTTTACAGTCTAGGTGGCTCAATTAATTGGTCAAATTTTGAAGAAAAAAACTTATTCTCTCCCATTATCCTACCGAACTATCCATTTCAGCGTGATGCTTATTGGTACAAGTGACTAAGTTTTTAACTGCCAAAGTGATAAATGAATTTCCCCTTCTGTTAATAACTTAGGTTGATAGACTTGTTCGATTTCAAAATCCCCTAGCTTCTGTCGGATTTGATTGATTAAGTCTAAGGAAGGATTTAAAACATAAAGAGTTCTACTGAGAGGTAAAAGTGTTAGTAGAGAAGGATTAGAAATTAACTGAAATTGAATAGATGGTTTGAGTAAATAACTAATAGAAATAGCGTCAAGTATATTGGATGGCTCAGTCAGTAAAATTGCCAAAGGATTATGATTAAGAATTTGAGCGATCTCAGGATTATGGAGATTGCGAGTTTTTTGATACTGGGGAGATTTATTCAACATAAAAGTGCAGGAAGATACTTCAATAAACAAAATCAGAAAAAGTAGCACTATCCATTGTTTTTTGGTTTGAAAAAAACCCTTGGAAGCGGTTAAAATTTTACTTGAAAATAAGTAAGCAACTGTCACATGAACCAATAAATAACTGGGCATCATATATCTAATAGCTGTTGAACGCTGTCCTCCTAATGTTAGGTCTAATCCTCTCATGATTATTAAAGGAATCAGTATCTGCAATAAAACAAATAACCAAACACTTTTATTAGTTTTACGATAAATAAAACATAGAGAAAAAATTACTAAAATAAATAAATTAATGTCGATAATGATTCGAGTCAAAATCATAGCATCAAAATTTAGATAAATTGGTGTTTCAATAAAAATCGTAGCCATGCTATAAAACCAAATTACCGCCATAGCGCCTAGATTTAAGTGGACTTTCATCCAAGTTGTGTTGTCTTGAAATTGTTGCCAATTTTGAGCCATGATGATTAACCAGGGGCTAAAAAATATTAAGGCAATTCCGACGGCGATTAATTGGAAAATAACTTGTGATTCAGCTCGAAGTTTATTAATTATAATTACGTAGGCGCTCTGGGCAATAATTAGTAAAATTGATAGTAAAGAAGTATAAAGACTAAGAATCAAAATAATAGTGTAGTAAAACCAATTTAGTAAAGAATTGGAACGTAAACATACCAAAAGAGTAATCTGGGATAGAAGAATTATTTCGAGCCATAAACTATAAGGTCGAGCTTCTTGAGCATAGGCTACGTATAGAGGAGAAATTGCCAAAAGCAAAACCGCAATCCATCCAGGTTTTGAAGATTGAAATAATAGTCTACATAACCAATAAATAGATGGTAAACTTAGGATACTAAATATCACAGATAGACTTCTAATTGAGAAAATTGAACTGCCAAAAAACTCAGTCCATATTCTAGCAACGATAAAATAAAGCGGTGCATGTTCTGGACTTTTAATTAAAGCTTTTACTAAATCATAAAAAGATTTTTTTAGCGTAATTTTTTGATAATATTGCAAGGATTTAATCTCTATCACGCCTAGATTTAAAACATCCTGAATTAATTCTTGTTTTGTAAACCCTGCCACGCGCAAAGAAGTTGCAACTTCATCAACCCAATAAATTTTATTACTCAGATTTGTGATTCTAAAATAGAGTCCTAAAACTAGAATAATAATCGTTATCAGCAAGTATCTTTTAGAGACTTTCGACATAAAAGCAAATAAAAACTTATTCATTATTCCTAACTCAATACTATTTTTTATTTACGGAAAATTGAACTTTTTGCGTTAAATGTAACCTAAAAGGTTCCTGACTAATGGATAATATATAAGGGGGCTGTAAATGGGAATAATAAAGATTATTATGGGCAATATAGGTTTTGAAAAAAGCTAAACTTAAAGTGCTTAGATAATGGTGAGTTGTTTGAATTATCTGCTCCTCCGTAATTTGTTGATTAATTAGTTTACTGGTGGCATTTAAAATGATACGAGTGTGGGGAAGTTTTTCAGCAATAGCCAGATATTTGTCACGAGATTGTAACCAAGTAAAGGGAGGGACTTGTTCAGTTAATAATGGTGTAATTACATCCGCATCTGTGGCTTGCCAAAACACAGGAATTTTAATCTGATTCATTTCTGATTGTCCATAAAGACTACGACTAAAAGGAAAAAATGCAAATATGGCTTTAATTCGCTGATCTTTTAAATCGTAAGATTTTTGAGGAAGCTCTAAAGCCCGACATTGATATAAGATAGATATATTATAAAATCCATTAGGAGATTTACAATCTTTTTCTAGTTGCTGAAAGTTAATTTTTGCTCCTGCTAACGCAAAAGCAGTGGCTCCCCCAAAAGAATAACCCAAAATTCCTACTTCTTGTAAATTGAGTTTATGGTCAAACTGAGTAGAATTTAATTTCTCAAATTGGTCAAGAATAAATGTAACATCTAAAGGGCGATCAACAAATTCAGTAGCATCAAAAGGTTCTGAGTATAATCCTGCATAAAAAGCGTTTTGTCTCTCGTCATTACTATTGGGATGGTCGGCAATTATTACCGCAAATCCATGAGAAGCTAAATGTTCTGCTAACTTACTAAATCTATCTAGATGTGCTCCCAAACCGTTAGAAATAACAATTACAGGAAATTTATTTTGTTCAGTTTTAGGAAAATAGAATGCTATTTTTAACTGACGATTGCGTTTGTAATCATGTAAAGAAAAAACTTTTTTACTGATTTTAAACACATCTGTCTTTTCTAAGTCCAAACTAGGTAGAATAGAGATTGTTTTCGTTGAGTTAATCACCTCCGTTTGTGGTAACGATTTCATAAAATGTTGTGTGTCCTGAACGAGACTAAAAATGTGCTTAGTAGATGCTAGAAGATATGTAATGTTTAATTGTATATCAGTTGGAAAATGACGGATAACATTGATCACACTCAGACCTTCAGGTGTTGCTGAAGCTTGTATCATCGAGCCTCGAATAGCATAATGACCATTACGACCACCTGGAATTTGAATTCCCTTACCTAAGGTAGTTAATAATTGCTCTCCCGCATAGGTTTGTCCTAACTGATGTAATGCGAAGGTTTTCACTGCGTAGCGGGTGCGTAAAAATTCTTGTAAATTAGCTTTTTGTTGAGCATTTAAAAAACGAAAATAGAATTTTAAACTATGGTCAACTGTTCCATTTTGAACAAATCGTTCCAAAGATTTTACAGGAATAGAGAAATTTAAACCTCCATAAATTAGAATTATTTTTTCAGATCCGTAAGCCGGTAAAGTAGTTAGTATCGGGACCAAAATTCCTAAGACAAGACTTCTTAATGCCCATTGTCGATAATATTTTTGTAACATTTGCGTCTCTAGTTTAATTAAAATACAGAACAAATTTACTAGCAGGCTGTCGTAAAGACTACCAGTTCTTGGTAGAATTAGATGCAGTTGTTCTACTTAACATTTCTCGCAGATGTTCTTGGAGTTTTTTTTCGGTCTCTGGGTTCATTTTAGGACTCGGCTTGACTTCGATATTCATTTTACTCAATTTTGCTGCTTTCTGTTGTAGTTCATTTGTTCTGTAGAACTGACTTGCTCCCGTGTATCATTAAACCAAGCTATCATACACAGTAAATTAGTAGCGGTCGCTAAACTTCGATAACGAGCTTTTTGTGAACCGAGGCTTCTTTTTTCAAGTCATCCAACAGTATACGTTGCTACTCGAACCCCATTGTAGCATGCATAATCTTCCTTTTAACTCTATGGCCAAGCGAACTATTTTAGCCCTATCTAAAAAATACCTGTTTCTAAGTAGTATTTTTTTATGCCTTTATTTGGGCTTAATAATTGGCTTAAGAATTGGGCAAACTCATCTTATATTTTTCCCTTCTTCTGCGATTAATAATACCCCAAAAGATATAAAGTTAAATTATGAGGAGATATGGATTACTATGCCTAAAGGACAATTGTATGGTTGGTGGATTGATTCAAATCTCCTCAAGAGTCCCACAGTATTATATTTTTATGGTAATAGTAGTAACTTAGGGGATTTACTAGATAAAGTGGAGTTTTTTCATGACTTAGGCGTTTCAATATTACTGATTGACTATCGAGGTTATGGAAAAAGCCAAGGTGCATTTCCTAATGAAATTAGCTTGTATGAAGATGCGGAAGCAAGTTGGTCTTATTTAACCATAAAAAAACAAATTTTGCCACAGAATATATTTGTTTATGGATATTCATTGGGAGGCGCAATAGCCATTAATTTAGCCACTCGATATCCGACGATGGGCGGTTTAATAATAGAAAGTTCTTTTACTTCAATGTCAGCAGTAATCGACTATTATTTGCCCATTCAACTATTTCCAAAATCGCTAATTTTAACGCAAAAATTTGATTCTTTATCTAAGATAAGCTCCCTAAAAATGCCAATTTTAATTATTCATGGAACAGCCGACAAAACTATTCCTTATACAATGAGTCAAGACTTATATAAAAAAGCTTCAGGGGCTAAATCTTTGATTTTAGTCGAAGGAGCTAACCACGCCAACATACAATATAAAGCTAAAGCTGAGTATCGCCAAGTTATTCATAACTGGCTTATCTTCTGTCAGAAATATTATCAATACGACCTAAGAAGGCAGATTTAATCAAAAAACTGCAAATTAATGACTTTCACTTAGCCTCTATCTAAAGTAAGAGGAAAGAGATAAGTTGCCTTTTTTAGCAATTAAGTTAAAATAAAAGAGGCTTTTAGAAATTTTAGCAAAATCCATGATTCAACCTTGGCAAAAACAACATCTACAATGGATGAGAAGGCTGTTATTCATCACACTAGCAACAATAGCAGTCTCAAAAGGCACTCTCACATCGTTTGCCAATTCTCCTGTCCTTGCACAAGTTCATGACTATAGAGTTAAACAAAATTCTTCGGCGGCTACGCTTAACCTAAAAGAAGGACAGGTCATTCTTAACGGAAGTAAAGGACAATACACAGGATATGTGATTGCCAAAGGTGATTTATCAGTAATTTGGAAAGTTTTAACCGATTACGACAATTTTGAGAAATATATGCCTAATGTAGTTGAAAGCAATCTGCTGGAAAATCGAGGGAATTACAAAGTGTTTGAACAAGTGCAAGTTTTTCAGCTTTTAACCTTCTCTAGAAAGGCGAAAGTGAAGATTGTTGTCAACGAAGATTATCCTAAACAAATTAAATTCAAAGTTGTTGAAGGGGAAGTGAAAAGTCTACAAGGTTCCTGGCAAATTGACTCCATGGGTTCTAATAAATATTTAATTACTCACCAAGTTAGTGTAGAACCTGATATCCAATCAAGTTTTAATCGGGGCTTATTTTTCACTGTTTATGAAGATACTGTTGAGAAAACATTAGGTGTTGTTTCGCAAGAATCAGCTAGACTTTCTGGTACGCGTTAATGTCCTATTATCATAATTAATAATGATCTTAATAAAATCTCACTACTCCCATGCTATTGTTACAGGAGGGTCAAGCGGCATCGGGAGAGCATTGGCGAAAGAATTGACCTTATCTGGAAGTAATCTTTCTCTAATTGCCCGTAACTCTCTCAAGTTAGAACAGGTCAAATCAGAACTTGACGCTATAAAAATTCGGAAAAGTCAACAAATTTTAACTTATACAGCTGATGTGAGTAATCGTCAACAAGTTGAACAAGTTCTTGAACAAGTAATTAATAATATTAGCCCACCAGACTTATTAATTAACTCCGCAGGAATTGTTTATCCAGACTATTTTCAAAACTTACCGATCGAAGTTTTTGAACAAACGATGGCGGTTAATTATTTTGGCTCTCTATATTGTATTAAAGCCGTATTGCCTGCCATGCAAGAACAAGGGAAAGGCCATATTGTATTAATTTCTTCTGGGGCTGGATTAATGGGAATTTATGGTTATACTGCCTATAGTCCTACTAAGTTTGCAATTAGAGGATTAGCGGAATCTTTACGTCCAGAGTTAAAAATGTTAGGAATTAATCTATCAATTGTTTATCCTTCAGATACGGATACGCCGCAACTAGCACAAGAAAATATAACAAAACCACCAGAAACAAAAGCGATTACTGGTCAAGTAAAAATATGGAGTCCAGAATCGGTTGCAATAGAAATTCTCAAAGGAATTGAGCAAAAAATTTTTATTATAACACCTGGTTTTGCCATGGCTTTTTTGGCAAAATTTCATAGCTTATTAGGAACACCTATTAATAAATATTTTGATAGTATTATTAGTAAAGCTAGTCGCAAAACAAATAAATGATACTCTATCTCTCGGCTGACCGACCAGGAAAAGATACTTTAGTAGCAGAAATTCTGAAGCGTTATTGAGTTAATGGCTATATTCCTACCTCAATTGTGTCGGAAATTCATTATGATAAAGTTTATGAAAACGGGGGTCGTCCCACTACTAACAGTCCTAGCCGTCGTGTTCATCAAACGGTACTGATTTTAACGTATCATTAGTGCCCGTCAGAGATAGCTACCTTTAAGAGAGACTGTGGTTGGCGACTTTATGCTACTAACGCCCTACCTCGTCATTCAACGTCTACAGAACGCCTTGTTTCTTGCCAAATATTGATAAGATTATTAACACTTTCTTCCCATCCGCGATGAATACTTACTTTCGCATTGGCACTTATCTTCTGTCTTAAAGCCATATTCTCTAATAACAAATTTAATTTTTGGATAAATTCTACCGCATTTTTTGGAGTAAAGAGTAGACCATTATAGTTATTTTGAATAGTATCAATAATCCCTCCTGCATGGGGGGCAAGGATGGGAAGTCCTGCGGCTAAGGCTTCTAAAATAGTCAACCCTTTTGTCTCTTTTTCAGAGGTGGTGACATAAATATCACTATTGATCAGTAATGGGGGAATGTGTTCTGGCAAAATGCGATCTAATAGATAAATATGAGAAGTTAAATTACGGATTTTTTGTTGAATTTCTGCTTTCATTGTTCCTTCTCCTGCAATAATAAAGGCAAGATTGTCAAAATTAATCTGAGAAGAAAACCGAGTCAGAGCATCTAAGGTAAAATGCCAACCTTTATCAGGGGTTAATCTCCCTAAAAAGACTAATTTTAGTTTTTGATTAATGTCTTTAATATTATACTTTGTCGCAAAGTAGTTAGATTCTTTGACTAAATTTTTATACGGCTCAATATCAACTCCTAATAAATCAGCGATTACTACATTTTTAAACCCTAGACTGGTGACTTTATGAGCCGTCGTTTTACTGGAAATTAAGGTCAAGTCGTAGCCATTATAGATCCAATTACGATGATATTTCGCTAAGAATTGAAGAATTTTTAAACCCCATTGGGGAAGAGGTAAATAATCTTCTAGATATTCAATAAAATTGGTGTGAAAAAAGCTAACACAAGGAATTTTAGCTTGTCTGGAAAAATCAAGCCCCGCTCGTTTTAAGAAGCCTAACCATAGTCTCTCAGGTTCATCAACATGGATAATATCTGGTTGAAACAATTGTAATTCTTGTAAGACCACTGAATAGGATTTTTGACTAACATTTTGTTCAAATTCTAGACCCATAAAAGGAGTACTAGGAAGATTAATTGTTCTAACATTAGGAAAGATTTCCCCTGTATATTTTTGCCAATCTGGATAAATTGAACCCAGCGAACTATAATCTGGACAAAACAATAAAACTTGATGACCATATTGACTAAGATAGCGTAATCGATGAAAGAGAGTCACTGTTACACCATCAATAACGGGGAAGAATCCTGAACTGATTATGGCAATTTTCATTTTTTACCTGGAAAAAGAGCGGGATGTTATTATAAAACTATCCCACAAAAGGATTACTCCTGTATTTCCTGCACACCTTGCGGCGAGATTCAAAAATCTGGCTCGATTCCTACTTTTGGGCTAGGTAAGCAAAGAACACCCGCCGCCCTATACCTGCGACTCATTGGCCACAAG
Organism: Microcystaceae cyanobacterium; assembly: GCA_040398185.1. Classification (GTDB taxonomy): domain Bacteria; phylum Cyanobacteriota; class Cyanobacteriia; order Cyanobacteriales; family Microcystaceae; genus JBBAUO01. The sequence continues at coordinate 49,284 of JBBAUO010000021.1, read as the reverse complement.
TTAAGATGACAAGTGAAATGTCACGGGAAGTTTATCAAAGAATAGGAGAGCATGACTCTACTACCAAGTCTTAAAACATACAACCCAGTCTCGGTGTTTATTTCTCCACGTTCCCTTGGTCAATTCCCGTAATATTGGTCTATTTCAGGCAGATTTACAAAAAATATTAGCTTTCTTGGACTAAAATCCGACAATACTCCATTATTTTCTCAATTCGCCCCCTAAATCCCTGTAATCTTTTCTCCCTTGTGGAACTTTGACGAGCCGAGCCACAAAATAACCAATCTGTCTCCAATAAACGTACCAAGCGATGTAGTTCGGTTTGCAGAGAGCGCCAACGGGATAAGTATATTGGCTCAATTTCCCCATCATCTAACCCCATTACCACATCATAGAAATACCTTTGTACTTGCTCAAAGTTGGCTTGATCCGCTTGATTATGCAAAACTTGCAAAAAATTTAACCAAATATGATAGACTTCTCGGTGAAATAACGGTAACATAGAACACTAACCGCGTGACAATTTGTTAGACTAAAGTTTTAGTCCTCTTGTGATCCAAAACAAGGACAAGCTTTTTATATTCTCTTAAAACCTTAAGATATACAAGCATTTTTTGCAGATAGCTCTGGACTTAGTGCTAAACAATAACCTATATAAACCTCACACTCCAATATTTTAGCCCGTATTCCCCCAACATCATTAAACCATGAAAGCCATCACCATACCCGAAACCACCCCGAACGCTCCCTCAAAAACCGAGCTTCCTGTTTTTGTCCCCCCCCAATGGCTGAGTCAATGTCTGATTACCTACCAATCGGAGCCAGAAAATGAGGCCATGGGTTTGATTTGTCGGGCGTTTAATTTCGCTTACCAACTCCACGGGGAACAATACCGCAAGTCTGGAGAGCCTTATATTGCCCATCCTGTCGCTGTAGCGGGTTTACTGAGGGACTTAGGGGGAGATACGGCCATGATTGCTGCGGGTTTTCTCCATGACGTGGTGGAAGATACCGAGGTGACTCCAGAGGAAATCCAAGAAAATTTTGGGGAAGAAGTGCGGATGTTGGTGGAGGGGGTGACAAAACTCTCTAAATTTAACTTTTCTAGCAAAAGAGAGCGTCAGGCGGAGAATTTTCGGCGGATGTTTCTGGCCATGGCTCAAGATATTCGGGTGATAGTGGTGAAACTCGCCGATAGACTCCACAATATGAGAACCCTAGAACACCTGAAACCGGAGCAACAACAACGCATTGCCCTAGAAACAAGGGAAATATTTGCCCCCCTAGCTAATCGCTTGGGGATTGGACGCTTTAAGTGGGAATTAGAAGATTTAGCCTTTAAATATTTAGAAAATGATAAATATCGAGAAATACAATCCCTAGTCTCTGAGAAACGTATAGACAGGGAAGAAAAAATTCAAAAAATTACCGAGATTCTCAACACACGCCTAAATAGAATCGGGATTTCTGTGGTGGAACTCCAAGGCAGACCCAAACACCTGTACGGGATATACCATAAAATGTCCCGCCAACAAAAGGAATTTCACGAAATTTATGATATTGCCGCCTTGAGAATAATTGTTAACAGTAACGAAGAATGTTACCGAACCTTGGCTATTGTCCACGATCAGTTTACTCCCATCCCAGGAAGATTCAAGGACTATATCGGCTTACCGAAACCCAATCGCTATCAATCCCTACATACTACTGTAATTGCTTTAAATGGTCGCCCCTTAGAAGTACAAATCCGTACCCTAGAAATGCACCATATCGCTGAATATGGAATTGCTGCCCATTGGAAGTACAAGGAAGCCGGGAGTTCTAATTTTGGACAACTCAATAAAAGTGATGAAAAATTTACCTGGTTACGTCAACTCCTAGAATGGCAAAAAGACCTCAGTGATGCCGAAGAATACATGGATAATGTCAGGGATGATCTCTTTGCCGAAGATGTTATCTATGTCTTTACTCCTAAGGGCGATGTGATGGCTCTGGCGAAGGGATCAACTCCCGTAGATTTTGCCTATCATATTCATTCGGAAATCGGCCACCACATGAAAGGTGCTAGGGTAAATGGATGCTGGACAGTTTTGGATAAACCCCTACACAATGGGGATATTGTCGAAATTATTACCAGCAAAAATAGCCACCCTAGTCTGGATTGGCTCAATTTTGCCGTAACTCCTAGTGCTCGTCACCGTATCCGTCAATGGTATAAGCGATCGCGTCGGGATGAAAATGTCAGTCGCGGTAAAGAGCTATTAGAAAAAGAATTAGGAAAAACCGGGTTTGATGCTCTCTTAAAATCGGAGCGGATGTACACAACCGCTAAACAATGTAACTATCAAAACGTGGATGATATGTTAGCCGGGCTAGGGTATGGGGAAATCACCCTCAAACAAGTAGTTAACCGATTACGAGAAACCGTCAAAACCCAACAAAATGACGAAGATATTCTCCTAGCTGCTGTTTCTGGAGAAAGGCCTTCTTCTTCCCCCAATTTAGCCAATCTCAGCAGTAAATACCCCATTGCGGGCGTTGAGGGGCTTATGTACCACATAGCGGGTTGTTGTAACCCCATACCGGGGGAATCCATTATTGGTGTAGTAACCAGGGGAGCAAAAGGGATCTCCATTCATCGCCAAGGTTGTTTAAATGTCGGTAATGTGGAGGGCGATCGCCTCATTCCCGTCAGTTGGAATCCCGTAGACAGTCACGGACGATGTCAAACCTATCCCGTCAATTTACAAATTGAAGCGATAGATCGAGTTGGGGTTTTAAAAGATATTCTCTCCCGTCTGAGTGACCACAATATTAACGTTGGCAATGCTAAGGTAAAAACTAGCCTCGGAAAACCCGCCCTAATTTCCCTCTGTTTAGACATTCGAGACTGTAATCAGCTAGAGCAAAGTATGCAGCAAATTAAAAATATGAGCGACATTCTGGCAATTCGGCGTATCCGCGAGGTAGAAGGGGAATATTAACTTTAGTTTAGATGCTCCCGAAAAAAGTCCAACATTGGCTCCAAAATTTCAGGGTTAATCCCCTCTCCATCCTTGTTTCTAAAATTGTGCTTTAGATCAGGGATTTTAATAAACTTTACGGGTACTTTTTGAGTCTTTAAAGCCTCGTACAATATCTCACTTTGGCTAAGGGGAACTACCCGATCTAATTCGCCATGAATTAATAAAAATGGTGGGTCATTACTATCAATATAGGTAAGGGGATTAGCGAGTTTAGTTTCTGCCTTTTTTTGGGAAATAGGACCGCCGAGCAAGAGCGTGGTAACTTGGGTATAGTGAAACCAAGGTTGATCCTTATTCTGTGCAGGAGTAACCTGACTAAAATCCGTAGGAGCATATAAACTAACTACTGCTTGTACTCTAGTAGAGTCTAGGGTAAGATTTTTTGTATCCTCCCAGGCTTGCACCCCCGCAGAAGTACCTAATAAGGCGCTTAAATATCCTCCCGCAGAATCGCCTAAAACTCCAATTTTATTAGGATTTAAGTTATAGTTTTGGGCATTATTTTTTAGCCAAACTACAGCCTTTTTTACATCTTTAATTTGGGCGGGAAATAGAGCTTCGCTACTATAACGGTAATTAATACAAGCAACACCATAACCCTTGGGTACAAGGACAGGAGCAGGACAATGTTCCTTACTATTTTTGAGCCAACCTCCCCCATGAATGTAGAGAATAATAGGTAAAGGTTTTTGGGGATTAGTAGGGGGTAAGTAGAGATCCAGTAATAATTTTTGGGTGCCTTGATGGGGAGGATAGGTGCCATACTCAATATCTTTCAGAACTTTAATCTGGGGCGACCTTGTACAACTAAATAGCAATAATAAAAATAAAAGTAACCCAGAAAATCTATAATAATTCATGACTGATTCTGTATAAAATTCCCAACCCATTCTATCACTAAGATTATGTCTGAAGATTTTCTCTATACCTATCCTCCCCTGCTCAAGGGTAAACTGCTGAAGCGCTACAAACGCTTTTTTGCAGATATTGAACTAGATAGCGGAGAAATCATCACCGCCCATTGTCCCAATACAGGACCGATGACGGGAGTTTGTCTTGTCAATAACCCCGTCTATGTCTCCTCTAGCGATAACCCCAAAAGAAAACTGGCCTACACTTGGGAAATGATTCAAATCCATGACATTTGGGTAGGTATCAATACCAGCTTACCGAACCGAGTCATTAAATTAGCCTTGGAAAAGCGAATTTTTAGGGACTTGGTTGGGGAAAATACCCTCATCTCCCCTGAAGTTGCCTACGGAGAGGGGAAAAAAAGCCGCATTGACTTTTTACTCACCGAACCCCTATCCCCTTCCCCATTGACCTACATAGAAGTCAAAAATACCACCCTAGCCGAGGGTTCTACCGCCCTTTTTCCCGATACAGTGACGACAAGGGGGCAAAAACACCTCCGAGAGTTGATGGGGATTTTACCCGACTCCCAAGCGGTAATGCTTTATTTTATTAATCGGGAAGATTGTCTTCATTTTGGGGCGGGGGATGCCTACGATCCAGACTACGGTTCGCTTTTACGCCTTGGTGTCGAAAAAGGTATCCGGGTTTTACCCTGTCGTTTTCAAGTCAGTCCCCAGGGGATTCGCTATTTGGGTTTGGCAATGCTAGATTTAGGTTAAAGCGATCGCATAATAACAATTGAGAATTTATTACCCTAGGAGTGTACGGTTAAACATATATATTAAAAAAGACAAAAATAACTCTATTCACCTAAAGGAGTGCAGAATTTTGAAAAAAGTAGAAGCAATTATCCGTCCGTTCAAACTCGACGAAGTCAAGATTGCCCTAGTCAACGCGGGTATCGTCGGTATGACTGTCTCAGAAGTGAGGGGCTTCGGTCGCCAAAAAGGTCAGACTGAACGCTATCGAGGTTCTGAATATACCGTTGAATTTCTCCAAAAACTCAAAGTGGAGATCGTCGTAGAAAACGACCAGGTCGATATGGTGGTTGATAAACTCATTGCCTCGGCTCGCACGGGGGAAATCGGCGACGGTAAAATCTTTGTCTCACCCATCGAACAAATTATCCGTATTCGTACCGGCGAGAAAGATTTAGAGGCTATTTAAAAATCCGCGAAGAGAGGATGATCCCATTCCCATCATTCTCTCCTCCCACTTACCGAGGCAAAAAATATGTCCAAAAGCTTGACAAAATCGCTATTCGGGTGGTTTTTAGGACTCCTAGCTCTGGCTTTAGGGGTAGGGCTAATAGTACGGTTTTGGGGGGAGAGTCTCTGGTTTGGGGAGGTTGGTTATCTAGATGCCTTTTTCAAAAGACTCGGTTGGCAAATGGGCCTGGGCTTAGAGATTACTAGCCTATCCCTGGCCTTTTTTGTCCTTAATATCCGTTTAGCCCGTCGACTGCAATGGCAAGAAGTGCCAATTCCCTCTACATCTCGTCTAGCCCAAGGAGGCAACCCAGAACGAATTAATCCCCAATCTCCCCCCCTTTCTTTGCCTTGGCTGCTGTTTGTAGTCCTGGCAATGGCTACGGTTCTGGGATTGATGCTGATTTACTATGGTCAAATAGTCTGGCAAGGCTGGTATCGGGATTATTATTTATCTCCTCTTACTTCCCCTAAAGCCCTGGATTCCCCAGGCAGGATGGGATTGGTAACACTCGCCTTAATTGGCTTACTCCTTGCCTTGGTACTCCTGCGATCGCGCTTTTTATTCCCAGGGATAGCTGTTGGCTTTAGTCTTCTGTTGGGATTAATTTTTTCCCAGCGTTGGACAACACTCCTCAAAGCTTTTAATCCCACTGCCTTCGGTGAATTAGATCCCCAGTATGGCTTAGATATCGGGTTTTATGTATTTACTTTACCTTTTCTACAGCTATTAAACCTTTGGCTCTGGGGTTTAGCCCTATATGCCTTAATTAGTACGATTTTAACCTATATCCTATCTGCTAATAGTCTCTCCCAGGGTAAGTTCCCAGGGTTTTCCCATGCCCAATTACGTCACCTTTACGGACTCTGGGGCTTTTTGATGGCGGTTTTAGTCTTTCGCCATGGTTTAGCTCGTTTTGAGTTGCTCTATTCCCCCAGGGGGGTGGTGTATGGTGGGGGATACACAGATATTCATATTCAAGAGCCTTTACAAGTTGTTTTAGCGGTTCTAGCTGCCGTCATTAGTTTTTGGTTATTTGGGAAAGCCCTAACGGGAAAGACTCGGCGCAAAACTTTTTATTTTGCTCCCGTTTATCTGTACCTCATGATCCTTTTGGGTGGATTTTTACTCACGACTATAGTGCAAAAAACTATCGTACAACCCAATGAATTAGCCCAAGAAAAGCCCTATATTGAGCGCAATATTTTCCATACCCGTGCTGGTTTTGGTTTAGATAAAATTGAAGCAAAAGTTTTTAATCCCCAGGGTAATCTAACTTTAGAGGTTCTGAAAAAAAATGCCTTAACTATTGATAATATTCGACTTTGGGACACTAAACCACTCCTAGAAACCAATCGCCAATTACAGCAAATTCGTCTATACTATAAGTTTTTTGATGCTGATATTGATCGATATCGAGTTAATATTGATCTTCAGAAAGCTCCCTACGAAAATACTTCTAACAGTCAACAGGTTATTATTTCAGCCCGGGAGTTAGACTATAGTACTGTTCCAGAAAGTGCCAAAACTTGGGTAAATCAACATCTAATTTATACCCACGGTTACGGCTTTACCCTTTCCCCTGTTAATTTGGTTGATGAAGGGGGATTACCCTATTATTTTGTTCAAGATATCGGCACTAATGAGGATCAAGGGGCTTTGAAAACCTCTAGTGAATCCATTCGCTATAGTATTCCCATCGGTAAACCCCGTATTTATTTTGGGGAATTGACCGATAACTATATCATGACTTCGACTAAGGTTAAAGAATTAGATTATCCCGATCGCAATGACAATGCCTATAATACCTACGATGGGACGGGGGGTATTAATATTGGCTCTCCCTGGCGTAAACTATTATTTTCTGCCTATCTAAGGGATCAGAAACTACTTTTTACCCAAGATTTTACCCCAGATACTAAACTATTATTTCGGCGCACAGTCTCAGCCAGAATCCAAGCGATCGCTCCTTTTTTAAACTACGATCGCAATCCCTACCTAGTGGCGGCGGATATTGGCGAAAAATCGAGTAAATTGTTTTGGATAATTGATGCTTATACCAGTAGTGATCACTATCCCTATTCCGATCCCGGTCAGGGAAATTTTAACTATATCCGTAACTCGGTTAAAATTGTGGTCGATGCCTATAATGGGGATGTTGATTTTTATATCACCGATGGTAATGATCCCCTGATACAAACATGGAAGCGGATTTTCCCTAAACAGTTCAAAACCCTTGCCGAAATGCCTTCCTCCCTGCGCCAACATATTCGTTATCCGGAGGACTTATTTAGAATCCAATCAGAAAGACTTTTAACCTATCACATGAAAGATGCTCAGGTCTTCTACAACCGTGAAGATCAATGGCAAATTCCCCAGGAAATCTATGGGAATGAAGCCAAGGTAGTTGAACCCTACTATCTCATTATGAAACTTCCGGAAGCCAATTCTGAGGAATTTATTTTATTACAACCCTACAACCCTGCTGGTCGTCCTAATTTAATTGCCTGGCTTGCGGCTCGTTCCGATGATCCCCACTATGGTAAATTACTACTCTATCAATTCCCGAAACAAGAGTTGATCTATGGTCCTAATCAAATAGAAGCTTTAATTAACCAAAATCCGCAGATTTCTCAACAAATCTCCCTTTGGAGTCGGGAAGGATCGAAGGTCAAGCAGGGCAATTTGTTAGTTATTCCTATCGAACAGTCCCTATTGTACGTTGAACCTTTATATATTGTTGCCGACCAAAATAGTGTGCCGACTTTAGCAAGGGTAATAGTCGTTTACAATAATAAAATTGTGATGGCGGAAACTCTGACAAAAGCCCTAGACACTATTTTTGGTGATTCTTGAAAATATTTCCCTAGTGACCGAATCCTGCCGACCGCCGACCGCCTCAAACGAGGATCTTTGTACCTCACTAATATCGAGAACTGCTATGTCAACCATGTACTTTGAGCAAGAGCCTCCAGAATTTCTCCAAAAACGTCTTTTTTATCAAGGGCGGGTTTTTGCCTTTGAAGTCAATAAACTGCGTCTTCCCAAGGGAGTAGAGGGGGAATGGGAATGTGTACGCCATCCTGGGGGAGCTTTAGCCGTTCCTATCACCGCCGAGGGAAAATTAGTATTAGTACGTCAATACCGCTTCGCCCTAGGGGGGAGATTGTTAGAATTTCCCGCCGGCACTTTAGAAGTTGGGGAGACAGCATCCTTTACAGTAAAACGGGAACTAGAAGAAGAGGCGGGCTATCGTGCCGGACAATGGGCCCCCTTAGGGAAATTTCCCCTCGCTCCTGGTTATTCCGATGAATACATTTATGCCTTTTTAGCAACGGATTTAGAAAAACTAGAACATACTTTAGAGCAAGATGAGGATGAAGATATGGAAGTCGTGCTGATGAGCTTTAGGGAGTTTCAAGAGGCGATCGCTTCTGGAGTAGCTATAGACTCTAAAACCATAACCAGTTTTTTCTTAGCTTGTCTGTACCTCAAGTCTAACGGATTGAACCCTTTAGGGCTTAAAATGAATCTTGATACTGATATTTCATTCCAAGATCAAGAGTAAGTTGTGAGAAAAATTATTATTGCGGGTAACTGGAAAATGCACAAGACTCAGGCTGAGGCTTTGGAGTTTTTACAGGTATTCAAATCCAAGTCAGAGGAACTAGAAGATGATAGAGAAGCAGTCCTCTGTGTCCCTTTTACGGCCTTGGGGATACTCTCAAAAAACCTACATGGCGGCTTAATTCGCTTGGGAGCGCAAAATATTCACTGGGAAGAGAGCGGGGCCTATACGGGGGAGATTTCTGGCTCAATGCTCAAGGAATTAGGTGCCCATTATGTCATCGTTGGCCATAGTGAACGGCGGCAGTATTTCGGAGAAACTGACGAAACAGCTAATTTAAGGGCATTAACGGCGCAAAAGCACGGGATTACTCCCATTCTCTGTGTAGGTGAAAGCAAATCCCAAAGGTCGGCAGGAGAAACGGAAAAGGTAATTATTAGCCAGATTAAACGTGGTTTAGTTGATATAGACCAAAGTAATCTGGTGATTGCCTACGAACCGATTTGGGCGATTGGTACAGGAGATACCTGCGAACCCCAAGAAGCCAATCATGTCATTAGTGTTATTCGCTCGCAACTAGATAATCAAAATGTCCCGATTCAATATGGTGGTTCGGTTAAACCCGATAATATTGATGCGATTATGTCCCAACCAGAAATTGATGGCGCTCTCGTAGGAGGAGGAAGTCTAGATCCCGTTGCTTTTGCTCAGATTGTTAACTACCGTTAGCTCCTATTCATCGTCTGGGCGACGCGATCGATCTCTAAATCTACAAAGTAATCTATGGCCCAATTTGACAACCTTTGCATAAAATGGAAGGGGTAGGTGTGGGCGATTCCTACCACTTTAATTCCTGCCCGTTTAGCTGCTTCGATACCCGGGGGAGTGTCTTCGATCGCTAGGCATTCCTTGGGTTGTAATTGTAAGTTAAAGTCCCAACGATTAAACCTTTCAATAGCGAGTAGATAGCCATTGGGTTCGGGCTTACTGGTGCTGACTTCATCCCCCGCCACAATGACATTAAAATATTTTTCTAAGTGACTCTTTTCTAAAACAAATTCTACTTCTGACTTTAAAGCTCCTGTAACTAAACCTATTTTTAAACCGTTTTGTTGAATAATTTGTAAAAATTTTTCTAGATGGGGATAGATGGGCAAGGAGTCTAATTCCTCTAGTTTTTTGAGGTAAGCTAGGGCTTTTTTGTCAACTAATTTGGTTAAATAGTCTTCACTAACACTACGACCTTTTGCGGCCAAAATATCCCTGAGGCAAACGCGATCGCTTCTCCCTAGACAGAGTTGTTGAAAATTAGCAGAGGAAGGCGGTAGGTTTTCACCGAGGAGTAATTCTTCGATCAGTTCTTTATGGATGGGTTCATCATTAATAATGACTCCATTAAAATCAAATAAAACAACTTTGAGCATAGAAATCTTAAAAAGCCGGATTCATGGTGGAATTAGTGAAAAAGTCGGATTCTTCTGGAGCTTGACTGGGTTTTGTCTTGGTTAGGGGTTTGACTCCCTGGGTAATTTGATGAATCATCCAGAATATATCAGTTTTAATTGCCCTAAAACCCGCTAAATCTAACCAAGTTTCCAGATTTTCCTGGCTATAGACTTTGATATAGGGTTCTTCAAAGATTTCCGTTAGCCATTGTGTCTGGCGCAACATCTGCTGATTGCCATCTAAAATAACTATCTGTCCCCCTGGTACTAATAACCGAAAAGCTTCTTGAATAATAGCCCAGGAAACGTAGGGAGGGGTTTCATGGAGGACAAGGGAAACGGTAATCAAGTCCACCGAAAGCTCGTTCAACAGGGTTCTTTCTGCTCTTTTGTGTAACCAGTTAATTTCCAATCCTACTTTTTCGGCTTTGTCCTTAGCCATCGCCAACATATAGGGGGATAAATCTATACCCACTACCTCCGCTTCGGGATAGGCTTGTTTAAGCAGTATGGTCGTTGAACCCGTACCGCATCCTATATCCAGTATACGCCTAGGTTTGACTTGAATGGCTTTGAGTAGCTCTTGACGTACCCATATCTCGTTAGGGGGAAGGGCGTATTGGGTAATTGCATCGTAACTTATCGCTGCTTCTATCGTTAGATATCCCCCCTCAATACCATGGAAGTTTTGCGCTCGGTAATATTCGGGATAAATAAAGTTGGCTTGGCTCAGTGCGTCACTTTCTTTTTGCCAATCCCTGGATTCATAAAGCTCCGTTAGGGCTTTTTTATCCACTATTAGCCCAAAAACAGGCTTGAGGAATCTTTCCCAGAGAGTATCTTGAGAGGCCATAATATTGGGGAATATGTTTTTACTCCCATCTTACTCAAGATTTAGATCCGAGAACAAGCTTCAGGTAAAATTAACATAGCATCCCCAAAGGAATAAAAGCGATAACGTTCCTGAATCGCTATTTGATACAACTCCAATAATCTTTCCCGTCCGATGAGAGCACCAACTAGCATCAGTAAACTAGAGCGGGGTAAATGAAAATTAGTAATCAAGCCATCAATTAAACGCCACTGATAACCAGGATAGATAAATAAATCAGTTTTTCCCTGAAAGACAGACAACTCGGATTGTCCCTGCATTGCGCCTTCCAAGGAACGTACTACCGTAGTCCCCACCGCAAAAACCCGTCCTCCTTGGGCTTGAGTGCTTTTAATCATTGCCACCGTAGAGGGGGGTATATCAATCCATTCCTGGTGCATCTGGTGCTGAGTAATATTTTCTACCTCCACGGGGCGAAAAGTACCCACTCCCACATGGAGAGTTACAAATGCTAATTGCACCCCTTTATCCTGTAGAGTTTGCAAAAGTTGATCAGTAAAATGAAGTCCTGCGGTGGGGGCTGCAACCGCTCCGGGGTATTGGGCGTAAATGGTTTGATATTGAGTCCCTTCGGCTTGGGAATGGGTGATATAGGGAGGTAGGGGAATTTCCCCAAATTGCTCTAAAACATCGTAAAAAGACGCACCATTTGGGATATCAAAGGCAATAATCCGCCCTCCTGTCTCTCCATCTCGGTCAATTACCCTAGCCTTGAGAATTTGTTCTCCTGCTTGTTCCCTATCCGTGGGAGGATAAAACCAAAGTTCCGAACCAATCTTAAAGCGTTTCCCCGGTTTAACTAGACATAACCAACAATGAAGAGACTTTTCCTCAAGGAGTAAAATTTCCACGGGAGCGCCCGTAGATTTGCGCCCAGACAAACGAGCTCGAAGGACACGAGTATTATTGAGAACCAATAAATCCCCAGGCCTTAACCAGTTAGGTAAATCCCGAAAAATACCATGAATATGAGTTAAGGGTGAATCAACGACCAACATACGCGAACTATCCCTAGAAATAACTGGATTTTGGGCGATTAACTCCTCCGGTAGCCTATAGTCGTAGGAACTAAGTAATTGATCAAAAGCAATGGGAATCATAGGGAAAACTCAAAGATAGGGGGATTTTACCCAGGGAAACAGGGGGCTTTTCCCCTAGCTAAACAAGGGTATTTGCTGACAAACTATAAGATATAGCACTTATTGTGAGTGTTAGCCAAGGCAACCCTATGGACTATCTCTATTTTCTCGCTAATGCCACCTTGACTGTTAGAGTCACTGAATATCTTCGACGGATGGAGCATCTACCTAACTCCTCCTTGACGGTCATTCATCAGATTAATGGTTGGATTGTTAAAGTAAAGTTTGAGTCTGCCCTCGAACCCCGACAGCACGGGAACTTTAGAGCCTTTATGGGTGAGTTGGGGATTCCTTACCAGCCGGAAATGCGCTTACAGATGGTTTTTTGGAGTTTAGAGACTGGGCAATCTCCCCTGGATGTGATGCGTCGTTATCAGGTGGCTATTGTTTCCCACGGTACCCCGGATGTTAGTGACATCGAAGCTTTTCGTCAACAGTTTACGCGCGGATTAGGTTATTGCCCGGAAACCTTGGCTTGATTAGACATCGACCACATTTAAGATTTTGTCTTGGTAGTTCAGGCTTCCAGCCTGATTTCTGGAGAGGTCTATTGAGCTTGCTTGTCCATACTCAAAAGGCGGGTGATTAACCACATAATACCAAATCTGCTTAGGTAAATATATTATCGTGGAGGCTAGGCGGTCGGCGGTCGAAGAATAACTATGGTATTAAAACAGGATTTAGTATGATATGGAAACGCTAGGAGAAAAGACTTTCATAACTTAAAAAAACTCCAAAAAAAGAGAAATTATGGTCAGTGATCAGAATCTCTCCAACAACTAACCATTTCTTATGCTATGCATCCGCTTTTTGAATCCTAGTCCTATTCTTCCCCTTTTTATACATCTTTACCATCATCCCTGTCACAATAAAAGGGTGAATTTGTCACTAACTATAGGTGATATAGATCACGAGAATCCCCAACCCTCAACTCCCTCCTATGGAATTTTGGCAACGACGTTCAACTAAAGTTGGTACTAATGCTCTCTTGGCGATCCTAGTGGCTTTAGTGCTGTTCAGATTGATTAATTTTTTAGGACTGCGCTATTCCCAACGTATTGATCTAACGGAAAATCAATTATTTACCCTATCTCCAGAATCTCAAAAGCTGCTTAAAAGTTTAAATGCTCCCCTTAAAGTCTGGATTTTTCAACGGGATGCCAATGCTAACTTGAGCGAGGAGGAACTATTACAAAAGTATCAAGAAAAAAGTCAAAACTTCTCCTATCAAATCATAGACCCAGATAAAAGCCCAGGATTAGCCCAACAATTTAAAGAGCTTTCCCAGGGTAAACTCTATCGGGTTTATCTGGATACTAAGGACAAAAAGCAGCCGATTCGGACTGTTCAAGAAGGAACATCCCTATCAGAAGCTCAGTTAACCGACGGGATGCAAAGCCTACAAAGAAATCAAATTCCCAAGGTTTATTTTTTACAAGGCCATGGGGAATATCCTCTCAAATCTGCCCAGGGGGGACTCCTACAAGCCGTTAATAGCCTAGAAGATAAGGGTTATCTGGTACAACCTTGGAACTTAGCCGAAAAAACAGTCGTTCCTGAAGATACAGATGCTCTTGTCATAGCAGGACCTAAACGTAAGTTATTTCCCCAAGAAGTTACGGCTTTGGAAAATTACCTACAAAAAGGGGGGAATTTACTGATTTTAATTGATCCAGAAGTGGATGCAGGATTAGATCCCCTTTTAAAGACTTGGGGAGTTAAGTTAGATAATCGTATTGTCGTAGATGGCTCCGGGGCAGGTCAAGCCCTAGGTTTAGGTCCTGCAACTCCGATAATTACCAGCTATGGACAACATCCCATTACCCAAGATTTTGCCAATGGCATTACGGTTTTTCCCGTGTCTCGGGCGATCGCTACCGTTCCTATTCCTGGAGTTGAGGCGGTTTCTCTGTTGGTAACGAGTGGACAAATGTGGGCCGAAAGTGAGTTCAATTCTGAATTAACCTTTGATCCTAGTAAGGATTTACCTGGTCCATTTGATTTAGGTGTGGCTTTAACTCGTACTGGGGGGAACAAATTAGTGATCATTGGTAATTCCACCTTTGCCACCGATGGCCTCTTTCAGCAGCAGCTAAATGGGGATGTGTTTCTCAATGCGGTGCAATGGTTAGCCCTCAAAGAGCCGCCAACTCTCTCAATTCGTCCTAGGGAAGCTAAAAACCGTAGGATTAATTTAACTCCCCTCACGGCTAGTTTGGTGTTTTGGTTGTCGATTGTGGTTTTTCCCTTATTAGGGTTTCTCCTGGCGGGGATAAGCTGGTGGCGTAGACGCTAGGAACTCTATTCCCCAAAATTCAGTCATTGCACCTAGAGCTAAAATCGCCTCGGTTGGGCTGTATAAATGGATTCTGGTTTTAATATTCAATTTGACTATAGATTTGATCAAAACGGCTTTTTTGACCCATCAAAAGTCCAGGGAAGGGCGGCCAGACAGGCCGAGGGCGGAATTTACCTATGAGCCAGAAATAGATGATCTAGTGATTTTTGTCGGTGGGCGAGATTGGGTCGGAAATACCTTTTTTGATCCCACTCCCGCAACCTTAGATGATGTTCCCAGACAGCAGTACGATTTTATAGAAACCGCCGTAAAACCCATGCTTTTAAGCGTGGGATATAAGGCGGTGAGCAAAGCGAACAAACTATTTAATTTTTTGTGCTTCAATATACCTCTTAACAGTATCTCCTGAAACACTTCCAGTAGTCCCACAGAAATAGCTTCGCGTCCACAAACTTGATAACTTTTCTTTTACCCAAGGGAACTCAATCCTGATTTGATGAGAAACTGAGCCTTTAATATTGTGCATGATTTGGGCAGGGGAATAGATTGGCTTAGATTGTATGAACAGATGAACATGATCTTGATCTGTTTCCAAGGCTATAACTTCACATTCTAAGGCAATAACCGCTTCTCTAATTAGCTGTTGAACCCTAGCATCCATCTCCCCGTATAGTATTCTCTTCCGTTTTCTGACTATCCAAACGAAGTGATAGTTGATGAGGCTGACTGATGTATTTTCGTGCCAGTAATTTTGTCCCATGCCACCTATTGCTAAAATCTATAGATATGATAACATAGATAGAGGAGGAAAATCTATGACAAAAGCAAGTCGTCTAATGGGAGTTCAGCAAAACCAGATTCATTGTGATGCTGAGACTCTAGCTATTCTGACCTACTTAACGGAACAATCAAATAGTTTATACAACTGCGGAGTCTATTGGGCGCGGCAAATCTTCTTCAAAACCAATCGGATTATTTCCAAATATGACCCAATCTATGAAGTGGGTAAAAATATTCATGCCCAGGCTTTACCATCAGTGACCGCCCAACAAACTTTGTTAAGTGTCTCCGAGGCGTTTAAGTCTTTCAGGGAACTGCGCCAATTGTTTTTAAAAGGAGAATTAGAGCAAAAACCATTACCACCGAGCTATAGGAAATCAGGTGGATTATTTAAAATCTCATTTCCGAATACAGGTGCTGGTAAACCGACCTACCGAGAAGGAATGATTAGATTTCCCCTAGGATTACAGGTAGGCCGTTGGTTTGGTGTTAAAGAGTTCTTTCTGCCTTGCCCTGCTAACCTTCAATTCGATAAGGTCAAAGAATTGACAATTCTGCCTAAAAATGGGGCATTTTACTTGGTTCTAGCCTATGAAATCGAGAAAGTTGAAGCTCCTCAATTAGCTCCAGAACAAGCTCTATCTATTGATTTAGGAACTTCAGCAAATCTAATGGCTTGTGTTGATACCTTGGGAAATTCCTTTTTAGTTGATTCTCGTCAAGCCAAAGCGATGAATCAACTTTACAACAAACGAGTTGCTCAACGTAAAGAAGGTAAACCTAAAGATTATTGGGACAGGGTTTTAGATGGAATTACCAGAAAGCGTAATCATCAGATGCGTGACATGGTGAATAAAGCCGCGCGAATAGTCATTAATCATTGCCTTAAATATGAGATTGGGACAATCGTAGTTGGGTGGAATAAGGGCATCAAAGATGGTGTCAACATGGGAGATAAGAATAATCAGCAATTCGTTCAAATACCTTTAGCAAAACTGAAAGTACGTCTTGAGCAATTGTGTTCTATCTATAATATTCGTTTTGTCCAAACTGAAGAAGCTAATACCTCTTGCGCTTCCTATCTTGATGAAGACTCCCTACCCGAATATGGCCAAAAGCCCCAAGGGTGGAAAGCATCAGGACAAAGAATAAAGAGGGGCTTGTATAAAACGAGTGCTGGAAGTTTTATCAACTCAGATTTAAACGGTTCCGCGAATATTTTGCGTAAGGTAGCCAGAAACTTAGACATTGATTTAAGTAGACTGGGTAGACGGTGTTTGACCACCGTAAGCAGAATCAAACTTTGGGCAATGCCTAAGTCTAAATTCTTGTCCGAAAGAATCCCATGCCTTTAGGCGTGGGAGAGTCAACCGTAGATAATAGTGGAAAAATCGGTTTTTGCCTCTTCTTCAACGACGGGAGTTTCCGGGGATTGAAGGGCACTAACCTTAGCACGATAGAGCAGTTTAGAGCCTTGGGTATAGCCAATATAGCGCACCGAAACTATGTCCCCGACGCTGGCTTCTCCTTCCATCAGTTCATGGTACATAGGATCGTAGGCAATTTGCTCCCCTACCTGACAAAGAGGTTCAACACCCCATCGTTTTAGCAAATCCATAACGGGTTTAACCAAAGTTAGTAGTTTTGCGGCAGATAGTTCGGGGTTTTTCTTGGCTAGGGCGACAGCAGTAGGCCATTGTAACATCCAAGATTCAATGACTTCGAGACTAGATTGCTGAAATTCCTGCTCGATAATTTGCCGATCCTTACCTAATCTCTCCTCTAGGGATTCATTCTCTGGCTCTGACGAGTATATTTGGGCTTTTTGGCTGATTTTTGGCTCTAAATTTGCCTCAGGTAGCAATTGTCCCAGGATATCGTTGGGAGACACCCCTAGGGCTTGGGAGAGTTTCAGGAGAATTTCTGTCGGCATTTTGTTCAGAAGTCCATGCTGTACCCTGGCCAGTTGCCATGCAGACACCCCGGAGCGATCGCTGAGTTCATCTAGGGTATGAATCCCCGCATTTTGCATTAATTCTGCTAATTTCTGTTGTTTTTCTTGATAAAGAGGCTTACTCATCATTGATTGACCTTGAGGGCTTAGTTATATATTATAATCCTACGCTTTTGTGTCTTTATTGACCTAGGAAACTTTAGTTACCTTAGAATATAGGAAGATCGGCAATTCTAGCCCCAGTGACTTCCATGATACCAACTCGTCAATCCCAAGTAAAAAAAGTCCTGCTGATTACCCTGGCGTTGAATCTTGTTGTCATGGCCCTTAAAGCTATTGTCGGCGTACAAATTGGTTCTTTAAGTTTACAAGCCGATGCCCTCCACAGCGTCACCGACAGCGCGAACAATGTAGTTGGTTTAGTGGCTAACCGTCTTTCCGATCCTACCCCAGATCGGGATCATCCCTACGGACATCAAAAATTTGAAGGGGTTGCTGCTTTAGGGATTGCGGCGTTTTTACTCTTAGCTTGTTTTGAAATTCTCCAAAGTGCCGTCACGCGACTCTTACAAGGAGGGAAATCGGTCGAGGTTGCAGGCCCTGAGTTATGGGTAATATTATTAGTCTTGGGGATCAATATTTTCGTCGCCTACTACGAGAGATGGATGGGACAAAAACTTAACAGTCCAATCCTGATCGCCGATGCTTACCATACCATGAGTGATATCTGGGTGACGATTACGGTTTTAGTAGGCTTGGTGGGCATTTGGTGGGGAAATATCGAGAAACTTCCCCAACTTCAATGGTTAGATACCATTTTAGCCTTCCCCGTTGCCCTGATGGTGCTGCGGAGTGGTTGGATGGTACTAAAGGAAAATGTTCCTTGGCTTGTGGATGAAATGGCTATCCCACCGGAAACTATTTCCCAGATAGTTATGCAAGTACCAGGGGTAATTAATTGTCATGACATTGCCTCTCGGGGAGTTGTCGGACGACAGGTTTTTATTGAAATGCACTTGACTGTTGATGTTCAAGATGTAGAATCAGCCCATAAAATTACCGAAACCATTGAAGCCCACTTAGATGAGAAATTTCGCCCTGTACGAGTGCTGATTCATGTAGAACCTCCCGATTATCAATCAGAAACCTTATTTCCTAAACATTAAATGAGAATTTATGGAAATCGTCCCCTAAAAACTTTGCCAGGCCCCTTGACTCGCCCCACTACTGCTAGGGTAAGAGAGGCATTGTTTAATATTTGGCAAGCTAATATTTTAGGGTGTAGCTGGTTAGATTTATGTGCAGGAAATGGCTCGATGGGAGCCGAAGCTTTATGTCGGGGTGCTAAATCGGTGGTGGGAATTGAGCAATCAGGGCGAGCCTGTGATATTATTCGAGAAAATTGGCAAAAAATAGCCCTCCCTGACCAGAGTTTCCGTATCCTGCGCGGGAATGTTTTAACTGAGTTGGCGACTTTATCGGGTCAATCCTTTGATTATATTTATTTTGATCCACCCTACGAAAGTCCGTTGTATCAACCCGTTTTAGAGGCGATCGCCGGTTATCAACTTTTAGCCCCAGGGGGAGAAATCGCCGTGGAGCACAAGAGCAAACAATGGCAACCGGTGACTATTGATCCTTTGGTGGTTTCCCGTACCAAAGTTTATGGAAATACGGCGTTAACCTTTTATCACCCCTATATTGATCGCAGAGGGTGTGACGTTAATTAGCATTATCCCATTCAACTGTGGACATAGGAAGCCTCAGGGGTGGGGAGTAATGGCAATGATGGTAATCTGTTCCTTCTCCGGTCCGTAACACCAGAAAATCCGGTACGCACCGGGTGTGCGATTTTGGGCATACGCTTCAAAGACCTTGCCATCTTTGACAAAGGGATGAGGGATAGAGTCGTATTCGTGGGTATGAAGTCCAGGATGACGCGGATTCTCCAGGAGAAGTTCAATCGCTTTTCTGACTTGTTTAAACAGCCCCTCCTGCTTTGAGACTTTTTCCTTCTTGAGCCGCAAGCGACTCTCAAAAGCTGTCCGTGCATCAGCCTCGATCTGACGAAATGTTCCGTCAGCAGCTTTAGTCCACACTACTTTGAAACCCATTTACTCCTCATCGGGAATCTGCTCGGCAAAGGAGAACGATTCCTGGAGATTAGGCGGGGTGGTGCTGAATTCGTTGCGTTGCGCTTCATTGAGTCCCTGTCGCACTAAAGCGAGCGCCCGCTCATTCTGGTACAGCCAAGCTTCCTTCTCGGGAATGACCCTGGCGAGTCTGATCAGGATCTCTCCATCTCCCTGGTATTGGACGATAGCAGTCCGGTTGGCGAATTCCCGACCAAGGGCAATCCGTCCCTTAGAGTCTACGTTTTTAGTTTGTTGTTCTATCTGTTCTTGATCCATATTGCTATTATCTCCCACTTTGATTTATAGAGTCAAGTGGGAAAGTGGGATTATCAGACTTTCAGACTACACCAGTGAGGTTGGTAAGGCTTCCAAGTGGATTTCGTCTTCGGAGAGGATGGTTAGGGTTCCAATTGCGCTACCAGGCTGGCGAGGCTTCCGGGGTGGTTGGAGTTCGCTAATCAGTCTGGCGACAGTGCGATCGCCGGAAAAAATCTGCACTTCTTCACCGGGTTGCAGACTGGCAATCAATTCGGGTAAACGGAGTTGAGCTTCTGTTAAGGGAATCCGTGTCATTGTTTTATACTTTTATAAGACTTTACATATCCCAATTTAGAATACCCTAATTAAATCTCTTAAAATTGCTTCAGCATAAGGAGGCCCAGCCACAATAACTAATACTTCTCCACCTCTACAAATAATCTCGATTGAGGCATTTTGAAGACGTGCGATGAAGAAACCAGGTGCTATATTTGATATTTTAGTTGCACCGATATTGCCAAGTATATTAACAGCCCTGTCAGCGCATATCAGAGGTCCATATGGAGTTCTCTCAAATTGATGCACTAAAATAGGGCCCGCTATAGCAACTTGTGGGGCTAAAATCGTCGTAACAAAAACACTTATCCCCAAAACTTTGGTATTCATGATTATCCTACCTAGACTTATTTAGCAAGAACTTTAATGTAGCACTATTTGGGAGGGATATCAACAAGGTGTAAATATCGGGTTCGTGTCACCAGACTGAGATATTACTCCCAAGTGACCCATTTTCTTTTTTGCAACCGGTTGCGGGTTTCCTTCATCAGTCCAATTACTTAGGACGAATGTTCTGGATGAAGGGGATTTTTTCACCAAAGTGTTACCTCAATTTGAACCTCGCCAGTTTTATGAGAAACTGAGGTTCTTGGTGTTGCATGAATTGGGGATGTTGTTGTAAATTTGTTAATGCCATTGTTAAAAATGGCGTGGCTCAGGAGCTCTAACGTTAGGGTAAATCTCCCAATAGCTTACACTAAGTCGCAGTAGCTGCGACCCTAATGTATTGCTTTTTTACCTCGTCCTCAAGGAAAGACGATGGGCGGTTGCCGTTGCTCGCCGCCTAAATGGAGATGGTTTTTTGATTACCGCTTATCAGACTGATGTACAGTGCTCAATTCTGGCTCAATTTACAAGCTCAATACGATTTGCAGGAAGCTCAAGAACAAAATGAAGCAACATATAAGCTTATACCGAAGATGCTTCCTAATTAATTAGATAGCTTCAGTTGTTAATAAAGTAGATTTCCTCCTCTATTTTCGGCTCTTTCTGAACAGATTAATCCCTAGGATTGTTATGAGTTTGATATGACTAAAGCCTTTGGCGAATAAGTCCTCTGCTTAAGTTGTGATAATATAATTACATAATTCTAACTGTACACACAGCGTTACTTCCGCACTCCGTTTGCCAAACAACATCCTAAAAGGAGGATAAAGAACATGGGATACAAGATTCACACTATCATCGGTGAAAACTGCATGACTCCCGACGAGGGGCAAAAAATCTATGACCTCATTCATCCTCAGTTAGTAGACAATATCCCCGTAGAACTGGATTTTACTGGGGTGAAAGTCTGTATTTCGACCTTTTTCAACTTTGCTATTGGGCAACTACTGCGGGATATTCAACCCAAGGCACTAAACCGTCTTTTATCCATCTCCAACCTTAACCCCGTTGGGATGCAGGTACTCAAGGTAGTGATTGAAAATGCTAAACGCTACTACTCCGATGCTACCTTCCGACAAGCGGTAGATATGGTGTTGACAGAACAAGCTGAAGAAGCTGACGTGATTTGTGCCTAATGACGATTAATTTAACTGTAAAAGCCACAGCTGTTGATATTTAACTTATGCGAGAGGTCTAATGTACGGAATTTACAAAAAAGCAAGAGCTTTCTTCGTTACCTACTATGCCAATATGTTAGAGTACCGGGCTGAAATCTTTCTTTGGGCTCTTGCTGGTTCCCTGCCAATTATTTTAATGGGTGTTTGGATAAAAGCAGCACAAAGTGGTAATTTTGCTCTGACTTCTACAGAATTTGCTCGCTATTTTTTTGCAGTTTTTCTGGTACGTCAATTTACTATTGTTTGGGTAATTTGGGAGTTTGAAAAAGAAATCACAGAAGGAAAACTATCTTTCCACCTACTACAACCCCTAGATCCAGTTTGGCATCATATTAGTAGTCATATAGCTGAAAAAGTAACCAGATTTCCATTTATGTTAGGCTTTATTTTGATTTTTTTCTGTCTCTATCCCGAAGCTTTTTGGATTCCTAACTTCCAAAACTTAGTTTTAGGTATAGTAGCTATAGTTATGGCTTTTGCTCTGCGTTTTATTATTCAATATACCTTTGCCATGTTAGCTTTTTGGACAGAAAGAGCTAATGCCATTGAAAGTTTTTGGTTTTTATTCTATGTGTTTTTATCGGGAATCATTGCGCCCTTGACGGTTTTCCCCCCAGGGGTAAGAGAGTTTATTCTTTGGACTCCTTTACCCTATCTTGTTTACTTTCCCGCAGCATTATTGGTGGGTTTCCCCGTTGCTGTAGGCAAGGGATTTTTAATTATAATTGCCTGGGGAATGATCTTTTATTTTCTGAATCGTTGGCTCTGGCGTAAGGGATTACAACATTATTCAGGCATGGGAGCTTAGATTAGTATTCTACTTTTTCTTGGGAATCCACTAAAATATCTTGTAAAACAGTAGAAAGATTACTATTCAAGCGCCCTGACCTGATAAACTCAGCGTAGGTGTCTGCTTCAATATCTAACAAGGTTTCTCGGAATTGTTCCATCATTAAAAACTGCAATTGCGGATATTTGGCATTACATTCTCGAATCTTTTCCTCTATAATTTTCAATTGTTCCTCAACTAATTTCTGCTCATATATATAAAATTCTCCGTCAATATCAGGGGATTTATCTAGCTTTTCAATATAGTCCAAAACTCGCTTTAAAGCCACTCGCCGTGCTAGGAGTTCCGAATAGGTTTGACGAATAGGATTATCCCCAACTAAATCTAGTTTTTCTAAAAGCCATTGGGTGGTTAAACCCTGAACTAATAAAGTAAATAAAACCACACCAAAAACCGTTTCAATAATTGACTGTCTCCCAGGTAGGGTTTCGGGAACACTCAAAGCTAGAGCAATGGAAACAGAGCCCCTTAATCCACTCCACCACAAAACCGTGGCTTCTTTGCCTTCAATTTTAGTAGCACTAATTAGGTTACTAATCGCTCCCAAGCCAAAAATAGTAACCAATCGAGAAACTATAACCGCCGCAATAGCAATCAGAATTAGTCTAAAATTATCTAGTAAACTAATTACTTGAATTTGATCGCCAATCAACAAAAAAACAATCGAATTAACAAAGAAAGCTAGAAACTCCCAAAACTCAGACACCAATAAACGGGTACGGGGATTCATGCCAATCCGAGAGCCAAAATTTCCTAAAATAATCCCTAGGGTGACGACTCCAATAACCCCTGAGCCGCCAAACTCTTCGGTTATTAGATAGGTTCCGTAGGCAGAAACTAAAGTTAAAGACTGCTCAACTAGGGGTAAATCTAAACGTTGGGTAAGATAGGAAATACCAAAGCCAATTAATAAACCAACCCCGGCACCAATGCCAATAAAAGCCAGAACCGAGGAGACGGTATTGGCAACAGAAATGCCCTTCATCCCCATAGTTAAGCCGACTAATACCACAAAGGCAACGACGGCAACACCATCATTAAATAAACTTTCACCTTCCATTAAAGTCAGGAGTTTTTTACTAGCACCTAAATCCTTAAAAAGAGCGACCACAGCAATGGGATCTGTAGAAGAAAGACTAGCCCCAACTAGGAGGGAGATGGTGATGGGTAAGGATGTAAAAAAGCTCAAAGGAAAAGCGACTCCGGCAATGGAAATAATCACACCACCTATGGCAAAAAGTGTGACAGGTATCCAATAGCTTTTGAGATCCCGCCAGCGAGTATTCCAGGCTGCTTCAAATAAAAGCGGGGGTAGAAAAATTTCGAGAATTAATTCCGGGGAGAGGTTAACCAGACGAATATCAATAAAAGATAACCCTAAGCCGACGATAACTAGGAGTAAGGTGTAGGGAATCTGACGTAACCAGCTAAAAATACGGGAAACAGTGGCGACACTCAAAGAAACAGCAAGGACGACTAGAAATTGTTCTAAACTTTGTTTAATGGTTACGTCGGCGGCAGATTCAAAACCCATCTAATAGCTCCAGATAAAGTACCATGATCTAATATAGACTCAGTTTAGAATAGTTGAATCCCCGCCTGAGTGTCTATGTACCCAACGGTCAAAACCTCGTCCCCTGTCAGTCAATGGCAACAATTGCCCCTGGAGTCCCCCCCGGATGAGGGACAGTTGGACAATATTAAAACCCATCTGGATCTGCTTTTGATGGCTCTGGAAGCCTTGGCTAAAATAGGCTCAGAAGCCATACTACAAGCAGCCCAAGTCCTCAATTTAGAGGGTATGGTAGCTGATCGGGTGGCTCTCTGGCGGCTTAGACAGTCCAACCCTTTACGCAAAGGCTCAGGCGGACGCAAGAAACTAGATGTAGAAGAAGCGCGATCGCTGGTTTTGATTATTTGCCATTTGGCGAGTCAAAATCAGGAGTTAATTCGGCGTTCTGTATCCCTACTAGAGCAGGTAGGCAACCAGGGGCAAGCACCCCACCGCATTGCTCTACTGGGGGATTATTTGGATAGTTTTAGCCAGCTATACCAAGAACGAATTGAACAGGGAGAAAGCCTCACTTCTGGTCAACTGACAGAGATTGCTTTTAAACTGATGATCGATCTGCTTTTTTACAGTAGCCGCAACGGTCATCGTCGGTTGTGGTTAGCCCTACTCCCATAAATTACCCTATGCTGTCTACTAACGCCCTCATTCGCCGCTATACCCCGCCAACCTGTACCCTAGAAATTTGGGGAAAGCGATCGCCTTTATCCCTGTGGGCAGGACGGAATCTCCTAAAAGACGTGGGTTTCCAGTTATATCTAGACGATCCCAGACAAACAGAACGAGAACCCCTAGTAATTAAAGGCTCTAGCTATCAATTGCAAAGCCTCTGCGATGTTGTCAGCAATTATACGCAGAACTTACTTCAGTTTCGGGAAAATATGACTAGCCCGATCCAAGAACTAACGCAACACCAATTATCCCTAGACTCCCTAGCCCTGAGTACCCCTCCAGAAACCCTCAACCTGAGTATTACCCAATTATTTGATTTAGCCAACGCCCTAGACGAATATAGCCAAGAATCAGCAGTCCTACCAAAACTTGACAAAAGCCTACCCCGCAAAGCCCTTTTAACTTGGTCTGCAACTGCCGCCGCGTTGATCCTTGCCTTCGGGCTACCCCTTGGCGTTCGTTATTGGCAACAAACCCAATTAGCTCGAATTGCTAAAAATACCCTGCCACCTGTCCCTAGGAATATAAATCCCGAGAGTTTAGAAATTCCCTCCGTTCCCCTACCCCCCGCTCCCCTACCTTCCCCGACGCTTCCCCCGACAATTTCTGACATCAAACCCCTACCACCTCCTGGGGGGATTCAACCCTTACCCAGTCCTGCTCGCAATCCGAATATTGCTATAACTGTGCCGCCCCCGCCCGTACTTCCCCCACCCCCTGGGATTTCTCCTGCGCCAACGGCCATAGTGATTGCCCCTCTACCCCCCGTTCCTGCCCAGGGTGGGACAACAAGGGCACCAGCCGAGCTTACCCCTGGGACTGTCAACCTTAACCCGCCTCTGCCTACCCTGCCCAAACTACCCTCTTTACAAGCGCCCAAGTCTGAGACGACTAATCTACCAAGTGCTGATCAACGGGCAAAGGTAACGCAACCCAGTTTGTTGGATACTATCCCCCAGGTAGCGGAAGTTCGGCAGTATTTCCAAGCCCGGTGGCAGCCCCCAGAAAGCTTAAAACAAACCCTAGAATATCGTTTAACCCTTAGTAAGGACGGCTCCCTTGAGCGTGTTACCCCCCTAGGTCAGGCGGCTAAAATCTATTTAGATCGGACGGCTATGCCCCTCTTAGGAGAGCCTTTTGTCTCGGAGCTAGAACCATCTCTGCAACAAAATCCAGAAATTCGCCTAGTTTTAAGTCCCGATCGCACGGTGAGAACCTTTATGGAGCAGCCTTAAACTTGGGTTTTTACCTCGTCTAGTAAACCCCCACAGGCATCGAGAAGAAGGTCTATCACCCGCTCAAAGCCTTCTTGTCCGCCATAGTAGGGATCAGGTACTTCCTTAAGAGTAGATTGGCGAGTGTAGTCGCACATCATGCGGACTTTATCTTTATAGAGCCCCTGGGGATCGAGGTCAAGAATATCTTGGTAGTTCTGGCGATCCATAGCCAAAATTAAGTCGAATTGTTGAAAATCAGTAGCTTTAAACTGTCTAGCTGTACCATTCATCGGTATTCCCCGTTTTAGGACTGCTGATGTCATTCGGCGATCGGGTACAGAACCGATATGATAACGAGATGTGCCAGCCGAGTCACAGATAATCTCAGAATGTAAGTTAGCTTGCCCAATCAGATGATTCATGATGTTCTCAGCCGTTGGGGAGCGGCAAATATTGCCTAGACAAACGAACAATATTTTATAGGCCATGGATGATCAAAAAAAAATTCTCTCGGATTGAAGAATTATAGCGAGATTTTACGTCAACATAACTAAGGGATCGGTCGAGATTTCCAAACCACCTATCTTATTGCGGTTTCTATGCCCATGGAACCCCAGATTAATTTGAGGAACATATCTAAATGCTAAAATTACCCCGTCGTCGTCCTACCTACTCATCCTACAGGAGTCCCTATTACCGAAAACCCAAACAATATCAAAAAATTCCCGCCTGGTGGTTAGGTTTATCTATTCCGGTCTTAATTTTACTGTTAGAGCTAGGGGCACGGATGTATCTGGGGATTACGAGTCCCAACAGCGATTTAAAGGGCAACTCTCCCCTAGATGATGCCTATCGCCTCAAATTTGTCACTCAAAACGAAAAAGCTATTCAAGGAATCCCCCAAGACGGTGATTTACAGGTCAAACGCAGTTCCTCGGTGGGCTATGAGTTAGTTGAAAACCAAAAAAATCAATTTATTGGCATCAATCCCCAGGGTTTTAGGGATAGTCAATCCCTAGGTTTAGTTAAGCCTAAAAATGAAATTCGTGTTTTTGTTCTCGGCAATTCCACCGTTTTTGGTCAGGGATTAGCCAAAAATGAGGAAACTATCAGTCATCACTTAGAAAAACTCCTACAACAACGCATTTCTAGCCAAGTCAATTCTCCGGAGAAGTTTCGCCCGGATGTTTTTCCGTTTTTTAAACCCGACCGAGCTAAGTTATTACCATTACCCGCTAAAATTCACCCAGGAGAATATCGGGTGATTAATGGGGGGGTGCCTGGCTATACCATGGGTAATGATCTCTCTCAATTGGCTTTAAAGGTACTTCCCTATCAACCGGATGTGATTATTGTGCTAGGGGGCTATACGGATTTGTTGTTATCCAGCCAACAGGAACAGGCAGATATTCCCCATATAGATGGTTTCTTGGCTAATGCCCAAGAGCATTTCAAATCAGCATTTAACCTCTCTTTATTTCACTGGTTTGATAATACTTATATTGTCAAAACTTTCAACTATTTGGCTTTTAAACCTCAGCCAAGTCTAGCCCAACAGACTCTACCTATGACCGTGATAAATGGCTCTTTGTCCCAGTCTTTACCGAAGGATGATGCCGAGTTAAAACGACGCATTGAGCGTTATAAACAACAGCAAAAAGCCCTAGTTCAGCTAGGTGCTAGATTGAATATTCCCGTTGTGATTGCTTTTCAACCTGAGATTACAGGTCGTCGGGTTGAACAGCTATCTCCCCAAGAAAAAGCCCTACAGCAACAGTTGGAAAAAGACTATTTACAAAGAATGCCTAAGGCTTATAAAAAGTTGATTCAAGAAGGTTCTGCTATTGCTAAAAACTATCCCAATCAGGTTAAAGTTAAAAACTTCTACGGACCGGGCCCAAATCTTCCTAAAAATTCCTTCACGGGGACTATTCATCTGAGCGACAAGGCTAACCAAGCGATCGCCCTTGAGTTTTACAATACCCTCACGAATTGGGAAAAAATGCAGATTATCCCGGAGAACTTCTATTTAAAAGATTAAGGGCAACAGAGAAGAAGCTAGTTTTTTCTCTGCCCCCTTGAACAGATTCTAGAGTCCAGGGAGATTTAAGCCACTGGTGAGGTCTTCCATCTTGGCGCGCATAGTTTCCGTAGAAGTTATGTAGGCGTTGTGCATAGCTTCTGTGATCAACTCACCTAGCACTTGGGCCCCTTTCTCTAGAGCTTGGGGGGCGATTTCTACACCGCGGGGCTCTTGATTGCCGCTCATGGAAACCGTCACGGAGCCATCGGAGCTTTTCCCCGTCACCACCATCTGTTCTAGTTCTTCCTGTAGTACCTTAGCCCCTTCTTGGACCTGTTGGGCTTTTTTGAAGGCTTCCTGAAGTTCTTTAATTTTTCCTAAACCGAATCCAAATCCTTGCTGTGACATATTGCGATTGATTATTAAATGGGTGAGACTGATCTTAATATTGCCACGTTTTTAGGAGACTAATTCAAAATCTCCTAAAATTTTAACCTCTGGCTCTAGCTCCAAGGACCAGCGGTTTGAGACTTGCTCTTGAACATGACGAATTAGACGCAAAATATCTTCGGCTTTGGCTTGACCGCAGTTCAAAATAAAATTAGCATGGCGATGGGAAACCTCAGCATCCCCAATGCGGTAGCCTTTTAAGCCCAATTCTTCAATCAACTTACCCGCAGCGTAGGGGGTAGGATTGCGAAAGACACTCCCACAACTGGGGCGATCGTAGGGTTGAGAGATTTTGCGCTGGTTGAGATTGTTTTGGGTCACTTCCATCATTTTAACGCCAGAAAAACCAGGCTCTAGTTGAAATGTCGCTTCCACCACTAATCGCCCTGAACCCTGCAAAGAAGAAGTGCGGTAACTATAATTTAATTCTTCGGGAGTCAGTATTTCTATACTACCGTCAGGACAGAGAACCACAGCCTCCACCAAACTATTAGCAATACAACTGCCATGGGCTCCCGCATTCATGACTACCGCCCCCCCCACACTGCCGGGGATACCTACAGCCCATTCCAAGCCCTTCCAACCACGCCTGGCGGCTTTCCAGGCAACTTTTGGCAGAAATTCCCCCGCAGCGACTGTAATCTGTGTTCTTACGGAGTCTAGGGTACAACGACGTAGATGGCGAGTGCTGATCACAAGTCCTGGTAAACCGCGATCGCTAATTAAAAGATTGGAACCGGCGCCTAGGAGGGTGAGGGGTAAGTTTTGGGAGCGAAACCAAGCAAAGGTAGCTCTGAGTTCTTCCTCATTGCGGGGATCGGCATACCACTGGGCTACTCCGCCGACACGGTAGGTAGTCAGAGGAGCTAGGGCAATGTCGGGGCGTAAATAAGCCATTTTCTCGGTCATGGGAGAGACGGGTATGGGGGTGTAAGCGAAAGATTGATTGAAGGACTACAATTACCTGGGCTTTGTTTCTAAGGTAGTCGAGTTTGTACCAAAAAAGTAAATTTCTTAAGCAATCTTACTAACTGGGGTCATTAATAAGGTCATAACTTCGGGAATTTTTTGATTAAGATTGCCGGCTCCGAGAAAAAGAGCTAGATCCCCTGGTTGGAGCAATTCCTCAAGGAAATGGTTTAAAGTTTGCAGATCCGGATGATAAAAGACCTGGGGGTGGTTTTGTCCAACAATAGCGGCCAAGCATGCCCCCGTAATATTATGGGTATTAGTTTCCCCCGCGCTGTAGATATCCGTTAAAACCACTAGATCCGCATCGGCAAAAGCTCGCCCAAACTCCTCTAAAAAAGTGCTGGTGCGACTATAGCGATGGGGCTGGAAAATCGCCACCACCCTCTGGTATTGATTGTGTTGTAGGGTAAGACGGGCAGCCTTGAGGGTAACTTCTAGTTCACTAGGATGATGGGCATAGTCATCAATAAAAGTAATCCCCTTAGCTTCGCCGTAGTACTCAAAACGGCGTTTAGCCCCTCTAAAATTGGCGATCGCTTGGGCAATAACCGCAAACTCAACTCCGAGGAAACGAGCCACAGCCACGGCTGCTAGAGCATTACTAATATTATGTTCCCCAGGGATTTTTAGATCCATAGTGCCCAAATAGACACCTTTTTCCCAGACCTGAGCCGTGCTGCCCTGGGCATGGTAGGTTATGGCTTGAACCGTATAATCAGCCGAGCTATGGGGATTAAGGCTATAGGTCAAATCGGCGGCGATATTTTGGGCTGTTGTCTGACAGTCAAGACAGGCCACCACTAGCCCGCATTGTTGGGCAAAGGTCTTAAAAATGGTAACTACTTCCGCCAGGGTTTGGTAATGGTCAGGGTGATCTAGTTCAATATTCGTAATTACGCCTATTTTCGGGTGATGTTGAATCAAAGAGCCATCGGATTCATCGGCTTCGGCTACCAAAAACTCACTCGCGCCTAGACGAGCATTGCCAGACCAAGCCTCCACCTCACCCCCAACGATGATAGTTGGATCTAAACCAGCCTGACAAAGAACATAACCAATCAGACTGCTAGTGGTAGTTTTCCCATGGGTACCGGCTACGGCTATGCTCCAGGAATGGGCAATCAACCCCGCTAGAACCTCCGAGCGGTGAAAAGTCGGATAATTCAACTCCTGAGCCGCCTTGTATTCCAAATTAGTCTGGGCTATGGCTGTAGAGTAAATAATTTGCGGTGGCTGTTCCTGGTTGTGAAAAATTTCTAAATTCTCAGGCAATTGCCCTTGAAATATCTGCGCCCCTGCTTGGCTAAGGCGTTGGGTAATATCACTGCTTTTGAGATCCGAGCCTGAAACAGCAAAATTCCGTTGAGCTAAAATATAGGCCAAAGCGGACATACCGATACCGCCAATTCCAATAAAATGAAAGGGTTTTTCCCCGCTAAAATCTACCGTTTTCACTGGTTCTTCTCCATACACACCACAACATAAATAATAAACTGGCTTAGAGAACAAATAATACGAGTTATCATATCAGAAACCAAATTTTCCTACTTAGTTCCGTAATTGTCAATTGCTTTCTAGGACTCTTGTACCAAAGCTAGGGACTTTCTGAGAATTTTTAATTGACAAAGATCAAAAGTGACACCCCTTTGGGGTATGATTGGGGTCATTAATAATTTTTAAATTGATTCTAGTGAAGCTATAGAGGGCAAGAAGCAGTGATTAGAGTAGCGATTAACGGGTTTGGGCGAATTGGACGTAACTTTTTAAGATGCTGGCTAGGAAGAGAAAATAGCCAGTTAGAGGTTGTGGGTATTAATGATACATCTGACCCGAAAACCAACGCTCACCTACTTAAGTACGATTCCATGTTGGGAAAATTGTCAGCAGACATCGACTCCGACGACAATTCCATTATCGTTAACGGCAAAACCATCAAGTGCTATTCCGACCGCAATCCCCTGAATTTACCTTGGAATGCCTGGGGAGTTGACCTAGTGATTGAAGCAACTGGGGTATTCATCGACGGGGAAGGAGCGGGCAAACATATCGCTGCTGGGGCGAAGAAAGTTCTCATTACAGCGCCAGGAAAGGGGCCAGCAGTAGGAACTTTTGTCATGGGGGTAAATGATAGTGAGTACACCCACGATCAGTACAATATTCTCAGCAATGCCAGTTGTACAACTAACTGTCTAGCTCCCATTGTCAAGGTAATTCATGAAAACTTTGGCATTATCAAAGGCACAATGACGACTATTCACAGCTATACGGGAGATCAACGGATTCTCGATTCTAGCCATCGGGATTTACGTCGTGCCCGCGCTGCGGGGGTTAATATTGTCCCAACTTCGACAGGAGCAGCCAAGGCGGTGGCTCTAGTCATTCCTGCCATGCAGGGAAAGCTTAATGGTATTGCCATGCGAGTCCCGACTCCTAATGTTTCCGTGGTCGACCTAGTTGCCCAAGTGGAAAATAGTACCATTGCCGAACAACTAAATGATGTCCTCAAAGATGCCGCCGAAAATTCGCTGCGGGGTATTCTCGAATACAACGACCTGCCCTTAGTTTCCTCTGACTATCGCGGGACTGACGCTTCTTCGATCGTAGATGCCAGTTTAACTATGGTCATGGGCGGTGATATGGTTAAGGTGATTGCCTGGTATGACAACGAATGGGGTTATTCTCAACGGGTTGTTGACCTAGCGGAATTGGTCGCCCGTAAATGGAAAGCTTGAGGTAAGTTTTTTCGGAAAAATTAGTCTGGAGGGGGCCGATCAAAGGCCTCCTTTTTTTGGTATGTGAGCTCATGTTAACTTTCTCGGCAATTGTGGGAACTCTTAGGGGAGGAAGTTGAGAGAATCTTACCGGATTACTTACCAGCTAATTTATCTCAAATTCCAGTTGCGGTGGTTTCTCCCCTTAAAAAAAGAATTTGCTGCTACCCAGGATATAATGATTTCCGAACTAGAAGAAATAGTTGAATTCGTTCCAGATTGGGATATTAACTCGATGCCTGATTCTTGGAATCAATAAAGGTTTTCCAAACATTTTCACCATGGCCTTTAACTTTTACATTTTGCCAAATATAGGCAATTATCCCCCTAGGATCAAGTAAAAAAGTTGAGCGAATAATCCCCATATATTCCTTGCCCATAAATTTCTTAAGTCCCCAGATACCGTAACTTTCTGCCATAATATGTTCAGGGTCGCTCAGAAGTTGAATTGACAGATCGTGTTTTTCAATAAATTTACAATGGGACTTTTGTGAGTCGGGACTAACTCCGAGGATCGCTGCTCCTGATTCTGCAAATTTCTGCCGATATTGGCTGAAATCTAGGGCTTCTGTGGTACAACCAGGGGTATTGTCCTTAGGGTAAAAATAAATGATTAACCATTGTCCTAAAAAATCCTTTAAACTAATGTCTTTCCCCGTCTGATCCTTAAGTAAAAAGTCTGGAGCCTTTTGTCCAACGGTAATATTTTTGTCCATGTAACCATCCTCAATAATTTGTGATTAATATCTTACCTTTTGCCTATCCCCCGAGGTGACGGGATGACTCTAGGAAAACAAGAGACTTCAACTATATGGTTATAAAGTGGTGTTAGTAGTAGTCATCAGAAATCTTGTTACCCCACTAAATCCATCTTAATATCCTTTCTTCTTGCCCAAAAATTAATACTTTATAAAGTTCCCCCCAGTTCTAAAACAAATTGTTATAGTGATCAGTAATTAAAACCTATTGACCATTTTCTCTTTATATGCAACTTAACAAAAAAACAGCCTTAATCGCAGCATCTATTCTAGGTGTTAACACTATTGGTACGGTTTTGCCAACAATGGCCCTAGGAAAAACCGAGCCAATTATAGTACAAAACCAGACTGCATCACCTACCTTACAAAAAGCCGATCTTTTCGGATTACCCAACTGGTTATGGCCCTTTGTATTGCTCGGG
This sequence comes from Microcystaceae cyanobacterium, assembly GCA_040398185.1. Classification (GTDB taxonomy): domain Bacteria; phylum Cyanobacteriota; class Cyanobacteriia; order Cyanobacteriales; family Microcystaceae; genus JBBAUO01. Next base: position 16,058 of record JBBAUO010000021.1, on the reverse strand, counting down.
GGAAGTATTTTCTTAATTCCCCATTTTGGATTTTTATTCGGGTTAGTCGTAATTGGGGACAAGGAAGTCGGTTTAATTATTAAAAAATTTGCCGCCAAAAGTTTAGCTGCGGGTAAACTTGTCGCCCTTAATCAAGAAGCAGGATTACAGGCAGATACCCTCCCCCCAGGATGGCATTGGGGTTATTGGCCTTGGCAATTTCATATAAAAAAAGAACCCCTTGTGACGGTTCCCCAGGGTGAAATTGGTCTAATCGTAGCTAATGACGGACAAACCATTCCCTCCGAAAGGATTTTAGGCAAAGTAGTAGATTGTAGTGACTATCAAGATGCCCGTAAATTTCTGACCAAGGGTGGGGAAAAAGGTCGACAATTGGGGATTTTAACCTCAGGGAACTACCGTATTAATACGGGGGTGTTTACAGTTATTACTTCCCTCAATGCTGTTAAAAATGGTATGAGTCCCCATCAGTTGAGACTAGCCACCGTTGAACCCAATCAGGTGGGAATAGTGACCGCCTTAGATGGTATTCCCATTGAGGGGGGAGAAATAGCAGGTCCTGTGATTGCGGGCCATGATGATTTCCAAAATGCCCAAATCTTTATTAACCAAGGAGGAAGACGGGGACTACAGGAACAGGTAATTCTCTCGGGTTCTTGGAATCTTAACCCCTGGTTTGTACAAGTGGAACAGGTGCCGATGACGGAGATTCCCATCGGGTATGTGGGAATTGTTATTTCCTATGTGGGTACATCGGATAAAGATGTAACGGGAGAAGGCTTTACCCACGGGAATTTAGTCAAAATGGGTGATAAAGGGGTTTGGGTGACTCCTCTCTATCCTGGGCAACATCCCATTAATACCCGCATTATGAAAATGGAGCTGGTACCGACAACTAATATAGTCTTGAGTTTCTCAGAACGTATTGTCGGGGAACATGGTTATGATTCTAAGTTAGTAGCCCTAAAATTACTCTCCGTTGATGGCTTTACCTTTGATATGGAAATCTTCCAAATCATCCATATTGGCGCCCTAGACGCACCTAAGGTGATTTCTCGCTTGGGTTCTATGCAGAATTTAGTCGATCAGGTATTGCGCCCCATTGTCGGTAACTATTTCCGCAACTCTGCCCAGGAATCGACTATTTTGGACTTTATTAACGATCGCAGCGAACGCCAAGCCCAAGCCGCCGAGTATGTGCGTTTAGCTTTAAGATCCTACGATGTACAAGCAGTGGATACCTTGATTGGTTTGATTAAGCCTCCCCCTGAGTTGATGGAGCCTTTAACCCAGCGTAAAATTGCCGAAGAACAGAAAAAAACCTACGAAGTGCAACAAATGGCAGAAACCCAACGCCAAGAATTACTCCGTGAACGAGCTATAGCTGATATACAGCAGGAGGTCGTTAAGGCGGATCAAGGGGTGAATATTGCCCAACTCAATGCCAACGCTCGCGTTAAACAAGCCTCTGGGGAAGCAGAATCTATCCGTATTACGGGAGAAGCTAAAGCCGATGCCTATCGGGCCGGGGTAAATGCCCTGGGCTCCCAAGCCTATACAGCCATTCAATTGATGCAAGTTATCGGCGATCGCAATGTACGAGTTGTTCCCGATGTTGCTGTCACGGGCAATACCCAGGGGGGAGGATTAGTAGATGGTTTACTGGGGATGATGTTACTCAATCAATCTAATGAACCCAAATCCAATGGTAAAAATGAAGTAACTGTGACAAAGGGACAATCAACGACAGATAAGGCTTAGTTTACGCTACTTCCTCTACCTTAGTTGTATATTTTGTTCTCAACGTATCCGCAGCATTTTTGATGACACTTGCGAGGGGAATCGCAATTAATAAACCTAAAACCCCCGCGAGTTTGCCGCCAACTAGCAGTGAGAGAATGATCCAAACTGGGTTAAGTCCAATCATCCCGCCGACTAAACGAGGGGCAATCACATTATCATTAATTTGTCCGACAATAATCGCCGCTATCAATACCTTTAAGCCGAGCCAAAAATCCTTCAGCATTAATAAAGCACTAATGATGGTAATCGTTAAGGCACTGGCGTAGGGTATTAGGGTGGTTAAGCCAATGGTGACACCAAATAGAACCGCGTAGGGAACATTGAGAATGCCGAAAACAAAGGTTTGGGCTAGGCTTAAAATTCCCGCTAAAATGGCTTGGCTGGCAAAGTAGTTTTCAAAGGTATTTTGAATGGAATCCCGAAAATAATTGTCCCAAGGAGCCGGAAGCCAGCTAAAAATTCCGTCCCAGACTTCCTCTCCTGAGAGTACCAAAAAAACCGTTAGAACTAAAACAAATAACACATTGGCTAAACTACCAATTGTACCTAGGATAAAGTTCAATAGACGACTGCTAAGGGATTGGATGAGGTTAGTTAACTTGGTGGTTACTTCGGCTAGGGAATCTTTTATATCAAAGGGGAGTTGCTGGGCGATCGCCCATTTTTCTAAATTTTGTAGTTGTTGAGTTCCGGACTCTAGCCATTTTGGTAAACTATTGACTAATTCCCCTAACTGTTCCACTATTAAGGGTACTAAAATAAAAACTAACAAACCAAAAATCAGTAAAGCACTGCCTAGCACTAAGGTAATCGCTAAAACACGGGGAATTTTTCGGTCTTGTAAGCCCCTGATGGGAAAATCGAGCAAAAATGCCAGCAGACTTGCTGTTACCACAATACTAACTAGGGGTTCAAAATAGCTACCCAAAAGGTATAGTATCCAAGCGTTGAGAAAAATTAGGGGGAAAACCAGAGCTACCTTTAACCAACGGGGGAGATGAGACAAAGCATCCAGCATCTTTTCTTGTCGCCAAAATAATTCAGATAATTTTACCCGATTAACACTATTAAATCTAGCAATTTTGCTCTTAATCTTTTCATTACCTGATTTTTACCTCCGGGGTGTAGGATGGCCATCAGATCCGTAATCAGGAAAAAACACGCCGACAATGCTGGTAACTGAAAAAGCTAAACCCCTATTTAAAGACGATGTTATCGAAGGTCGTCGCCTCCATTACTATGATAAAGGAGAAACCATTCCCCTCGTCGCGGGGGGTGTTTGGCAAGTTTATCGAGGTGTTGCACAACTGAGCCAAGTCTCGGGTACAGGGGAGGAGATTCTTTTGGGGTGGGCGCAGCCGGGCTATGTGTTTGGTTTATGGTTAACCTACATGGAAGGCTACCAAGCCAAGGCCCTATCGGAAATTTATTTACGTTGGTATAATCTCACTGAAATTGAGTCTTCTCCTCAACTGACTCAGACAATGCTCAATCAAGTTACCAGAAGAATACGTCAAACCGAGGCAATACTGGCGATCGCTGGCTTAAGACGGGTAGAAGATCGTCTCCTACAACTCCTTAAGCTCCTCAAACAAGAAATGGGAGAAAGTTTCGCCGATGAGCGGTCCCGTATTTCCATTCGTCTTACCCACCAAAATATTGCCAATGCGATCGGTACTACCCGCGTTACTGTGACTCGTTTACTCGGTGAGTTCCAACGTCAGGATATAATTACCATAGATAATGAGCGCCATATCATCCTCTAAATCCATGACCTCTCTACAACCTCTGACTAATTCACCGACTATTGAACTCGCCCCTAGTTACAAGATACCTTTAATTTTAGTAGGTATTTCCCTGCCCCTTTTGTGGTTGCAACCGATCCTAGGATTGGTTCTATCGGTGTTTGGACTTTTTTTACTACTACAAACAGTAACTATTCGTCTGCGCTTTACCCCAAAGGATTTAGAAGTCTATCGTTCTGGTAATTTGATCAGAAGTTTTCCCTATGAAGAATGGGAAAATTGGCGGATTTTTTGGAATCCTATACCGATTTTATTTTATTTTAAAGAAGTAAAAAGCATTCATTTTTTACCGATTATTTTTGATGCCAATAGCCTCAAGAGTTGCTTGGAAACTTATAATTGTCCTAGCGATCGCAGCGTCGATCTTCCCTAATATTCCAACTGCCATCGACATTAAATAAAAATAGGCATTTGGTGGATCTAGTGCCCGGGGCTGTCAATACCAAGCGTCCTAACTGTCCCCAGGAGCCACCTTGGCCTCCTTGGGTATCTGCCCAACTAACGCGATAAATCATGCCGCCATTACCCGCGGGACCTGGAACTGTTCGCAGGGTAGAATTGTTAGTGTCAATTTTCACGCCCTTAGTCAAGAACCTCCAGTTAGAAGCAGTAATACAATCATCGCCTCGAATTTGGGCGTATTGAATCTGTTCGGCATTGATTTCAATCATACATAAGGAGATGGCATTACTACCGCTTCCCGTGGCATCTAGCCGCGTGTATTTCCAGTGATGGGCAAGTTCTGCTGTAGCAATATTTAAGCGCAACCAAGCCAGGAGACGAGCAAAAAAACCGAGGGCGATCGCCACTAAAATACCGATTAAGACTACAGTGATCAGGGTTTCGAGTAAAGTTAATCCCTTTTCCGGTGTTGTTAAAAGTCTCGCCATCACCCATTATAATGACTAAATTGAATACAAATATACCCAGTAAGAACTTGGTTGTCAAGGGTGAACTAGAAATTTTGAGTACAAATCACACAAACGGACCAACGGGCTAATTCTCCCTTGGGAGTAGGGGCTAAACATTGGGGACAGATAGGCAAATTCTCTAAATACCAACGTCTTTGGGCAATCCAAGCCCTAAAAGCATCCTCGGACGGAGCATCTACTGCCTGGTAGGTAAGATCACTAATATCACTAGGATGACCAGTAAAATTTTGTCCTGAGACAGTTTCGGTAGTTGGTAACTCCATTAAATTGTGCCAATGGGCCGAGGAGAAGCGGATATCTAGCAAAGGCTCAGGAAGTAAGGGATTTAATTTTTTCAGCAACTCATAACGCTGCATCATCAAATTTTGTGCCCAGACAGCGCTAGAAGTTGCCACCCACAAAACCTTTCGAGAAATATATAAAACCCTAGTCTGACGAGAAACATTATCGGCAACTACCTGATGCCAAATATTAACTAAGTGACAATGCTGGCGGTAAAGTTCCCACTCAGGTTTTTCCGTAATAACCCTGAAAATATCATCTAAACTCTGAAAAGACATACAACTTAAGGTAGACTTGAACAAAAACACCGAAGATTCTATGCCGCTTGCCCTTATGTTCCTATGAATTACCCCGAAGCAAAAAACCCGATCGATACCTCAGAAGAAACTTTGAGCATTGTCTATCAATCCCATCTCAATGGGGAAATAGTAGCAGAGACTGTCCCCGAGGATCAAAATGCAGTGACTTGGTGGCAGGAAGAATTATTTACCCCTTGGACTATGGTAGCTTTGTTTTTACTTCTAGGTGCTAATGGCCTCCTGAGTCTGGCCCAGGGGTTAAAAGCACAAAGAGCAGAGCCTCCGCAAAAGGTGACAAAGGTTGAGCCGGACCAAGCCATGCAACCTACTAATAATCTATCCATGGATAATTTAAGCCAGATTACCCTGAGCATCGCCAAGCCAGTAGTACCACCTACCCCAACAAGAACCCTCACCCAAGCACTGTTACCCAAGCAAGTTCAAGGGATACCAGGGACTCCTCCACTCCAACCCACGGTCAATACTGCAGTACTAGCACCGCTACCCCAACCCATATTTAAACCCCAGACCAATACTGCAGTACCAGTTATAGTGTCTCCAACGATTGCTCAATCTAGAGCCAATACTGCAGTACCAGTGCCAAGTTCTAGATCCCAACCTAGAACTAATACTGCAGTACCAGCTACAGTACCCCAACCAACTATTTCCCCTAACCTAATGCAAGAACGTTTACAAGAAGAAATCCGACTCAGGGAAGTACAACCAGTACCCTTGGGATTTAATCATAAAACTCGCGCCAGACTGCGAGCTGCTACCCACGCCCAAGATCCTACCCCTCTAATCCAAGAAATGCAGCAAGAGCAACAGCAAAAAGTACCGAGTTCAATTATCATTGGGCCGAATGGCTCTCAGGTAAATTACTGATTTTGCTTATTCCCCAGAAATAGTTAGAATCAAAGTGATTTGCCAAACAAGTTTTTTGTTTAGGGATAACGATTATGGGCTGGTTAGAAAACTTCGGGCGAGTTATTCGCGCACAATTCAATGGTTTAGTCAGCGAATCCGAGGATCCGGAAAAGATATTAGAGCAGGCTGTGGCGGAAATGGAGCAAGAGCTCATTAAAATGCGAACAGCCCTGGCTGAAGCGATCGCTACCCAAAAGCGAACAGAAAGGCAAATCCACCAACATCAAAAGATCGCCCAGGACTGGCACGATCGCGCTCAAATGGCTGTATCTAAGGGAAATGACGACTTAGCGAAGGAGGCCTTGCTAAAATGGCAAACCTACCGCACGAATATTAGTCCGTTCCAGGCGCAACTAGAACAACAAAGGGGAATTATCGGTAAGTTAAAAGAAGACTTGTTCCGTCTTGAGCAGAAATACACCGAAGCCAAGGCCAAAAAAAGTTTGTATGTGGCTCGTTTGCGATCGGCCGCAGCTTCCCAAAGATTGCAGGAATTAGTCGGGGATGTTAATGCGGGGGGGTCCTTTGGGGTCTTTGAGCAAATGGAAGCTAAAATCCTGCAGATGGAGACTAATGCGGAGTTAATGGGAGCAACGATCGACCCCATAGAAAAACAATTTCGTGCCCTAGAGGGAGAGGATACCATTGAGGCGGAACTGGCTAAGATAAAATCCCAAGAATTAGATCCACAATTACAAAAACTGCATTCAGAATTAGAAGAAATTTGAGGGATACACCAGATTCCCCTACTATGGTCTAATAGGTCCCTACAAGGAATGAACCATGATTGCTACTTCCCCACGTCAAGAACCGCCGATTCTCGGAGAATTAACTTCGGGTTTGCCCAATATTTGCGGATATGAAGCTTATATTAGCGAAATAGTCAATTATAATGAGCCTGTTTTTTTGGCAAACACCAATCTACGCTTAGAAAATATCACAGCGGGTTTTGCTTGCGCTCTACACATGCACCAACCCACCATTCCCGCAGGAAATAATGGACAATTAATCGGCAATTTGCAATATATGTTCGAGCATTCGGGAGAAGGAGATAACCACAATGCGGGGGTTTTTGCTTGGTGCTATGGACGAATGGGACAATTTATCCCCGATTTAGTCGCGCAAGGTTGTAATCCTCGGATTATGCTCGATTATTCGGGAAATTTGCTCTGGGGACTGCGACAAATGGGCAGGGAAGATGTACTTAATGATCTCCGTCGTATTACCTGCGATCCTCAATATCAGCCATATATTGAATGGTTAGGAACTATGTGGAGTCATGGGGTTGTACCCTCAACTCCTATCCCAGATATCAAACTGCATATCCAAGCTTGGCAACATCATTTTGCGGCTATTTTTGGCTACGATGCCCTCAAACGGGTAAAAGGATTTTCTCCCCCAGAAATGCACCTTCCTAATCATCCTGATACCTTGTACGAATACATTAAAGCCCTCAAGGAATGCGGTTATCGCTGGTTAATGGTACAAGAGCATACGGTAGAAAATCTAGATGGCTCTAGTTTAGCCCAGGACCTGAAATACATTCCTAATCGTTTAGTAGCTCGTAATTCCCAAGGCGAAACTCTGAGTATTACTGTTTTAGTTAAAACCCAAGGTTCTGATACAAAACTGGTGGCGCAAATGCAGCCCTATTTTGAGGCCAAAGGACGGGGGAAACAACAAGTAGGTAATGTTTTAATTCCCTCTCTAGTTACTCAAATTGCCGATGGGGAGAATGGTGGAGTAATGATGAATGAATTTCCCCGGGACTTTGTGCGGATTAATCAAGAGATAGGTCAACAGGGGGGTGGAATAGTCGCTATTAATGGTACGGAATATTTAGAATTAATCGAAGCAGCCGGTATTAATCCCCAGGATTATCCCCCTTGTCAGGCTATTAATCAACACAAAATCTGGCAACGGGTTGATCTAGACAATGTTACCCCAGAAGCTGTAGAAGCAGCTATAGCCGACGTGAAAGCTACCGATGCTCAATTTCACATAGATGGAGCTTCTTGGACTAATCATATTACTTGGGTACAAGGTTATGAAAATGTTTTAACACCCATGAACCGTCTAAGTGCCATGTTCCACGAAAAATATGATCCTCTCCTCCTAGAAGATCCTTCAGTAACACAACGAGCGGATTATCTAGAAGCTCTTTTGTATAACCTACTGGTGCAAACCAGTTGCTTTCGTTACTGGGGCCAAGGTTCCTGGACGGATTACGCCCGCCGGATCTATAACGAGGGTTTATCTTCCCTCAATGTAAGTACCTAGTCATACGGCAGGGGGCAGGAGGGTTTAAAGGTTTTTAATTATTTTCCTATTATTACTTTATTTAAATTAGCCCCAGTAGTTAGGGTAAGATTTACAATAACGGTGAGAGATCCCGATCAAAACGAGCCCCTAGCCAAAAATGCCCTATCTACAGGTTAAAAACACAAGTAAACTCTCAGAAAAGGGCAAATATTTAATTTTAGCCCTCTATGCTTGCTCATTGGTGATATTTGGTTTTTTGGTAGATACGCCCAAGGAAATATTTTGGGGAATCCAGAAAGTCCTCACATCCCCTGATACACTCATTTCTGATTATATGGGGATTGGTGGGATAGGGGCTGCTTTCGTAAACTCAGGTTTATTAACTCTCATCGTCCTCAGTATATTTTATTGCTACAAACTTGAGATCAATGGTGTTGCCATTGCCTGTCTATTTACCATTGCTGGATTTGCTCTATTTGGAAAAAATATTGTAAATATATGGTTTATTGTTGTGGGAGTATTTTTATATTGCAAAATTCAAAAAAAACGCTTTAAAGATTTAATTTTACCTGCTTTTTTCGGCACTGCTCTTGCTCCTATAATGACGGAGATTCTATTTAGTACAACATCTCCTTCAGCAATAAAAGTTCCCCTAGCAATTTTGATCAGTTTAGCCATTGGTTTTATTTTACATCCTGTTTCGGTTCATTTATTAAAAGTTCATCAGGGCTTTAATCTATACAATATGGGATTTACTGCTGGCATGGTAGGAACATTAGTGGTAGCACTCCTTAATTCCTATGGCATTATTCCCAAGCCACAAATGATCTGGACTACAGGGAACAATGAAATCTTGGGTTGGTATTTATTTTTAATGTTTACTTCCATGATTATTACGGGCATTTATTTAGAGAAAACCCCCTGGTCAAAACTCAAGCATATCTGGAAATATTCTGGTCAACTTGTTACAGATTTTGTCCTTCTAGAAGGATTTGGTGCTTCCCTAATTAATATGGGGATTAATGGTGTAGTTGTTACCCTCTATGTCTTGCTAGTTGGTGGCGATCTCAATGGGCCAACAATCGGGGGAATTTTTACTGTAGTCGGATTTTCTGCTTTTGGTAAACACCCTAAAAATATTATACCTATAATCCTAGGAATTGCTTTAGGAGCTTTTAGTAAAGAGGGAAATGCCCATGATCCCTCCCTGTTGTTAGCAGCCTTATTTGGTACAACCCTGGCCCCCATTGCCGGAAAGTATGGCTGGCTTTGGGGAGTTATAGCTGGATTTATCCATTCATCAGTTGTGCGAAGTGTAGTGGTATTACACGGAGGTTTAAACCTATACAATAATGGTTTTGCGGCGGGGATTGTTGCCGCTATTCTCGTCCCCATTATCGAGTCCTGGAGGCAACGGAAATAGAGGAGGGTAATTCTACTTTTGCCACACTACTAAAACAACCCCAAAGACAATCAGCCCTAGTCCCCAAATACGCTGTATAGGGATAGCTTCCTTAAAGATAAAATAGCCCAGCAAAACCGAGAAAATATAAATAAACGAGGAAGAAGGTCCAACAACACTCAACTTAACCCTAGTTAGCAGGAGAATGTAAACCATCGCCCCTAACCCGTAGAAAAATAAGCCTAGCAGTAATTCGGGGATAGTGACAATTCCCATGAGATGGCCGACTAAATTGCCCGCCGTCACCTTGCCTAGTTTTAATGCTCCAAATTTCAGCAAAACTTGACCAACAACGCTTAATAACACTGAAATAAGCAATAAGCCAAATTCTTGAAGGGTCATTCATTACTCCTCAATTGCCATGATACTCATACAATCTACAACAAGCAGGCCATTTTAGATAGCCTATTTTGCCATTGGGTCAAATAATGGTATGATCATAGATTGCAGCATTTAATCATCACTGTTCATCAAAGACCATGGCTCTAACACAACCAAAAAAACAAGAACTGATCACCCAATACCAAGCCCACGAAACCGATACAGGCTCATCGGACCTACAGGTAGCGATGTTAACCGAGAGGATTACCCAACTGACCGGACATCTGCAAGCTAACCCAAAGGATCATTCTTCCCGTCGGGGTTTGCTGAAAATGATCGGCCGTCGGAGAAATTTGTTAGCCTATATACAGAAAAAAGATCAATCTCGCTATCAAGCCTTGATTGCTCGCCTTGGTATTCGCCGTTAAAGCAAAATCTCTATTATTATGGCTTCTGAACCTTCAGGGCGGGAGAGACTTCCCTTTGAACCCGCTCAAAAAAAGACCAAAAACCCCAGGCGCCCGACTTCGGCCAATTTGCCTAAGCCCAAAACCCAACGGGAAGCAGCCAGTCTCAAAGCTATTCCCGAAGAAGTTAGTAAAAGGATTGGCAAGAGGATGGCCGTATTTTGTGGTATTCCCACAGGGTTAGGGATGGCATCCTTCTTTATTTTTTATGGGATTGTTAGCCAAAAATGGCTAGAAATTCCCCCTTACCTAGTTTTTATAACCACTTTGGGTCTATTTGGCCTAGGTTTTCTGGGATTGAGTTATGGAATTTTTTCCGCCTCCTGGGATGAGGAGCGTCTCGGAAGTTGGTGGGGATGGGAAGAATTTAAGGTCAATTTTGGGCGTACCGTTACCGCATGGCGTAATGGTTAAATCAAACCCGCCCTAGTCAGTCTGTTAAATCTAAATTCAAGGAAGATTGAGATGATTGTAGTTATGAAAGTCGGTTCTCCGGAAGTCGAAATTCAAAGAGTTAGCGAAGAATTTACCAGTTGGGGGCTCTCCCCTGAGAAAATTGTGGGTCAACATAAAGTTGTCATTGGTTTAGTCGGAGAAACAGCGGAGCGAGATCCCTTGCAAATCCAAGAAGTTAGTCCCTGGATTGAAACGGTTTTGCGAGTGGAAAAACCCTTCAAACGCGCCAGTATCGAATACCGTCATGGGCAGTTCAGTGATGTCGTGGTAGACACCCCCAATGGACCCGTTACCTTTGGTAGAACTCATCCCGTCGTCATTGTCGCGGGTCCCTGCTCAGTCGAAAATGAAGAAATGATCATTGAAACAGCCCAGCGAGTTAAAGCCGCAGGTGCTCAATTTCTCAGAGGAGGAGCTTATAAACCACGGACTTCTCCCTATGCTTTCCAAGGCCATGGAGAGAGTGCCCTCGGATTATTGGCCTCGGCTCGGGAAGCGACGGGGTTGGGGATTATTACCGAAATTATGGACGCGGCGGATCTCGATAAACTAGGGGAAGTGGCTGATATTATTCAGGTGGGGGCTAGAAATATGCAGAACTTCTCTCTCTTGAAAAAAGTGGGAGCTCAAAATAAACCTGTCCTCCTAAAACGGGGAATGGCCGCCACCATCGACGAGTGGTTAATGGCGGCGGAATACCTGCTGGCTGCGGGCAATTCCAGGGTAATTCTCTGTGAGCGGGGAATCCGCACCTTTGACGGTACCTACACCCGCAATACCCTAGATTTATCGGTGCTTCCTGTTTTAAGAAGTCTAACCCATTTACCGATTATGATCGATCCCAGTCATGGTACGGGTAAATCAGAATATGTTCCCCTCATGGCTATGGCGGCTTTAGCTGCGGGTACCGATTCTCTGATGATTGAAGTCCATCCCAATCCCGCTAAGGCTTTGTCCGATGGTCCTCAGTCCTTGACCCCAGAACGTTTCGATCGCCTGACCCAAGAACTTTCCGTTATTGGTAAGGCCGTAGGTCGTTGGCCTGAACCGGTAGCAGTCCTAGCATAATAGTAACTAAATGTCAATAGTTAGGGGCGGGAATTGCTCGCCCTTAATTGTCCGCAGGCCGCATCGGCTTCCAAGCCCCGAGAATAGCGGACACTGACCGCGATATATTCCTGTTCCAGTCTATGTTTAAACTCATTAATCCGTTGGGAATTAGGCCGCTCATAATCGGCATCGGCAATGGGATTATAGGGAATTAAATTAACGTGGGATTGAAAACCCTTAAGTTGTTGGGCAAGTTCTGTGGCTTGTTCTGGGGAATCATTAACATTTCCTAAAAGCACATATTCAAAGGTAACTCTTCTGCCCGTAGTATTCACATAATCTCGACAATCATTTAACAATTGTTTAAGGGAATAATGACTAGCACTGGGAATTAATTTTTCCCTTAAAGCTTGGTTAGAGGCGTGTAAACTAACCGCAAAAGTAACCTGTAAATGATGACGGGCAAACTCTTGGATTTTTCTGGGCAATCCCACCGTAGAAACCGTAATACAACGCTGGCCGATGCCCACATCCTTGTTAAGACAATGAATAGCTTTGACCACTTCTTCAATATTTAACAAAGGTTCCCCCATACCCATAAAGACAATATGGCTAACCCGTCGTTGAAAGTCTTCCTGAACGGTCAAAACTTGATCAATGATTTCGTGGGCTTGCAGATTACGCGTGAATCCGCCTTTACCTGTGGCACAAAAGTCGCAATTCATCGGACAGCCAATTTGAGAAGAAACACAAACAGTCAGACGTTTAGGGGTAGGAATCCCTACCGCTTCCACAATTAACCCATCCGCAAGTTGTAAAAGATACTTACGGGTATGATCATTCGCCGTGCTAGAGTAGTGAATCACCGAGCGCCCGAGGGGATAATCGGCTAAATTTTCCCGCCACGCCTTGGGAAAAACGGAAATATCTAACAAAGAGTGCGCCCCTTGCTGGTATAACCATTGATAGAGTTGTTTACCCCGATAACTAGGTTGTCCCTGTTCCTGAATCCATTGGGTTAATTCTTCCAGGGATTGACCTAGTAAGGGGGGGTTTGTCGTTACAATTGTCATGATGATTTGATAATAAGTCCCGACTCTATTGTAGAACTATGGAGAATAGGCCTGACCAAAAATCTCTCGGTACTTTAACTCGGCTTTTTCTTAAGTTGGGTATTATTGGCTTTGGTGGACCTGCGGCCCATATTGCCATGATGGAGGATGAAGTAGTGAGCCGTCGTGGTTGGATGGAGCGATCGCAGTTTCTGGATTTAGTGGGGGCAACGAATCTGATCCCGGGACCCAATTCCACAGAAATGGCTATTCACATTGGCTATATCTATGGGGGATTAGCCGGATTAGTCTTAGCAGGAGTTAGTTTTATTGTACCTGCGGTTTTAATTACGGCTTTTTTGGCCTATCTTTACCAAAGTTTCGGCTCTTTACCAGAAATCTCGCCTCTTCTGGGGGGAATTAAGCCCGTTGTAGTGGCAATTATTGCCCAAGCGGTCTGGAAATTAGCCGAAAAAGCCATCAAAAATCGTTCCCTACTACTGATTGGTTTCGGGGTAGGGATAGCAGTCCTAGGGGGGATGAACGAACTATTGGCTTTGCTCCTAGGCGGTGGTTTGGGCATGATTTGGTTAGGCTCTCGTTCTTCCTCTGCCCTTTGGCTAGGATTAATTACCCTTTCCTCCGCTACCACCCCCCATCCCGCCCCACCGAATCTGGTACAACTGGGATTATTTTTTTTAAAAGTTGGCTCGGTTTTATTCGGGAGTGGTTATGTCCTCGTCGCGTTTCTACAAGGGGAATTGGTCGATAAATATCAATGGTTAAGCCAAGCACAACTCCTAGATGCCATAGCCATAGGCCAACTTACCCCAGGCCCTGTGCTTTCTACGGCTACTTTTATAGGTTATCTAATCCTAGGAATACCTGGGGCGATAGTGGCGACGATCGGCATTTTTTTACCTTCTTTCTTTTGGGTTCTACTCCTTAATCCCCTTATCCCCCGCTTGCGCCAATCTAAATGGGCGGGGGCTTTTTTAGATGCAGTTAATGTCAGTGCTGTAGCCCTGATGGGGGTTGTCACCTACCAACTAGCCCAAGAGACTTTTCTCGCCCCCTTTAATCCCTTAGGAGCTCTGTTGATGCTCCTATCTATGCTCCTACTGATCCGTTACCGAGTTAATGCTGCTTGGCTGCTCCTTGGGGGAGCCGTCTTGGGGTTTTTGGGGAAAATTTGAACTACAGTTCCCCCTCTTCAAAAAGAAGTTCTTCAAGAATGGGCTGAATATCTTCTTCATCGGGAGAAACTAACTTGACTTGACCAAATTGATCGTAGGTGGCCACGAAGAGGAGAGCCGTTAGAGGAGTATAAATAGAATACTTCTGATCCTGAGAATAAAAACTAGCCAAATACTGTAGTTCTTCGGTTTCTTCGGATTCCTCATCCTCGTCGGATTCTAATTCTAGACTGAGAATGCTTTCGTCTTCAATGGGGGGCAGTTCCCCACTCACCGTCAGACTATAGGCCGTGTACTGGAGCGTTAGGTTTTGTTCGCTTAAAACAGCCTTAGCATCGGCAAAAACCGGGTCTATTTCCTTGCTGTCTTCGAGGATCAGCGCGTCATCAGAAACGTCCTCGTCACCATCTTCGTCATCATCAAAGGCAAGGATAACGACCGGGGTATCCACAGGGGTGAGCAAAAGATAAACGAAGTCATCAGTTTCTAGGGTATTTTCGATGTAGCATTCTAGCGATCGCCCTTGTTCATCTTGGAGGACAATTCTTTCAGCTTCATCAAAGTTACTGTCTGGATTAAGTTTAGATGAGGACATGGGGTTAAATCAATAAGCGCGTGTTTCCGAGTCAATCAAAAAAAATTTTAAATTGATTGGATCAGAATATCACGATTGTTGACCCTGATTTTCTTAATTTTTAAAGGTTAAACCATCCCGTCCCCTGTAAATACTCCAGTCCCACTACATCACTGAGGTTATATTGCAAAGGGGTAACGGTGATCAAATTTTCACGAATGGCTTGGACATCGGTGATAATCTGCGAAGGTAGATGAATATGATCTGGTTGTTCAATTTCTTCGATTACTTCTCCAACTAGCCAATAATAGCTTTTTCCCCGAGGATCTAGTCGCTTTTCAAATTTTTCGGTATAGCGGCGCAGTCCTTGGCGAGTAATCTTGACCCCGGCGATCGGACCTGGGGGCACATTGACATTGAGTAAAGTTGCTTGGGGAAGGGGAGTTTCTTTCATTTTATTGACCAGGGTTAGGGCAAAATCCGCCGCCGGTTGGAAGTTCTTTTCGGTAAAACTGGCTAAACTAATGGCTACACTGGGGATGCCGTCAATTGTTCCCTCCATGGCCGCCGAAACTGTCCCTGAATAGAGGACATCAGTTCCCAAATTGGAGCCATGATTAATACCTGAGATTACAAAGTCGGGACGATGCTCTAAAACCGCACTTAGGGCAAATTTCACACAGTCAGCCGGGGTGCCGGAGCAACTCCAAGCCGTCACCTGGGGATGAAAAACTCCTTCCACAATTTCCGCCCAGATGGGTTGGTGTAAGGTTAGTCCATGGCCCGTAGCGGAGCGCTCTCCATCCGGACAAACCACTGTAATCTGATAACCAGCTTTAGCGAGGGTATTAGCCAAGGTCCTAATCCCGAGTGCCGAGATGCCATCATCATTACTAACCAAAATATTTACAGGTCGATCCTTTGTCCCCATATTTATATCCATTAAAGTTTAAGACAACGATACTGTACTCTGGTTTCAAAAATCCTCACCCCACCTCCTTCGGCTATGGTTTGTCTGAGGGCTTCTTTTGCGGTAACAGCTATCCCTGCTAGATAATCTATACCCATTTGGCTAAATTCTGCCAGCGCTACAAAACAATGGGTCACACCTACCGAGTAAGCGTTCAGGGGGTGGTCAGGCAGCTAGGGAGATAGAGTCAGAAGAAGAAC
>JBBAUO010000020.1:0-63890 GCA_040398185.1 Microcystaceae cyanobacterium | reverse complement strand
AAAACGATCCCATATTTCATAATTATACTCTTCTGTCCCACCAAGGTCACGGTAAGTTAGCACCTGTCCCTTGATCCCGAATTGCTGGTTACTGTATTGCATCCAGAGTCGGTCGATTTCATTAATTACATCTAGGGATACCCCTCTAAAAAGATCATAGAAGTCATCATAATTTTCTATGACCATCCATTGGTACATAATTAAGGCAGTTTCGTAGTCGGCTTTTTTCCAATCCTGTTGCTGTAGGTACTCCTCTAACCTGTCATAGATTTGCCCTTGGTTTTCTATAAGATATTCTTTTTCCTTTCTCAGTTCCTTTTCATAAGCGCGATCGGCTTCTTCGTTGTATTGAACCGAGATCATCTTGGTGAACTCTTCTCTAAACCTTTCAGGGTTTCCCTTGTCCGCAAAGGCGAGGCGGAAAATCTCCCCCCATCTTTCTTGGTTTTCGTTCTTTTCATTTGCCCAGAGGGAGTTCAACAGGTTATAGGCTTGTCGCTGTAACAATAACAGTTCTTGCTCATCAACGGGTAAATGTATACTTGAAATAGTTTTTGGTAGGATGGGAGAGACACGGTAAAGTCTATTTTCCTCTTCTCTCTCAGAGCTTTCTTCTATTAGACCCAAATTTATCCCCTTTTCTATCTGCTCGTCTTTTTCGCCACAGACTTCTACTAAGAAGCTTCTGGGGACAGGTATTCTGTAGACCAATCCGCATCCTAAAACAGCTTCTAATTCATTATCTTTTTTGATTTGGTCGTATAGCTCCCTCCAGATAATACTTTCTTTTTTATTAGGGTCTTTTTCGTATTCCTCTAACTCTCTCTGTGCAACTGTCAATGACTTCCCTAAAACCGTGTTCAGTTCCTCTAAAAGACGAGGATTTCCCTCGGCAATTTCTTTGGCTCTCTCTTGAAGTCTTACATCTATCCTATCGCTATTGAAGTTTTCTAGCCTTTTCAATAGCTTTGCTAAATCCGATTTTGATGGGGGTTCTAATCCTTGGGGGTAGAAGTAGGGCAATATACAGCTATCTCTATCAAATTTGTTGTAACGACAGGTGATGATTATTTTGTGATTGGTGTTGATAACCGCTTCGATAACCGCCTGTAATACTCTAGCGGACTCTGTTTTGATCGTGTAGCTCCCATCTTCCTGTGGCTCTAAGTTCCACTCAAAATCATCGAAGATTAACAGCAGTGGTTTTCCCCTCTTGTTTAGCTCATCGAAGAGGATTATCAGGTTCGTCTCCAAAGTTTCTTCCATTGATGCGATCAGATAGGATAGAAGTTTTGGTTCAAGCTTGCTGATTGAAAGTTTGAGCTTATCTATAAGGGTTTTACTATTTAAAGGGGTAACACCTTTTTTCCAATCGGACCAGAAGATCCTCTCATGGTCTGGAAGACGATCAAAGGAGAGCCTAGAGGCTATGCTGCTTTTTCCCAAGCCACCTCCTCCATGAATGATGACCCCTACCTTATCGGGATCGTTTTTCAGGGCGTAGAGGCAGTTCTGTAGCTGGCGGCGACGACCTATAAAGTTAGCTCTGGTCATCTCCTTCACCTTTTTTCCCGCTCCATCTATAGTTTTAACCGTTGTGGGTTTGGA
Organism: Microcystaceae cyanobacterium; assembly: GCA_040398185.1. Taxonomy (GTDB): domain Bacteria; phylum Cyanobacteriota; class Cyanobacteriia; order Cyanobacteriales; family Microcystaceae; genus JBBAUO01. Next base: position 62,282 of record JBBAUO010000020.1, on the reverse strand, counting down.
AGCGCATTTTGACCCTGCTTTCACTAGGGAATGCCATAATAGCTGCTCGTTGGCTAGATATATCTCCAAGCGAGAGCCGGTTGTAGTTTTGGTATGTTCTCGATGGATCTCCCTGATGGCTTCTCCTAGCGTCTCGCCGTTTGCCAGCTTGCGATAGAGGGTTTTGAGGAGGGCTTGCGCTCCTACATCGTCGATGGTAATGATGGCTTCTATTCCCTTCTCCATCAAGGCTGCTGCCATTTCAGTTAGTCCCTTGTCTCCTCTCCACTCTTTGTACTTTCCACATAGGATCAACAACCTCGGAAATCCTTTGCTGATTGCCCCAAAGATATCCTCAGCACTGCTATTGATTTGGTTGCCATATTCATCCTCAGTCAGCAGGTATCCCCGTTCGTAAACCCCGGCAAGGTGCAAGATATCTATGTCTGTACCGCAGTCTTGTAGGGTTAGCTCCAATTCTTTTAAGCAGCCGCTTTCTTCTACGAAAATGTCAATAGGACGGCGTTGTATAGCTTCTAGGATAGTTCTCTCCTGTTGTTCGTACCCTACACTGCCCTCGATCGCCCTAGGTTCTGCCGCCATGAAAACGACCTTCAATGCTCTGTCTCTGGGGGAAGCGATCGCTGTTAGGGGTTTCCCATAATCCTTAAAGGTATACCAAGCAGTATTTTTGGCAATCGCGCCAAGGTCTAGACTAGCGGCTTTCCTTTCATCTTGCCCCTCCGATTCTCCGCCAGTGTTATCTTCGCCTAAAATGCCAGCAAACTCTTTTTTAACCACTACTAGGGCGGGGCTTTTCGGCTTATCTTTCACCACCACCCGAATGAACTCCTCGATCCTGCCATCAGCTTCAAAGTCTTGGATCAGGGCGAAGACCTTATTTTTATAGGCATCTCCCCGTGCGATCGCATCAAGCTGTACATCCATCTGCTCAGACAAGAGCATCTTTAAGTCATCCTGATTTGGATAAGCACTGATGATTCCCTCCCTCAAGATTTCTTTCTGTCGTCCTGACAATTTTAATGTTTCATTCATCTACTACCTTCTTGATAACTCTACGGAGCAGAGTACGGATTACTTGTAAAGCACGGACGGGTTCTCTGCTGACTTTTCTGGGCATGGGATTTAAGAGATTTTCTTGTACTCAGTTTAACTTAAGATTTTGAGCGTGGGAAACCTATTTTCAACAATTCCCAAGGATGATTAGTCTCCCTCGTAATTGTTGCCAAGATAAGACGAAAACCATAGAAGAATTGATTTTTGCGAAGAAGAAAAGGGAAGTTTTATCTCTTCCAGTTTAAACAGGAGATCCGCAGGTCAGGGTTGCCTGTAGAAAATGCTTACTGGAGCTTTTGCTATGTTTGTAGAAGAAGGCAAAAATATTTGGATGACCCATGACCATCTCTATCCAGTTCGATTTTCCCCTCAACGTCTCGCAATCAATTCATTCAGAGGCTGAAGGGCAGGCCAAGATAGCCTACGTCATGACCCTGCTGAAGCACGGGGAAATTAGTAGCGGCATCGCTGGCAAGCTCCTAGGGCTTTCCCGTCTAGAAGTCCTCGAAATTATGGGACAATTTGGAGTTCCCGTTTTTCCCGACCAAAGTAGAGAGGAACTAGAGTTAGAAGTAACGGAAACCATCAGAGCCTTGGGGGATAATCCATTATGATCATCGTCTCCAATACTACTCCTTTGAGTGAGTTAGCTAAGGTCGGCAAGCTAGAACTCCTACGAGAACTCTTTGGAACGATCTTCATATCCCAAGAGGTTTATGACGAAGTTATCCAAGGTAAACACCCTGCGACTTCGTCAGTACCTTCTGCTAAGTGGATTGAGGTTGTTACCCTTGGGTCCCCCATCAAAGCCTTAGAGTTGCAAACCGCGTTCAAGCTGGATCTGGGTGAGGCGGCTACCACGCCGAAGACGAGATCCCTGCGCGATCGAAGAGTAGGGAATGGTAGAAGTAATTTTTCCTATAAATGGGCTATCCTTCCTCAATCACCCCCTCGGCTTCGTGAATAATAGCTCGCAGTTGATCTAGGGTTTGCTCCGAAGCTTGTTCCCATAAACCCCTTTGATGGGCTTCTAATAATCTTTCTCCCATATCCCTTAAAGCCCAGGGATTTTTCGCTTGGATAAACTCCCTTACCTGGTCATCAAAAAGATAGGCTTGGGCGACTCCTTCATAGACAAAATCTTCTACACATCTAGCAGTAGCATCGTAGGCAAAAAGACAATCCTTGGATGGTATTATTGTACTAATGCTTGGGGAAAGCGATCGCCCTTGGATCAGTAAAGCAGTTTCTTATACTAAATACGTTTTTTATAGACTATAAACAAATTTAGGCATAATTTAGCCAGTGGTAGTTAGTTAAGTTCTTAATATCTTGCTCTTTTGGGCATTTGTGTCCTCTGGGTACGGAAATTATTTCTATACCTATATTTCGTCATTTATCCCTCTCTTGGCTCAATTAAATGGTGCTATAGTGGTGTCATATCTGTAGAACCTTCCCATGCGCGTCGTCATTGATACCAATGTTCTTTTTGAAGGTTTAACCCGACAGGGGGGAGCGACAGGTTTGATTGTCGATGCCTGGCTATCGAGTTTGCTTGAGGTTTATGTCTCCAATGCCTTAGCCTATGAGTACATTGATGTTCTGTCCCGCAAGCTTTCCGATAGTCGATGGTCAAAGCTTCAGCTAGTTCTGGGAACACTGCTCAAGACTGCCCACTTCACGCCGATCTATTACTCTTGGCGGCCTATTTCCCCCGATGCTGGTGATGATCTGGTAGTGGATTGTGCCATGAATGCTGGAGCTATCGTTATTACCGCTAACCTGAAAGACTTTCGACAAGCGGAGGAATCCTTGGGTTTACAGGTGATGACTCCTATCGAGTTAATTATCTATCTGGCTAAGTGAGGAAAAAACCGATGAGTCGATTGACCTTGAGATTGCCCGAATCTTTACATCAACAACTGAGCGACCTAGCTAAAAGCGAGGGAGTTTCTCTTAACCAATATATTGTCTATATTCTGACCCGTCAGGTAGGAGCTAACTATACAGTGCAAGCTAATTCTGACTCCTCAGTCCAAGAGCAACGGGAATCTTTTGCGAATTTACTAAAATTATTGGGAGAAGCCAATCCTCTGCAAGTGGAGGAAACTTTAGCCGAGAGGGAATTAGTTGACCCAGAATGCAAATTAACTTCGGATATCTTTGAGAGAGTGATAAACAAAATTCAGTCTTTGTCTTGAAAAGATAACAATTAAAAGACAATCGGCAGAATAACTGCTCATCATCATCTAACTCAGTAAGCAGCAAAAGTTCAGATAATTTAGGTGTGCTTTGAGTTAAAACTTGCTCTCTATTTTCGTCAATTACAGTGATTAGCACAGACTGACCCTCGACCAGATTCAAGGATTCAAGGGGATGAATAACTCCATTCTTAAAAGTTCCTCTGATTGTTTGCATTTTATCTTTGGGATTCTTATTCGCTTTTATTTTATCCCATCCCAAGTCGAACTGTGAAAGGATAAAATAATAATACCCCTATCCTTCCTCAATCACTCCCTCGGCTTCGTGAATAATAGCCCGCAGTTGATCTAGGGTTTGTTCCGAGGCTTGTTCCCATAAACCCCTTTGATGGGCTTCTAATAATCTTTCCCCCATATCCCTTAAAGCCCAGGGATTTTTCGCTTGGATAAACTCCCTTACCTGGTCATCAAAAAGATAGGCTTGGGCGACTCCTTCATAGACAAAATCTTCTACACATCTAGCAGTAGCATCGTAGGCAAAAAGATAATCCACCGTTGCTGCCATTTCAAAGGCCCCTTTATAACCATGTCTCATCACACCCTTAATCCATTTAGGGTTAATGACGCGGGAACGATAAACCCTGAGGATTTCTGCGGACAAGGTTCTAACCTGGGGATTATTGGGATTGGCATTGTCTCCAAAATAAGCCTGGGGATTTTTACCCGTTAGCGCTCTGACACTGGCTATTAATCCTCCTTGGAATTGATAGTAATCATCGGAGTCTAATAAATCATGCTCGCGGTTATCTTGGTTTTGTAAAACAATCTGTAATTGCTGGACTCTTTGACTAAAGACTTCGGGTAAAGTATGTCCCATTCCTTGACTATCATAGGCATAACAACTGGAGTTAATATAAGCCTTAGCTATATCCTCATCCGTCTCCCAATTTTGCGACTCCATTAATCCTTGTAAACCCGCTCCATAGGCCCCTGGTTTTGATCCGAAGACGCGATAAGTTGCCCTCTCTTTGGCCTGCGCTTCTGTTAGTCCCTGTAATTGCCAAAGTTCCTTATCTGTCTGGACTTGCGCCGCTAAAGGATTTATTTCTGCATCTTCCTCTTGACAAGCTACTTCATTTATGGCACAATTAAGGAGAAAAAGTATACTGGGGAAGCTGTCTCTAAAAAAGCCCGATACCCGAATTGTCACATCTACCCTCGGTCGCCCTAAAGCAGATGGGGTAAGGATTTCGTACCCTATTACCCTTCCTGAGATTCCTTCCCAAATTGGTTGTACACCCAGTAAAGCGAGCACCTGCGAGACATCATCTCCACCCGTCCGCATGGTAGAGGTACCCCAGATAGAAATAGCTAGAGTTTTTGGGTACTCCCCATTGTCTTGGGTATAACGCTCAATGAGAGTTTCAGCCGCCTTTCTGCCCACATCCCAAGCGGTTTGAGTAGGAATCCCACGCACATCTACAGAATAAAAATTTCGTCCCGTGGGTAATACATCTGGTCTACCTCTGGTGGGAGCACCGGAGCCACCACTGGGGATATATTGCCCAGCTAACCCCTTTAACAGATGGGTAACTTCTTGGTTAGTTTGGCGTAGGGAAGGGATAAGAGTCTTTTCTATCCAGTCTATTTCCCCTTGGGTGTGGGGGCCTAAAGGAGGTAGGATCTGATTTTGGAGTAGGGTTTCTACCAGGTAGTTAGCCTTAGATTCTAAAACTGCGATCGCTTTGCCCTCTGCTTCTTGTCCTAAATCCTTAGCTAGGGAGGGAATTAAGCCCAGACGACCCAAACTAGGATGGCGAGCAATGGCAACAATTAAATCCCGTAGTTGTTCCCCCCCAGGACAGCAGCCAAAGATATGTAAACCGTCTCTAATTTGGGCTTCTTTAAGCTCACAGAGATAACCATCGGCTTGGGTTAACCATTGCCCAAGGGTTTGACTGGTAATCCCTAAATCTACCTCCAGATGGGAGGTTTTTAGTAATTGGGTGATACTGGTTTGAATCGCTTTTAAACGAGAAGGATCAAGACTTTGGGCTTGGTAATACTCATCAATGAGTCTTTCTAGGTGGGCTAAATCCCCGTACAATTCGGCGCGAGTCATGGGGGGAGTGAGATGATCTAAAATCACCGCTTGCGCCCGTCGTTTGGCTTGGGAACCTTCCCCTGGATCATTGACAATAAAGGGATAAAAATGCGGTAGAGCGCCTAAAGCTATTTCTGGGTAACAGGTTGTCGATAGAGCGAGACTTTTACCTGGAAGCCATTCTAAATTACCATGCTTACCGACATGAATAACCGCCGTCGCTTGCCAGATTTCCCGAAGCCAAAAATAGTAAGCTAGATATTGATGAGTTGGCTCCAAATCCCCCGCATGGTAACTCAGACTAGGATCTAAGTCATAACCCCGACTGGGTTGAATACCAATAAAAATATTACCTAATTGTCTCCCAGGGATGGCAAAATCCCCATTAGGTTCACCCCAACGATTATTCAAGGCACTTTGTACGCTTTCCGGAAGGGTTTTAAAATAGGTAAGATAGTTAGCCAGGGGTAAAGTTTGATAAACAAGACGATGGGATATTCCTTCTAGATCATTAGTTATACCCGAGGTGAGGATTTTCATTAATTCATCAGTATCCTGGGGAATCCCTTGAACATCATAACCTTTACTCGCTAAGGCTTTTAGAATTTCCACACAACTGGCGGGAGTATCTAAACCTACCCCATTAGCCAAGCGTCCATCCCGATTAGGATAATTAGCCAGAATCATGGCGATTTTTTTGTCCTCTGGGGGAGTATTTTTCAACTTTACCCAATTAGCTGCTAAATCCACCACAAAATTTACCCTATCCTGTTGAGCCTGATAAACCACTAGAGAGGTTTCTAACCCAGGGTGCCAATTTTGGAAAGACTTAAAAGAAATAGCCCTAGTGATAATGCGCCCATCCACTTCCGGTAAAGCCACATTTATCGCCACATCCCTCGGAAAAAGTCCCTGATAACTGTCTTGCCATTGCTCCGAGGTAGTGCTACTGAGGATAACTTGGAAAACAGGAACATCTAATTGTTGCCAGAGACTGTCTAGGGGGGGTTGGCTGGTATCTAAACCTAGTTGAATAATAGAAAAGCTAGTGGTATTGAGGATTAGCTCCACAGTATCCTTAAACTGAGAGAGAATAAACTCCTGTATCTCTCCATCCTTGAGAGAAGCAACAAAAACAGGAACAGGATCTAAATTTTTGTTAATGAGAGCTTGACAAAGAGCATCTATGGGTTGGGTATTACCCGCTAGATAATGGGCACGATAGAAAATAATCCCCACCTTCGGCCTATCTAAGCACCTAAGACTAGGATAAATTCCCCGACTAGGTACGGATTGGGGAGGAGATAGCTGATACTGATTATTCAAACTATGGTTAACCACTAGCTTTAAGCCATTACTCCAATTTTCCCCTCCCCCCGCACTTAAATATTGCCAGAGTAACTCAACGGTTTCTAGGGGTACGGTAGAATGACCAAATAAACTAGCCTCCAAACGATCATCTCCTGGTAAAACCCATAAAGAAGCTTGGGTTTCCCTGACGGTTTCCTTTAAAACTTCTAAGCCGTAGGACCAATAAGAGCGCCCACCAATTAATCGTAAAATGATAATCTTGGCTGCTGATAGTACCGATTCGGCATAGGTATCAATGCTTAATTGTTGTTGGAGTTGTAGCAGGTTAACCGCACGAATAGCGGGAAATTGTGGAGGTAAGTTAGTTAGGGTAGCAGCTAGGGTTTGAATATCTGTATCCGCAGCACTCAGGAAAATAATCGGTGCGGGAGTTTGCTCAATAAAGATAACCCCATCCGTATTTGGCTCCCATCCCCCTGGTGTTGCTGCTAGTCGGTGCATAAAATTTCCTCTAAAATCTGAGCGGTTGCTGTACCCGTTTTTGACCAACTAAATTGACTTGCTCGGGCTAATCCCTGTTGTGTTAGGGTATTTCTCAGTCCACTATCGGTAAAAATGGAAGCCATGGCTGCGGTTATCTCTTGGGTATGGTAGGGACTTACTAATATAGCAGCATCTCCCGTGACTTCGGGTAAAGATGCCAAGTTAGAGGTAATTACAGGAGTCCCGCAACCCATCGCTTCTAAAACGGGTAAGCCAAAACCTTCCCAAAGACTAGGAAAAACTAAGGCTAAGGCTTGGTTTAAAAGTATGGGTAACTGATTGTATGAAATATAGTCTAGGAATTTTACCTGACTGGTGAGGTTTTTCTCTTGCACCTGTTTTTGTAATTCGGGGGTATAACGGCGATCGCCAGGCCCTGCTATCCAAAGTTGACAAGACTGGTTATATTTAAAATCAGCAAAGGCTGTGATTAAACGGGATAGATTTTTATAGGGGTTAGGACGACCAAGGTAGAGAAAATAAGGTATCGCGGGTACAGGTAAGTCTAGGGGACGAAAGTGATTATTATCGTAAGCTAAGGGAATGGGGGCAATTTTTTGGGAGTTAATTTTATAGTAGTCAATAATATCATCAGCCGTGGCTTGGGAATTGCAGACAATATGTTGAGCTTGTCTGAGGACTTCGGGAATATAATAACGAAAATAGGGAGTTAGGGAAGAGAAAGAGTCAGGAAACCTTACCGGTATAAGATCATGAACCATAACCACGAAGGGACAATCCCTAAATAAAGGTGCTTCAGGAAGGGGGGAAAATAATAGACCAGCTTTGAGTTTTTTGTAAACTTTAGGTAGTTGAAATTGTGTCCAAAGTAAACGTTTAAGATGTCCCTTTGCTCCTTGCTCTGGAGTTAGGTTATTAGGGATGGGATAATGGTTAAAGGGGGGAATAGGTTGGGCGGATAAGAGGATGGGGTTAAGAGAGTTCAGATAGGGTAGAATGTTGAGAGTATAGTTACTAATCCCCGTAGGTTTTGAGAAGATAACAGACAGATTGACCAGGAGAGGGGACATAATACCAAATCCGCTTAGATAAATATATTATCGCAAAGTCTAGGCAGGGGGCAGGAGGCAGGAGAAAAATAACTATAGCATTAAAACAGGATTTGGTCTAATTTAATTAGAGCGCAAATAGGGAGCCAGTAAACGATTCCAACTATCGGAGGCCTTTTGGTATTCCCCAGGACATCTTTTTGCTCTTTCTCCTGGTAATTGAGCTAGGGTAGCAATGGCACTATACTTACTAGGATTGCTACCATACAATAAACACATAATATTATAATAGCGTTGTAAATCGAGGGAATGTTCTCCCCAGTAGGGTAAATTCTGAGTACCTGTTTCCTGGGAACGTACCATATACTGAAGTGCCGGAATAATCGTCATTTCATCGGCTAAATCCCCCGCTTGTACACTCACTAAAGTTGCCAATTGATCAACTGCATCTTCCTCTCTCCCCACCGTAGGTAAATTTAAAACATCAATCAAAGCATGGCCTAATTCATGGAGAAATACATACATAGTTCCCCCTAACATACCTTGGGCTATATCTTGATCCGATGTAGCATATTGGGAAGAAAATCTAGCAAAATCTACCATCAATTCATAACAAACAACAATAGCCCGATGTTCGGAAGTATAAAAAGCATTAGCTTGTCCACATTCAGCTAGAACAATACCAATATCCGTAGGAAGAACAAAAATTTTATTAAGTTCATTGGCGATCGCTTCAAACAGTTTCGATTCTTGTGTAATCTCCTCCAACGGCTTTAAATCGGGATTTTTTACAGGAATATAACCTACTTTAAAAACACCATCATCAGGACTATTAGACTGTTTATCAAGGGGTTGTGCTTGTACCTGAGATGGACTAGAATATGGTAGAATGAAAAGGGCGATGCCCGTCAAGCATCCCCAGAAAAATTTGGGTAGGAGCATGGGAAAAATAAAGGGCTGAAAAAATATACCCCCATGGTATCCTAGAAAAATAGAATCGACAAAAAATCCATGTCAACCCTGATTTCCCCAGATAGCTGTCGCCTGAGCTTCGCGCCCTTACTTTTAGATGAGGTGTACAATTTAGCCGATACTGGAGCTAATGGTGCTGTGGTTTTAATGAGTGGGACTGTGCGAAATCAAACCGCAGGAAAGCCCGTCTTATATTTAGAATACCAAGCCTACGAACCCATGGCGATCGCAATCTTTCGTCAAATTGCCCAACATATCCGCAAAGAATGGCCAGAAACCAACCGAGTGGTAATTCACCATCGCACGGGCAAACTACAGATAGGAGAAATTAGTGTGTTAGTAGCAGTAGGATGTCCCCATCGCGCCGAAGCCTTTGCTGCTTGTCAGTATGCTATTGATACTCTCAAACACAATGCACCAATTTGGAAAAAAGAATTTTGGGCTGATGGTTCCAGTCAATGGGTAAGTATTGGAGCTTGTGGGTAGGGAAAGACTCGTACCTACTTTTTTTCTCTTTGAATACGAATAATAGCATTTTGTACCCGTTCTTTTAAAGATTGATCGCTGCGAAGACGACGAGTGATATCATTAAATTGAGAGCGACTTAAGCCGCTATTTTCGACAATTGAGATAGAATTACGACAGTAACTAACCGCAATTTTTTGAGCTTCTGTAGGTAAGTTGTTAAAAGTTTCCCGACGATGACAAGCAATTTCTGGAGGTGTTTTTCCAAGAATTTGTTGAATATTTTGATAGGCTTGTTGGCGATAGGATTCTATTTTTAGTAACGCCCTAGCATAGTTAGCGATTTGTTGCTCATTAACATCTTCAGTATAGGCATAAAAAGTAAAAGCAAGGGGAGGAAAATTATAAGTAAACTCAGGAACAACCCCCCAGAGAATGCCTGTGGATGCTAGAATACTGGGGAAGAAACAGCGCCTTAAAAATTTGCCTAAACTCAAAAAAGGCCAGCCAAGAATGAACATTCGCATTGAGAGCAAAAATATAATTAACTTGTTTGAATTATTTTAAACACCATAAGTTCCATAATAAACACCCAATGAACCTTCCTAGTGATCCCATACCACTCTATCATCATATTTCCGTCCTGGCTTCAGAGGTGATAACAGGACTGCAATTGCGTCCTGGGGGCAACTATTTAGACACCACCTTTGGGGGAGGTGGCCACAGTCGTCTGTTGTTGGAAAGTTTACCAGATTTACAAGTTACCGCTATAGATAGAGATGAGCAAGCCCTGGCTGCGGCCCAACCCCTTTTAGATGAATACGGCTCACGTCTGACTCTCTGGCAGGGAAACTTTGCCGATTACGCGCCTAAAAACGGTATATTTGACGGTATAGTCGCCGATTTAGGCGTAAGTTCTCCCCAATTAGATCAAGCAACGCGAGGTTTTAGTTTTCGAGTTGCATCTCCTTTAGATATGCGGATGGATCAAAATCAAAATTTGAGCGCTGCGGAAATTATCAACCATTGGGACTCAAACCAACTAGCTAATCTTTTTTATGAGTATGGGGAGGAAAGACTCTCACGGCAAATTGCCAGGCAAATCGTTAAACTCAGACCCTTTGAGACTACCACAGATTTAGCGGGTGCGATCGCCGGTGCTGTCCCTCCTAGTTATCGTTATGGGAGGATTCACCCTGCGACGCGGGTTTTTCAGGCTCTACGCATTGCCGTTAACGGCGAACTGACAGCGCTGGAGCAATTACTGGAAAAATCTCCCCATTGGCTCAAACCTGGGGGAATTATCGCTATTATCAGCTTTCATAGCCTAGAAGATCGTCGGGTCAAGCATTTTTTCCGTAACTCTCCCCTATTACAGGTACTTACCAAAAAACCGATTATTCCCAGTCTGGAGGAACAAAGAGAAAACCCCCGTTCTCGTTCGGCTAAACTAAGATTAGCTCAAAGATTGGAGTGCTCATAGATAACGAGTTAACTGTACCCGATAGCGTTCCTTCTTGGTAACGGCAATTTCCCCGACTTCTAGGCGGCCTTTGCCCCCAAAGGCGATTAAATCCCCTGATTGCACAGTATGACTAGCTTGGGTAATTTCCTTCCAGTTAACGCGCACATCTCCCGAGGTTATTGCCTGAGACATCTTACTCCGAGAAATGCCAAATCCCGCCGAAGCAACTGCATCTAAACGGAGGGAAGCCTCAACGGTATTAATTTCCTTTTTTTTAGGTAACTGAACTTTCAGAGCTTGTAAGTCAATGGTTGTAAGCTTAACAGGGACAGAACGAACCTGATTTAAAGAAGCCTGTAAAAAATCGACAATTTCTGGGACAACAATCACCTGGGCGCCTCTTTCCCCTAAAACAATAACATCACCAACTTTTTCCCTGACAATCCCTGTACCCAAGATAGCCCCGAGAAAATCTCGATGACTGGCGGGATCAAAAAGAAAATTTCCTGATATATCTAACCCCACTAACTGGATTTGGGTAAGCTCCAAGGGAATCTCTAAACGAGCTAAACCTAAACGTTGTCTTTCTGCTTGTGGAAAACCACCCCAAGCCAAAAAACTAACTTCTGTCAGATTACCTAGGACTCGTTGGGCTTCCATCCAGACGGGGGGAGAGACAAAATCCGTGAGAACAACCTCCCAATTTTTTAGGGCTTGCTCGGCTTTGTCGATAATATGGGCTATATCCTGGCGATTTTCCACGCCTTTTAACATCTCTTCTCTCGGTAACATTTTTTCGCTCCTATTCCTGCTGGTAGCCTTGTAAAGTTTCTGGATTAAATTGGCGAAGAATTTCTGTAGCTTTACTTTTGAGGGCATCGCTACCCTGGACAACTACTAAATATTTACCCTCACTAAGACGATTACGATAGGGTAAAGCATCCCCACTCCCCACGGATAAGCCGACTCCTCCACCTACAAAAACACTCCCCATAGCAGCACCTATCGCCCCTAATAAGCCCCCAAGGATATGATTTCCAGGAGTACCCGCCCAGTCGAGGGTATCTAAGCCCGTAATGACATTAAAAGCATAGCCGGCAGCAAAACCAAAGGGGACTAGCCAGTAGGCCATAGCGATCGCCCTTTGACGGGCTTGCTGGGCCGGATCAATGAAACCAAATTCATCGGCGCTTTTATAGCCCCTACCGAGTATGGATAGTTTTTCCTTAGCAATACCAGCTTTTTCTAAGGCAGTATAAGCTGCTTCTGCCTGGATACGATCTACTAAAACAGCGATTAAATAACTCATACATTCCCTACCCTTTTGCGCCAGTACCAGCGAGTTAGTTCAGTCACTTTAGCCTGGAGTTTTTTGGGCAATGTGACTTCCTGCCCCAGAATATTATAGGGTAGCTGTCCCGATAGATGGTATTTGTTAGATATGGCAAAGCCTGTAGGAATTTCTAATCCCCACTTCTTAAAACTAGCAACACAATTTTCTGTGAGTTCTCCTCGACTCGTACTTTCTCCAAAAACTACTAGATTTTTTGCGGAGATATAACATTTTTCGCCATAGCCTTTTTTGAGGGGAAAAGTATCCATTTCCTTTGCTTTAAATGGTCTGTCAGGAAAACTTTCAAAAAGATTTCTTAAAAGCTTTACTCTCACAAATTGATGTTCCCAAATATCACACAGTTCATTGGTATCTGTATAAATTATTTCCAGAAGTTCTTGTTCAAGTTTTGTAAGAATCTCTCCTCCTTTTTTGATAAACTTATCCTTAAGTCTTGCTCTACATCTCAGGATTCTGACGGCGCAAATCATCGGATCTGTTATGTCTATAACCGTTTGATATATATCGTTTGCCTCCTTTTCTCTCAGCTGAATCAAATACCTATCATCCATACACCAATAAATCCATTCCTGATCATCTAAATCTTGGATTGAAGTTAGTAGGGTGTCTCTAATAGACTTGATTTTACCATCTTTTAGTTGAATTAACTCGATTTTGTTTTGATATTTTTCGACCAAAAATTTAGGATAATCTTCGTAGGGAACCCTAAAGGTAAAAGGATGACTCGGCCAAACCTTTTCGTAGGTAAATATCATGTGATCGACTAATTTTATATATTTGTCACAGGTTAAAGTAATTGCTTTCATTGGTTATTCTCTAAATAACTAATATCGATAGTCACTTAATATTTATTAACATATTCAAGTCTATCTGTCAATATAAAAAACCCAGGAGATGCCGACGCAACACCGTTGAGGGTTCGACTTAGTTGCGCCAGACTAGCAGAGATTACTGAGCGGGGGAAACTTTGTCAATCACCTCAAGTGTTCCGTCTTCCTTGACCGTCCAAACGTCGTAACTGCCGACAACATCCCCACTTTCATCTATATCCACATTACCACTAGCACCTTGATAATTAATGTCTTCCCCTTTTCTGACTAGGGCGATCGCCTCACAGGGATCAGTTACTTCCTTCCCTGGAGCATTAGCTATCTCCCGAATTTTACTTTTAATGCCTTCCCCCGTATTAACTTTAGCAGCTTCAGCCGCCAACATCATCAAAACCGTAGCATCCCAAGTATGGGGAACAAAGGCAGTAATATCCTCGCCGGTCTTTTCCTTCCAGAGGCTAGTAAAAGCGGTTAAAGCTTGTCCATCGGCCCCTGGTACCGTACCCAAAGCACCGCTAATGATAGATTTTCCCTGTTTAGTCAGCCCGACTTTTTTGGCAAACTCCTCTGAGTAAACCCCATCGGTCAATAAAACCGTCACGCCGTCGGTGAGTCCTTGTTTATAGGCGGCCTGTAGCAGTAGACTACCCGTATCAGCATAGAGAACCGCCGCGACAGCATTGGGTTTATTGGCAAAGGCTGCAGCAGCCTCACTGTCGAGGGTAGCCGCTTTGGGATCATAACGAACTGGGTTGCTTTTATCGGTGATTTTGCCCCCCAGTTTTTCCAAGGAGGAGACAAAGGCTTTTTCAAAACCCACCCCATAGTCATTGTTAATCACCACGGTGGAGACATTTTTGAACCCTTTCTTTTTAGCCAGAGCCGCCAAAGCTTGGGCTTGATAGGTATCAGGGGGGGCGGTTCTTGCCCAATAACCGTTGAAATCACCTTTTTTAGCCCGATCTGTAAAGACAGGGCTGGTACTACCTGGGGAAACTAGCATAACTTGATTGCGAGCAGCAATATCCACAGCAGCACTAGAAACGCTACTGGCAAAGGAGCCAACTACTCCCGCGACTTTATCTACTTCTACCAATTTGGTCATCGCCTGACTGCCGGCTGCTGGATCGGTTTGGTCATCCTCTTTAATCAGGGTAACGGGTTGGCCATTAACTCCTCCACAGGCGTTGATCGTTTCCACCGCTAGGTTCGCCGCCTTGGGCATATTTTGACCTATAGCTGATAAATCTCCCGTAATAGGTAGTAATGCTCCCAGTTTTAACCCGCCTTCTCCGACGGGACTGGCTGTAGTTGTGGGGGGGGTTTGATTGTTACAGGCAGTGGTCAAGAAACTGCTGACTAGGATACTTATAGCCAAAACTAAGGGGGATTTTCTCATCGGTTCACTTGTCTCAAGGAAGGTATTGAGATCAGATTTTACCTAACCTGGGTACCCGATGGTAAATTATCTACGGAGAGGGAGGGATTCGAACCCTCGGTACGGACTTACGTATCGTACAACAGATTAGCAATCTGCCGCATTCGACCACTCTGCCACCTCTCCAAATTCTCAGATTATTATCTTAACAGATTAAGGGGAGTTTTGGCTAGTCCTAACTAAAATTTTTTCTACGGTTTCCGTGAGGTTGTTAGTGACGATGTTGTTACCCTGGGGGGTGAGATGAATGGTATCCCGAAATAGAGATGTAGGCGGATCAATGGTTTTAAAGGTAGCCAGAAAGTCAACGTAGGCTATATTTTTGTCCTGGGTGAATTGCTGAAGACGCAGACGCGCTTTTTGTTCGTAGGGACGGGGATCTTCGGTAATTTCTCGCAGCAGGGGTGTAATACCGATGATAAATTGTGCTTGCTGTTCTAGGCTATGGGCGTAAATCTCAGCGACAGCAGCCAGATTAATGCCGACAATATCTCCTTTGTCTTTGGGGACTTCGGGGATGGGTTCATCTTGGCCGAAGTAGCGTTGCCAAAATTCTACTAAAGCTAAGGGGGGGCGGCGATCGGGATAGTTATTATCTTTGCCGACTATATTCGGGTTAGGGGGGGCGGAAAATAGATCGTCCGTATTCATTAAGAGGATAATTATCTGGGAGCCAAAGCTACCATACTTTTGCAGATAGGCTAATTGGTTTCTCGGTCCCCAAGAGTTGGCGGAAGCATTGAGAACTTCTGTATTACCAACACCAGAGGATTGTAGTTGTTTTTCCATCAGAGCCGAGATGGTTGCGGTTTGATCTGTCCACCAAGCTCCGTTAGCAATGGAATCTCCTAGTAAGAGGATTCTTAGGGTATCGGGGGCGGGTTTGAGGGCGATCTCTGGGCTTCGCATTGAGTAGTGATTGATGGCTATGTGTTTATCAAAACGGCGAACCTGTTGATCCGGGGCTAAAATATACCCCATCTTGGCATCGGCTTGGTATATAAGCGGATTCCCTAACCCTAAAACCAACCTCAATCCCACTTCTGTCAAGATACCCAGAGTTATGGCGATCGCCATGGTGATTAACAATATTCTCATTTTTTCCTAACTTGACGCAGGGCATCCTAATTTTCGCTAAGGTTATAGGAAAGTCTCTCACATTTAAGGGGTTTTAACTGCTATGTCTGACTTAAATCGAGGCATTATGAAATTTAACGGGGCTGATAAGCCTTTTCTGGTAGCTATTTCCGCTATTTTGGTTTTGGGCGCGATTATTTTCCTAATTGCTTGGGCTCTGAAGGTGGCCTATGTCCTACCCTAGGGCAAAAAACTTTCTAAAAGGCTTGCTCTTTTTTAGATTTATCTGCTATAGTTGTTAATCGTGACATCAATGGGTCGATGCCCGAGCGGTTAATGGGGGCGGACTGTAAATCCGCTGGCTCTGCCTACGCTGGTTCAAATCCAGCTCGGCCCATCCCGAAAAGGGGTCACTTGTATTGCCCTTGTAGCTCAGTGGTAGAGCACACCCTTGGTAAGGGTGAGGTCATGAGTTCAATCCTCATCAAGGGCTTAGGGTAAAATCCACTCTCCGTTAAGCTTACATTTCGTAAAGTTTTGCTAAGATTTCGGAAAACTTGGGTATCGTAAGAATAGAGAAGATGTTTGTGGGCGGTAGATCGCAAAATGAAAGGAGAGGTGCTGAAACGTTTATTCCGTGCTGTTGCCAGTGAAGATTCACAGGCGATACAGAGTATGTTGTCCGTTGTTGTTGAAGAAGAACGGAAGCTAGGGCACACCAGTCTTGCCGAGCAACTCGAAAACATTGTCCGGAAAAGTACCCGTCTTTCTAAGTCTGAAACTTTGTCAACTCCTCCTCGTGAGGGAATTTCTTCAGCAACCTCAAACGATACTATCTCCAAAATTGCTGATACGCGATCTCTAACTCTCTTATCGAGTAAGCATCGATTTAATCATCCTTTTATTGTTACGGTTCCTCATGACTATTTGCGGCATCACATGATTCTCTCGGATGCCGTTGAAACCCGATTCCGCCGCATTGAAAGGGAATATGCTGCTCGGGATCGTCTTGCCCATCATGGGTTACGCTATCGCCAGAAAATCTTACTTTATGGTTCCCCAGGCTGCGGTAAGACCATGGGAGCTGAGCGTATTGCTTGGAATACAGGATTAACCTTGGTCAAGATTCGCTTTGACGCAATGGTGTCTTCCTATTTGGGAGAGACTGCTACCAACTTACGGGAAGTATTTGAAACCGCTGCTGCGACTCCTTGTTTGCTTTTTATTGATGAGTGCGATGCGCTTGCCAAATCCCGTGAGGACAGTCAAGAGGTTGGAGAAATTAAGCGTGTCGTCAATACGTTTCTTCAATTACTTGACGAATATGAAGTATCAAACGGTTTGCTAGTTGCCGCCACTAATCTAACTAAGTTTATGGATGAAGCTGTATGGCGAAGATTTGATGATGTTATTGAAGTACCAAAGCCCACAGAGCCAGAAATTAGAGCTATACTGAAACAGACACTTTCCTCGGTTGAGGTAGGTTCAATTGATTTGAACTCGATTGTGCAGAAAATGATTAATTTATCGGCTGCACAAGTTGTTAGGGTCGCTCAGGATGCTGCAAAGCGAGCTATCTTAGATCGAGAGGAGTTAGTTATTCAAGAACATCTAGAAGAATCGATTCAAGAAATTTTAGCTTCTCATGCCTAATAGCTCCAATCAATTTCCTCATCTCTCACTTCGTTTAGTTAAGGAAGGAATTGCTGCCCCTCCGAGTGGTGGTGGTGGAGTTTCCGCAACCACTGCGGCAAATAGGGGGGATGCCTGGGGACATAGCAGTAAGCTAAAATCATCAGTTGATCTAATCACCACAAACTGGAAAGAAGAGAAGAAAAGACGTGAGGAAGAAGGCAAACCTGAATTGCCAGAGGTAGTATCCTTTATCCTACGGGTAGATCCTGATTTATTTGATGCAGATGCTCTAAAAAGCTTTGAAATTGAAGTCGTTGCGGACGTAGAACAGGGATATATTATCGGGGCTTCGGCTGATACGGAGCTATCAGAACTTAGAGAAAAGATTGAACAGTTTATCAATTCCCAAAGAGGAGGGGGCAAAGTTCCAGAAATTTGGGAGATATTAGAAGGAACTCAACGTCCAGAATATATTCTTTCCGATGGTCTTAAAGCTGAGTGGAACCAAATTCTTGAGCAACAGGAATATATTGTAGACATTGGCATTTCCTGTATTAACATTCAAGAACAATATCCAAGATGTCCTAAACGCAAAGAATCTGAGAGTAACGAAAAATATCAGAAGCGCGTACATAAATGGTTAAACAAGCATAATTTATCTCTCGAAGATTGGGACAACTTGTATTCAGAACGCACAGATGATCTCCAGAAATTTATCAACCAATACAATGGTGAAATTCTGCGAAATATATCTGGTGACGAAATAGGTACTTCGCGTTTGCCAGACAGTTTCTCGTGCCGCATTCGGATTCTCGGAAAAGGGTTAAAGGATCTTGTTCTTAATTTCCCATATATTTTTGATGTCAGTGAACCCGATAAATTTAGTACTCCTACAGTTACTCCTAATCAATCTGAATCTGACCGAGAAGTGCTTACGCTAGAATCACCTTCTCCTGACGCACCTAGAGTTTGTGTGATTGATAGTGGTATCCAAGAGCGTCACCCAAAATTACGAGATGCGATCGATTCCCAACAGAAATTGCCATTTATGAGGCGTTTGTCCAAATTCAGCAACCCCTGCAAGTACAACAGGAAATACAGATGACTGTATCCTCCTAAACTACTTTTTTCGCTAACTTTCCAAGTCGTGAAGAATCCAGTTTACTAACGGTTCAAATGGAAACAATGTTGGCAACGATGACAACCAATGTATTAGCTGTTGCTCGAATAACCCAAGCGTTGATGCCATTCATGAAAGCGCAAAACTATGGGCGGATTGTCAATGTGTCGACAGAAATGGCTTCCCTTTCTTCTATGGGGAACGATTACTATCCCTTGGCTCCGTCCTATCGTCTTTCCAAAGTTGGACTCAATGGTCTGATCACACTCTGGGCAAAGGAACTTAAAGGTACCAATATTTTGATCAATGCCTACTCCCCTGGCTGGATGCAAACCGATATGGGCGGCTCTAATGCTCCGTTCACTGCGGATGAAGGGGCGGAAACGGCTGTATATTTGGCAACACTACCCGATGGAGGACCCCAGGGTCAGTTTTTTGCAGAAATGCGGAAGTTTGGAGGTGCGGTGGCACTTTCTTGGTAGTGGCTTGAATCAAAGTCACCAACACCACAAGTCAATAAATGATGTTGATCAGTGAGAGAGAAACCCCGTTAGCAACAGGGGAATCAGTATTAACAGGCTGATCAGTGCGATCGCGGTTTGAGAACTGATCAGGATAATGTTTTTATTAAATAACTTGAGACTGTAAACTATATAGTACTTTATCTAAATTTTAAAACTTTAATGAACTTAGAGGAGCTTCCTGTGACTAATTACGGTTTAGGTTATAATAACCCAATATAAAAATTTTTGAGTAGTGATCTATGGGACTAGCTATTTCTTACTCCTTTAACCTGAATAGTGCGTCAATTTCTCAAGCGCGGGAGAAGGTCGTAGAGTTATATAAATTTGCTTCTGACCTACCCTTTCTTGAACTTGGAGAAATCATTGAACTAGAGGGGGCAGATTGTCTTATAAAAGATTCAGATCCTCATATAGCTCTTAAAGTTTGCGCGCTCACCCCAGAGGAGATTGTACAAAATCTCCTGAATAAAACCTATGAAACAAATTCCTCCCATTTAATCGGCTTTAGAGTTTTTCCTGGAAACGGCTGTGGTGAAGCATTCTTTGGGTTAAATACTGCCATGTCCTCTGGAGATAAGAGGGATTGGAGTTGGCGGACTTTTTGTAAAACCCAATATGCTAACAATCCTGACTATGGGGGAATAAATAATTTTCTCAAGTGTCATCTTTTGGTAATCACCATGCTTGAGAAGGCTAGTTCTCTTGGAATAGTCGATTATGTGAATGATCCATCAGATTATTGGGAAAATCGAGATGTGGAGGCATTAGTCAAAACTATAACCGAGGAAACTGTCATGATGGCGCAGATTATGGGATGTCTTAAGGATATTTTCAGTCAGAAAGGATACAAGGCCGTTGCTCCAATTTTTGACTCACCTAATTTTGAATATTTAGAAGCTACACCTGATGAATCGCAATACAACGATGAGCATCGATGACCTGATAACAACCAAGTCAAGAGTTGCTAACCGTTTTCGTTGTATACTAAATCCGTTGTATATACTAAGTAACTGGTTATAATTAAATCAAAGTGATTATTGCGCCTTCGATCCCCCCTGCCCCCCTTAACACAAGGGGGGTGCCGATAGGCGGGGGGATTTGACAGTTTTTAACACCTACCTACTTATATTGCTCCAGCCATCATGAAATTAATTTCTATCGCTAGTTTGTCTGGTCTGTTTAC
Organism: Microcystaceae cyanobacterium; assembly: GCA_040398185.1. Classification (GTDB taxonomy): domain Bacteria; phylum Cyanobacteriota; class Cyanobacteriia; order Cyanobacteriales; family Microcystaceae; genus JBBAUO01. The sequence goes on along the minus strand of JBBAUO010000020.1, from coordinate 41,994 downwards.
CGTACTATTGGGATCAAACTTTGTTGCCAGAGCGCAAACCTGTACACCGCTCAATCTATTGGGAGGCACGGGTAGCGAAGTCACTAAGTCCGTCTCGCAACCGACAATTCCTGGACCGTTTGGGATCAAGATCACCCGCAATAACTGGAATACCGATTGGGCGGTTCCGGGAGGGAGCAACTTCCGGCGTTTCGTCACCACGGTTTCCGTCCCTAGGGCGGCTTCCTTTGATATCCGGCTGTTTTTGAAATACAGCGATCAAACCAATGAAGAGTTTTTCAATACCAACGGAGTACGGATCGAGCCTGGTAAACCCCTGACGATCGAGGCTACAATCCGCGAGGGTGATCAACCCTTCCTTGTCAATCTTTTTGCCAACGGTATCCAGCACCTCGGCAATACTTACACCGCCTCTACGGTTGCTTGCGATCGCTAGGGAGACGAGGGATTAGGGAAAAAATCTATGGTTATGGCTAAAAGCTAAGGTGCCTATCTCAACAAAGCAATTGCCTGAGTTCTTATACTCATTGCAGAATTGGGATGCTCCCTTTACGATCACAGTAGTTTACTTTGATAAATTATGGAATTTGTAGCTATATCGCTCATATCGGCAACATTGCTCGGATTGGGCATGGCTGGAAGCATTGAAACTGGCTATAGGGTGGGTAAGCGCAGACTAGAAAAGTATCCAGAAAGCAAATCCGAAGGGTTTGGTGCAGTTGAAAGTTCAATTTTTGGTATTTTAGGTTTGATTTTAGCTTTCACCTTTACGGGAACACTATCCCGCTATGAGAATCGGGTTAACCTAGTTTTAAAAGAGGCAAATGCCATTGGCACTGCCTACGACAGGCTTGATTTACTATCAAAGAATGATCAAGATAAGTTGCGACCACTTTACAAAGAGTATGTTCAATCCCGCATCAAGGTATTTGAAAATTATGAAAATCGGCAGCTATCTAATTCTTACTTCAGCCAAGGTCTAAAATTACAACGTCAAATCTGGGAAATTTCTAATGCCTCTGTTCTGGTAGATAAAAACCCTGGAATTATTACCCTAGTTCTAGGCTCCACCAACGACATGATTGATGTTGCCAATGAACGTTTGCAAGCGACCCGTACCCGTCCACCGACTATTGTTTACGTTTTATTATTTGCTCTTGCCTTGGCTTCGGCTTTTATGGTTGGTCAAAATATGTCTGTCTCCCAAAGGCGACCATTATTCTATATGGTCATATTTTGCGTTACTATATCTTTAATTACGTACATAATTCTTGATTTAGAGAATCCTCGACTTGGGCTGACAAAGATTTCTGAGCAAGCCGATAGGGTGCTTGTAGAAACTTTAGAAAATATGAAATGATTTTTTAATTAGTTCAGCGCAATAAGAAAAATTATTTGTCGAACGCGGTACAATTGTCTCTCAAACCGATGCCGAGGATTCAGTTACAATTCATCTTCTGAAAATTGAGCTATCTTCATTATTGACTTTAGGGTTCCGAGCTTTAAATCTTGATTTCGATGTACAGGAATGGAGATAATTTTATTCTCATTAGGTTGTTCATAAATATGATGACTTCCTGTAATTTTTTTGAGAATCCAGCCTTTTTTTTCAACAATTTTACATAGCTTTTTCCCTGAGATTGATTTCATACTGCTATTTCAATAACTTTTGAGATAGGATCTGGTTTTTTGCTCTCGTTGGCAACTTCTAACCAGCCTTGTATGGCATCTTGAAGGTTATTGATGACTTCATCCATGCTTTCTCCTTCTGTTATACAACCAGGGAGCGCAGGAACTTCCGCCCAGTAACCTCCTTCTTCGGCAGGATGGATAATTGCTTTGATTTTCATTGCTTTCTGGATTTTTAGATTGATTTGTCTACCTAAATTTTAACAGATCGCCCTCAACCCCACCGACAGATCATCGCCCTCGTTAACACTGTCAGCATTCTTCAGTCCAGAAAAATACTGCCCGTCCACGGAGAGCTAAAACTAACACACCGCCATCATACCGTGGTAAGGGATGGGTTACTGTACAAAAATCCCTAGGATAAAATCCCCACTTGACATGGACTTTTGCTAAGATACTCAACATAGCTAATTAGGTGCGTTGTCGAACGCGGTACAATTGTCTCTCAAACCGATACCGAGGATTCAGTAATCATTAACATGAACATGGAAACCCTTGAATTTATTATTTATCCCGATGGTCGGGTGCAGGAAATGGTAACAGGCATAGTAGGTGTATCTTGTCAAGAGGTAACGGCCGCCATTGAAGCCCAACTGGGGACGGTTACGTTTGTCGAGAAAACATCGCAGTATTACCAACAAAACCTAACCCAGTCGGTACAAGCCTCCAATCAGGAATCTTTTAGCGACTGGTAAACGAAAAAATTATTTTTTATACCCACCGTCACCATCTAGCACTATGTCTCACTTTAGTAACATTAAAACCCAAATACGGAATCTAACCTCTTTAAAAGCCGCTCTCAATGATTTAGGGATAGATTGGCAAGAAGGCGATCGCCCTGTGCGAGGCTACCAAGGGCAAACCCGTACAGCCCAAATCGTAGTAGCCCAGGAAAACAACTATGATATCGGCTTTAGTTGGAATGGTCACGAATACGAATTAATCGCCGATTTACAATATTGGCAACAGCCTTTGACAGTGGAAGGATTTCTCAGAAAAGTCAGCCAGGGTTATGCCTACCATACCGTGATTAACGAATCTTCTCAACAGGGCTTCCAAGTAAGCGAACAACAAAAAAATGCAGATGGTTCCATTCGTCTAGTTGTACAACGCTGGAGTGCCTAATGGCTGATGATTTTCTTAATTCCCCCCCACGTTCGGGCCTTGAGCCAGAATTAGGGGGATTTTTTCGAGATGAATCCGAGCGATCGGGCTTTGAGCCAGAATTGGGGGGAGATTTTCGCCAAAAGGCTGTCTTTGTGGATGAAGTCACTTGTATAGGTTGTAAACACTGCGCCCATGTTTCCCCGAATACCTTTTATATAGAAGCAGAGTACGGACGTTCTCGGGTTTTTAACCAAGATGGCGACAAGGAAGAAGTTATTCAAGAGGCTATAGATACCTGTCCCGTTAACTGTATTCACTGGGTCAATTATCATAAACTCCAAGATTTGGAAGCATCTCGCCAACAGCAGGTAATTAGGCAATTAGGATTTCCCCAGGTACATAAAAAATTCTATCTTGGGGATTAATTCAGGGAGCGAAACGGCTCGGTGATGGGTTTCATTCAAAATAGTAGACAATATTTTTATCGTCAGCAAATTTTCAAGCCATGCTCCAAACCTTACCCAATCTTATTAACTTCGACAAGTTCGTCGATTGGCTTCCTGAAACTTCTGGAACGCGTTACGAACTCCATAATGGAAGTATTGTTAAAATGGCACAACCTGTAGGAGAACACGAAGAAGTCAAAGGATTTTTGACAATAAAACTCAGTGGAATTATTGACCGATTAGACCTTCCTTATTTAATTCCTAACCAAGCACTTATTAGACCTAATGGCAAAGATTCTGGCTATTTCCCAGATGTATTGGTGATTAACCGTGCCAACTTGAAAAACGAAAAATTATGGAAAAAAGAATCTATTCTTAGTGATGGTGTTTCTATCCCTTTAGTGATCGAAGTTGTCTCAACTAACTGGCGAGATGATTATCACTTGAAGTTTGCTGATTATGAGGAAATGGGCATTCTTGAATATTGGATTGTAGATTATGCTGCCTTGGGTGGACGTAGTTTTATTGGCAATCCTAAACAACCGACAATCTTGGTTGGTAACTTGGTTGATGGAGAATATCAGATCAGTAAGTTTCGAGATGGCGATCGCCTTGTCTCCCAGACTTTTCCTGAGTTAAATCTCACCCCAAAGCAGATTTTTCAAGCGGGTGTGATACCAAATCTGCTTCGGTAAATATATTATCGTGAAGGCTAGGCGGTCGGCAGGGGGCAGGAGGCAGGAGGATTATAACCCGATTTTAAAACCAGATTTGGTATAAGCCTTGCTCTGCTACACAAATTAAAATATGATTCTAAAAATTTTCCCAATTATTACTTTAAGATGTCAAAATGGTAATAGAAGAAAATAGATTTTCTCAATAGTTTAAATTATATGATAGTGAAACATTTTCTATGAATCAACTTAAGGATTGGGGCTTTTCCACTCAATGGTGGCGGGGAGAAAAAGGGGAATATTGGGTAATTGCTCAAGGATTACTCTTTTTGGGATTTATATTATTACCTATTTACCCTGTTATCGACTATAATTATTTATCGCGTGAGTGGCAAATATTTCGCTGGGGAGTAATCATAATTTCAGGAGGATTTGCAGGTTTATTATTTCTGCGGGGGATTATTGATTTGGGTCATAATTTAACCCCGTTGCCTCATCCTAAAGATGAAGGGACTTTAGTGACCACCGGTATTTATCGGCTTGTTCGTCATCCCCTTTATAGTGGCGTAATTTTTGGAGCCATCGCCTATGGTTGTTGGCAATGGAGTTTAACCCATGCAATTGGTTCAGTAGTTTTTCTCTTATTTTTTGACTTAAAAGCCAGAAAAGAGGAATTATGGTTAAAGAATAAGTTTTCAGATTATCATTCCTATCAATTGCAAGTCAAGAAATTTATTCCTTGGATTTATTAAAATCAATTAATGATGTGGGACAAATGCTTTGATCCCCCTTGAATATATTACAGATTTTATCTCTATTAAAATTTGTTACAGCAGAAGCCTCTTAGCTAAGATTTTGTATAATTAACTGTGTGCAGTGACTCATTAAGATAATTATAAGTGCCTGTACGAAATAATTTGCACAACCCTATCCTTGCTAGTCGAGTCCTTTAGCTAACGAAATAGGTAATATATTTTGCCTAACTACTTGAAAATTGCCTAATTCTTTCAAAATACTTTAAATTGGAGATAAATGAAAAACTCATGATAAACTTTAAAACATCTTCTACGATAACATTGGGATCAATATTATTTACCGTATTCCTCCAAAATGCAGCTTTTGGAGCTTCTTTTCAGGGTAGCTATAGTGTTTCTTTTAAATGGATAGCAGAGCAGTTATCAGAAGCTACGCCAGGAACGGTAAATATCATAGATAGCCCCTCTGTAAATGCTAATTGTCAAGTTACAGGAGGCGCTACTTGTGCCACTCTACCGCCCTCTAGCATCACAACTCCTCTTCTCACCATTGCTGAAGCACAAGGATATCAAGTAGATTTTAACGGTGGTTCGGTTACAGGCAACACTTGGATAGGGATTCCTTCTGGAAATATATCTGCTTTTTCAGAAGGCTTAAGCAATATTATAAGTATTGCTAATAATACAATGACTGGAAAAAACACAAATATCTATATAACAGATGCCTCATATAGTTACGACCTTAATACTGACGTTACATTTCAATCATTAGGAAATGGAGGCTCAATTATGGCTGATACGGCAACTGTTGGGTTTGATTTTACAATTAAGGAAATCGTTACTGATTTATCAGGCAATTTCATAGCGTCCAATGATCTTTTCTCGGCAGTTCGGACTGTTACCAACGGAGCAGATGATTTAGGTACTATTGCATTTGATATATCCACTATTACAGTAGCACCTAATACAATCGCAAGCTTTTTTATAGATTCTACAAACACTTTGAGAGGAAATGCAGAGGGAAATGCAGCAGCAGTCCCCGAACCCTCTTCAACTCTTAACCTCTTCGCCTTCGTTACTCTAGGAGCAGCTTCAAGCTTCAAGCGTAAACAGAAATCCATTAAATCTATCAAAAACTAACTAAAAACTGTCTCTTAGTACGATTGATCAAATATGATATTTTAGAGGCTGTTTCTTTGGAGGCAGTGTTTTGCTCTTACTTTTCCCAATAGACATCTCCAACAATTAAGATTTTGTCTTGGTAGTTCAGGCTTCCAGCCTGATTTCTGGAGAGGTCTAATAGGTAAAGCAAGGACACCCCCTATCGTAGACAACTTGGCAAGAGTATCTCAATTCATCCAAAAGTTTAATTTCTGACACACTCTTAACGTCTTCTCTCCTATACAGTCCTAGCTTTGGGCTGATATCGCCTTAACCAATGGGAGTTCCTCCCAACAGGTAGTGTACCTCGGCGATCGCTTATTAAACCGAGTCTGCCAAGAAGGATGTAACCCCGTGCTGGCAAATTTAATTAGTTTGGATACAGGAAAAAATTATGACTATTAGCGTTACTTTTCCAGATGTAAAGTCGTGAAAACTAAAGATTAAGTAAGCGATCGCTTGTGTTAAAGTTGACATAACTACAGAAACTTTGCAGATATGGCAAACCGTTCTAGCTCACCTCCAACTTCTCTTGAGTTGCTGCTTTATGAAATCGAAGCAACACCTAGAGAGTATTGGGCAGATTTGTTGGATACTTTACGCCAGTTCTGACAAAAAATTCCATCAACTGCTCTACCTGTTGTTGATGCTGAACAAGCTCGAAAAAATCAACCAGCAATCGATCTTCTAGATTCATGGTTGGGTGAAACTGAGGATGCCTCAGAACATCAGCAAGCCTGGGATTTTTTGAAAACGCGACAACGAATGTTGCTCATCTCGCTCGGTTTATAATATAACTAATCAATAAAGATACGTTGCGCCTTCCTGGGTGCTTCTCAGGCAACTATGCAATCTCCTACAATCACTAGCCCGTTAGACGCTTTTCTCCAGCAACCCAACATTGAAGCCTCTCCTGCCTGGGAGTTCATCCATGGACAGGGCCGGCAAAAGCCCATGCAAACGCTGTTTCATTCCCGCCTCCAGCGCAATCTTGTTAACTCGATCAACAACCAAACCAAAGCATACGAGGCAATCCAAGAACTCCGTTGCATCGTGCCGCCCCTGTCTCCCGTACCTGACATTGCCGTTGTTAAAAGCGATCGTCTCTCAGAGATCGATGGACCACTGCAAGGTCCACCGGACTGGTTAATTGAAATTCGCTCCCCCGACCAAAGTACGTTAGATCTACAGAATAAAATTCTGCACTGCTTGACCAACGGAACTCAGATCGCCTGGCTGATCGACATTCAGCGACAACAAATCTGGGTTTGGGAGAACCAAGAGTTGCCACTGGTCTATGCGGTCACCGATATACTCCCTACCCTTGGCAATATCTCTGACCTGACTGTGGAAGCTGTAATCGCAATGACCCAGCAACGATAACAAGCGCAACTGTGAGATGCCGTGGTGTCAACCCTATGGGTAATACCCTCACCGTTTGGTTTGGCGATCGCCATACAGAATATCTCTGTGAAAAAACAGGAGATGAAGTTATCTTAATGAAAAATAAGCAGGGTAAAGTTATCGGTTTTGAAAAACTTAATTACACAATTGCTGAAAACACCAATCTTAAAATTTCCCTAGAAACCGCGATAGCCGAAATCCGATAAAATAGTGGGTGGTGTTCTAGATGTATTGTTAGCTATCGGGCAAACCTATTCTAGCCGAGGAATCCAGTTTTGCTGAACGTTCTGTAAAATAAAAAGGCGATCGTTTTTGAGTCCTGATACATCTAAGCCTAGACTTTTAATATAGCAAGGCTTTAAGGGTTTTTCAAAAAGATAGTACGCCATTGGCATCAGCAAGGCTATAATGAAAACAAATAAAGATTGTCCCTAATATGGCTAAAACCATTACCCGCACTAGCATCTGTCTTCCCGAAGAGATAGATGAAAAGCTCCGTACTTTTGCTGCAACCCATGCAGTCACCAAGACGGAAGTTATACTGACCGCTCTTTCCCATTATCTGGATGCAGATTGGGGGATGAGTGTAACTGGGAGGTTAACAGATGTGGAACAAAGGTTAGCCAAACTCGAAAACCAAAATATCAAACCTAACACCTAGCTTAGACTATGATACTGACGGGACAACAGAAGGAAATATTGAAAGAAGGAATACTAGGAGCTTATCCGAATGAGGACGAGTTAATTATTCTGCTTTCTGAGAAGATGGATTTAAGTTACAGTGCCATAGCTAGGGGAAATGACTATACCAGTAGGGTTGCCCATCTACTGAAAACACTAGAAGCCGATGGTGCAGTAGAACGGTTGATTAGAGTGGTAGTAGAAAAGAAGCCCAACAGCCCCTACCTAACACAAGTCAGAAGTGAATTTACAAGTGTAAATCATGAACAAACGAAAACCATAGGCAACTATGTTCCCAATGCCCTGGGGAATAATATCATCAACGCCCAAACCTTTTCTGGGAATACAATTATCGGCACTCAATATAACTATGGGGCGGGTCCTGGGTCAACACCACCAAAGTCAACCGATGGAAAAGCGACTGTCCTATGGCGGAGAAAGTTGGAATATTTGCAACTACAGGAGGCGATCGCTGCTGACCCGTCAATCAAGTTCCAACTGCAAGAGCAGATCAGAGAGTGTCAAGATAAAATTAGGGAGCTAGGAGGCTAAACCCAATGACAGAACAGGATAAACAGAAATATAACCTAACCAATGCCAAAATTGGTAACTTCGCCCCCGAAGCCCAAGGTAGTAACATCATCTTCGGTAACGAGGTCAAAGATAATACTTTTATCGGCACTCAGCACGATTACGCCCCAGAGCAGAAACAAAACTTAGCCGAAGCAGCAGCCCAGATCCAAGCCCTGCTCGACCAACTTAGCCAAACCTATTCCCCCACTACCAACATGGGGAAAATGCAGATCGCCACCGAAACCCTGAAGAGAATAGAAGCAAATCCTAGCCTAACTCAAAGGGTAGTGAGCGCGTTAGGTGCAGGAGGAACAGCAGCCCTAGAGCAGTTGCTTAACCACCCCGCAGCCAGTTTTGTCATCGGTGCTTTGGGTGATTGGCAGGAGACAGGTTCCTCTGGAGGTGGTTGATGAGCGAGGAACACCCCAAATATAGACCTGAGATCGGTAACTATGCCCCCAACGCTCAGGGTAGTAATATCATTGACGCTCAGACCGTCTCAGGAAATACCTTCAATGCTGATCAGCATAATTATTATAATTGTCCTCCCCCTCCTTCATCCCCAACAGAACCTCCTAGCAACCTCCCCCCCTCCGGAACTTCTTTCTTCGTGGGGCGCGAGGAAACGCTTCAACAGGTTCACCAACAATTACAGGAAAGCAATCAACGGGCCATCTGTGCTGTATCGGGTATAGGAGGCATCGGTAAAACCGAATTAGCAGTGCGGTATGCTATACGCTATCAAGATGAGTATTCAGGCGGTCTGTGTTGGTTGCAGTGCAGGATTGGGGATCTGGGAACTCAGATTACTAACTACGGGCGCTCCCTACTCGGACTGACGATACCTGATGGGTTGGAGTTACTTCAACAGGTGCATTATTGCTGGCAGCATTGGCGAACAGAGAAAGTCTTGATGATTTTCGATGATGTAACGGATTGCGGGGCGATCGCTTCCTTCCTCCCCCCGAGTAATAAAGTACAATTCAAAGTGCTGATGACCAGCCGTATTCAACCTCATCCCATTACGGGCATCAGGGGGATCGATCTTCCTGTGTTGGATGAAAACTCAGCCCTTAAACTATTAAGATCGTTAGTGGGAGATGGTGAGAAACCCCCAGAACAGAATCGTATTGATAGAGAAATACACATAGCCAAAGGATTATGTGAATGGCTAGGTTACTTGCCATTAGGGTTGGAATTAGTAGGGGGCTACCTAGCCCAAAGTGAGGATATGAGCTTAAAAGAACTTTGGGAAGAACTCAACGATGAGAGATTGGAAGCAGAGGCTCTACAAAGCATTGAGGGGGAATTAAAAAACCCTTTGGGCTTAGTTAAGGCATTCCTGTTAAGTTGGGAGTCACTGGGTGTTGAAGCCAAAAAGTTAGGATGTCAGTTAAGTTTATTTGCTTCCGCCGATATCCTGTGGGAGTGGGTGGAAAAATTATTCCCTCAAGAACAGTCAAAAAATGTCAGAAAGGTTAGGGATAAAGAGTTACTAAAATTTAGTCTTTTACAGAAAACTGGAGATAAAAAGTATAAACTACATTCCCTGATCCGAAAGTTCTTCATCACTAAGCAAGATGAGATAGAAAATATTGATGATTGTAAAAGAGATATTTGTCGGGTTATGGTAGCGATCGCCAAACAGATTCCAAGCACTATTACCTTAGAAGTGATTGAGTCCACAACCTCTTACATTCCCCATTTAAGGGAAGTAGGGGAGAGTTTGATGGGATGGGTAGAGGATGAGGTTTTAACGTGGCCTTTTGTAGGATTAGGAAGAATTTATGAAGGTCAGAGCCAGTTTACCGAAGCCGAGAAATGGCGCAAGGAATCGGTTAAGGTTACACGCGTTCCCTTCGGGGACTCGCGGAGCGAGTTGCGCCTAGGGGAGAGACACCCCGATGTCGCCACCTCCTACAACAACCTCGCTCTGCTGTACTCATCCATGGGGAGGTACAAGGAAGCGTTCCCTTCGGGGACTCGCTCCGCGAGTTGCGCCCATTACCAACAAGCAATAAATATAGCCCAACAGACATTAGGGGAAAACCATCCCAACACAGTCACAATTACCAACAATTATCTTCAGATGCTCCGACAAGCCCCCACCGAGGAAATCCTCAAAGCCTTACCAGAGGAGATGCACGAAAATTATCTGAAGATGAGAAGCCATTGGGAAAAAGACAAGCCTGGGATTTTTTGAAAACGGCGCTAGATGAAGACCGATTGTCTGATCGCCTCTAATTATCCCAAACTTAGGTTAAATAGGCAATTGTCACCCCTGTACCCCCTTCTTTTTGGGGAGCCAACTCATAACGACTGACTTGGGGATGGCGCTCTAAAAATTCATGGACTCCCTGACGCAGTTTTCCCGTACCTTTGCCGTGAATGATCCAAAGTAAACCGTAATTAGTAGCCAAGGCGATCGCTTTTTCTAAATCTGCTTCCGATTCTGCTACCCGACTCCCGCGAATATCTACGGTATTTTGGGAAGTTTGGATTAAAGGAGGAGGAGATTTCGCAACAGAAGGAGGCTGCGGAGGAGGAGATGGTTTCGTTATAATCTCTACCTTTTTCCCATCTAGGGATTCTATCTCCTGCAACTCTACCGTCATTTTCATCAAACCAAAGCGTACCACTGCATCTGTTGCGGATAGGCTCAACACTTCTGCGGTTTGTCCTAAACGGGGAATGCTAATTTTTTCTCCCACTTGGGGTAAATAACTACTAGATGGTTTTTCTACCTTGGGTAATTCTCTCTCAGTGATACCATCGAGTAATGCTGTGGCTTTCTGGGCTTTTTGGGCAGTTTTGTCCCCCTGTTGTAGTTCCCGAATCACCTGAGCTATCTCAGATTTTGCTTGGGTGAGGGCTTTTTGGACTTCCTCTTCTTGATAACGCTTTAGGGTTTTCTCTCTTTCTTGCAAAGATAGGGCTTTTTGAGAAACTTCTTTATAAAACTTCTCGGTTGCATCGAGCAATTTCTGGGCTTCCTTAGCTTTCTGCTCTTGTTCCCGTCTTTCTCGCTCTAATTCCCCAATAACTCGGTTAATATCTTCAGAAAATCCCCCTACTAGCTCTTTGGCTGCGGTAATGATGGCAGAATCTAATCCCAAGCGTTGGGCAATACTCAAAGCATTAGAACGCCCTGGGATACCCCATAATAGCCGATAGGTAGGGGATAGGGTTTCGTCATTAAACTCCACTGAGGCATTTTCAAACCGTTCATCTTGATACTTGAGGGTTTTTAATTCTCCGTAGTGGGTAGTGGCCATGGTTAACCCTGCATGATCGGCAAAATATTTCAAGAGTGCAGTAGCTAACGCACTTCCTTCGGCGGGATCTGTTCCTGCTCCTACTTCGTCTAGTAAAACTAGGCTATTTGGGCTATTTGCTTTGATAATACGGATAATACGATGAATATGTCCCGAAAAAGTTGATAAGCTCTGTTCTAGGGATTGTTCATCCCCAATATCTGCTAAAACTTGCTCAAACCAAGGAATTTCCACGGGCTCCCTCGCCACTACAAATAACCCGGCTTTTGCCATCAGTGCTGCTAATCCAAGGGTTTTTAGGGTAACGGTTTTTCCTCCTGTATTTGGTCCTGTAATGGCGATTACTCGGATTTTTGGCTCAATCTCCACAGTAATCGGCACTACATCTGCTCCGTTTTCGTGGCGATGTTGCCAAATTAACAGGGGATGGCGCAGGTTACGCAGGGTAATGGTTTGCTTTTCATGGAGGGGGATAAACTGGGGCGGGTAAGCATCTAACCAGATACTATAGCGCGCTCTGGCTCGGGCTAAATCTAGGGCGGTAGCAATGGCGAGGAGATATTCTAAATCATCCTGGCGAGCTGCGATTTTTTGCGTCAGTTCCCGTAAAATCTTTTCTTCTTCTATTTGTTCTTGACGACGTTGTTGTCGGAGTTTGTTACCATGCTCTTGGATACTATAGGGCTCAATGTAGAGCGTAACTCCCGTACTGGAGGTGTCATGGATTACACCTGGTATTTGTTCTTTTTGTCCGGCTTTTACAGGAATGACAAAGCGATCGCCCCTTTGGGTAATTACAGACTCTTGTACCGATGCACCATGCTTTTGTAATATCTCCTGTAGTCTGCGATAAATACGCTCTCTTAAAATCTTCATCTGGGCGCGAATATCCCTTAATGTGGGACTAGCGCGATCGGCCACGGTTCCATCTTCTTCGATACAGTGATAAATTTCCTGTTCTATTTCCGGATAAGTCCGCACTTGGGATACTAATTCCTTTAGGGTTGGGATACCTTCGGTTTCTTCTATAAGCCTTCTTAAGCGTCGCATTCCCCCTAGGGTAGTGGCGATAGCGAGTAATTCCTCTCCCGTGAGTATTCCCCCTAATCCGGCTCTTTCTAAGGAGGAGCCAATATCCACAATTCCCCCGAAGGAGAAACGGTTATCTAAACCAGATTCTATCTGATAAAATTCTTGGGTTTGGGTAAGTAGATATACACTTTCTGCTTGGGTGTCAGGAAGTTTTAAGCGCAAGGAAGCGATCGCCCCCAGTTTCGTCGCCGCAAAGGTAGCTAACTGTTCACATAGACGCGGCCATTCCAACAATTCTAAGGTTTCTTGTTCAATCAAGGTTAACTACAGATATACTACAAAAGTCCTACTCAATCTTTATGATAACGGAATTAGGCATAATAAGCATGATATAAAAAAAGTTTGGTTGCCCATGTCCTTTTCTAGACCTAAATTCCCAGGAAATCCCTTTGATCAACTCATTTTAATGACCGTTTTGGGGCTGGCAATAGCGATCGCTGTTATCTGGGGTCATAGTCATCAATTTCCCTTAAAAGTTGCAGATTTTAGTTGGTCTGGGGAAAAGATCGGCGTTTTTGATAAATATTTTACCATCAGCTTTAATCGTTGGGTAGACCGCGCCAGTATCGCCCAGAATCTAGTTATTAAACCCAACCTCCGAGGCAAAATTAGCTGGCGGGGCAATAAGTTATTTTATACCTTGACAGAATTACCTATTTATGCTACTAAATACGAAGTCCATATAGAAGACAATAACCAAGCTCTACAACCCTTTATCGGGATGTTTCAGAGCCACGACCGAGCCTTTGCTTATATAGGAATTAATGGGCAAGAACGAGGTAAGTTAATCCTCTGTAATATTATTACCACGGGGGAGAATCTAACCGAACTCAAAAAAACCATCCTCACTCCCAATGATTTAATCGTAACTGACTTTGCCATCTACCCTCGGGGAGACAAGATCCTCTTTTCCGCCGTTGAAGCCGTCAGTAATAGTGAAAATTCCCTTAAACAAGAACTTTATACCGTAACAACGGGATTAAATCAAAAAACTAGCGCGGAAGTATCCAGAAGTGGGCGAGTTAAGCGATTTTTAGAGGCAACAACCTATCAAAACCTCAAATTTGACCTATCAGAAAATGGTGAAACCGTAATTGTCTGGCGGGTAAATCAGAATAATTCCGCCGATGCTAGTCTCTGGGTAATTACAGAAAATGGCGATGCTCGTCCTTTGGGAATAGGCGGAGAACAATTTAAGGTTGCTCCCGATGGAAAAACCCTAGCAATTAAGCAAGATCGGGGAATTGCTTTGATTCCCTTGGTAGAAGGGGCAGGATCTCCCCAGTTTTTAGAAAATTTTGAAAGAATCTTAGGTTTTTCTGAAGATAGCTCCCAAAAACTTTTGGTAAGAAAGAATAATAATATCTCCTACTCCCTTTATACAGTAGATAGCCAAGGCCAGGCGGAACTCTTAATCCATAGTCGCCATCCGATTATTGCTTGTCAAGCAGAGCCAAGACAAAGGACAAACCTCTACTGTTTGAAAACAGATTTAGTCTTAGGTCAAAATAACCAACTCCAAGAAGAACCCTTTTTATCAATTATTAATCTCCCCAAAGCCCAAGATATACCTCTTTTAGCTTTACCCAATTATCGCGGTGTACAAATGAGTATGTCTCCCGACGGAGTTGCCTTACTTTTCGATCAAGTAGTTATAAATCCCTTTGCTGTTAATAATAATTTAATTACGGGGAGTGGAGAACGCATTGCCGATGGTAGTTTGTGGTTATTACCCTTACCTGAAACCATTGACTCCCAAACCCCTCAAAATATCACTCCCAAGGAATTAAACTCTGGGTTTAAACCCCGTTGGCTACCCTAAAACTTGTTCATTGAATCTAAGTAATTGGTTGTAATTAAATTGAAGTGATTATTGCGCGTTCGATCCCCCCTGCCCCCCTTAATAAGGGGGGTGCCGATAGGCGGGGGGATCTGACAATTTTTAACACCTATCTATCTATAGCAATCCTAAATGAAATATAAACACCCCTCCTGCCTCCTGCCTCCTGCCTCCTGCCTCAAACGAGGATCTTTGTACCTCACTCAATCGAGAACTGCTATAGGTAAAGTCAACCAAATATGAGTACCCTCATGAACCCGACTATGGACTCCAATTTTACCCCCGTGGGCTTCGATAATTTGACGACATTGATAGGAACCTAAGCCAATTCCCGTTAGGCGATGGTTATATAAACTCCGTACATAAAGTTTAAATAGTCCTTGACATTGAGCCTCATCCATGCCTGTGCCATCGTCAATAAAACTACAGTAAATCATGTCCTTATCCACCTTAGCATCTAGGGTAATTGTCACCCCAGGAGGGTTATGTTTGAGGGCATTACTTAGGAGATGCTTAAAGGCTGAACTTAATAGGCGTTTGTCCCCCTTAATAGGTGGTAAATCCTCAGAAATTTCGTTATAGACTTGAGCCTGATTTTGCTGGAGTAACCCGTCATTATTCTGGAAAATCTCAGTCAATAGTTCCCTTAAAGACAAGGGTTGAAAATCAAAAACTAGAGAAGATTGTAGAGAAAAATGATCCTCGGATAAGGCATTAATTAAAGTTAATTGGCGATCGCTTTGTTGAATCACCTGATCCAGCATCAAACGCGGGAGGGAAACCAACTCCCCTGCTTGAGAGCCCAGATTTTTTAAGAGCATAACCAACCCCATCATGGAGGTACGCAGATCATGGGAAACCGCCTGAAAAAAGACTGTTTTCATCTCATAAAACCGTGTCAACTCCTGCATCTTTTCTTTCACCTCAAGGGTGCGTTCCTCTACTTCCTGTTCTAAATTAGTATTAAGTCGGCGTAAGCGTTGATAAAGTTGCGCTTGTTCAATGGCAATACTTACTTGAGTAGCCAACTGCTCTAGCAGTTTTACCTCCAATTTTTGCCAATGACGTGGTCGGGAATATTGCTGTACTACTAAAACCCCTAGGGGTTGTTTATTAACCTTTAAAGGTAAGACTAGAGCGGATTTAACCTCAAAATTAGTAAAATACCGCCCTAAAATGGGTAATTCTGTAAAATTTTCCGTATTATTCACCACTAATAAATCCGTATTCCTAAAAAACTCTGTCACCTCTCCAATCAAATCCGCGTCAGGAATCCAACCCAACAAAGAAGAATATCCCGTTTCTAAAGACTCCGCTACGATCTCAACTGGGGAGCTATCTTGGAGATAAGCAATATAAACCTGTTCCCCCGTCAAAAAATAACGAATTTCCTCTACTGTCGTCTCAAATATCGCACCCAAATCCAAGGATTGATGGACTCTTACCGCCGCTTGTGCTACTAATTTTTCTCGTTCTAAACTAGCCCGGAGTTGCTTTTCAATCTTTTCCCGTTCAGCTACTGCGGAGGCTAGAAATAAAGAAGTAGTGGTGACAACCGCCAAAAACATCTGTAATAAGAGAATACTTTGGCCTAAAAAAGGAGTTTGTAACATAAATGGCCCCACACCTTTGAGGGTACCCATCAGAGCCAACAAAGACAATAAAAAATTAGCAGTTACGGCTCCCCAGGTTTGAAAACGCAAAGCCGCCCACATCACAAAAGGAAAAGGTAAATACTCCAAATACTGGGCGCTCATTAAAGGAGACATGAGTGTATTGACTCCAATCTCTTCTAATCCAAAAACAAGAGAGCCCACCAACAATAACAGCCCCATGCAGAGATAGGCTTCTTTTCTTCTTCCTTGGGGTTGGCATCTCCAGGCACCTCTTCCCTCTAAATAGACGCGCAATAAAAAAGGAGTCATTACTAAAATTGCCGAGCTATCTCCTAACCACACCATTGTCCAATGTTGGAGAGCATTCGGTCGCCTGGCGATAAAGTTATAACCAAAAGTATCTAAACTAGCATTCAGACTCGAAGACAACAGAGCTCCGAGGAATACCAAAGCCATGACATCCCTAATGCGGTTTAAGTAACCAGAAAATTGCCAATACTTCAGCATTCTCGCCCCCCAAAATGCCGCCAGAGCGCTCCCTAGGGCTGAAAACAGGGCAATAATCCAGCTACCACCTAAAACTTTAAGCAGTAAAAAATCCCCCAAAAATACCCCTAGCCAGAGGTTTTCCCCCCAAAGGAAAAGACAAGTTAAAGCGAGCGCCGCAGGTATCCAAATCGGGGAAGCGGCGGTTTTGAGCCCAGTAATTGCAATAGTCAGCCAACCCGTGGCAAAATAGCCCAAGGCGACCAGACTAATCAAAAACCGTTTTTTGGGCATCAAGGTCATAAAAAAATCCCTAGGGACAGATTACCGATTGTTTCCTATCTCAAGATTGCCTAAACTGAGAGTAGTTTAACTTCCTTCTGACGGGTGATTTATGCGTATTTTAATTGTTGAAGACGATCCCCTGATGCAGATTGGCCTCGAACAGGCCCTTAAAGAATATCCTGGGTTGGAAATAGTCGCTAAAGCCGGGGATGGCTATGAGGCAGTACAAGCCGCCCTAAAATATAAGCCAGATATGGTGGTGATGGATATTGGGCTACCTCGTTTAGATGGTATTGCCGCGACGAAACAAATTAAAGAGGCTTTACCCGCAACCCATGTAGTGATCTTAACTTCCCATACCCTAGAAACAGAAGTGATCGCGGCTTTGTCTAGTGGGGCCGATGCCTATTGTATCAAGGGTGCTACCCTAGAACGTCTATTTGCGGCGATCGAGGCGGCTCAAGACGGGGCTACCTATTTAGATCCTCGCATTGCTCGTTTAGTAATGGATAATCTCAAACCCCCGGCTCCCTTACCCAACCCGAATCTTGCCCATCTTTCGGAGCGAGAAATGGAGGTTTTAAAATTAATTGTGGAAGGGAAAAGTAATGCTGAAATTGCCGAGGATTTATTTTTAAGTACCAATACCATCAAAACCCACGTCCGCGGCATTATGAATAAGTTAGCCGTAGATGATAGGGTACAAGCGGCAGTTATTGCCCTGCGCTCTGGGATTGTCTGAAAATGTTAACCCCAGAATATGTTGATATTTATGGGGGGAGTCTGGCTGTTTTAGAGGAACGGTTACAGTTTTTGACCTCTCTACTTTCTGAAGATGAAATCCAGAGAGCTAATCGCTTTCATTTTCCGGAACATCGTCGCCGTTTTGTGGTGGCGCGGGGAATGTTGCGGGAGCTTTTAGGACAATATCTCAATCTTGATCCTATGCAAGTACAATTTGAGTATAGTAGTCACGGGAAACCTCGGATTCAGGGGGAATCTTCCCTGAAGTTTAATCTTTCCCATTCCCAAGATTTGGTCTTGTATGGGTTTACCCTAGAACGGGAGATTGGGGTTGATTTAGAGTATCTTCGCCCCCTAGAAAATGCCTCCCAACTCGCCCAAAGATTTTTCTGTCCTAGGGAATATGAGGTAATTAGAACCCTAGACCTAGAGAACCAAAAAAAAGTCTTTTTTAAGGCTTGGACTGCCAAGGAAGCTTATCTAAAGGCAATTGGTGCAGGAATTAGTGGGGGATTGGATCAGGTAGAATTGGAGTTGAGCCTAGATGAGCCGGTGAAGTTACGGAGTCTCCCTTCCCCATGGAGTGTTATTTCCCTACATCTTCATCCTGATTACGCCGATGCTGTAGCTATTCAAGGGACTGATTATCAGTTAAGAGTTTGCAATAATACTAAATCCGCTTAGATAAATAAATGTCCTCTTTTCACTTATCATCAGTTTGATGCCATAGAAACCGAGAAAAAACCAGTGAAACGAAGGGAGAGAATTTTTGGCTTAGTTTTTCCCGTTGGTTAATCAGATATATACTCATTAGGGTCAAAGATACCCCAAACCATTGTAGGGGACTTAAAACCTCCCCTAAAAAGAGATTGCCAAAACTAAGGGCAAAAATCGGTGTGAGAAAAGTTAAGGAGCTCAGACTGGTTAAATTTCCCTGGGATGCTAAATAAAAAAAGACCCCGTAGGCGATCGCACTCCCAAACACCGTAGCATAACTTAAGTTCAACCAATCCTCTAAGAGTAGATTTTCCCAGGGATGGGATTCCCCCAGGAGTGAAAACAGTAGTAAAGGTAATCCTCCTATAATTAAATGCCATCCTGTCGCCACCACCACATCCCCATGGCGAGATACAAAACGAATCATCACCGTCCCCAGGGCCATGGATAGGGAAGCACACAACATCAGCACTTCTCCGCTATTAATCAGACTTGACCAACTCCAAGATACGGCCGATAGACTATGCAGGGTAAATAAATCCATAAGCCATTGGTCCGGTAAACCGATTAAACTAATCCCACAAATTCCCAAAACTAGACCAAGCCAGCCCCAAACTCCAATAACTTCCTGAAATAACCAACCGGACATCAAAGCGACTGCCAAAGGTTGAGAGTCGATAATCACCGAACCCAAACCCGCTCCTGTTTTGGCTAACCCTGCGGCTAAGAATCCTTGAAACATGGTTCCATCTACTACAGCAAACAGTAAAATCCATCCCCAAGCTCGCCAACCTTTGGGCTGAGAGCGTCCTAAAAAGGCTGCTACTACTAGAACTAATACACCCGCAGGAACTAGGCGAATTGAGGCCATAAAGAGGGGATTAGTGTGGGGGATTACCTCCTTCATGGCCACCATAGCGGTTCCCCAAAAGAAAAAAGGAGAAATAAGTATTAGACGCGACCAGATGCTAGGGGTTTTGGTGAGGTTTAAGTCCATAGAAACGGGTAATATAGAAAACATCCCTCTATTGTATAGTTTTATAGGCAGGAGGCAGGAGGCAGGAGGCAGGAGGCAGGAGGCAGGAGGCAGGTGTTAGATATACTTAATTAGCTTAATAAACGCTCTATTACTTTTTCTTTTTAATAATAAAAGTTCCTGCGATTATATCATGGATAGCTCGTTTTTTTTGCGTCCATCCAGCAAACATAAAACCGATATAAGCGGGTAAAGTAGAAATAATCTTAGCTAGGTATCGGCGGTTAGCTTGTCCTAACGAAATTCGTTTCCCTTCGACATTAGTAACACGAAGTCCACAGAATAATTTACCCAAAGTTCCTTTAAAAGCAACCTCAGATAAGGTGAAATATAACCATTTAAGCAGAATACCTAAACAAAGAGCAGCAATTAAACCAATATCTTGACTTGAGAAAGGTTGAGGATTTGTAAAATATAAATAAAGTTTGTAAATTAAATAGATTAAACCAATAAAACTTGTTCCTAAAGCCGTAATTCCCGAAGACCAATAGGATAAAATGTGGGGAGCTAATCCAAAGTCTAAATTAAGATTTTTTAAGATTTTTATATTCTCAAAATGATACCCTAAATATCCGCCGATCGCTGCCCCCATTAAACCCAAAATTAAGCTATCAAACAAAGCTGCCTTGCACCGTATCCAGAACCCCGCATACTCAAAGGAGATTTCAGAGTTAGGGGTATTAATACTTGGTGCAGTAGGAGCAACTACTATGGTTTTGGTCGGGTATAAATCCTGTTGTAGTAAACTTAACTGTTTCAGAATAGCCGTAGTATCTGGGGGGCGTTCCTTAATAGTTTCTGCCATTAATTGATCAATATAATCTGCCAATTCATCGGGAATTTTTGAGGCATATTTTCTCCACTTTAGCTGATTATTTTGGTAATCATAAATACTCGAATCGTTAGGCTCTTTTCCCGTTAATAAAAAAACGAAAGTACGCCCAAGGGAATAAAAATCTGATTGCTGAACTGCATAACCTCTAGACTGTTCTGGGGAAGCATAGCCAATGGTAAAAATTCCGGTATTTTTTCCCCCTGCTAAAATAGTACCCGTAACTTGCCGCACAGCACCAAAGTCAATTAGGGTTAAATATCCATTGGGTTTGAGGATAATATTTGAGGGTTTAATGTCGCGGTGAAAAAATTTCTGACGATGGACTTCGTGGAGAATTTTAGTAAGTTGTAAAAGCCAATCTAAGGCAAGTTCTTGGGTAATAGGTTTCAGTTTTTGGGCTTTGAGATATTCTTCTAAATCCTGTCCCTCAATTTTTTCCATCACCAGACAATAAACAGGGGTTTGACTATCCCTGGGGTGATAAATA
This sequence comes from Microcystaceae cyanobacterium, assembly GCA_040398185.1. Classification (GTDB taxonomy): domain Bacteria; phylum Cyanobacteriota; class Cyanobacteriia; order Cyanobacteriales; family Microcystaceae; genus JBBAUO01. The sequence goes on along the minus strand of JBBAUO010000020.1, from coordinate 21,091 downwards.
AAGCCGCCATCGCCTTTGGGGATACCAGGATGGTTGAGTTTTTGGAGAACCTTGGCTTCCTGTTGAAAAAGTAGGACAGCATGGGGTTGGTCATTGGTTAAAACCTTTAATACCTTGGGGGTAGATTGGTCCAGCACTTCGTAGGTGTTACCAAATCCCCCTTTATCACTGAGGAGACGAATCACCCGATAACGTCCTGACAAGAGCAATTCTGAACCGCAGCTTTGGCAAAAACGGTTAGTACTCGGGTTTTCAGGGTTGACGCATCGGGGATTGATGCAAAGGCTCATGGTATGCTAAAAAAAGCGGTAGGATAATCAAAGGGCATGGGAACGGTACAAACAGCGATCGCTTTGGGTAGTAATTTAGGAGAATCATATACCATTTTAGAGAAAGCCTTGGTATCTCTGGGGGAAGTAGAGGGAATTAATTTAATTAGTCGCTCCCGTTGGTACAAAACCGTAGCGATAGGCCCACCCCAGCCAGATTATCTCAACGGTTGTGCCATTTTAGCTATTACCTTGACTCCAGAAGAGTTATTAAAAACAGTCCTGGGCATTGAGCAAGACTTTGGACGAGTGCGTAGGGAAAGATGGGGACCGAGAACCCTAGATTTAGATATTCTCTTCTATGGGGATAGCATTGTAAAAACTCCCACCCTAGAGATTCCCCACCCACGTCTGCGGGAGAGGGCTTTTGTTTTAGTACCCCTAGCCGAAATAGCTGCTCATTGGGTAGACCCTATTACCCATCAGACTGTTCAAACCCTTTTAGAAAAGACCGTTGACAATATCGACATACATCCCTATCATCGGGTTCTAAAGCATATAACATGAGGATTTTTTATGAACCTAAACAAATTTTGGGCTTTGGCAGTTAGTGCCACACTATTTGGTGCCTCAGTTGCTCCTGTATTGGCCGATCAACAGAATGCCATTGACAGTGTACAATCGGCTACCCAGGTGTTTAGCGCCGATGTAACCGAATCCAAAAATCGGATTCCTAAATCTGTATTGGAAAAAGCCGTCGCCATCGCCATTATTCCTAATGTTGTTAAGGCTGGCTTTATCCTCGGCGGAACTCGTGGTGCTGGAGTTTTAGCTGTTCGCAATAGTAAAGGAGAATGGAGTAATCCTGCCTTTGTTACTCTGACGGGGGGAAGTGTTGGCCTACAGGTGGGAGCCCAATCGAGTGATGTAATCTTGATTTTTAACACCAAAAAGAGTCTTGAGAAAGCCCTAGCCCAAGATTTTAATTTGGGAGGAAGTGTCAGTGGTTCAGCCGGACCTGTTGGGTCGACACCCGTTACTGGCACCTCCACCCTCCCCGATGTCTGGACCTACGTTCGCACTAAAGAAGGTTTGTTTGGTGGGGTTTCTCTCCAGGGAACCAAACTAGAAATAGATGACAGTCGCAACGCCGAATTCTACGAAAAGCCTGGTATTACTACCAAGCAAATTTTTACTTCCTCACTCTCTGCCCCCGATGCAGCAGCAGATTTGAGGGAGATTTTAAACCGTTACGCCCCACGGTAATAATCTTGCAACCAAGACCAACTTACTCCAGTACATCTGGCAATTCGTCCCAGGGATATTCTCTATCAATCAACTGTTTTGTTTTATTGGGATTATCAACGAATTGGCGGCCACACTTTTTGTCAACAGACCTGTTATAAGTAACTGGTTATAATTAAATTGAAGTGATTAACTGACGGTTCGCTCATTTTCCATATATAGTGTTTATGACTTAAGCCATCCACTATGGATAGTGGTATAAGTTAAACTAATACCACTACAGGTAGATTTTATCAGTTGTTGAAACACTATCTATAGTGATCCCCGAACCGAGAGTTAGGAAATTAATTTTGTGGAACTACTTAGCACCAACAAAACTTCCTTGACTTATTGGATCACTATAGGTTACAATCCTCCCCAGATGTCTAGATGTGATTACTAAGATTCGCCAGACATGACAGAACTACTAAACATTCTTGACAAAGCTAAAGCGCGATTACTGAGAATGTTCGTTGTGGATGAGCGCTTATATGGCTCTCAGATTTTTCATCGTACTGAATGTGGCTTAGATCCAGGTAGTATTATTCAAGCATTGAAGGGGTAATTTTTGTGAAGCGTAAATTTTTAAATTTTCCATTTATTATTGAGTTAGCCAGAACTGACAAGATCAATATCTTATTTATTATTGCCCTTTGGTTTTTGATGATAATTCTTGTCAATCCCCTGGGAGATTTTCCTCTCAATGATGACTGGGTTTATGGGTTATCTGTAAAATCTATACTAGAAAAAGGTGATTTTAGACTTCCCGCTGCTGCTAGTGCGAACCTACTTCCTCAGGCTTTTTGGGGGGCGTTGTTTTGCTTACCTTTTGGATTTTCTTTTACTGCACTGCGCTTTTCGACTTTAACCTTGGGGTTAATAGGTGTTGTCATAACCTACGCAATTCTTAGACAAGTAAAGGCAAACCCAGAGATTTCTCTTCTGGGTGCTTTGTTAATTGCATTCAATCCAATATATTTTGGACTATCTAACACATTTATGACCGATGTTCCTTTTTTCGCTGTTACTTTTTTGTCTTTTTACTTTTTAATATTAGGACTAAAACATGACTCAAATCTTCAAATAGCTCTTGGCATTTTCCTATCTTATATAGCTTTATTAATCCGTCAATATGGAATTATTATAACTCTAGCATTCTGGTTCGCATATTCGGTTAAAAAAGGATTGAGTGTACGAAATATTATCAAAGGTTTTATTCCTTTATTTACATCTGTTTTAGTCCAAGTCATTTATCAAAAATGGATGATTTCTACAAATAGAATGCCTAACGTATCAAATCCTCAGTATTACACCTTTTTCCACTCTATTAAAGATTTTTTTCTGTATCATACTTTAGTTTCAAAGTTTTCTCTTACCATAAGAGTTCTGCTACATTTAGGATTGTTTTTATTGCCTTTTATCATTACAGTCTGCTCAAGAAAATTTCGATATAATCGACAGGAAAAGCTGATACTATTGTCGAGTTTTTTTATTGTAGTAGTGATGGGATCGCGATTATTAAACTTAATAAATAGAAGAACAATGCCATTGTTAGGGAATATACTTACTAGTTTTGGTCTTGGACCTCTAACACTGCGAGATACTTACATTTTGCAATTAAATTATCCTCTAATCCCCTTGGTTATAAAAATCTCTTGGACACTATTGACGACAATAGCTATCTTGGCTACTGTCCTATTAGTCTATTATTTAGTGTTAGCTACTCTCAAAATCTTTGATCAAGCTCAAGATTCTAACAATCAACAAAACAAGTGGTTAATAATTTTTATTATTTCTGGTCTTTTTAGTTATCTATCACTGGTTGTTCTCTCTGGACCCAGTGATCGCTATCTTCTGCCCCTACTACCATTATCAATGATCGCTATTTTGCTATCAACAAAAGACGTTATCAAAAAGAATTTAGGCGGCAAAATAACCTCTCTTGTAGTAATAATGTTGTTGTTGCTCTATGGGGGATTTACCATTGGCGCAACCCATGATTACTTAGCCTGGAATAGAAGTCGGTGGCAGGCTTTAAATGATTTGATGGAAGAATCTCGTATATTACCTAACAACATAGATGGAGGATATGAATTTAATGGCTGGTATTTATACGACTTTAAATATAAAAAAAGTCGTGATAAAAGTCGCTGGTGGGTTGATAACGATGATTACATTATTTCCTTTGGACCTTTAGACGGTTATGAAGCAGTCAAACAATACCCTGTTAGGAGATTGCTTTTCTTCGGACCAAGAGATATTTTTGTCCTTCACAGATCCGCCAAGGCAAATTCAGTGAAACCCTAAATCTGCTTAGATAAATATCTTATCGTGAAGGCTAGGCAGGAGGCAGGAGGCAGGAGAAGAATAACTATAGTATTAAAACAGGATTTGGTGTCAGACCCTAAATTGTTAAAAGGGCAAATCATCGTCATCCATAACATCTTCCAACTTGGGACGACCTAAAATAATTACCTTAGGGGAATCATCCGGTTCTGGGTCTGGGGAATAGTCTAAATTGACAATTTCCCCATCAAAATATTTAGCCAAATTAGCCGCCGCCTTTTGGACATCTGTATCTAGGTTGATAGAGGGTACAGGTGGGGCTGTTGGTGGTGGGGGTGGAGCTTTTTTCTCGGTATTTATCGGCGGGAGGGGTTTAACTTCAGGTTTTTCAAGCTCTGGTGGTGGAGAAGGAAGCGGGCTAGGGTTTGGTTTTTCAGTTGGGGGAGGAGTAGTAGGTGCTTCTCCTAGTTTGAGATGGACTTTAACCGGATGTTGACAGACGCTTGCAAAGGCGGCCTCTACTACAGATAATTGCGGCTGTACTAATTTTAGTAAGGCTTCGGAACTCAGACTAATATAGGCAACAGTATCTTGTAAGCTAACTAAAGTTCCATGTTGACGCAGGATAGAGCGGGTAGTCATTTGTTGGATATGGCCGAGGATTTTTTCCCAAATAGTATCCCCTTCAACCCCAGGAGCAGGAGTAGGAGGAGGAGCGGGATTAGATGGAGTAGAAGTAGGAGCAGGAGCGGGATTAGAGGAAGTAGAAGTAGGAGCAGGAGCGGGATTAGAGGGAACGGTAAGTAGTCCCAAAAGAGTAACTTCTAACCAGAGGCGGGGTTGAGTGGTATTTTTGATCTGCAATTCACTTTCTTTCAGGTGTTGTTGTCCTGCTAAAATCCTAGCGATCGACCATTGTTGGGCTTCCAAACACAGAGCTTGCCAAGTAGGAGCAGTAACGGCGACTAAATCTGACCTTTGGGGGGCGGTTTTGGCAATGAGGAGATTGAGGTAAAAATTAGCTAAATTTTGGAGAATCACTAGGGGTTCTCGCCCTCGGTTCATCAAGTGACGACTCTTATCTAAAATTGCTTCTGTTTCCTGGGAACGGAGGGAGCAGATGAGGGTAAGTAAATCCTGTTCGGGAACCGCTCCCACTAATTCCCAGACTTTGGTAGGGTTAACTATACCTTCTAGAAGACTCAGTTGATCCAAAAGGCTTTCCGCGTCCCTAAGTCCACCATTGGCAATTTGGGCAACTAGGGTTAGGGCTTCGGGGTCAATTTCTATGGCTTCTTTATCCGCTATAGTTCTTAAATGACTCACCATTGCATCTAGGGGAATACGACGATAATCAAAACGCTGGCAACGGGAGATAATAGTAGGTAAAACCCGTTGGGGATCTGTCGTAGCTAGGACAAAAATTACCCGCTCAGGAGGTTCTTCTAGGGTTTTGAGCAGGGCATTGAAGGCCGCTGTACTGAGCATATGACATTCATCCACCACATAGACTTTATACCGACATTGCACCGGGGCAAATTGTGCTCGCTCAATCAGTTCCCGAATGTTGTCTACCCCCGTATTACTGGCTGCGTCAATTTCAATCACATCTAGAGCCGAACCCCTGGCGATCGCTCGACAGACTTCACATTCTCCGCAGGGGTAGGGGGTGGGTTGCTCGGACTTTAAACAGTTAAGGGACTTAGCTAAAATGCGGGCTGAGGAGGTTTTTCCCGTTCCCCTAGGCCCCGTAAATAGGTAGGCCGGGGCGATGCGGTTACGCTTAAGAGCATTACTTAGAGTCGTGGTTATAGCTTCTTGACCAACTAAATCCCCAAAGGTCTGGGGACGATATTTATGATGTAGGGGTTCGTAAACCATAAAGTAAGAACAAAGCCGTTGGGGAGGGAATACTTAGCCTAAAACATCCTCTCGATTAAATCAATCGGGAGAAATGCCCAAGAAAGCTGTATTTTGCGATCCCTGAGCTAGATTAGTCGCCTTTTTTCTAGAGGATCTGCCTTTCTCATTATAGAACATAGGTATTGTTTAAGGGGAAGGTTTAGCGACAACTAAAGTCGGCTGGATCTTAGTCAAAGAGCAATTGTGTCCTAGATCACAACAATCTACTCAGTATTTAGATTTTTCAAAATAGCCATAAAAGAAAAGTTATTGGTCAATTTTTAAAAAGAAGATGGGCTATTATTTTCGATTGACTAAATGCTCATTATCTCTTTGATGGATATTAATTTTTATTATCTTTAGATTACGAAACTAGGGTTTTTAGGCTACAATAACAGGAAGTACAAAATATATTTTTGAGGCAACTTACGTTAAAACCATGTCAACTTCTTTGCAACCGATTAATGATGGCCAAGCCTTAACCCAACTGAAGGAGATCCAAGAACTATCCATTGTTCTCTCCGCTAAAAACCTAAACCCAACCCTGCTAACCGTTGATTTCCTAAAATTTAGTGGAATTGTTCCCGATGATTGGGAATTGAATAACCAACCCGTTCTCAATCCCAATTTTTCCCAAGTCAGTTTTCAAAATGGAGTCAGTGTTGTCGCCCAACCCCGCACTATCACTTTTATAGAAGTAATAGGCGATCAAAATGCCAACAGTCCTAAGATCCCAGAAATTGTCAATAAATTTTTGGATAAACTTCCCCATGCTGAATACCAAGCTCTAGGTATTAGCCCAAAAACTATTATTCCCTTTCCCAATAGTCCCGATGCTGCCAGACAGTATATCACAGAAACTCTTTTAGCGCCTGGAAACTGGCAAGATTTTGGGAAAACACCGATCCAAGCGGGAATTAACTTTTTGTATCAATTAGAACAGTGTCAACTAAGTGTCAATATCAATGAAGCTCGCCTACAGTTACCAGATCAAAGAAGCATTCCTGCGGTACTTTTTGCGGGAAATTTTAACTATAATATTCCCCAGGAAAATGAAGCCGATCGCTTAGTTACTTTACAAAAATCTCTCAAGGAATGGCACGAGAATTTAGAAACCTTTAGAGAATTAATTCATCAACGTTTTCTAGGGCAGCAGTTGAGTATTTTCCCAACTACGGTAGTCTAAATTAGGGGCTGAGAATGTGGGGGGTTAACTTCTCACTTCTCAAGTAGAGTTTCAAATACATTCCGTGCCGGGGTACTATGCCGCCAAACAGGGAAATACCGCTGCGAGGTGGGTGGCATTTTGTGGGGTAAAGCGCTAATCAAGATGGCATCGGAAGTTTTGCCGTCGGTGATGGTTGCTATTTTGCCTTACCTGGCATTACGCCAAGCGAATCCTGTTTTCTCGGGAGAAAGGAATGGATTGATTAAGCTCCTTGATTCCCGTTGGTTCGGTCTAAGTTTATAATAACTAGCACGAGAGATTAAGGAGTGAAATTTGAGCGAAGAAAGAGCCTATTGGTTAGCTTGGTCACAAGTTCCTGGAATCGGCCCGATTTTATTACAGCGTCTACAGACCCATTTTACTACCCTAGAATCCGCCTGGTCTGCCCCAGAAAAAGCTCTCAGGCAAGTGGAAGGATTGGGAGGGCGTTTAGTTGCGGCCATTGGAGAATGCCGTTCTCGCATTGATCCCCAGGAGTTTTTAGAGGAACATCTCCAAAAAAATCCCCAATTTTGGACTCCGAGCGATCGCCATTATCCCCGTCTCCTCTTAGAAATTCCCAGTCCTCCCGCAGTGCTCTATTATCGTGGACAGGTCAACACCGAAGAAAATCAGGGTATAATCCCGACGGTGGGCATTGTCGGTACTCGTCGGCCGACGGAGCATGGTTTGCGCTGGACTCGCAAAATTAGTACAGCCCTAGCCAAAGCTGGTTTTACGGTGGTTTCGGGACTAGCTGCGGGGATTGATGGGGAAGCTCACCAAAGTTGTTTACAAGGTGGGGGAAGAACCTTGGCAGTTATGGGAACTGGAGTAGATAGGGTTTATCCTGCCCAACACGTTAACCTATGCCGACAAATTCAAGGACAGGGTTTAATTCTCAGTGAATATGCTAACCAAACTGCCCCAGAACGAGGAAATTTCCCCGCCCGTAATCGGATTATAGCTGGTTTGAGTCGGGCAATTATTGTCATAGAAGCTCCAGAAAAGTCGGGCTCTTTGATTACTTCCAGCTATGCCCAGGAATTTAATCGAGATGTTTATATTTTGCCTAATTCTCCCGAGGTTAACGCGGCTAGGGGATGTTTGAAGTTACTGCACCAAGGGGCGGAGGTAATTTTAAGTACCGAGGAACTTTTAGAGCAATTAGGAGCGATTCCCCAACTGACAACAGAACCCGAATCTTCTCCCCATCTAGAGCCTGATTTAGAGGCGGTTTATCGCGTACTAACGACAACAGCACCCATGGGCTTTGATCTAATTGTTAGTCAAGTTCAACTGAGTGCGTCCCAAGTATCGGGGATTCTCCTACAGTTGGAGTTGATGGGTTTAGCGACCCAGTTACCAGGAATGCGTTATCAAAAGGTTTAGCTCTTGGCGACTTGCTATAATATATCTGTTAAATTGACTTCTACCCTAGAGAATATGCAAAATCTACTCCTAGATACCGTTGGCGAATTGATTAAGGGAAATGCCCTAACCAGTCTGACCAGCCTAATTGGTGCTGGCAGCGAAGACGCAACCAAAAAGGGAGTTATCGCCGGTGCCTCCGCCCTGATGTCATCCCTAACTAAAACAGCTTCCACCCCTGTAGGGGCTGCGGGTCTTCAGCAGCTAATGTCTGGTATTGACCCTAGAATTACAAATAATGTAGCTGGTTACTTACAAAATCCTGCCCTAGGTAACGGTGCCTCGGTTTTGCAACAGTTTTTGGGTGGGGAAACTCCAGCCATTGCCAAAAAAGTTTCCCAAGCTAGTGGGTTAGGTTCTGATATAGTAGGTCGTCTGTTGCCTTTGCTCGCTCCTCTGGTGATTGGAACTGCCAGTAAAGCAATTCAAAGCCAGGGAATTGGCCCCCAGGATTTACCTAAGTTTTTTGCCGATCAAGCAGGATTCCTCAAGACTCTGTCCCCCGGTTTGATGGGCTTTTTTGAACGCATTGATGCCAATGATGACGGCAGTATTTTGGATGATTTAGGTCGGCTCTCCGATCGCCTTTTTGGTGGCAACAAATAGATGCCTAGAGTCTCTCTCTAGAAACCCATCGGGGAGAGACTTGATCTTGTAGAATAAAATAATTGATCCTGATCCCCACCGAGTAACCCTATAGAAACTATCTACGGCAATTTGCAAGGGCTCAAAGCCCGTCAACTGAAACAGCTAGAAAAGCTATATCATCAACGTTTACCAGGCGATCGCTTGACCACCTTGGAATTTGCCCAGCGTCTAGCCGCCATTAGCAGTGAAATCAATCAACCCGTCAGTGCCTATCTCAACCGTCGTGGGCAGGTAATTAGACTAGGGATAGGAACGCCTCGCCAAACCCAAATTCCCCCCCTAGAATTACCCCGCTACGGAGCAGAGCGTCTTTGTGGTATTCGTTGCCTAACCACCAGTCTTCAGTCGGAACCTCCCAAGGAATCTAGTCTAACGGCGATGGTGTTACAGAGGTTAGATGCCATGGTTATCCTTACCCTTACGGGTACAGGAATGCTCAAACGGGGAGGCGGTGCTACGGGGTATGTCAAGGAAGCGTATCTGGCCCACCTTCTGCCCCAAACCCCAGATAATATCTACTGGTCAGTTTCTGAACCCCTGAGCTTAGAAGAACTTACCCAGCAGGACTTTTTAGACCTAGTGGAAGGACTAGAATCGGAATTTCAAAGGGAATTTATTGCCCAACAGGTAGACGCAAACCACGATAGAGTCCTATTAGTGGGAGTGATGACCCCATCTATGAGTGAACAACAATTTGCCGATAACCTCGCGGAATTAACACGCTTAATTGATACCGCAGGAGGGGAAGTCCTCAATACCATTGTCCAAAAAAGGAATCATCTACATCCGCAAACCCTAGTCGGTTTAGGAAAAGTCGAGGAAATCGCCTTAGAAGTACAAACCCTAGGGGCGAATCTGGTGGCGTTGAATCGGGATCTTTCTCCCGCCCAAGTCCGCAACTTGGAAATAAAAATCGGCGTAAGGGTGGTAGACCGTACCGAAATCATTTTAGATATTTTTGCCCAAAGAGCCCAATCTCGGGCAGGTAAATTACAAGTAGAACTAGCCCAACTAGAATATATGCTACCGCGTCTAACGGGGCGAGGTCTGGCTATGTCTCGCCTAGGGGGGGGAATTGGCACAAGGGGACCTGGGGAAACCAAATTAGAAACCGAAAGACGTTTAATCCAAAAACGGTTAGCCCGACTGCAACAAGAAGTGGATCAACTACAAGCCCATCGCTCCCGTCTACGCAAACAAAGACAAAAACAAGAAATTCCCTCTGTGGCTATTGTTGGTTATACCAATGCTGGCAAGTCTACCCTAATTAATGCCCTTACGGATGCTGATGTTTATACTGCGGATCAGTTGTTTGCCACCCTCGATCCAACAACGCGCCGATTGAGGATAGGAGAGGAGGGAGAAACGCTATTACTAACTGATACGGTGGGATTTATCCACGAATTACCCCCGGCTTTAGTGGATGCTTTTCGCGCTACCCTAGAAGAAGTGACAGAAGCCGATGTTTTATTGCACGTTGTGGATCTTTCCCATCCGGCTTGGCTGAGTCAAATTACCTCAGTTCAAAAAATTCTCAAAGATATGCCCATTGCCCCGGGTCCGGAACTAATGGTCTTTAATAAAATAGATCAAGTGGAGGGGGAAGCTCTAGAAGTCGCTAAAACTAAATTTCCCAACGCGGTTTTTATTTCGGCTAGTCGTCGTCTGGGTTTGGAAACGCTTAAGCAAAAACTTCAAGTCCTAATCTCGTCGTAACAAGTTGGCAGGAAAGAAATTCAATTAAAGGTCGGATCATAAATAGGTGGTCAAAAATAAAGTAATAATAGGAAAATAATGAAAAACCTTTAAACCCTCCTGCCTCAATCGAAGAGTTTATCACTTTAATTATGACTAGGTACTTATATAGGAGTAGAGTTGACTTTCGCCTACTTCTGTCAGGCAGTCAGGGAATTGCTATAATGTAACGATTCTAAATCATTCGTGAACAGGGGATCGGTCATCCTACTTGTGACAAGCTAGAAGCTTGTTCCAATCCTTCTGCATAATCCCATTCTAACCTAAGATAATGAACACATTTAAAACTATACCTGATACTGAGCTTTTGCTTTCTACTGATGGATGGGAAGCACTTGAAAATGCCTCACAACAGTTAGGGATTAATTTAACCGAACTGTGGCAAAAAATCGCTTCTAAAGAAATCATTTTAGTAGAAGCAGAAGAAATGGAAGACCTCTTAGATACGATTAGCGGACTTGAGGGGTTATTATCTGCTAAGGAAGAAGGAACAACCTCATGGGAACAAGTCAAAGCTGAAGCAGAAAGTGATGATTAATTGTGTATCAAATTCAGTTCTCTAAAAAAGCACAAAAGAGATTTAAAGCTTTACCTAAATCCATTCAACAGAGATTAATCGTTCAAATAAACTTATTGCCACACAATCCTCGTCCTCTTGATTGTAAAAAAATGAAAGGGGTTAGGGATTTATTTCGATTGCGAGTCGGTGACTATCGAGTTATTTATGCAGTCCAGGATGAACTTTTGTTAATCCTAGTGGTAGAAGTGGGTCATCGGCGAGAAATTTATAGAGATTATTGAGTGTTGATACTGATCTCTAGATTTCGATCACTACTTGCGTTGGGGAAACTGCTCTACCTTGGCTACCCCATAAAAAACAATTTCTTTATCTTTTACCCTAATCCTATCTATCCTCAATTGGGTACCGTCTAGGGCAAATTTATCTAAATCCATTAAGTCATTAACGTGATCGATCAAAGATTTACCTAAAGCTTGGCTACTTTCGTCTCCTCGGTAGGTAACATTGACAAATTGAATTTTCTTACGCTCTTGCACCTCTAGGGTAGCTGTCATATCTACTTCCACTGGCTCCCCCGACTCTCCTACAGTCATTTGGGTTTTTAATGTCAGGGATTTATCACTATTGAGAATCATTTCCGTATTTTGGAAGTGTAGCGCTTCTCCTTCATAGTTGAGCCGTTGTAGTTTGTCCACCACAAAGGGAGTATTAAAGGAAGTAGTTAAGTCGGCTTCGGTGAGGACAACCCGCATCGTCGCTTGGGTAGGTTGGCGGAGTTTTACTTGTCCTCTGAAAATTGAACCCAAATCCAGGGCCACTGCTTCTACATAGAGTTCCATTCCCTCAATGCGGAGCCCATTGTACATTAACATTCCCTGACCGATGAAATCAAAGCCGTCCACACTACCCTGTAATAACTTGGAAACAGGTTCGGCTCGGACATGGGCTTCTATTTTACCCGTGCGCTTAAATAAGGCTGCGATCGCTGTACTCACCCCTTTACTGATGATCTGATCGCCGCTCTGGCTGGAAAAAGGTAGGCTACCAAACACAATTGCTGTCATATCCTAGGTGGGTATAGTCCCCACCATACTAACATTAAGAAATGTTAAGTGCAGGGGAATGACATTCGTTTTTCTTTTCGTTGCCATAAGTTTTTAGTATGATATAGGGGAATCGTTATCCCCCGTGGGGGGATAGGATAAAAGAAATTTAGAGGTCAAGACGTGGTTGCCATTTCCCAGAAACCAGAAACAAGTCAAGTTCTAGCCCCAAAGGAGCGTATAGCTGTCCTTTTGATGGGTTACGGTGAGGTAGAGAGCTATGAAGAGTTTGCCAATTACAACGAACAAGCCTTAAACCTGCTGACGGCTAAATTTGCCCCCGTACCGACTTGGATTTATCCCCCCCTAGCTAAACTGTTGGCTATCTTTGATTTACACGAATGGGATCATCAGCACGATCATTTTATTTCTCCCCATAATGCCATCTTTGAAAAGCAAAGAGCCGCCATTGAGGCCAACCTCCAAGAGCATTGGGGTGAGCGGGTACAAGTATTTAAAGCCTTCAACTTTTGCGCTCCCTTTCTTCCCTCCCAGGTTTTAGAAGAAATTCAAGCCCAGGGCTTTGATAAGTTATTGATCTATCCCCTGTTAGTGGTAGATTCTATTTTCACCAGTGGTATAGCGATCGAGCAGGTAAATAAGGCTTTAGCGACGGCATCTGAAGATTCTGAGCATTGGGTGAAGGGATTGCGTTATATTCCCTCTTTTTACAACCAAAAGGCCTATATAGACCTCATGGCGGACTTAGTTATCGAAAAGATCGATCAGGAATTAGCCCAAGCCTATCTACCTTCCCAGATTGGTATTATTTTAATGAACCACGGTTGTCCCCACGAAGCCAAGGGTTTTACCTCTGGTATTGATGAAAGTCAAGCCCTCTACGAATTAGTGAGAGAAAAACTTATCTATAAATATCCCTTAATTTCTGTAGGCTGGCTCAATCACCAAACCCCCTTAATTAAATGGACTCAACCCAATGCCGACCTAGCGGGTAGAAATCTCATAGAATTGGGAGCTAAAGCTTTGATCTTTATGCCCATTGGTTTTGCCACCGAAAACCATGAGACTCTTTTAGATGTTGCCCATATTATGGAGCATTTAGCCCAGAAATATCCTGACGTGAATTATATCCAGATGCCCTGTGTTAATGATCATCCTGTTTTTTGTCAGATGGTAGCCGATTGGGCCCATCCCCAGATTGAAGATTTACTGGCGGAAACGGCTTTGAGTATTAATCCCAACTTAGCCCCCCATGATCATGGACATCACCATCATCACGATCACGATCATGATCATCCCCATCACCATCACTAGGGAATCTGTTGGCAAATTAATCATTTTTGGTATGTTTACAAAGTTAAACACCTAGAAAATTGCCAGAAAAAGCATATTGTTCCCGAAAGCCACTATACTCAAGGATGAGGGAAGTTAGAAAAAAAACCTGATTCATGAATTTAGATTCTGAAATTAGCCGCTTACTAGACCTGATGCCCGCTACTGGGCGCATGTTGACCAAAATCGTCAGTAGGCCTCAGCAGTCAAAAGTTATTGATACCCCTTTTCCTATGCCTTGGGAACGGGGGTTACGCCCTGTTTTTATTAATTTTGACCTGTGGAAACAACTATCCCGCCCAGAACGGGATTTAACCCTGTTGCGGGGAGTCAGTGTTTTAACGGGAGTGCGCTGGTTTAAACCAGATATTTATCAAGGGATAACCCTAGCAGGATTGGTGGGATTAACCGCCGAAATTGTCCAAGGAGATGCGGTGGGGATAGTCGTAGCAGGAGCATTAACGGCGATCGCCGGTAATAGGGTATGGCGTACCAATCGAACCCTAGAAAGGGAAATAACTGCCGACGAAGAGGCGATCAAAGTGGCGATTAGAAGGGGTTATACCCAAACAGAAGCCTCCCGACAACTGCTCAATGCCATAGAAACCATTGCCAAAATTGAGGGAAGACAAAGTTTAAGTTTTACCGAGTTGATTCGCTCTCAAAACCTTAAGACGATGGGCAATCTTTCCCCCGTGGGTGTACCAGATATGGTGAGACAGGAAGATTAAGCCATGTCTGGGGATCAAGAAAGTCTTAAAACTACCCTACTAGAGCTAGATGGTCGCAATTACATCACTTATCGGGACATCAAGGGAATTTATCAATTCAGTGAATTTACCCTAATTATCGACCATGTCCAAGGAGATCCCTTTGCCTCTCCTACTAAAATTATTGTTAAAGTTCCCCATCCTATAGCGGGGTTTGCCAATAGCCTTTATAACACCCCCATCCGTTCCTTGGCTTTGAGGGATTTTCTGGTGCGTCGCTTTGAAGAAAAGTCCAAGGAGTTGAGCGCCTTTCGGGGAACGGGTAGAAGTGGTTTAATCTCTATTATTCGTACGGGACCGGAAATACTAGAACGGACAGCAATTCTCCTGAATACCGAAGGGTTAGAGGTGCGTTTTCTGGTTGGTTTACCCGCTCGGGGGAGAACGATTCTCGGTCGTCAGGCGGCGATGATGTTATGTGAAGATGTACCCGAAATTATTAAAGATACTCTTAAGTACAGTTCCCTTAATCCCCAACACCTACAACAACACCTAGAAACTGCTGAGGATGCGGACTGGTTAAGGGCACAGTTAGAAGCTAGGGGCTTGGTGGCTTTTGTCGCCAATGGCTCGATTTTACCCCGTCGTAGTGGGGTAGATTCTGGTCCTTTAGTTGATGAGGCTATTCCCTTCCAATCTCCTGCTTCCTTGGAGAGGGAGTTTAACTGTCCCCATCGGGGAATGGTTAAGGGTATGGGTATCCCCAAGGGTATTACCTTAATTGTCGGGGGGGGTTATCATGGCAAGTCGACTTTATTAAGGGCGCTAGAGTTGGGAGTTTATAATCATATCCCCGGAGATGGGCGGGAATTGGTAGTAACTAATGGGACTGCGGTAAAAATTCGCGCTGAAGATGGGCGTAGTGTCGCGGGAGTAAATATATCCCCTTTTATTACCCAGTTACCCCAAGGTCGCTCTACGGTTAACTTTTCGACGACTAATGCCAGTGGTAGCACCTCCCAAGCCGCTAATATTATCGAAGCCCTAGAAGTCGGGGGCCAAGTTTTGCTTTTAGATGAAGATACTTGTGCAACTAATTTTATGATCCGCGATCGCCGGATGCAACAACTAATTGCCAAGGACAAGGAACCCATTACTCCCCTTATTGATAAGGTGGGGCAACTCTATGATGACTATGGTGTTTCTACTATATTAGTAATCGGCGGTAGTGGGGACTATTTTGAGGTAGCCAACCTAGTAATTGCCATGGACAATTTTCAACCCCAGGATGTCACCCCACAAGCAAAGGCGATCGCTCTCCAGCATCTAAATCATCGTCTTTTGGAAGGAGGTTCACAATTTGGTCCCCTTACCCCCCGCATTCCTCTTCCTGAAACCGTAGATCCTAGTCGGGGAGACAGGGCGGTTAAGGTTAAGGTCAAAGATACTGATGCAGTGGGGTTTGGCCAGGAAGAGATAGATCTAGCCGCCGTGGAGCAAATAGTGGATACTGGGCAATTACGGGCGATCGCTGCGGCTCTGGTTTATGCAAAGAACCAGTATTTAGACCGAAAAAGAACTATTCAGGAGATTTTAGGGCGGGTTATGGGGGATATTGAGAACCAAGGGTTAGATATTCTAACTGAATACCCCCAAGGGGATTTGGTTATGTTTCGCTCCTTGGAGTTGGCTTGTGCCCTCAATCGTTTAAGGAGTCTCAAGGTTTTAGCCAGGAAATTTTCCTGATACTAAATCCGCTTTTGTTACCAGAGTTTCTGTAGGGGCGCAATGCTTGCACCCGAAGCGTTTCACATACTTCAGGTGCAAGACTCTTTCCCTCACAGCCTCAATACGCATCAGGCTTTTCGCCATTTTTGCGGTAATTGTATAGTCGGGAGAGAATTTTATCGGCATAATATCTGCCCTTTATCTGCATAATATGGTAGCGTAATTATGCAGATAAAGCAAGTACTTCCCTTTCATCATCAGCTGCCGACCGCCTTGTCCTCACGATAAGATGGTTATTTAACAGGATTTGATATTATGATCGCGGTTCCCCACTACATCAGTCCCCAAGATTATCTCGATATCGAACGCCAGAGCCAGATCCGTCATGAATACCGACGTGGTTTGGTTTACGCGATGGCTGGCGGTACGGATAACCACGATCGCATTGCGTTTAACCTCCTGAAGATTATTGACAATCATTTTGGCGACTCTACGGACTGTCGGTTTCACTCTGGCAATGACAAAGTTAACTATAAAGATGAATTTTATTACTACCCCGATGCTTTTGTCACTTGTGACCCCCGCGATCGCCAAGACCGTTACCTTAAACGCTATCCCAAACTTATCGTCGAAGTCTTTTCCCCTAGTACGGCCGCTTTTGATCGGGACGAAAAATTCAAGGATTATCAACAGATGGAAACCTTGGAAGAGTATGTATTAATCAGCCAAGAAATTCAGCGCGTGGAATGCCGTCGCCGTAATTCTATGGGGATCTGGGAAACGACTATTTACGAGACGGGTAATCGCGTCATCTTGGAAAGTATTAACCTCGAAATTGCGATCGCCGACTTCTATCGTGGGATAGACTAAAGGCTGGGCAACTCTATGATAACTATGGTGTTTCTACTATATTATACCAAATCCGTTTTATATAGCGGGTGATCAATTATTCATCCCTTTTCTCTTAAACCCGACCGCCGACCGCCTGACAAGCGTGCGATAACCTAGATAATCAAAGCGGATTGAGTATCATGGGGGATATTGAGAAACATTGCGAAATTCATAAGTTTAGTTGCTTGACATTAAGTTTGTTTTCCTCTATGATTATCATCAAACCGACACTTTTCTTGTCTTTGAACGGTTTTGTCCCCTTAGTTATTGGTTTTAAAACGACTATGACCCTTTCTAGATCATTCTTAAATGGCGCACTAGCGATCGCGAGTATTGTTACTCCCTTGGGGTTTGCCACTTCGGCTCAGGCCATCTCCTTTACCGTCGACGAGATTATTAACGCGCCTGCGCCTGGCTTTAGCACTCAAGTTGGTGATAAAATATTCAGTGGCTTCATTATACCTACTGGCACTGGATTGTTTGATCTCAATGATACAGTAGTTATTTCGATACTTAATAGTGGTGCCTTCCAAGTAGACTTCAATGGTAATGCCAGTGGGTCCAACCTCACCGCTAGTGGTTCTCTGTCCTACAATATCGCCATCGACCCTGCCTTTACAAATACCTTCACAATAGCCCAACAACAAACCCAGGGAGATAATATTTTGGGTGGTAGCTACGTCAGAAGTTTTACGCCTTCATCTCTTACCCCCACTTCTCTGGTTAGTATCGATGGCTCTAGCCCTGGAAATGGGACTTTTGCTCCTGGTACTACATCCATCTCAGTTGAAGATACTTGGACCATTACTTCACCTGCTTC
This sequence comes from Microcystaceae cyanobacterium, assembly GCA_040398185.1. Lineage (GTDB taxonomy): Bacteria > Cyanobacteriota > Cyanobacteriia > Cyanobacteriales > Microcystaceae > JBBAUO01. Next base: position 3,244 of record JBBAUO010000020.1, on the reverse strand, counting down.
GATCAATAGTTTTAGTGACAGATACGTGCAAGATCCTGCTTTCCCGCAGTCTACAACTCCCGAACCCTCTGCCGTTCTAAGTCTCTTGGCATTGGGTCTTTGCGGTACCCTGGTTAGTCGCAGAAAAGTCTAATCCTTTTTTATTCCGAAAAGAATAATATTAAACACCTTGCGTTAAGTTGCTGAAGACTTAGCGCCTTTGTTATGCAATGCCGAATATGTATTAATCAGCCAAGAAATTCAGCGCGTGGAATGCCGTCACCATAATTCTATCGGGGTCTGGGAAACGACTATTTACGAGATTGGTAATCGCGTCATTCTGCAAAGTATTAACCGATTTCTATCGTGGGATAGACGTACTATCAAATAACAAAATAATTGGTAAAACTTAACATTACTGCTCAAACCTATTAACTCAAAAAATACTGGTGAACTTGACAAGATTTAACCGCCTGCTTTAAAATGGAGAAAAAGTAGGCAAGAAAGACCTAGGGCGATATCGCAAGATTATGCCTTCATCTTGACCAACTTATAGGACAAAAATTCTAATCAATTATTGATTAACTGCGCTGGATAAAACCAGCTTTGCTGGCAACAGCCTTCATGGTGATGGGAAACCACTGTCTATGGTCAGTACCTTACCCTCTGATGTTATGATTGAACGATTTTGTGAGAAACGTTAGGTCTAAATGTTGCACTAATTTTTCGGTGAAAGCTCCTTTGAGTTAGCCTGCGCTCTCAATCGTTTAAGGAGTCTAAAAGTTTTACCGAGGAAATTTACCCCAGAAAGGTACATAACGGGGTGATAGTGAATACCCCCTGGGGGATTTACAAAAAAACGAAGACCAGTAGTTATCTGATATAACTACTGGTCTTTAAAAATTATTTTGCACGTCAAAAAAGAGTGTATTAAGCTCTCTTTTTACCTTTAAAGGCCACAGCGCCACCAACAGCTAGAAGTGCTAGGACGGCACTAGGTTCGGGAATAAGGCTAGTTCTAGTAAGTGCAATAGGTCCAAAGGAATAATCCCCGTTGGTAATAGGGTCTACGAGGATAGAGAAGCTGGTTGCACTTGCAATAGCGGCGGCAGGAAATTCAGATAATAGGAATTTCAAGTCAGTAGGAGTAGAGAGGGGAAGGTTTTTGGTAACGGTGTTACCGTTAATAGTCACAGCAATTGTCCCACCAGGACTAGCCAAATCTACAAATGGAAAGGTGATTTCTTCAACAATGCTACCTACGCTTAAGTCAACGGGATTAGGAAAACCATAGTTAATTGAAAAATTCCCGTTTCTGCCAGACCCACTAGTATAATCTAGTCCAGGAGAAGAGTTGCCTTGAGGAATATCGACACTGATGGTGTTAGCTGTTCCAGCAGTCTGATTGACAGTAACCTGCCGGGTTGTGGTTGCTCCGAAAATGGTTCCAGTAACTGGTATAGTGGAAGTAGAAGGAGACGGAATCAATACACTCTGGGCTGTGTCCAGGGGATCAAGTAGCGCTATGGTAGCAGCCTGTGCAATACCCGTGGCGAAGGGGATAACAGCCACGGATAGGGCAGTTGATAGAAGGGCTTGAGTCTTTTTCATTTTTGGCTCTGTTGTTAAATTTAAACTTTGTCTTGGATATCTGCCAACCTTGAAAGACCGCCAAAACTAGCGGGTCTGACTACGCGGTCGTAGGTACTTAGGAGGAATGGTAACACATATCTCAACATAAAGCAACCGTCCTTGACAAAAAAAAACAAGTTGTAAGGAAAAATATTTATTTCTGAAAGACTGTTAAATCTGGGCTGTGGCAATCGGAGTAGATTCGTGCAAACAAAAAAATTGCCCGATTAGAAAAAAATGCAATACACTATACATAAACTAGGAGGATTTTGCGGGTCTTGATATTAAAAACTTTTATAAGTGTAATTACTCAAGAAAAGGTCGCCATTGAGATAAGCACATCTCAAGCGTAGCATTTGCGGCACATTCTCGGCCTTCCACTGAGCACCGGATATCTTAATTCTCAGACCGATGCGCTTAATCGTAGACTCTACATCACCCGAACCAATTCCAATGCCCAAGGACTGATACAAATCATAATCGACTATCCTGTGGCGATGTTTCTGCAAATAAGCCAAAAAATTGACTGCTTTTGGCGACGATAGTGGTCTAAACTCCTGCTCTGCCTCCTCTATACATCCCTGCCATAAATATCTTTCTACTCGCTTCAGTCTTTTGAGCGATCCTCCGACTCGGTACAAGTTTTCTAGAAGATGGTACCAATCTAGCACTTCTCGTCTTCGGTGTGGCTCTCCAATTGTCCCGATGATATTCCACACTCCGTCATGTCCATCTCCTAGGCAGGTTATTATCCTTCCCAAAGATTGGTCGTTGACCCATTGGCTACAGCCCTGATTGTCTTGAAAAAAAGCAGCACAGGTTTTACTGAATCCCTCTACACTGACGGCTTTGTAGTCCCGCCACTGACTTTCGCCCCTTTTTGGGGACTTTGACGATGTTTCTCCTCTCAATCTCACTTTTCCTCCATCTAGACTCAATTGTTTAATAATTCCCTCTCCTTTCCCTAACCCTAGCTCATAACGCTGTACTAATCGATGTTGGCTGCTGTGTCCTACTTTAATGCCCATCAGTAGCTCGATTTCCTTTTCTGCACTGGCATAGGATTGATTCGCATCTAGTAATAAGCAGCATTTCGACCTTACTGGGCTTAAACGACTGTTTTTGCGGACTCCTAGCTTTTTCGCTCGGCGATGGTTTACTTTTACTTGTCCTAAACAGCTTTGGATTGTCCTTGTTCTACTTGTTGGCCGCGACCCTTCTCCTCCGTTAAAAAAAATTCTCCGATTTGAGGAGCTATTTCCGTTAAAATCTTCTCTCTGACTGTCATTTCAATAGATTCAAAGGTTTCTAGACGTTCTTTGTCTGTATGACGATAGAGTATCTTTGAGATAGCCTTAACGTATTCTTGGATTTCTTTTTGCTCTTCGGGGGTCATTATTCTTTTCCTTGTTACTATTCCTCTATCTTGCCTTAGTTTTTCAACTCTTTTCCTGAGTATATTTACTTATTGCAAAAGTGGGATGCTCCCGACTCAAACTTTAACCACATTAACTTACTCGATGTCGATTTTAAATTGGCAACTAAATTGGAAATAGATAGTTTCGGCGGATAATCGACGATTAAATGGACATGCATGGATGGTCATCTTCACCGTTAAATTCTACTAAAATAC
>JBBAUO010000019.1:0-68060 GCA_040398185.1 Microcystaceae cyanobacterium | reverse complement strand
AGGAGGCAGGAGGCAGGAGGCAGGAGGCAGGAGGCAGGAGGCAGGGGGCAGGAGGATTGTAACCTGATTTTTAAACCAGATTTGGTATTACAGTTGTAGGTTTTTTACTGGCTTGGTGTGGAGGAGACAAGGAGGGAAAATAAAGCCGACTAAAACCAGTTAGGATAAGGATTCTGGTAAAATGAATGTCAGGGCAGATAAGAATTGAGGAAGTACAGACAATGATTGAGAAGGTGGCTTAAATATCGACCTATGTTAACACAAGATGAATTTGAGCAACTAATCGATGACCCAACCAAAACAATTGAAGAGGATATTATATGGGAATATGACGAAGATCATTCTGCTGCTGTAGAATTTCGGGTTAAAGTAACTTCAGAGGAGGGATATTCACTTTTTATTAAGGGAAGTTACAATCAGTTGACAAGAAAACTTTCCTATGCCATTGTACATCAAAATGTTGGGAGAATTTATGCTTTGGATTTGGGAGCAAATCACCGAAATCCAGATGGCGAAATTATGGGCGAACTTCATAAGCATCGTTGGGATGTATTATATAAAGATAAGAGAGCCTACATTCCTCATGACATAACAGCTTCTGTTGATGAACCCGTTGAGGTGTGGCGCCAATTTTGTACAGAGTCTAGAATTACTCATAACGGTTTGATAAATGAACCACCACCTACCCAGTTAGACCTATTTCTTTAAAAATGTCTGAGATATGCCAAATTATCACTAGAACGATTGGAGGACAGTTTTCTTGCTCTACTGTTAACGATTTTGTGCGTATCCGTACTCCTTATTTATATCCGGATGGTGATTTTATTAATTTGTATCTTAAAAAGAAAGAGGATGGCTATATTTTAACAGATTTAGGAGAAATTTTACGATGGTTAAGAATGCAAACGGTTTCTAGAAAACAGACAAAAAAACAAGAGGAATTAATAACAGATACTTTATTAAGTTTTAACACTGAGAAATACAAAGGAATGCTAGTTCTTAGATTTTCTAACGAAGAAGAAATGGCGGCGGCTGTTACAGATTTATCCCAAGCGGCTTTTAGAATATCAGACATTTGGTTTGCCTTCAGAACTAGAACTTCCGAGTCAATTATAGATGAAGTTGCCGAATTTTTAGATGAACAGAAAATAAAATTTGAAACTAACAAACAATTTGATGGACGTTCAGGAAGAAAAAGAAAGGTTGACTTTTATATAAAAAATAGCGATCAAGAGTCTTTAATTGAGGTTTTAAGTACAGCTAGTAAACCTTCAGCAAATACAAGAGCCGATAGAGTCCACACAGTATGGTCAGATTTAAGCTACTTACAAGAAAATTATGGACACGCTCAATTTATTTCATTATTTGATGATGGTGTTGATATTTGGACTACAGAAAATTTCAACCTTCTTGAACAAGTTTCTACTATTGCTTATTGGACTAGGAAAGAAGAATTTAAAGATATGTTATTTACTTCCATGTAAAAACTATGAATCATGTTTTAGAAGTGTGCATAGTTCTTAAATTGCTTGTCCAAATTCATTGGTCTTGCCCTCTCAAAACTCTCAACTCTTTACCCAGAGTAGGCTTGAAGGGCTTAATCCCGCTACTCTACTTCAAATTGAGCAAACGATAAGTACTTTTGTACCCATTGTCCCGAATCTGACCTGTCGGCCTCTCTCCCTTGTCCGACCTTAACTAAAATGTTAAAAACCTACCCTTGTAAGATAGAACCCTTCCCCTAGCCCAGAATCTTAAATCTTTTTGAAGATTCTTAGTGTTTGTTTACAATCGCGTTATTGTCTGTTATAATTGTTCATAAGAAATATTTAACCCCAGTTAAACAACTCCTATGCCCAAAGCTAATTTTAAACAACAGTCCCACCAAGACACAGTAGAAAAAGCGGCACAGAATGTCCATCAGGCATTATTGGAAATTCAGGGTGCAATTGAACTACTACAAGTCTCCACAACTCCAGAAGGTCAGACCGAAGCGCTCCCTGAAAATCTTGAGGAAGTACAGGTCGTACTAGATCGCGTTATTGCCGAGTTCCAGTTGTTAGATCAGCAGTTAGCAGCAGTTGTCTCCCCGGGTAACACCACAGAAGGTAAGCTTCTAGATTGGTTTAACCGTGGTGAAAGGCTGAAAACCAGCGCTTAAGCGGTCCTACTGATGTCGGGATTCAAAATTTAAGTTCAATGTTTGAATTGTCATTCACGCCGTTTTGGGGGTGATAAATTCTGATTCTCGCCATCTCCACAAGTAATTTAGAACCCTAACAGTTTGGTATGGTTCACTCCCTCTATATAAGTACAACGGAGTCAGGGAGTGGTAAAGCTCTGATTTCCTTGGGCGTTGTCGAACTCATTTTACGAAAAACTACTAAGGTTGGCTTTTTCCGTCCGGTCATATCGGATGTAGAAAATGGAACTAGAGATGGGGACATTGATCTGATCCTCACCTATTTTGGTTTGGAGCAAGAGTATGAGGAATCCTACGGGTTGACCTATAAGCAAGTCAATGATTTGTTAGTTCACTCTCGTACCGATCAAATTTTAGAACGGGTTATCACTAAATACAAAGCTCTAGAGAAAAAGTGTGATTTTATCCTCTGTGAGGGTTCAGATTATCTAGGGGAAAGTTCAGCCTTTGAGTTCGATCTCAATGCAGAAATCGCTAAAAATTTGGGTTGCCCCATTCTAATCCTCGGCAATGCCTACGAACGTTCCCCGGAAGATGCCATCAGTCCTGTCAAGATTTCTTGGGATAACTACCAGGACAAAAAATGTCAAGTGATAGGGATTGTTTTAAATAGAGTCGATCCCGAAGAAACGGAAAAATTGCGAGCAGCTCTTGAAAAGGAATTTGATAATAGCCATACCCTGGCGGTAATCCCCTACGTTCATAAATTAAGTAGTCCTCGGGTTAGGGAAATTGGGGAACAATTGGGGGCTAAGGTACTTTATGGACAGAAGAGACTCAATAGTTTGGCTACTAATTATATAGTCGCCGCCATGCAGGTGCAGCACGCCATTACTTGGCTCCGAGAAGATAGTCTGGTAATTACCCCAGGGGATAGGGGAGACATAATCCTCGGTATGTTACAGGCGGATCAATCTAGTAATTATCCCCATTTAGCAGGTTTAATCCTTTCTACAGGTTTTGTCCTAGAGCCTTCGATCGCGGCTTTGATTGACGGTTTAGCCGATCCCTTTCCTATTTTAGCTCTGGAGCAGGATACCTACACTACTGCCTCTTTGGTTCATGATGTTTCCCCGGCTTTGACGGCGACGGATCATGAAAAAATTGCCCTGAGTATGCAACTTTTTGCTGAATGGGTAGACTCATCTCAATTAGAAGCTAGTATTCGTACCATTGCCATCAAAGGTATTACCCCCAAACTATTTACCTATAACCTCCTACAACAGGCTAAATCTCGGAAACGTCATATTGTCCTACCCGAAGGCAAAGATCCCCGCATTTTACAAGCAGTCGCCGTGTTATTGAGTCAAGGAATGGCGGATATTACCCTCCTGGGAAACCCCGAAGAGATAGCTCTAGAAATTAAAAAACAGGGTATTCAGTTAGATCTTCATAGTTTTAATATTATCGATCCCCCGAGGAGTGAAGAATTAGATAATTACGCTACAACCCTCTACGAGTTACGCAAATCTAAGGGTATGAGTTTAGATTTAGCCCATGATCAAGTTTTAGATGTTTCCTACTTTGGGACGATGATGGTCTATTTAGGCCATGCTGACGGTATGGTATCGGGAGCTATCCACACTACCCAACATACCATTCGCCCCGCTCTCCAGATTATTAAAACTATTCCTGGCTTTTCTATTGTTTCTTCGGTTTTTTTGATGTGTCTAGCAGATCGCGTCCTAGTCTATGGGGACTGTGCCGTCAATCCTAACCCTAATGCCGAACAATTGGCAGAAATCGCAATTTCCTCGGCAGATACAGCTAAACGCTTCGGTATCGAGCCAAAGGTTGCCCTTTTATCCTACTCCTCAGGGGAATCAGGTGAGGGGGAAGAGGTGGAAAAAGTCCGCCAAGCTACTAAAATTGCCCAGGAGCGTCGCCCTGATTTGGATTTAGAGGGACCCATCCAGTATGATGCGGCGGTGGATGCGGATGTTGGTGCCCAAAAGATGCCAGGCTCTAAGGTGGCAGGAAAAGCCACAGTATTGATTTTTCCTGATTTGAATACAGGTAATAATACCTATAAGGCAGTGCAAAGGGAAACGGGTGCGATCGCCATCGGTCCGATTATGCAAGGCTTAAAGAAACCAGTTAATGATCTCAGTCGCGGTTGTACGGTAGCCGATATTATCAATACAGTGGCGATTACGGCTATTCAGGCCCAGGGGCATTAACAGTCTCTAGTTTCTCCCAAACTAACTGTAATAAACGCTCCTTCCCCGCCCCAGTTACCGCCGAAATACTGACAATGGGAGCATCGGTTAAAGCTTCTAATCTGGATTTAATCTCAGTCTCGGTTTCCGCATCCACTGCATCCATTTTATTGAGGCCAATAATTTGTTGGCGTTCGGCTAAACCCCTACCATAGGCGGCTAATTCCTCTTCAATAACCTGATAATCTCTAATAGGGTCCTCGGTAGTAGCATCTACTAAATGGATGAGGAGACGGGTGCGTTCAATGTGACGCAAAAACTCATGGCCTAAGCCAATTCCCGTATGAGCTCCCGCGATGAGCCCAGGGATATCGGCAAAAACAGTCCCATCTCCCGTGGGTTTACGAACTACTCCTAGGTTGGGAGTTAGGGTAGTGAAAGGATAATCCCCAATTTTAGGCCTAGCTGAAGACAAAGCCGAGATGAGGGTAGATTTTCCCGCATTCGGTAAGCCAATAATGCCCACTTCGGCGATTAATTTTAATTCTAATCTTAAACGTTTCTGTTCCCCTTCCAGTCCTGGGAGGGCATATTCAGGCGCTCGGTTACTATTGCTTAAAAAATATTTGTTTCCGAGGCCTCCCTTTCCCCCCGCAGCGACACAGAGGATTTGCCCTGGAGTGACTAAATCTCCGAGGATTTCCTGCGTCTCGACATCATAAACCACTGTACCACAGGGAATTTTGATCAGGCGATCGCCCCCATTAGCCCCGGTGCGGTTATTCGGTCCCCCTCGTTGGCCATCCTCGGCCTTAAAGGAGCGGTTATACTGAAAATCTAGGAGAGTTTGCAGGTTTTCCTCCGCCTTTAAAATAACAGAGCCACCTTTACCCCCATTACCCCCCGCCGGTCCCCCTGCGGGTACATATTTCTCCCGACGGAAAGCGACGATGCCATCACCGCCCTTGCCCGCTAGGACTTCTATTTCTGTTTGGTCAATGAATTGCATTTTTCTAAATTAAATATATTCTGACACATCTTCTTGACAATCATCTGCTAAATAGGACAAGCCGTGATCTGTTCGTTAGTGTATCGGGGGGAAACGGTACTAACCATAAGTTCTAGAGGTAATTAATATACCTACTATTTTATCTGCCTAGGGTTGCACAATTACAGGGGTTCCCATTTTTACCTGGTCAAAAAGGGCTTTCACATCCCGATTCCGCATCCTCACACAACCATGGGAAACCGCTTGGCCAATTAGGTGTTCCCCTGGGGTGCCATGGAAACCGACAAAGTTTTTGCCATCTGTCCAGAAACCAATCCAACGCTCTCCTAGGGGGTTATTGGGACCGGCGGGGATAACTTTCCCATTCCAAGGATTTTGCCAAGAAGGATTGGAGATTAACTGCAAGATTTTAAAGTTACCCGTGGGAGTTTCCCAGCCTTTTTTACCGACGGCTACGGGATAACTGACAACGGCTTTATCTCCTTTAAAAACGTACACTTTTCGTTCTTTCAACTTCAAAACCAGACGGGTGGGAATTTCGTCCGCAGGGGGGGCAACAAGGGCTTCCGATTGAGGCGGGGCGGTTTGAGAAATAGCCTTACTCCCCATCACTGCTAAACTTACCGATAACAGTGCTACTGCTAAAACAAAAGGCTTAATGTGTCTCATGGCTGGTTACAGGTTTTCGTTAAAAAAATTGACTATCGGGTTTCCCCTGAGAAACGACTAATTCTTTTTAAGTGTAGTTCCCATCATCTAAATACTGCAACAGTAATTGTCCGGCTTCGTCTAAGCTCTTGCCAAAAGCGATAATTCCCTCAAAATGCCCAGCCATGACTAAAATTTGGGCTTGGAGTAAATGCTCTTCCTGACACAGACGCAGGATTTCCCTGGCCATTGCTGGAGTTCCATATTCTATCTCCTTGGCTGTTGTCGGCACTTTTCCCAGGAGGTTTTCCCATAGTTGGCCATGATGTCCGTGGATAATTCCCTTAGTTTCCGGATTAGCTTCATAAATGGCGGCGTGGGTTAGCCCTTCTGAAGAAGCCTGAATGGGTCCGGTGCAAGTTAAGGAGTTCTTTTCCCAATCGTAGTCAATAACGGTAGTGTAATGGTCTGAAGTTAGATAGGGGAGGCTTCCTGTTTGGGTTCCTGAAACGATAAATTGACGGCTATTTTCTTGCCTAATGCTCAGATTGCCAAACCCAATCCCATTCTCGTACTGCCCGATTAAACCCTGGGCAAACATTTTCTCCCTCCAGAGGTTGAGGTTTTCTAAACGCTTTGCGGGTAAGGGTGCCTCTAAAATCCAGTGGCAATTGTATTTTGTATAGCCTTCATCGATCATGGTTGAGCCAATCCAAAATTAAGCGATTGATTTCTTCGGGTTTTTCATCCTGGGGACAATGGCCAGCCTGGGGGATAGGGAAAAACTGGGTGTTAGCATCTTTAAGAGCTCTTTCTTGGTAAATTTTCGCGCCCTTGATGGGAGTCCAAGGGTCATTTTCTCCCCAGAGTACTAATAAAGGATGTTGCAAACGGGGCAATAAATCAGCCGGTCGAGGTCCAGGGGGTGCGGTTAAAACCGAGGCGAATACCTTCTGCGCTCCCAAATCACAGGAGGGTTGGTAAAGCATCTCTACTAACTCATCGGTGACAGCGTTTCTGTCGGTATAAACCTGGTAAAGGGTGGAGCGAATCCGCTCTTTTTGGCGAATTTGATTAAAGACAAATTTACCGAGAAAGGGAGAACTAACGAGGTAGGTAAAGCTACCCATGACCATCCGCAGGGGTAAATTTAGCTCATCCGGGCGGTGATTGAGGCCTCCCGCACAGTTGATAACTACTCCACCTGCGGTAATTTCGGGATAATCGCCCATGAGCATGAGTGCAAGTAAACCGCCGATAGAGTTACCCACAAAGACGGTAGGGCTTTGGATATGCTCTTGCCAAAAGTCTTTGATTTGTGTTTGCCAAATCTCTAAGCTATAGTCTAGGTTGGGTTTATCCGAGCCACCAAACCCCAGTAAATCTAAGGCAAAAACCTGATAACCGCCCTGGGCGAGAACGGGAATATTTTTTTTCCAGTGGCCAAAACAGGCTCCAAACCCATGAATTAAAAGCAGGGGTTTTCCTGTACCGACAACCGTGTAGGTGGTTTGGTGTCCTTGCCAGTCCCAGTTTTTTGTTTCTAAAAGCTCGGTAGTCATGGAAAAGAGTTAAGTTCAAGGGCTGACTTATCTTAACCCATTTGTATCTGGGGATTTTTTAGAAATGACCAAATCCTAGGAAAATCTATGTTATTTTTAGCACAAAGAAAGTTGGAAGAATGTGCGATCGATGAATCAATCCTTAACCACCCCCGTAGAACCTGCTACTCTAGTTGAACTGCTTCGCTATAGAGCTCAAGCCCAGCCCGATGGCCATGCTTATACATTTTTAAGTGATGGCAAAAAAGAAAGCCCACCCCTGACTTACTTTGAATTAGATAGACAAGCTCGAGCGATCGCCGCGCAACTCCAAAAATATCAAGCCCAAGGGGAAAGAGCGCTCATTCTCTATCCCCAGGGTTTAGAAGTTATAGCTGCGTTTTCGGGCTGTTTGTATGCAGGAGTTATCGCCATACCCGTACCACCGCCGGAGTCGGGGCGACTCAAGCGAACTCTACCCCGTTTAAGAGCCATTGTTAGGGATGCTGATGCTAAATTTGCCCTAATTAGTGGAGGGATACTTGCTCTGATGGAAACGGTTAAGGATGAATTTCCTGAGTTTGCCTCCATTAACTGGATTGATACCACTACCATAGATCCGAACCTTGGAGAAACTTGGCAAGATCCCCAGGTAGATAAAGACGTTTTAGCCTATCTACAATACACCTCTGGGTCAACGTCTACCCCTAAAGGTGTCATGCTCAGTCATTTTAACCTGATGCACCATTGTCGCTATCTCCAAAAGGCCTGTGGTTATGGAGCAGATAGCGTCACCACTACTTGGATGCCCTATTTCCATGACTATGGTTTAGTAGAAGGAATGACGGTTCCCCTCTACAACGGAACTCCCTGTTATTTAATGTCCCCCTTTGCTTTTATCAAACGTCCCCTACAATGGCTAAAAAATATTACCAAGTACAAAGTTACCCATACCCAGGCCCCCAACTTTGCCTACGATTTATGTACCAGAAGGATTAAGCCCCAAGATTTAGAAGGCTTAGACCTCAGTTGTTGGCAAGCAGCAGGTAACGCCGCCGAACCTATCAATCCTCAGGTTATGGCGAATTTTGTCGATATTTTCGCAGATTATGGCTTTAAATGGGAAACCTTTGCGCCCGCCTACGGACTAGCAGAATATACTCTACTGGTGTCTAATAAACCTAAAGGCACTAAACCGGTGCTTTGCGCCCTAGATTCGGCATCCTTGGAACGGGACAAAATTGTCGATGCTTTACCTAATCAAACTAAAGGAGTTAGATATCTCCCCAGTTGTGGTCGCCGCGTCTGTGAAACTAAGATTGCCATTGTACATCCCGACAGTCTAACTCGTTGTGCAGATGATGAAGTTGGGGAGGTTTGGGTATCAGATCCAAGTGTCGCCCAGGGCTACTGGCAAAGGGAAGAAGCTACAGAGGAGACTTTCCGTGCCCGTATTCAGGATACAGGGGAGGGGCCTTTCTTAAGAACGGGGGATTTGGGGTTTCTCAAGGATGGGGAACTTTATATTACGGGAAGGATGAAGGATCTGATCATTATTCGGGGCACTAATCACTATCCCCAGGATATTGAATGGTCGGTTCAAGCCCTAGATCCCGTTTTGCGTTCGGATTACGGGGCTGCCTTCTCTATTGAAGAGCAAGGGGAAGAGCAGTTAATCGTTGTGCAAGAAATTGAGCGCCGCAGTGGGGAAGTGGATACCCAAAAGTTGATTGGGGATATTCGCCAAGAAATTGCTGAACAACATGAAATTCTCTGCTATGGCATTGTCTTGGCCAAACCAGGTACAGTACTAAAGACTGCCAGTGGCAAGATTCAACGCCGAGCCTGTCGTCAAAATTTCCTAGCGGGAACTGTTAATATTGTCGATGCTTGGAGTGATAATCCTGGGTTAGTGGCAAAATTATTATCGAACTCCGAAGAAACGGAAGGATAAAAGTAGAGTATGATAAACTGGATTTGGATCAGCTTGTAATTGAGTCAATCCAGTTTTTTTATGTCTTAGCGAATCCTCGTTTACTAATTGTTCGATAGATAAAAATATATAATCGGAGAAAAAATGGCTACTGTTTATGTGAGTAAAAATGCTACAGGCAGCAATAACGGTACATCTTGGGGCAATGCCTACACGGATTTGCAAACAGCCCTAAATAATGCCCCCTTTGGCAGTGAAATCTGGGTAGCCCAAGGGACTTATACTCCCACTACTACCAGCGATCGCGCGGCGAGTTTTCGTCTGAGAAATTCCCTGGAAGTTTATGGAGGATTTGTCGGTGCAGAAACCAGTCGAGAGCAAAGAAATCTGACAATCTATCCCACCGTTTTAAGTGGAGACATCGGAGCAGCAGGGGATAACTCCGACAACAGCGTTCACGTTGTAACGGCTACAGACTTATCTTCCACGGCTATCCTAGACGGCTTTACTATTCAAGGTGGTAATGCCAATATCAACGATCCAGCCAATGCCTATGAGCGTGGTGGAGGAATTTATAACCTCCGCAGTGATGCTGTCTTCAGCAACTTGACTATTATAGGTAATACTTCCTTACTATCTGGGGGAGGGCTTTACAACGAATTAAGTCAACCACGTTTATTCAACGTCACTCTTTCCAATAACGTAGTTAGCGATCCTGGCAATGGAGATGGTGGCGGTATCTATAATCTCAGCAGTAATCCCCTACTGGAAAATGTCCGCCTGCAAAATAATACGGCTCGAGATGATGGCGGTGGCATCTTTAATCAAGGAAGTAACCCGACTCTAAAAAATGTGGTTCTAGTTGGCAATGTCGCCAATGATGATGGGGGTGGTATTGCTAATACTCAAAATAGTACTGTTAGTCTCAACAATAGCCGTTTAGAAAATAACCGAGCGGGCAATCGTGGGGGTGGTTTTTTCAGTGATACTGGTGCAACTACAATTATTAACTCGATTTTCTCTAGTAATACAGCTATTAATGGGGGAGGGGGAGTCTATGGAAATGAAAGCGCTCTTACTGTCAGTAATTCCATCTTTTACCGCAATAATGCTCGCGGATTGGAATATCGCTCCACTTTGAGTACTATTCGCTCTGCTATTACCAACTCAATTTTTTGGAACAATATCGGTACTACGGATAGCCAAATTCGCAATGTGACGAATAATCGAATTAGTTTTGCCACTGGTGTCCTAGAAGGAGGGAGTGGGCGGGGTATAATCACGACAGATCCTCTATTTGTTAACCCTAGCAAGGGTGATTTTAACCTGCGAACTAATTCACCCGCTATAAATGCAGGGGATAACCGTTCAGTTAGTGCCACCACTTTAACTGATTTTGCAGGTAATGCGCGTATTTTTGGGGGTACTGTCGATGTCGGTGTCTACGAGTTGATTTTAGATCCGATTCAATATGCTGCAGCTAATACGGATTTAATCGTGGGTATTGGCTTGAAACCAGACGCACTAACTGCTCACTTCTTTAGTACTGGTCGCTTAGAGGGTCGAACTATTACTTTTGATGGGTTGCGCTACACCGCGTCTAATGCCGACTTGATTCCAGTTTTTCGTATAAATGCCACTGCTTCTACACGCCATTATGTTGAGTATGGTTTTGGGGAAGGTCGTTCCACTCTTAGCTTTGATCCAGAACAGTACCTAGCTTCCCATAAAGATTTGATCGCCACGTTGGGACTAAATCCAACTCAAGCAACCCTACACTATCTAAATCAAGGCTTTGCTGAGGGGCGGGCTAAGGATAATTTTGATGAAACTTTGTATCTGGCTTCCAACCCTGATCTTTTGCGAGCTTTTGGGGCAAATAAGGCTGAAGCTACCCGCCACTATATTACCTCTGGTGTCAATGAAAATCGTTCCCTCAATAGTTTTAACCCGTCGCAGTATGTAGCTTCCTATGACGACTTGCTTAATGCTTTTAAAAATAATTTAGGAGCATCCGTTGAACATTATATTAATAAGGGCTTTGGTGAAAATCGAAATCCGACTCTTTTTGATGGCGCTATTTACATCGCATCCTACGGGGATCTGATTCAAAATTTAGGCTACAATACCCAAGCAGGCCTTGATCACTTCTTGAATGCTGGTGCTTCTGAAGGCCGTTCTCGTCGTATTTTTGACCCCGTTGGCTATCTAGAAAATTATGGGGATCTTCGTGCCGCTTTTGGTAATGATTTAACTGCTGCTACTCGTCATTTTATTGAGTCTGGTTTCGCCGAAGGACGTACTTGGCTCTAGAATATAAAACAAGCCCAGAGTTTTTTTATATGTTAACCTTGACTTCTCCAACCCCATTAACCCAAGCGCAACGCCAATTTTTTGCCACGGGAAACACTAAAAATCTTGATTTTAGATTAGAACAACTCAAAAATCTGAAAAAAGCTGTTAGTCAAGAAAAAGCAGGGATTTTAGCCGCACTGAAAGCAGACCTCCATAAGCCTGAGTTTGAAGGGTATTTTGATATTATTGCCGTCGTGCAGGAAATTGATTATGCTCTAAAACACCTCAAGGCTTGGGCTAAACCCCAAAAAGTTCGCACCCCCTTGGATCAGTTTCCTTCTAGTGCGAAAATCTACCCCGAACCCTTGGGAGTGATTTTAATTATCGGACCTTGGAATTATCCTTTTTCTTTGGTGCTATCTCCTTTAGTTGGAGCGATCGCTGCTGGTAACTGTGCTATCCTCAAACCCTCGGAATTAGCTCCCCATACCTCGGAGGTTGTAGCTAAACTAATCGGCTCTACCTTTGATCCTGCCTATATCGGTGTGGTAGAAGGAGGGATTGAAACCAGCCAACAACTGCTTTTAGAAAAGTTTGACCATATCTTTTTTACGGGTGGTACCCGTGTCGGTAAGGTGGTTATGGAGGCCGCAGCCCGTCAGCTAATCCCTGTTACCCTAGAATTGGGTGGAAAAAGTCCCTGTATTGTGGATAGGGAAATTAACCTCCCAGAAACGGCTAAACGCATCGCCTGGGGGAAATTTTTAAATGCCGGTCAAACTTGTATTGCTCCAGACTATCTTTTGGTGGATGCTCAGATTCAAGGGGATTTAATTAGTTCCCTCAAAAGTTGCCTTAAGGACTTCTATGGAGATAATCCAGCTATAAGTCCAGATTATGCCAGAATTATCAATGATCGACAATTTCAACGCCTCCAAGCTCTGCTCAGTCAGGGAGAGACAATTATCGGCGGAGAAACTGAAGCCACAACCCGTTATATTGCTCCTACCCTCTTGACAAATGTTTCCTTAGATGATCCCGTTATGACAGAGGAAATCTTTGGGCCGATTCTGCCCATCCTCGTCTACTCAGATTTGTCTGAGGCGATCGCTTTGATCAATAGTCGTCCTAAACCCCTGGCCCTATATCTCTTCTCTAACAACCCTAACAAACAGCAACAGGTTCTAGAGTCTACCTCCAGTGGCTCTGTTTGTTTAAATGATACAATTCTCCAAGTGGGGGTTATCGATCTGCCCTTTGGGGGAGTAGGAGACAGTGGTATCGGTGGTTATCATGGACAGGCCAGTTTTTCAACATTCTCTCACTACAAAAGTGTCTTAAAAAAATCCTTCCGTTTTGATCCCAATTGGCGCTACGCTCCCTATCAATCCAAACTTGAGCAACTCCAGAGGATTTTTAAAATTTAGAGTATTGACAAAAAGACAAGACTGTGGATAGGCAAAAAAAGAAAATCCTTTCGTCAAAAGCTGAAATTTATCTTAAGATTAACACTTAAGAGAATTAAGTTTCTTAATGACCTAGCAACAACCAATACGATAATCAATTAGGAGAAAATAGTATGGCACTCGTCCCCATGCGGTTGCTTTTAGACCACGCAGCAGAAAACGGCTATGGTATTCCTGCATATAATGTAAATAATATGGAGCAGATCCAGGCCATCATGCAAGCGGCGATCGAAACCGATAGCCCTGTCATCCTCCAAGCCTCCCGAGGTGCTCGTAAGTACGCAGGAGAAAACTTTTTACGTCACCTGATTTTGGCTGCGGTAGAAACCTACCCCCATATCCCCATCGCCATGCACCAAGACCATGGTAACGAACCCGCTACCTGTTATAGTGCTTTGCGTAATGGCTTTACTAGCGTCATGATGGATGGTTCCCTCGAAGCCGATGCTAAAACCCCCGCCAGTTATGACTATAACTGCAATGTCACCGCCGAAGTTGTCAAAGTAGCCCATGCTATCGGTGCTAGTGTAGAAGGGGAACTCGGTTGTTTGGGATCTTTAGAAACCGGCAAAGGTGAAGCTGAAGATGGCCACGGTTTTGAAGGTGCATTGGATCATTCCATGCTGTTAACCGATCCCGATGAAGCCGTTGACTTCGTTGAGCGTACCCAAGTTGATGCTTTAGCTGTGGCGATCGGCACCAGCCACGGGGCCTATAAATTCACCCGTAAACCCACTGGGGAAATTCTGGCCATTAGCCGTATTCAGGAAATCCACGATCGCCTACCCAATACCCACTTGGTGATGCACGGTTCCTCCTCTGTACCCCAGGACTTGATTGATATTATCAATGCCCATGGTGGTACAATTCCTGAAACCTATGGTGTGCCTGTGGAAGAAATTCAAAAGGGCATCAAGAGCGGCGTTCGCAAAGTCAACATCGACACCGACAACCGTTTAGCCATCACTGCGGCGGTACGGGAAGCTTTAGCCCAAGATACCAAAGAGTTTGATCCTCGGCACTTCCTGAAGCCTTCTATTGTTTATATGAAGAAAATCTGTTCCGATCGTTATCAGCAATTCTGGAGCGCTGGTAATGCCAGCAAAATCAAGCAAGTTAGCCTAGAGGATTTTGCCGCTAAATATGCCAAAGGTGAATTGACTGCTACCTCTAAAAAACCTGTAGCTGTATAACACAATCTCTCCAATGTATTGAGACTGGATAGTTCCATGGCTGTCCAGTTTTTTCTAACTAGAAACGATACTACGTTTGTAGAACAAAAATAAAAATAATCGAGATAGGGAATAAAAATGTATTGTCTTGGGCTGATGAGTGGTACTTCAGTAGATGGTATTGATGCGGCTCTAGTGGAAATTACAGGACCCTCCCAGGCCCTGGAGCTTAAATTTATCACCGGAGAAACCTATGCCTATCCTAGGGATATTCGGGAACAAATTTTAGCCCTCTGTGATGGTAAGGCTTTAAACCTAGAACAATTAGCTTACCTCGATGATCAGATTGCCCTAGCCTTTGCCCAAGCCGCCCTGACTCTCCAACAAAATCAAGCGAGAGCGCAACTTATAGGTTCCCATGGGCAAACGGTTTATCATCGTCCCCCCTTGGGTACGGAATTAGGTTATACCCTCCAGTTAGGTAGGGGAGCAGTTATTGCCCAAAAAACCCTGACTACTACGGTGAGTAACTTTCGGGTAGCGGATATCGCCGCCGGTGGGCAAGGTGCCCCTTTGGTTTCTAAGGTAGATGCTTATCTTTTGAGCCATCCTACCCATCATCGCTGTGTGCAGAATTTAGGAGGGATTGGCAATGTCACCTATTTACCTCCCCGTCAACAGCATAATTGGGAAACAGGAGTTTTCGGTTGGGATACGGGACCTGGCAATATTTTAATAGATTTAGCCATACAACAATTAACCCAAGGTGAGCAAAACTACGATGAAAATGGTGCCTGGGCTCGCCTTGGGTTTCCTTGTTTGGAGTTAGTGGAGCAATGGTTAAAAAAAGATTTTTTTCAGCAAAGTCCCCCCAAGTCTACGGGAAGAGAGTTATTTAGTCCTAGTTATCTAGCACAACTTCACCAAGAAGCCCATAGCTATTACCTCAGTGATGCGGATTGGTTGGCAACTTTAACGGAGTTTACCGTCGCTTCTTTGGTATTTAATTATCAACAATTTCTGCCCCACCCGCCCGATGAAGTCCTCCTATGTGGGGGAGGAAGTCGCAATTTGTACCTGAAAGAAAGGTTGCAAAAATGTTTAGGAGAGCAGGTTCGGGTATTGACTACCGATGCAGTTGGGTTAAATGCAGATTTTAAAGAGGCGATCGCCTTTGCGGTTTTAGCCTATTGGCGTTATGTGGGTAATTTCCCTGGTAATCTCCCCGCAGTAACTGGCGCCCGCGACTCCGTACTCTTGGGGGAGGTGTATGCTAGACCTTAATCCCTAATACTTGAGTATGAGCTCCCCTAGCTTGGGTAACACCGATGGTTCTTTGGGAAGCTTCAATCATAGGGCGACGTAAACTAACCACAATAAACTGTGCTTGCCCGGCGGCGGAGCTAATCATTTTTGAGAGTTTTTCTACATTAGAGCCATCTAAAAACATATCCACTTCGTCAAAGGCATAAAAGGGAGAAGGACGGTAGCGTTGGAGGGCAAAAATAAAGCTCAAAGCCGTGAGGGATTTTTCTCCCCCAGACATAGAACTTAATCTTTGTACTGCTTTACCCTTAGGATGGGCAACCAAGGTTAAACCACCCTGAAAGGGATCTTCATCATCTTCTAATTGTAAATAGCCATCCCCATCGGAAAGAGTAGCAAAAATACTTTTAAAGTTTTCATTGACCACATCAAAAGCTTCCTTAAAAGCTCTACATCTTAGGCTAGTAAAATTCTCAACTCTAACTAATAATTCCGTCCTTTCTGCTTCTAAGGTTTGTAATTTATCAGAAAGCTCTCCTAATCTTTCTTGGGTCTTTTCGTACTCTTCAAGGGCTAACATATTCACCGGTTCCATGGCTTCTAGCCGCTTTTGTGATTGGCGAATTTCCTGTTGCAGTTTCTCTAAATAAATAGGCAAGTCTTCCGGTAAATTATTGATAACTTCTTCAGGAGCTTCTATAGATTCTACCGTAGCTAACTGCTCCTGTTTTTCCCGTTGGGTCGTTTGCAGTTTTTCTAATTGCCAAATTGTTTGCTGATGTTGATGTTGGAGTTGTTTAAGAGCGTTTTCTTTGCTATCTCTCTCGGCTTTTGTTGCTCCTAATTTTTGGGAAAGTTCCTTTAATAATATTTCCGTCTCTCTAATCTTAACTTCAGTACTTTCTAACTCTATTTTTAAACTCATCTCCTGTTGTTGAGCAGCTTCTTTTTTAGCCAAAGAGTCTTGAACTTGATTTTGGTTATCCTGAATTTTTTCCTCTAATCTTTGACTTTGGACTTGTATTTCTTTTAATTGATTTTGGGACTGACGGAGTTGGCTTTCTTGTTGTTGTAAATGGTTTTCTTGTTCTTGAATTTGTCCTTGAATCTGTTGCCATTGGCTATGGGTTTGGGATTGTTCTAAGATCCTTAATTTTTCTTGGTGTAACTCTAATTCAGTTTCTAAAATAGGCATTTCGGCAACTAAAACCTCTAGGCGGCTTTGGGAAGTAGTTAATTCTAGTTGTTGTTGGGCAATCTGTTGAGTTAGGCTCTGCTTTTGTGTAGTTAAACGATTAATATCGCGCTGTAGCTGCTCTAATTGGATTTGTTTTTCTCGGGCTGTTTGTTTGGCTTCATTGAGTTCTTGGGTAAGATTTTGTACCTGGGTCACGCGCTCACCTAATAAAACCTCATTGCGGAGTAAAACTTGGTCAATATCAGCTAAACGGTGCTTGATTTCTGTAATTTCTTGGGAATCTTTAGGGTTAATATTACCAAAACGAATATTACTTCGAGTTGGTTGACTTCCCCCGGTCATTGCACCACTACTTTCTAATAAATCTCCCCCCAAAGTCACCATGCGATATTTCCCCAAATGAAAGCGAGCGCCATCAATATCTTCAAAAACTAGGGTATTACCAAACACATAGTTAAAAATCTTTTGATAGCGGGGAGCGCAGGTTATTAAATTAACCGCTAAGTCAATAAAACCGCGAACTGAGCGTAGAGAGTGGACATCTTGGGGACGGGGAGGATTAATCTTATTTAGGGGTAAAAATGTCGCTCGTCCCACTCGTCTTTGTTTGAGTAGGGCGATTCCTGCTGCAGCAATGCTGTCGTCTTCTACCACAACCTGTCCTAATCTGCTCCCGGCGGCAATTTCTAAGGCTAGTTGATAGTCATTTTCGACTTCGGCAAGTTGGGCTACTAAACCACAAACCCCTGGTAAGTCGGAACTTAAAATAACTTGGGTGGCATAACTTCCCTGGGCTTCCTGTTGAGCTTGGTGGGTGGCTTCTAATTTATCTAGTTCCCTTTGTTTATCCCGTTGTTCTTTGAGGAGACGTTTTTGGGTATCTTGATGGATAAGTTTGGCCTGTTCGGAGAGGGTTAACTGCTGAGTCAGGTTTTTGAGGGTTTCTTGAAAATCCTGAACCTCTTGACTTAAGATAAGGGCTTGATTTTCTTGGGAGTTTAATTCCTCTTGGGTGGTTTCCTGTTGGGGAATCTGTTCGCTTAAGCTCAATTCTAGACGTTGAGTCCGTTCGGTAAGTTGGGCTTTTTCGCTGCGTTGGGGATTAAGTTGGGCTTGGATTTGGGCAATGGTTCGAGATAATTGGGTTTGTTCTAATACCCAGGCTTCGGAGCTAGCCGCTAGGACTTGGGACTGTTCTCGACTTTTTTGCAATTGGGCTTTGGCTTTTTCCCATTCTTGGGTAGATTCAGGTAAGGTCAGGGTTTCTAGTTGGTTTTGCCTTTGTTGGAGTTGGCCTAGGGTTTGGCTATGTTGTTGGATTTCTGTTTCTAACTGTTGTTTGCGGGTTTCTTGCCCAAGGTGGAAGTTGGCTAACTCTAGTTGACGTTGTTGTAGTTGCTGACGTTTAGCTTGTTGGGTAGCCTGTTGGGAAGCTACGGACAATTGTTCTTCTTCTCCCAGGGCTTTGACTTGCAGATTGAGCGTCTCTAGTTCACTACTGGCTTTAGTTATTTCTTGACTAAGGTTGACTTCTTGGTTCCTTGCGGTAACAATTTGGCTTTCTAGGTTTTGCAATTGCTGTTCTAGCCCATATCTTTGTAGAATGGTTTCTAGTTTTTGTTTTTCTGAGATTTGTACCTTCAGTTTTTGGTATTTTTCCGCTTTCAGGCGATCGCCTGTTAGTCTTTCTAATGCTCTAACTAATTCTTGGGCTATAATTTGGCACCTTTCTTCCCTTTCTCGCACTTCTTCGAGGGTTTCTCTTGTTTTTTCGATTTTTCGGTCAAATTCGGCTACTCCTGCTAATTCGTCGATAATTTCCCGTCTTTCTTTGCTATTCATGGTAATAATACGGGTAACATCTCCTTGGAGTACCACGTTATAGCCTTCGGGATAAATATGCAGACGACTCAAATGTTCGTGGAGTTCACTGGCGTTACAGGGTTGACTATTAATATAAAAGGTAGAAGTATAGGTTCCTGTTTTTGCAACTCGTAAGCGTCGGCTGACTGTCCATTCTGGGGTTAAAACAGTTTCGTCGGGGGTTAAAAAGTCGGATAAATCAAAGGTGACTGAGACATTAGTTTCTGTAACATTGCGCTGGTGGTTATGGCTGTTATTGACTAAATCCGGTAAACGTTCCGCCCTCATTCCCTTGGAGGTGGCTAAACCTAGGCAAAATAGCAACGCATCCAAAATATTTGACTTTCCTGAGCCATTAGGTCCAGAAATGACGGTAAACCCTGGCATTAAAGGAACGGAGGTGGTTCCGCCAAAGGATTTAAAGTGCGATAGTTCAACCCGCTTGATATGAACCATGATTAGGCAGGTTTGTCAAGTTATTTTTTTCAGTATAACCCTCAGGACGCGGAAAAAGCGATCGTAGTTCCTCCAGGGATTCAGAGGCGGATACAATAAAATGGATAGCGATCGAGGAGTCTTGAAGATTAGTCAATTATTATGCGGGATAGTCTAACCTTGTTTTCCCTATCTGCTTTAGGAGTAGGTGGGTTATATTTCCTTTCTCCCCATCCTTCCCCGAAGATAAGCGGAGTCATTGCCCAAGAAGCTAGTGATACTCTACAAACTGGCTCGATAGTAGCGATCAATGGGCGTAAATTTACCTTACCTTGGAGTCAATGGACAGAAAATAATCAGCCTCGCATCGGTTTGAGTGATACGGGGGCTATGGCGGTTTTGGGCTTAAATTTATTAACTACGGCTAATCCAAATCTACAACCCGTTACTTGGTTTACCGCCGATTCACCCGTCAAGGCTAAGTTTGTCAATCCCTATCGCTATCTGGATCTTACGGAGGTATTGCAGCAAGCTGGCGCAAAAATACAAATTGCGGATAATATCCTTACCATTGAGCTACCCCTAAATCAGATCGAAAATATACGCCCAGGTAATCAAACTTGGGGTAAGCGTCTGGTTTTGGACTTGGAGCGCCCGACTTTTTGGCAAGTTAGTCAAACTAAAGATGAGGGGGTGGTGACGGTGGAAGGCCTTGCTAATCCCTCTCTATTGTCGCAGTTTAAACCCCTAGTAACTCCAACTCCTGGTGCTAATGTGGATCAGGAGGATTTAGGTAGTGCTAACCAAACCGAATCCCCATTATTCTCCTTAGAAAATGCCGGTTCTACTACTAAAATTAAGATTAAATTACCTACAGCCCAAGGGTTACAAGTATCTAGTCTCGCTAACCCTCCCCGTCTGGTGATCGATGTACGTCCAGATTATTTTCCCAGTCGGCAGATTGCCTGGTACTCCGGTGTAACCCTCACACAAAAGGTGATAAATTTGGGTGCAGAGCGATTTCCTATCAGTATTTTGGAAATAGATCCCCGTCTGGCCAAGGTTTCTTTCCAACCCCTAACCGCCCGCAAGGATACCCTAGTGGGAATTGAGCCCTTGGTTAAAATTAGTCGGGAACAAGGGGCGATTATCGCCATTAATGGGGGATTTTTTAATCGCAAGACACAACTACCCCTAGGGGCCATGCGTAAACAGGGAAGTTGGTTATCTAGTCCCATTCTCAACCGCGCCGCGATCGCTTGGACTCCCCAAAACCAGTTTAAAATTGCCCGTCTCGGTTGGCAAGAAACCCTTACTACTGCTAACGGAAATCGCTATTCTATTCCTTTACTCAATAGTGGTTATTTGCAAGGGGGAATGGCTCGTTATACCAGGGAATGGGGCGCAAGTTATACCACCATGACGGACAAAGAAATCCTTCTAACGGTGGAAAATAATCAAATTACCCAACGGTTACAAGGGGCTAAAACTGCTGAAAATACGGTTACTATACCCAATAATGGTTATTTATTAGTAATTCGTAAGCAAGCCTATAATCCTCCTCCTATAGGCTCCCTGGTTAGTCTCAGCGCTGCTACTAATCCCCCAGACTTTGTTAACTATCCCCAAATCTTAGGCGCGGGGCCGGTTTTAGTGCAAAATAGAACCGTTGTTTTGGATGCAGAAACGGAAAACTTCAGTAAACCCTTTCAACAACAAAAGGCTTCCCGCAGTGCGATCGCCACCACTAGCCAAGGGACTATACTCATGATAGCCTTGCATAATCGTATCGGCGGAACCGGGGCAACCCTAGCAGAATTTGCCCAAATTGTCCAAAGTTTAGGGGTAGTTGAGGGCTTAAATCTAGACGGGGGAAGCTCCACTTCTCTCGCTTTAGGAGGGCAATTAATAGATCGTTCCCCCATTACTGCCGCGAGGGTACATAATGGGTTGGGAGTTTTCCTAGGATTTTGAGAATCTAATTACTGTTGTAACCAGACTGATACCGAGCCACCATTACAAAAGAAGTTACCCCAGCCATCGTTATTAGTGCTAGGAGCGGGATTACTTACTTCGTTACCATATCTTAGCCATTACCAACTCAAACCCCGGCAATTCAGGTTCACCGCTCACGGTTTCAGGGGCATTCAAAACCACAGGATTCTGATGGGGGCGATAAATATACACTGTCCGACTTTGGCGGTCAATTAACAAGCCAAGTAAAGTACCATTGGCAATATATTCCTCCATCTTTTTCTGCAAACCGGATACCGTATCACTAGCAGAACGTAACTCAATCACAAAATCAGGACAAATAGGGGCAAAAGAGGCCTTTTGTTTTTCTGTTAAAGCATTCCAGCGTTCTAGTTTAATCCAAGCCGCATCGGGAGAACGAGTAGCACCATTGGGCAAAGTAAAACCGGAACTAGAATCAAATCCGAGCCCTGTCCCATTTCCTTGGGACCAAATGCCCAGTTGCGCGGCGATGTTAAAATTCCGATTACCCGTATCCGAAAAAGCAGGAGGCATAACTATGACTTCCCCACTAGCAGTACGTTCAATGCGTAAATCTGGATTTGCTAAACAGAATTGATAAAATTGCTCCTCCGTCATCGGCATAATCCAGGGAAGATCGATCGCCATCGGAACGGAGAGCCCTTGTACAAGTAATGTCGTCATGATGCACCTCTATTAAACAATTTTGTCAACGTCCCTCAACCTGCAAATTTGCTCTAGGGCTGCATCTAAAGAGTCTACCCAGTAAATTGACCAAGGACCAAATTCATTTTTGAGTTGTGTTTTGTCGATCGCCGTATTGCAAAGAAAAATAAAAGATACTTCTTGTCCCGTAGCTTGGGAAGTTGGATCGGGGGAACTGTTACGGCTACGAGTGGCTCGCAGAAGACGATCTTCTCCCAAGGACGAAGTGCTAGGAGAAAGATAGGGCTGAAGACAAATAGCTAGGGTTTGGACGAGAAACTGCATCAGGGGAGGATTACCCACAAGATTAAACAATACTACTTCAACACTGGGTAAAATCAGGATTTGTTCTAAGTCTTTGACCAATTGTTCCCCAATTTCTGCATGGGATTTGGTTTCATCTAAAAGTAAACAACCCGCAGGTTGAACTTCTTTTTGTACTAATTCATCCCAAATAGCCAAAGCTAGTCCGTTACTATTGGAAATAATGGCCACATTGCCAATGGGGGGGGTTTTTCTTAGCCATTTAAGAGGTTGTTTCGTGGTGCAGAAATTGACCAAGTCCAGATGGCGGGCGATCGCGCAGTCATTGACGGTGATTTTGCCATCTAGGGCCATAACTCGACCATTTTCATCAATGCCGAGGGGATTAATTTCAATAATTTCTAGGTCTTTACTAGAGAAAAGGCAATACATTTTAGCGATAATTTCGCTGACGGAGTTGAGAGTATTACCCCGCAGACCCATTTTTGTAGCTAATTGTCGCGCCATGTAGGGGGAAAAATCCTTTTCAATAACAACTCTAGAGAGATTTTTCAAGATGTTATCCACTTCTATTCCCCCCTGTACTGAACCCATTAAGACTGGTTTTTGCAGATGATAATCCAAGACGATCGCCAAAAACAACTCTTCCCTAGAGTCGTAGCGAGCTTCGGCTAAAAGAACTTCCGGATATTCCCCTAAAATCGAGAGGTTAAAAATGGTATGGGCTGCGGCGATCGCATCTATACTATTGTGGGCAAAGCGCACCCCGCCTAGTTTGCCCCGGCCGCTTACCCGAACCTGGGATTTTAGGACGATGGGATAGGGTAGGGTGAGGTTTTTGATTTGACTGGGATTGCTCAGGGTTTGGGACGGTAAAATGGGAATACCGACCTCTTGAAATAGTTGTTTAGCTTGATATTCTAATAAATCCATAAAGTGTTTTTTAAGGTGATCTCTTTGCTATTTTCTGCCATTCCCTTTCTACTTGATCAATACCATAAAAACGCTTCCAAAAGGCATCGGTGAACCATGTCGGCATAATTTTGGTCATCAGGGGTACAAAAACACTTCCCCCAGTCGTTGCTAGATAACGTGGGCGCGGGGAGCGATCGCTTAGGGCTTGGACAATCACTCCTGCCGCTTTTTCCGCAGTCCAGCCCAACATTTTCATCCTCGCTTCGATAGCTTCTATCTTAGCAAAAGAAGGCTGGTAGATACCCCTTTCCGCCTCAGGAATAGTTGTTTCTACCTGTTCCCGAACCACCTGGAAAAACTCAGTCATCACAGGACCTGGTTCCACTACACTCACTTGAATATTAAACCCCTGTAACTCCATTCTCAGGGCATCACTGAGGGCTTCTAGGGCAAATTTAGAAGCACTATAGAGTCCCCCTGACGGAAAAGCCATCCGTCCGGCAATGGAGCTAATATTAACAATCCTACCCCCACCTTGCTCCCGTAGGGTCGGAATCAGAGCTTGGATTAAAACCAAAGGCGCATGAAAATTGACCGCCAACTGTTCCAATGCCGTCCCTGGACTGACTAACTCTATCGGACCCATTTGCCCGTAGCCCGCATTATTAACTAAAGCATCAACTCTGCCCCAATGTTCTATAACCTGCCGCGCTAAGTTCCCAACTTGTGTAGAATCTCTCATATCAGCCCGAATAACCAAAACATCCGCCCCGTATCCACGACACTCCTGGGCAATGGCTTCTAAACGATCTTCCCGTCTAGCGGTAATTGCCAAACGAACCCCCCCAAAGCGACGGGCTAAGAGTCGGGCCAAAGCGGAGCCAATGCCGGCGGACGCTCCCGTAATCAGAATGACTTGTTGTGATAGATGAGGATTGTGTGTCATGTTACCAATCATAAAAAACAGGGAAAGGAGTTTAGGCTTTTTAGGACTACTTTTAACCATACTCCTAGGCTCAGGATGCGTCTATATGCTCACCCGTCCTTGCAGCCTTTGGGGATCTTGTTCCCTCTTGTCGGCATCTGAGAACTTGGCTACCCGTGCCCTACAAAACACTTCCCTCGCCAATCTAGGGTCGAGCAAAACATCCCTGGTTCATGCTATTGAGGCATTAAAATCTATACCCATTTGGTCAATGTCCTATCCTCGGGCCCAAACCCTGTTAGCAGAGTATCAAACCCATTTACAAATTCTAACCCAATTATTACAGTCTCAAGAAAAAGCCCACCAAGCTCATCAACAGCTAAAACAAGCACCTCTATCGGTACAGCAATGGCAAAAAGTACGACAACTTTCCCAGGAAGCCATAGCCCTACTCTCTACAACTCCCCACCAAAGTTCCTTTTTTTCCCTAGCCCAAACCCAACTCAGACAAGTTGATATTTATCTCAGGGTAGCCGAACAACGTCTGGAAGCAGAACAAAAAGCTCTCGCCTTACTTGAATCGGCCCAGGTAGCAGCCCGTCGAGCTCAAGTGCTCCAAGATAAAGCTCAGTCCCTAGGGGATTGGAATCTGGTTGTCGCTAGTTGGCAAACGGCTATTGACATGGCTCGGGAGGTAGATATCGACACCACCAGTTTTCCCCGCTCTAGGCAACAGTTAGAAGCCTATCTATTCTATTTTGTCAAGGCCCAAGCTCGCCATAAACAGGAGGCAAAAGCGGAAAATTATCTTAAAAAAGCCAAAGAATTGGCCACATCTGCCGAAAAACACCAAAAAAATCAAGAATGGACTCTGGCAATTTCTCAATGGTCTAAAGCGATCGCCTATCTCCAACAAACACCCCCGCAGACTTTTAGTTATGCCTCCGCCCAGGTATTAGCAACTCAGTATTTACTAGCTCTTAAGCAAGCTAAGAACAGGCTAAAAATTAGTGAGGATTTAGATGATACCTGTCAACAAAAAGATACAATTTGTAACTACGAAATTAGAGCTAATAAAATTGAGATTACCCTTACTAAGCGCTATTCCCAAAAGGTTCAGCAAACAGCCCTAATAGCTCAAGCCCAAACTGATACTAAGACGCAGATCGATCTACTCAATTATTTAACTCAGTTAGAAAATCGCTTACAAATTATTAGTAATAAAGCCCTAAAACCCCTAGAAGTTTACAACAGTGATCGGGTATTGCTGACTCGTTATGAACCGAGAAATTGAGCTTACAGCCTTTTTTAAAATAATGAGGTATATTCCTCCTGCCCCCTGCCGACCGCCTCCAAGCGACAATCTGTGCACCTCACCAATATGAGAGCTAATATCTCCAACAGATTCTTTCGCCCGCCAAAATGCTAGGATACAAGCGTTAGCTTGACGACCCACAGTTAAAAAATAGATGTCACACCCTAATCTCCTCACTAAGCCCGCCTTTTTCCAGAAACTCCAGTGGGTTGCGGACCCTGTGAGCTATATGAAAAGTGCAGCCCGGCAATACCCCGACATTTTTACAGCTAAGATCATTGGTTTTGGGAATACTTTAGTGTTTGTGAGCCATCCCGAGGCCATTCAAGAAATTTTAACCAATGACAGAAAGACCTTTACAGCCCCAGGGGAGCAAAATACCATCTTGCAACCTATACTAGGGGACTATTCCCTGATCATGTTAGATGGCGATCGCCACAGAAAACGACGACAACTGGTAATGCCTTCTTTTCATGGAGAGCGGATGCGAGCCTACGGGGAACTAATACAGGACTTGACCCAAAAAGTCTTTGGGCAATTGCCAGTTAATCAGATTTTTACAGCCCGGGAAGTGACCCAGGAGATTTCCCTACAAGTAATCTTACAAACGGTGTTTGGGGTATACGATGGAGAACGCTCTCAAGAACTCAAAAAACAGTTAAAAGTAATGGCGGATCTGTTTCGTTCCCCCTTAACATCTAGCTTTTTATTCTTCCCTCTCCTGCAAAAAGACCTCGGAGCTTGGAGTCCCTGGGGAAAGTTTCTGCGCGATCGCCAAACCCTAGATCAACAGATCTACGCAGAAATTGCCGAACGTCGAGAAGAATCCCCATCCTCTCGCGCTGATATTCTCTCTTTATTGATGTCGGCCCAGGATGAAATGGGCAACCCCATGAGCGATGTAGAATTACGGGATGAGTTAATGACCTTATTATTTGCAGGTTATGAAACCACAGCTACATCCCTGGCTTGGGCTTTGTATTGGATTCATCAAAACCCTGAAATCCGAGACAAATTAATCTTGGAGCTAGAGAGTTTGGGAGATAACCCAGACTCCATGAGCATTTTTAAACTTCCCTATCTAACTGCTGTTTGTAATGAAACCCTACGGATTTGTCCCGTGGCTATGTTGACTTTTCCTAGGGTAGTCCAAGAGGAAAATGTGGAATTGTTAGGACATCCCCTAGAGCCGAAGACACTGTTAGTGGGATGTATCTTTCTTACCCATCAACGGGAAGAATTGTATCCCGAACCGCAGCAATTTAAACCCGAACGCTTTCTAGAAAGGCAATTTTCCCCCTACGAATTTATGCCCTTTGGCGGGGGTGTGCGTCGTTGTCTTGGGGAGGCTTTGGCTTTATTTGAAATGAAGTTAGTCTTGGCAACTATTTTGTCCTATTATCAACTCGCCCTAGCCGATACCCAGAAAGAAGTCCCTAAACGTAGAGGTGTCACCCTAGCTCCAGAGCGGGGGGTGAAAATGGTTATTACCAAAAAACTAGGAAAACCTACATTTACCTCACCAGGGGATACCTAATTTATTGGCAGTCTAGATCTATTTTTTTACCCAGAAAATGATTCTCTATAGTACGATCTTATCACTCTAGATATACTTAAGTAATCTCCCTTAAGTGCCGTTTTTATGGTATCCACACTGCTCCTGCCCTAGCTGATATTGATAGGCAGGGGGCAGGAGGCAGGAAGAAGTGCACCTCATTATTCTGAAAAAGGCTGTATCCTAGGGTTGCAGCTAATTTTTCCCCAATTCAACCGGCAGCCTGGGCGGGTTTAGGGCTAACTTTTGTGCTGCTAGGTTGGGCTTTGCGCACATTTGCTTCCCCGTCGACGGGGGAAAATTCGATGTGATTGAGTAAAGTTGTGACAAAGGCAAATAATAAGAAGGGTAAAGATAGAACTAAAACAATTCCCACCGTAGCTAAGGCATAAACTTGACGAGTGCTGCTCCATAAAGCCAAGGTGGAAGCGAGGGTAAGAAAAATAACAATTAGCCAAATAATTATCTGGGCATAGATATCCCCAAAGGTGAGGGTACAAGCCATACGGTAACGCTGAAGCTCTTTATCCATTGCAGTGTATCCTAAGAACGGTATTTTAAGGATATACTTTCCTTAGAATTATGAGACGTTTCGTAACAAAAAGTTAAGGATAATTTTTTCCTTCCCAAAAGTTACACTATAACAAGCAAGACAATTTTATCCATATCTTCCCGTTTGCGTTAATGACTTATCCCCAAACCGAACCCTCTATCTTAGATATTAACTGGAGTAACCCCCCCCTATCTTGGCTCAAGGCAGAGCAAAAATTAAAATTCCAAGAAAATGCTACGGTTTGTCGCTACACCCTAGGAGAGAAAATCTGGTCAAAGGAAGATGCAGAGAAGGGTAAAGGAGGAGTTTTACTAATTTTAGAAGGAAAGGTGCGTATCCGCGAAGAAGATGCTCCCAAAACCCTAGCTACTTTCAACCCGATGGATTGGTTAGGGGATTTATTAAGTCCAGAAACTTTTTTAAAAGCAGTCGCGGCGAGTAAAACCGTTGTAGTCGTACATTGGGATACTTCCCTTTGGCAAGAAATCCTCAAGGAAGATACAGAAACTGCCCAAGCCCTAGGACAATTTTGGGATCAAAAAAGTATCGCTCTCCTACCAGGGAATATAGAAACTCCTAAAATAACTACGGGATATCCCTTTGTTGCTAGTCTGAATACGGGTGCTGCTTGTTTAACGATGATTGCCCATTGGTTACAAATTCCCGCCCAGTTAGACTGGGTACAGCGTCAACTAAGGGGACAAACTCCTACAAACCTGGCTATTGCCTCAGAAAAGTTGGGCTTACAACTGCGAAAACTTCAGGTAAATTGGACAGATTTAAGACAATTATCTTTTCCTGCTCTAATACAATGGCAAAGGAAGACCTGGGTTGTTATTTATGCCATTAGAGGTAATTACTTAATCCTCGGAAATCCCCTTAATGCAGATGCTACCTGTGAGAGTATTCCTAAATCTATAGTAGAGCAAAACTGGGATGGCAAACTTTGGCAGGTTGAAGTAGTCCAAAAACAAGAAAAGTTTAATCTAACTTGGTTTGTTCCTGCGGTTTGGCAATATCGAGGTTTATTATTAGAGGTACTTTTTGCCTCTTTTACCCTACAGGTTTTGGGACTAGCTACCCCCATTATCACCCAAGTCATTATTGATAAGGTAATGGTACAACAGAGTTTAGCTACCTTAGATGTTATGGCAGTGGCTCTGTTAGCAGTAGCTATCTTTGAAGGGGTTTTGGGAACTCTGAGAATTTTTATTTTTACCCATACGGCTCGCCGTTTAGATTTACGTCTATCCGCCCAACTATTTCGCCATTTAATGCGTCTACCTTTAGCCTATTTTGAAAGTCGTCGGGTTGGGGATACCGTCGCTAGGGTACAGGAGTTAGAAAATATTCGCGAGTTTATTACGGGTACGGCTATTAGTGTGATCTTAGATAGCATTTTTGCCGTTGTCTATTTGGCTCTCATGTTTTACTACAATGTCCAGTTAACTTGGGTAGCTTTAGCGGTACTTCCTCTCTTTGCTTTATTAACTCTTTCGGCTACTCCTTTACTGCGGTTTTGGTTAAATGAAACCTTTAACCGGAGTGCTGATAGTCAGTCTTTTTTAGTAGAAACTATTACGGGGATTCAATCGGTAAAAGGCCACGGAGCAGAGGATACAGCCCGGGAACGATGGGAGGGTTTATTTGCTCGTTTTATTCGCACGGGTTTTCGGGCTTCTACTACCTCGAATATAAGTAATAATATTGCTGGTTTTTTAACTAATTTTTCGGGTCTTTTAATTCTTTGGGTAGGAGCTAAGTTAGTCATTGAACATAATTTTACTATCGGTCAGTTAGTAGCTTTTCAAATGCTTTCCGCTAGGGTAACGGGTCCCTTGTTACGATTGGTACAACTTTGGCAAAATATCCAACAAGTGCTTTTGTCTGTAGACAGAATTGGCGATATTTTAAATGTTCCCCCAGAAGCAGAAGCGGGAACGGGTTTAATTTTACCTTCTCTTACGGGGGAAGTAATTTTTGAACAGGTATTTTTTCGGTATAACCCTGAGCAAGAACCAATTTTAAAGGGCATTTCCTTTACTGTTACCCCGGGGATGTTGGTGGGTATTGTTGGACGTAGTGGTTCGGGAAAAAGTACCCTTTCTAAGTTGTTACAACGTCTGTATACGGTAGAGTCGGGTAGAATTTTGATGGATGGTTTTGATGTAAATACCGTAGATTTAACCTCTTTACGTCAACAAATTAGTGTGGTTTTGCAAGAAGATTATTTATTTAACGGTACGATTTTAGAGAATATTTCTTTGAATAATCCAGATATTACAGATTCAAGGGTGGTAGAAGCAGCTAAATTGGCGATCGCCCATAATTTTATCGCTGAATTACCCTACGGTTATGATACTAAAGTGGGAGAAAGGGGTGTGGCTTTATCCGGTGGACAAAGACAAAGAATTACCCTAGCTCGTTTATTTCTTTCTACGGCTCCTATCTTAATTTTAGATGAAGCAACCACGGGACTCGATAGCGAAACCGAACAACAGGTTTTAGAAAATTTACAACGCTTTTGCCAAGGAAAAACGGTTTTTATGATTGCCCACCGCTTTGAACCTCTCCAAAAAGCTGATCTAATTTTGGTTTTAGAAAAAGGGGTTTTGATGGAGCAGGGTACCCATCGGCAACTTTTACAAAAGAAAGGTTTATACTTTTCTCTCCATCAGCGTCAACAGTCAAATTTTTAAATTTTTGGTGTGATCTGAGTTATATTTTAGAGTGATCTTAATCACAGTTAACCGAAAACGAACTCAGTTAGGATCGCATTTAGAAAACCTCAGTTCGGGGAACACTATGGATAGTGTTTTGAGGGCTGATAAAATCTGTTTATAGTACTACTAATACTAAATCCGCTTATGTTACCAGATAATCGTGAAGGCTAGGCGGTCGGTAGGGGCTTGTCCTTGACTAATACAGATATTGTTGTGTTTTAATGCCAAAAAAACCTGGCGTAAAAATAAGCGATACCCTCTTCAGTGACCGAACGAAACCCCGCACTACTTGTCCACCATTTTTGGGGATCATAGTAAAGATTTAGACAGGCGATCGCACCTATCTTAACTTCTTTCCCGAAGACCTTTTGATAAATCCACTGACTGCGACGGGTGTGAACATCAAAGGAATAAATATTTAAAGCCTTGAGTTGGGGATAGTATTTATTAACCCAGTTTTTTACCGCTACGGCAGCAGCAGCAGTACGGTCTTTTTCTGAGTTAGGACTAGGTATAATCTGAATTTTTTCGGGAGAAATACCCAGTTTTACCAAGGTGGCTGCGGTTATATCCCCATAGGTTTCATACTCACTTAGAAACGATCCCCTATACAACTTAGTCCCTGTGGCAATAATTAATTGATAGTTCCCCTGATGAAACTCCACAACCGCTTTTTCTATAGCCGGGTCGCCAATCCAACCTTCTATTAAAAGGATTTCGGCTTCCTTGATGGGGGCTTGTACGGCTAAAAAAGGTTGAATCCGTGTCACTAATATCCCCAGGCATAGGGCTAAAAGTATCAGTAATAATAACCATCCTTTTAGGGATAATGTCCATTGGGGTTTATATTCTAATAATCCCCAGATTTTCTTTTCTCTATACACTTGGTACGGCTTGTTTTTGCTTCAGGTACTCAAAGACAGATTTATCGCCAATATCTGGAGGTATGGCCTGGAGGGTTTTACCTAGGGCAAAAATGCTAAACAGAACTGCCCAAAGCCCTAATAAAACCTTCTCAACATTCAGGGGTAAGAGTCCCAATAAATGACCTAATAGTAAGGAGGGGACTAATAGAGTTAATATTTTAGTCTCCAGACGATTAAAACAAAAAGCTTCTTTAAAATAAATGCCCGTCAAGGCGGCAAAGATAAACCCAACTCCCAATAAACTCAAAGGGGTATGATAAACAAACTCGGCTAAAGGTTCAGGAAATTTAAGGCAAAATATCAACCCCGTAACTGTCCCAATTAACCAAAAAACCTGTAGAACCTGATGGAGAGGTTTTAAATAAATATGAATAGTCGCTAAACTAATTCCTAAGCCTAGGGCAAAGAGAAAAAATAATGGGGTTATAGCCTTAAGGTTGGTTGGTTGCGTAAAAACCAATAGACTAGAGCAGAGAAAACTAATCGCCGCTAATACTAAACCGCTACGGTAAATCTTTACCGACAAACGATCTTTCTCTGTAATAGTAAAAGTTCCAAACTGTCCTTGATAACTGTTCATTTTCGAGAATTAACTATTAAGATATGTCCCAACTTTAACACAAACATTTGACTTTTGCCAATAAATACCCTACATTGGAGATAAGTGTGATTCAATGGGGTTCTTGTGTCTGTATGAAAGTATTTGTCTATGGTACCCTGAAACCGGGGGAAAGAAACCATCCCCATTACTGCCAAGGAAAAGTCCAAGGAAGCTGTATGGCCTTTACCTGGGGACATATCTACCACCTATCCCTAGGTTATCCTGGGATGGCGGTGGGAAATAATAAAGTCCGGGGGGTATTATTGACCTTCAAAGACGAATCCATTTTATCCGAGTTAGATGAACTAGAAGACTATTCTCCCGCCAGAAGCCCCCAACAGAACCAGTACGAGCGTCGTAAGATACCTGTATACGATCTCAATGAGGACTATCTAGGCGAAGCTTGGGGATACCTAATGACTTTAGAGAAGGTAAAAAAGTATCGGGGGAAATTAATCGAGACAGGCTGGTGGACGGAATAATAGCAAATCCGCTTAGGTAAATATATTATCGTGAAGGCTAGGCAGGGGGCAGGAGGGTTTAAAGGTTTTTAATTATTTTTCTATTATTACTTTATCGCACCCGTCTTGGGCTGATATTGAGGGCGATCGGCGAACAACCTGCGGCGGCTTTTGTGCGAGGTACTAATGTTGTTTTCCTGCGTTACTTCTATACCCTACTAGGGGGTGCCCTCGTTGGTATCGGAGGGGCTGCTTTTTCTCTGGATTTTAAAGCGGGGTGGAGCCACCGACATACTGCGGGCTATGGTTGGATTGCTCTGGCGATCGTCATTTTTGGCATTCTCCAATCCCTAGCTAGTGTCGCTCAAAGTACCATTCCCAACGTCCCGACTCAGGTTTTTACGGTGGCTCCCTTTGTGCTGATGATTCTATTTTTACTACTGACCTCTAGCGAAGGACTGGAACGATTACTCAAGTTTTTACCCCCCCGGATAGGATGGGCACTCTCTCAAACGATTCGCAGTAACCCCCCTGCTGCTTTGGGGCGGATTTTCCAACAAGATTAATTCTCTTTTTTGACCTATGGATTCAGTATTATTAAACGATTGGCACGTTATTGCTCGTTCAGAAGATATAAAATGCGGCACCCTTACCTCGGCTAAATTACTGGATACCGATCTGGTTCTTTGGCGCAACAGCGATGCTCAAATTGTGGTCTGGGAAGATCGCTGTCCCCATCGTAGTATCCGACTTTCAAAAGGGCAAATCCTTAACGATAGGGTTGTTTGTGCCTATCACGGCTTGGTGTTTAACGATGCCGGGCAATGTATTACCGCCCCGGCTCATCCTGATTATACGCCCCCGAAACAGGCCTGTATCACCACCTTTAGTGCTCAGGAAAAGTATGGGTTGGTCTATGCTTGCTTGGGCAAACCTAGGGCCGAAATTACCGCCTTCTGGGAGTGGGATGATCCTAATTACCGTGTCAATCTGTGCGGACCTTCTCATTGCTATACCAGTGGTTTGCGGGCGATCGAAAACTTTTTGGATGTCTCCCATTTTCCCTTTGTTCACCCCGGTACCCTAGGAGATATCAATCAAACCGCCGTGGAAGATTATACCGTTTCCACAGACGATGGGGGGGTGGCCTTGCACAATGTTCGCGTCTGGCAACCGGACCCCGATGGGCAAGGTAAGGGGGATTTTGTACTTTATAATTACCGTGTCTTTCGTCCAATGACTGCTTACTTCCGCAAGGAAACCTCTAACGGCAATCGTTTAGCTATTCTCTTTCACGTTACCCCAGTGACAGAGGAAGAATGTTTAGGATGGATGTTGGTTGCCATGAATTACGCCCATGATGTCCCTAGTGAGGAGATAGAACAGTTTCAAAATCACTTAATTTCCCAGGATTTTGCCCTGCTGGAAAATCATAATCCTAAACGCTTACCCTTGGATCTGCAAAGGGAATTTCATCTTCCCTGCGATCGCGGTTCTCTTGCCTATCGTCGATGGTTACAACAGTTAGGATTAACCTACGGAGCGATGGGAAAGGTACATTAAGTTAGCTAACTTATAAAGTAGTCTAGCCCCAATATTGCCATCCCATTGATCCGATTCCCCTGGGGAAACTTCGCATAGATCAAAACCAATAATCTTTTTTCCAGATTTGACTAAAGTTTGCAGTAAATAAATGGCTTGATTAAAGTCTAGTCCTCCTGGTACAGGGGTACCTGTATGGGGACAAAATGCTTGATTTAAACCATCAACATCTAAGCTAATGTATACTTTTTCAGACAAATTAGAGATGATATTTTGACACTGTTTTTGCCATGTAATACCCTCGTAAATATTATTTTTCAATTGCCAATCATCAAATAAAACCAAGCGATTATCACTTTTAATTAGATTCATTTCTTCTTGACATAAATCCCGAATACCCACTTGAATTAACTTACTAATATTGGGCAATTGCAACACATTGTACATAATTGAAGCATGGGAATAAGTAAAGCCTTCATAGGCATTTCGCAGGTCTGCATGGGCATCTATATGTAGGATACTATACTCTTGATAATGCTCAGTGAGGGCTTTGATATAACCCAAAGGAACACTATGATCTCCACCTACCAAGCCAATAAGTTTACCCTGGGACAATAGAGTTTTACACTGATCATACACCCAATTATTTAAGTTGGTACTAGCTTGATTTACCCTTTCTAATTCTTTTTTAATCGCTTCATCATGGAGGTTATTACCTAATTCTAGATAGTCTATCACTTGTTTGGCTATTGCTCTCGTTTCCTTACTTTTGGTTCTAATGCCCCCACTAATTGGTAGGGTAGCGTAACCAATTTCCCAGGCTTGCGGTAAATCAAAATCGTACCAATCTAATTGATAGGAAGCATCTAATATCCCCTGGGGACCGTCGGCTGTACCCTCTCCATAGGAAACAGTAGCATCCCAAGGTACGCTCAAAAAAACAATTTTGGACTCTTCTAGGGAGGTAGGTAAGCCAAAAAAACAATTATTTTTAATACTTATTTGATTAGGGTTAAATGCCGAGCAATCCATGACAAAATCCGCTTAAGTTACTAGATAATCATGATGGCTAGGCAGGAGGCAGGAGGCAGGAGGCAGGAGGCAGGGGGCAGGGTTTGATTTACACATTATCATTAAACCTACCCCTACCTGGAAATATTCAGAACAATCCTTAACTAGCTTCTGCTACAGATGCGGGATAAACACTGATTTTTTGACGGCTTCTATCTTTGTGTTCAAACTTAACAATGCCATCAATGAGAGCATAGATAGTGTAATCTCCCCCACAACCGACATTATTACCGGGGTGGAAATGAGTGCCTCTTTGACGAACTATTATAGTTCCTGCCTTTACCACTTCGCCACCGTAGCGTTTGACTCCTAGACGTTTTGAATTGGAGTCGCGCCCGTTACGAGTGCTTCCTGTACCTTTCTTATGAGCCATGATGTTTGATTCCTCAAATAATTGTATTTATTCTTCTTCTGAAGTCGCAACTGAAGTCGTCACTTCTCCAGGGTCAACAGAGCTTATAGCCACTCCATTAACACTGATAGAATTAATCATCAAACGGGTAATTTCCTGACGATGACCACGTTTCTTGCGGGTTTTCTTTTTCGGTTGCATTTTATAAACCAAAATTTTCCGACCGCGCAGATGGCGTAAAATTTCACCTTCGACGGTAGCCCCTTCGACAAAAGGCTGTCCTACGGTAATCTGATCATCATCATGGATAAGTAGAACTTTATCAATTTGATAATCGCTATTGGGTTCGGCGTGAAGTAGTTCCACGTCATAAAAGCGGCCTGGTTCAACTTTTAGCTGTTTGCCGCCTGTTTCTATAATTGCGTAAGCCATAGATTTTTATTGGTTGATGGGTTGCCGTACAGGTAAGCCTCTGATTCAGCTTTTTTATGGTTGAAAACCTGATCCGAGCAGAACTTGGACACGGTGTTTAATTCTCTCAAATTTTTAGACCTATTGTCAAGGGTAGTCAAGAAAGAAAAATCCTCTTCTACCCAAGAAAATTTAGGGACTGGCAAAGACAGTAGCCGCGGCGGCCACTCCGGCACCGGCATTCGCCCCCTCATAGCCTAATTCTTTTAGGGTACATTCAAGGGCGGCGATCGCACTCAAAATATCCCGTTCACTAACAAAGCCGAGATGACCGACACGGAAAATCTTACCATTGAGATGATCCTGGCCTCCTGCTAGGGCAATATCAAATTGCTTCTTCATCAGGGAGCGAATTTTTTCAGCTTCGACAGAAACTGGAGCGACTGCGGTAATAGCAAAACTAGCATAGTCATCGGCAGCAAACAAAGGTAAATTGAGGGCTTTCATCGCTGCTCTAGTGGCTTGGGTAAGACGTTGATGGCGTTGAAAAATTCCTTTTAACCCCTCTCGTTGCATCATTTGTAGGGAAGCTTGTAACCCATACATCATATTAATTGGCGGGGTGAAGGGAGAACTATCCTGGTCTGTTTCCTTCTTATATTTACCTAAATCTAGATAAAATTTGGGAATTTTAGCAGTTTCGTAAGCTTTCCAAGCCTTCTTGCTTACGGAAACAAAAGCCATACCGGGGGGAATCATGTAGCCCTTTTGGGAACCAGAGCCCACCACATCTAAACCCAACTCATCGACGGGTATATCCACCGCACCTAGACTGGTGACAGCATCGACAATAATGAGGCTTTCTCCATGTTCTTTAACGTACTTGTTAATCGCCTTCAGGTCATTGAGGACTCCTGTGGAGGTTTCCGAATGGGTAATAATGACTGCTTTTATGGCTTTTTCCTTGTCTGCTTGCAATAGGGCGCGAAAAGCTTCTGGATTTAAGGGCTTACCCCATTCTTCTTTCACAACTTCCACGTTTAGTCCAAAGGCTTTACTCACCTTGACCCAACGCTCTCCAAATTTGCCATTATCCCCTACTAAAACCTTATCTCCAGGACTGAGGAAATTAATAATACCTGCTTCCATCGCTCCGGTTCCGGAGGCGGCTAACATCAGGACATCTCCCTTGGTTTGGTGCAGCCATTTGAGGTTTTCCGTAAGCTCGGCAATCACTTTACTAAAATCCCCACTGCGGTGCCCGATGGGGGCTTTAGCCATGGCCAGTAGAACGGCTTCAGGTACCGGAGTCGGACCTGGAATCATCAGCATTGATTTTCCTTCCATTTTGTCTTACCTCAGAAAATGTATTCGGATTATTATTTTAAAGCTTTCGCCAAAAAATTGGGTTTGAAGCCCCGCCCTTTAGGGCGGCTTTAATTAATTCGTGTTACAATGCTTATCCTAGTGAGTTTTTAGAAATCATGGAACAAGTCCTAACGCTCATTTTATGACCGACTCAGAGAAACTAAAACACCAGGACGAAACACGAGCCAGAATTTTCGACGAGGCCCGAAAGTCTTTTGATTTGTGTCGAAGCGCCTCAAGTGGTGTTGCAAGAACCGGGTTGCTATGGGCTGCTGCGTTAGCTATTATTTTTATTACTGGCTTAGAACCGACTCTCCATACTGTAACACAAACATCTACTACATTAGCAGAAATAAATTCAGTTCGACAGGATGCAATTTATCGTGTATTAGAAAACAATGGCAAACTGATATTAGACGAGGACGCTCTTAAAAACCTCAAACAATTTGAAAGGTGTTTCCCTGACGAGAACAGTCGTGAAGAACAACAAAATAACCTAAAGGAACGGGAAGACGCTGAGAAAATTGTTAAACAACAACAACCCAATCTGAAAAGAAAAGTTAAGAAAATTCTTAACCCATGTGAATATGGGCTTGAAGACTTTAAGTATAAGCGTGAACAACTGAAAGAACTTTCAACTGAAGATCGTGATAAAAGTATAGATAAAAATAGAGAAGTGCTTAAGAAGCAGACTGAAAAACTTAAGAATATTTATGATGATGCCATTAAGAAAGCCGAATCACAAGATCGAAATATTGGCTTCAATATACTCGGTATAGAATTTAAGTCACCACCTCTGCTTGCTCCACTTCTTTGGCATATATTTTGTATTGGACTGTTGGGATATCTGTCATACACACGAGAAAACTCAATCGTAGCTGGCGCTCATGGCATACAACTATTGATGCAGTTGCAAAAAACCCATGGCGATGTTATAGCTGATATCTCAGGTCGTTTACCTACCTGGACTATCCATTCCTTGTTACCTAAATTCACGAACTTAGAAGCTAAGAAAACATATAACGATCTTGATCATGAATCCTGGATAAGTCGTATTTTCGGAACTCGTCATGAGCAGATTCTAGCGAATATATGTCTAGTTGTTGTTCCACTTGTTCTTTGGGTATCAGCAACAAGAGCAGCATGGATATCACTGGAATTTTCTCATCATTTGGGTCCTACATGGGCAAGGGCGTTGCTACCACTTGTCTTGATGATAATCATATTACTAATGGCATCAATTAGTATTTGGTGGGTATTCGGTTCAAATACATTTACTCGGCTCAAACATATATCTAACGGCACCCTAAGTGGTCTAATAATTTTAGTATTAGGAATTATTATTATAATAGTTGTAATAATAATAATTTTCCCTTCAAGGGGTATTTATTTCGGGCTTTTTCTCCAGAATTTATTGATATGGATAGCAATTCTATTTCCTCTTTTATTAATAACTATTTATGTCTTCTATTCTCATAAAACTCAGATTTACAGAAGGAGTAGTATAATTTCCCGTAGAAAATTCATTCTTATAATGAGCGGATTAAGTGGATTAAGTATGGCTTTTCTATTGGAAAGCCCGCTAGAGCCTAAAGTAGGAATTAAAGTAGGAATCTCTCGAAAAACTTCAAAGACAAGATCACTATTTCCAAAACTCCCTTCAGGTTTTTACATTAGAATTTCAGAAGATTCAGGTAAAGCCAAAAGTGATTCAAGTTTAAACTATCCTACAACAGATTCAGGTGAAAGTGTTCCTCAAAAAAATAGTTTAGGTTCCAGTGTTTTACACTATATTGGCATTGATGGGTTATCTTCAAAGCGTGGTCAACTTCCGCCAGCTGAAAAACTAATAAAGACCGATCCTCCGAGACAACAGATATATTCTCAAAATCAATGTGAAACTGACATATCTCCTCGTGTTCATCTGGCTGCAGCCTCGTGGAGCTTTGAAGAAGCTGCTTTGTCAATTCTTCGATCTAACAGTAGGATTGGAGATACAAAGAGCAGGGAGGTATGTGAATTACTTCTCTGTGGGATTCAGCATGATATTATATACAAATGTAAAACTAGCAACAATCGTAAAAAGGCAAAGCCAAGCTTTCGGTTATACGACCTTTTGGCAGGAGTTGCTGTGAGATATCGGCAAGATGATAGTTTCAGGCAACTTCTTAAAATCATTGATTCTTCGCAGTATAAGCTGCTTTTTGAACCTCGAATCGAGAAGTGGAAAGACGTTAATGGTTCCTGGCGTCAACATTGGCGAAATAAAAAGAAACCAGTAGTCTGGAAAAGTAGTAAACTAGGTGCTGTGGTCTTCTAACGGTAAGATACCCCCCTGAGGGGAAGATGGGCGCTCAATTCGACCCCCACACCTAATTTTTGCCAAAGCTAGTGCGATCCTTGATCTTGTAGATTGGTTTGGGGTAAAGGCACAATACCGGATTACTTGACATTTATATTTTCCTCTGGGGGAGCGACACTATTTAAGGACCAGCGATGCTCACAGGGGACTTGGTTTTGACGGCAAAAGTCTTCTAACTGCTTTTGTTGGGCAAAAGCTTTGCGGAGGCTAATCATTAACTGTTGTACTTGTTCTTTGAGGGCACTTTGGTGTTCGGTGGCCGCCACAGTCTGACGCTCCAACAATTGCAGCAACAATTCGTAATGAATATGGGAAGGTAGGGGAACTGGCTTCATAAAAACGGCGCAATCCTTTCAGATTAATCAAATTTAGCAGCAATCCCACCCAAGTCTTTTGGGGATTATAACGCAGGAAACAAATTTCGGACTGCCTGGGAAATATTTTCTTGTTTAACAAGGGATTCTCCAATCAATACCGCTTTTGCCCCTGCTCGTACTACCACTTGGAGATCCTCTGAGCTATGTAATCCAGACTCACTAACTATGAGGATGTCTTTGGCTCGGATTTGTTCCCCTCTAGCGGCTAAAAGCTCACAGGTGGTACCTAGGTCTACGGTAAAATTTTCTAAGTTACGGTTATTGATACCGATCAAGTTAACGGATTCTAATGCCAAGACTCGATCTAATTCTGCTAGGGTATGGACTTCGATGAGGGCAATCATACCCAAATTCTTGACAATTTTTAGAAAGTATTGCAAGTCTTGATCTGTTAATAGGCAAGCAATCAACAGCACCGCATCGGCTCCGTTGGCTCGGGCTAAATAGATTTGGTAAGGATAAATGATAAACTCTTTACAGAGTAGGGGAATATCCACTGCTTGGCGCACTAGAGCCAGATTTTCAAAGCTGCCTTGGAAGAATTGCCGATCCGTAAGCACAGATAGACAAGAAGCTCCTCCTTCCCTATAGGCTTGGGCAATGGCAACGGGATTAAAATCTTCGCGGATGACTCCCTTACTAGGAGAGGCTTTTTTTACTTCGGCAATTAAAGCAGGTTGGGTTTTTCCTTTTTTTAGAGCCGCCAGAAAATCCTTCGGTGGTGGGGTATCAGCTACCACTTTGCGTAACTCTAGTAGGGGTTGACGTTCCCTGAGTTGGTCTATTTCTTTCTCTTTATGCCAAATAATCGCCTCAAGGATGTTTTTGGGCTCACTGTCTTCGGCTTTGATTTGATAACGTAAGGTTTCTAGGGCTATGGAAGGGTTAGGTGGTCTTCTGCGGATCTGCATTACTATTTAGATGGGGATAGGCTATGGGGAATACTCTAACAAAATTTAGCGACCCAAGACCGAAAGGCGATCGCTCAGTTGTGTCAATGTCAAACGTAGGGAAGCGTCCTCCTGTTGAGACTGGGCAATTTTTTCACAACTATACATAACGGTTGTATGGTCCTTACCCCCAAATTCCTCCCCAATTCTGGGTAAGCTGAGATCCGTATGTTGACGCATCAGATACATTCCTACCTGTCGCGCTTGGCTAATCTCACGACGACGGGAATTGCTTTTTAAATCTTCAATGGATATCTTATATACTTCGGCAATTAGATTTAAAATTATTTCCGGGGAACTGACTACCCTTTCTACGGCGGGATTTAAAAAAGGAGCTAAATTGCCCACCGTCATCTCTAATCCAGAGATAGAAATATAGGTAGTTGCGCGAATTAATGCCCCTTCTAACTCCCGAATATTAGAGGTATAGTTAGTGGCAATATATTCAATAACATCCCTTGGTAATCGGAGCTTTTCGTAGTCAGCTTTTTTTTGTAAAATTGCCATACGAGTCTCTAAATCTGGGGCTTGAATATCGGCAATTAACCCCATGGAAAACCGAGAAGTGAGGCGATCTTGTAAGCTAGAAATTTGCTTAGGAGGACGGTCGGAGGCAATTACTACCTGTTTTCCCGCTTCGTGGAGAGTATTAAAGGTATGAAAAAACTCCTCTTGGGTGTATTCCTTCCCCTCGATAAATTGGATATCATCTACTAATAAAATATCCGCCGTGCGGTAATGTTCTCGAAAACTCTCCATGCTATCTTGACGAATAGCGGTAATTAGATCATTAGTAAACTGTTCGGTAGAAACATAGAAAATCTTAGACTCAGGTAATAATGCCAGCCGATAATGGGCGATCGCTTGCATTAAATGGGTTTTTCCTAATCCCACACCTCCACATAAAAACAAGGGGTTAAATTCTCGCCCAGGGGATTCAGCAACCGCCAAAGTAGCCGCGTGGGCCATGCGATTAGTTGGACCCACCACAAAACGCCCAAAGGTGTATTTAGAATTGAGTTGGGTGGGGTGGGGATGTTCCCTAGAATTAGTATTTTTCTCGTCTAAAAACCCCGTAAAATCACTTGAAATCATCGTATTTTCCGTTTGTGGGGCCGTTAAGTGAATTTCGACAGAATGGCCTAAA
The DNA here is from genome assembly GCA_040398185.1 of Microcystaceae cyanobacterium. GTDB lineage: Bacteria > Cyanobacteriota > Cyanobacteriia > Cyanobacteriales > Microcystaceae > JBBAUO01. The sequence continues at coordinate 26,354 of JBBAUO010000019.1, read as the reverse complement.
ATTTCCTCTAGGGTTTGGGTGAGGATAGTTAGATAATTTTTTTGCAGATGATTGAGGATAAACGGGTTAGCCGCCTGAATAGTCAAACGGTTATCTTGCCAATCCTGTAAGCGAGAGGTTTCTATCCACGTCTCGAAAGCGGGACGGGTTAACTTAAATTGCAGATTGCTCTTGATTTGATTCCAGAGTTGTTGGCGGGAAATATCCAAGGCAGTTGATTTAAACTAGAGAAGGACAAAAAAATATATTGATCTTAAGCTATGGCAGAAAGCAGAAGCATCGCTCAATTAGGTCATCCCATTCTACGACAAATATCCCAACCTATCCAAAATTTTGAGCATCCCCTCCTGCAGGGGTTGATCGAGGATCTCCTAGAAATAGCTCAAAGCTCTAACGGTGTCGGTATTGCTGCACCACAAGTATCCGAGTCTTTGCGCCTGTTTATCGTGGCTTCTCGTCCGAATCCCCGTTACCCTACTGCACCCGTTATGACTCCCACGGCTATGCTCAATCCGCGATTAATTGCCTTCTCTCCCTCTAGGGTTAAGGGTTGGGAAGGTTGTTTGAGTGTACCAGACCAAAGAGGCTTGGTGCCAAGGTATAAAGAGATAGAGGTGGAATATTTCGACAGATTAGGTAATTTACAAAAGCGAGTGTTAACGGATTTTGTAGCGAGGATCTTTCAACACGAGTTAGACCATCTAGATGGTAAGGTTTTTCTGGATCGTTTAGAAAGTTCCGAGGATCTGTATACAGAGGAAGAATATCTGGCTTTCACTGCCATCAAATAAGTGATTTTTTATTCTTAAAAAAGTCTTGACAAATCAATCATTATATGTATAATAAATTCCACCCGCGATAGGAGGATTTGACAATGAACGCATCAGAACAAGCAAAGGGGTTAGAAGTAACTAGCAAAATTGCCACCGTTGTCAACTTATTTAAGTTACCGTTCCCGGATGCAAAGGCCGATCTAAAGCCTTGGCGCAACGATCCAGATACCATCAATTGGGTTGATCCTCATTCTATAGATATTGGATTTCATTTCCCTGGTTGGAGTCGTCGCTTTCAATGTCGGAGTATGTTGGCCCAAATCCGTCTCCACCATGATCCCGAAGAAGCAAAACAAAGGATGATTGGGGTAGAAGTGGTCGCCTTTAACCACCAAGGTGAAGCTTGGCGACTCTCTACCATTGACAACTGGAAGCTAATCGGCAATTACCAACCCGCCCCCGAGGTGGAAGAAAAGCTCAAAAACTTCTGTAGGCAGGTCTTTGAACTTTTTGGCAGCTAAAAATTAAGCCCGTCCAAACCCCGGAAGCAGACGTTTTTTGAGGATTTGCATGGCCTTATCGGTGACATCACTGTACTTGAGTTGACCGCAGAGAATCTCCCCCATTAACTGCCCGGCGGCCGGACGCTTAACTGCTACCTTATAGGCAATCTTAGGAAATTGATAGAATATCCCCGCTAGTTTTTGCGCCCAGGCCATTTCGTTCCCCCATTCCTGGGTAATGATCTGACTATAGTTAGCTAAGGCTTCCCCATTCCCTGTTAAAGCTTGATCAATGGCTTCTGCGGCTCTGACACCAGTTAAAATGGCAGGACGGACTCCTTCTCCGAGTAAAGGATCGACTACCCCGGCGGCTTCCCCTGCCAAGAGAGCTCTGTGGGTATGTAAAGGCTGGTTCTGGGACCAAACTGTAAAGGGATACTCATAATATTGGGATTTGCTGACATCAATTCCCTGTTGCTGGGCATAGTTGTAAATTTGTTTTTGTAGTTCGGCTCCTTTTAAAGATCCCTTAAAGCATCCGCCACTAATGGTATAGCCATTCTTTTTGGGGAAAGTCCAGATATAACCACTTTTGAGGAAACCAAAGTCAAAGGAAGCCAGGGTTAGGGGGGAGGGGTTATTATCGGTCGATATTTCCAAAGTTGCCCCGATTAAGCGTTTACGAGCGGCAAATCCCAACCAAGCGGCGCTTTTACCCTGAACTCCATCGGCGGCAATGAGATATTCTGTCTTAAAAACTTGATTTGCTGTCTTTACTTGCCAATGATCTTGCACCCAAGTAATAGCGAGGACTTCTGTATTGTCTTGGAGTTCCGTGCCCTGTTTTTGGGCTTGCTGCGTCAGGAAATGATCGAATTTATCCCTATGTACTACCCACATGGGCTCTACTTTTTTGAGTTCTATCTCTAGGGGATCTGTCAGTTGCCAACTAAAGCGAACTTGACTAATGGTATTGTCAATTACGGGAGCAAAGTCACAATCAAACCATTGTTTGATGACGGGAGATACCCCGCCCCCGCAGGATTTGTAACGGGGTAAGGAAGCTTTTTCTAAAACTAGAACCGAGCGATCGCGTTTGGCTAGGTGATAGGCCGCAGTAGAGCCGGCGGGTCCTGCACCAATAATAATACAGTTGTACATTTTTAGCTATTGGGAAAACATTGACTTATTTTGCCAGATAAATCCCCAGAAGGGAAGTTTACGAATCCTCATTTCGGTAGCCAAATTGCGAAAGTAGTTCTTTTGACTGTCGCCACTTGGGTTCCACCTTGACAAATAGTTTCAAGTATACATCTCCTTCTATGAGCTTTTGCATCGCTTCCCTGGCACTGGTGCCAATGGTTTTGAGCATACTGCCGTTTTTGCCAATAATAATACCTTTTTGGGAATCGCGCTCCACATTGATGGCTCCATAAACCTTAGTTAGGGTGGGGCTTTCTTCGACCTTCTCAATGACAACCGCGACGGAGTGGGGTACTTCCTGGCGAGTTAGGAGTAGGATCTGCTCGCGGATCAGTTCTCCCATAATAAATCGTTCTGGTTGATCGGTGACTAAATCTGGAGGGTAGTAATAGGGTCCTGGGGTCAAGTTTTGAGTAAGCTGGCTTTGTAACTCTGCTAATCCCGTTCCTTGGAGAGCAGAAAATTTGATCAAAGGCCAATTTCGAGATGTCGCCAACTCTTGATAGGTTTCATCTAGGGTTTGATATTGTTCTGGTTGTTGATCGCATTTGTTGAGTCCTAAGATAATCGGTGTTTTGGTATTTTCTAACAATTCCCCAATGTAGCGATCGCCTCCTCCAAGGGGCACGGAGCTATCTACGACAAAGAGAACCACATCTACGGAATTAATAGCTCTCTGGGCATTTTGTACTAAAACTTTCCCCAATTCGTGGTGGGGTTTATGAATACCAGGGGTATCTACAAAGATTAACTGAGCTTGGGGGGTAGTGAGGATTCCCCGTAAACGGTTGCGCGTGGTTTGTGCTACGGGGGAGGTAATAGCAATTTTTTGGCCCACTAGCCGATTCATAAGGGTTGATTTACCCACATTAGGACGGCCGATAATGCCGATAAAACCTGACTTAAACCCGAAAGGAGCGACAGGAATCATGGGGACAAGAGCTAGTTGAGAGTCAATCAAATCATTCATACTAAATCCTTTGATGGTGGGCCAGTTAAGGGGATAGGCAAGGAAAGGAGAAGGAAGATAATTGCCCATTCCCATTTACGGGGGATATTTTCTTTATTTTACTGAAGACTCAAATTTGTTAGAGTTAAGAAAAATAGGCAAATAATACATAACCCCCCCGAAACTTTACTTTTCTTGAAAAGAATCTCAATATGTTGCTAAGAGATAGGCGAGAAGCAGGACAGTTATTATCTGAGCGTTTGACGGACTATGCCCATCGCTCAGGGGTTTTGGTGTTAGCTTTACCCCGGGGAGGTGTACCCGTCGGCTTTGAAATCGCTAAGAAACTCCATCTCCCCCTAGATATTTGTTTAGTACGAAAATTAGGGGTGCCGGAATATCCCGAATTAGCTATGGGAGCCATTGCCACCCAGGGGATTGTCATTATTAATCGCTCTCTGGTGGAAGAGTTGCAAATATCTTCCTCAGCTATTGAGGCAACGATCGAAAAAGAACAAAAAGAGATCGACCGACGGGAAAAAGCCTACCGAGGCGATCGCCCCTTACCCATCATCTTAGATCAAATCATTATCCTCGTAGATGATGGCATAGCCACAGGAGCAACTATAAAAGCCGCTATTGCCAGTCTCCATCAGCAACAGCCCCAAGGCATCATTGTGGCTGTACCCGTCGCTTCTCGCTCCTGTTGTCAGGATTTAGAACCGCTCGTCAATCAACTAATTTGTTTGCGAAAATTTGACTCATTATCAGCGATTAGTCGTGCCTATGGGGATTTTTCCCAGACGACAGATGAGGAAGTCCGTCAATTCCTAGCTTAAAAAACTCAAATTTAACTTTTATTAACCCTTTTTTGATAGAATGGAAAGGTGTTAACTATTTTTAGGAAACTATGGAAAGCGTAGCTTATATCCTTGTTTTGACCATGACCTTATCTGTGCTCTTCTTTGCGATCGCCTTCCGTGAACCTCCTCGCATCGAAAAGTAACCCTATCCCACGGGTAAAATTGACAATTTATCCCCCCAGAGCCCTCCACGGCTCTGCCTTTTCGCATTTTTATCGTCCATGCCATGCAGTGTACCTATTGTCAGCATACGAATAGCCGAGTTTTAGAATCCCGTTCTGCCGAAGGTGGCCAGAGCATACGTCGTCGTCGGGAATGTTTAAATTGTAAACACCGCTTTACTACCTACGAGCGGATTGAGTTTGTGCCGATCACCGTCATCAAAAAAGATGGGAAACGGGAGTCCTTTGATCGCTCCAAGGTTTTGCGCGGTATGGTTAGAGCTTGCGAAAAGACGGGAATTGCCACCCTGCAACTCGGGGCGATCGTGGATGATATCGAGGCCTATCTTCAGCAACGTCCTAACCGAGAGGTAACGAGTTCGGATATAGGACAATTAGTTCTTCAACATTTAAGGAAGGAAAGCGAGGTGGCTTACGTCCGTTTTGCTTCGGTTTATGGGAATTTTCAAGGAATTAAGGACTTTGCCGAGACTTTAAGCGAACTCCAACCCAGTCAGTGGACAGATGAGACGCGGTTAGAATTAGAGCTAGAAGAGATTGTCAACCGGATCTCACCGATAAATGAGCCAATAATTTCCTAGATGAGGCGATTATGGGTTACAATTGTAATTCTGTATCCTAAAGTTACTAGGGCAAATTTGTATTGACCCTTTAAAGATAAACGTTCTCAAGCCATTGCAGCAAGGGAATTTTGAAAACAGGCTCATCTCGCTATTTATCAAAAAATAGGCAATTTACCTGTAAAGGAGACATAAAAACATAAAAAAGCTGATATGTCGGCTGAATGGCAGTCAGTAGACACGAAACTTGGGCTTTTCAGGCCGATCTGAAAAACCAAAAACTGCCAAAGAGGAACTTATTAGGTAACACAATGTACACGGTCAATCAGAAACCAGCAACCACAAAAAGAAATATTGGCTTTACTCACGATGATTTTGCTGCACTTCTCGATAAGTATGACTATCATTTCAGTCCGGGTGATATAGTCGCCGGGACTGTTTTTAGCATGGAACCGAGAGGCGCTTTAATTGATATTGGGGCAAAAACCGCCGCCTATATCCCTGTTCAAGAAATGTCTATCAACCGAGTTGATGATCCCGAAGAGGTGCTACAAGCTAACGAAACTCGGGAATTTTTTATCCTCACCGATGAAAACGAGGATGGACAGTTAACCCTTTCTATTCGCCGCATTGAGTACATGAGAGCCTGGGAGAGGGTTCGTCAGTTACAAACCGAAGACGCAACAGTCCGCTCGTCTGTATTTGCGACTAACCGAGGCGGTGCCCTAGTAAGAATTGAAGGATTAAGAGGATTTATCCCAGGCTCCCATATTAGTACCCGCGAAGCCAAAGAGGAGCTAGTCGGGCAAGATTTAGCACTGAAGTTTTTAGAAGTTGATGAAGATCGCAATCGGCTAGTCTTAAGTCATCGTCGAGCGTTAGTGGAACGGAAGATGAATGGTTTAGAAGTCGGACAAGTGGTAATAGGTTCCGTCAGAGGGATTAAGCCCTACGGTGCATTTATTGATATCGGCGGAGTCAGTGGCTTACTTCATATTTCAGAAATTTCCCATGATCATATAGATACCCCCCATAGTGTCTTTAATGTCAATGATGAGTTAAAAGTCATGATCATTGATTTAGATGCGGAAAGAGGACGGATTTCCCTATCTACTAAGCAACTAGAACCGGAACCTGGGGATATGCTGAAAAATCGGGAAGCTGTTTTTGAGCAAGCCGAAGAAATGGCGGTGAAATATCGGGAAAAACTCAAAGCCGAAGCGGAAGGAACTGTTATTGAGGAAGAAATTGATATTCCTCCGGCTCTGGAAGAGGACGAGGATTTGGTTCTCGCCGCGGCTGAAGAATAATAAATTGCAAGATAGAGGGCTCAGTCCCTCTTTTTTTTTACTTATACCCAATCCTGTTTTAATACTAAATCCGCTTAGATAAACATCTTATCGCACTTGTTAAGGCAGGAGGCACCGCTATCGGGGGCTGAACATTTGAGGTTTTTTATTGTTCCTCTAAGCTTTTAAACATCTTCATGACAACTTCGTCTCGCCTTTGTTTAATCATTTCAACATTCGATTTTACCTCTATCCGAGAAGAAGTGAGCTCACTTTTTAACCAATTGTCTATTGTTTTTAAGTAGCCAGATAAGTGACCATTAACTCTGTTTTGCTCTTTTAAAACGTCTTCCTCATGGATACTTTTATGAATATCTCCATGCAGGGAATCAATTAGATATATTATTTCTTCTGTCAGACTTTCTCTGATAGACTCTTTGACAACTAGACTCAGCAGTATCAAATTACAAGCTGCTGCATATATCCTAGACATATCAACAATCTCAGAGATTCTGTAAGGATATAAATCTCGCACTGATTTAACTTCGGGAGGTAAATGTTGATCCTCAGAATCAGGGTAAACAAAATCTCGAGCAATTATATTATCCCTCTGAGTCTTACCCCCATCATCAGCGGTTGCCCAAGCAAAGATAAATAACCTATAAGCTCTAAAAATTTTTTGCTCCCAACCAGAGATAGTTTGCAGTTTTTCCCAGTCTTGTTCATTACCTGAATCTTCAGGCTGATCATTACAAAGGGTTTGCATACCCCTAGCGAAGAGTAAATAACAAGCATTAACTCCAAATAAATAGATATTACTTTCTGGTAAACTCAATAAGGACATATCAATATTTAAAATATCACCTTCCTTTGGGCGCACCCCTTGATTTGCTCTAATGGCATTTGCTTCTTCTAGGTTAGGTATACTGAGCATTAGTTCCTTGATAGGAGGTATGGGCTTAATAACTATATTACCATATCTTCCATCTTTTCTTTGTCTGGGCTTTTGCTGTTTTTGTTCTCCGCTATTAAGTCCACTATTTTCTTTAACAGAATCGTAGGAATTTTTACCTATTTCTGCATAGGTTAATAAACTGTGATTAACCAGTTTTCTTCCCCATTCTAGACAGACTGCCTTTTTTAAGTTTAAGCGATGTTTGTCTACTACTATCTCCTTATCTACTAAATAACCTGCCATTGTATAAACCCAGCTTTGGTAGGCGGCACTAATAGAGTAAAGCTCTGTTTCTCCATTACGGGCGGCATAGATACGAGATTTTTCTAAGAGAGATATACGAGCATAATGAATTTTTTTTAATTTATTAGTATCATCAGTTATCACCCCAGCTTCATGGGGGAAGAAAATGAATATTTTAGCCTTAAGAAAAGAAATTTTGGATAGCAAATAAAAGTGGGGATATAAAACACTTTGGGAAATTTCATTAATAATAAAATATTTCGCGGTTCTAATCCGTAGATTATGTTCAGCCTTATCCAAATGTCTCAAGGCTTCTACAATACATGAGTACCGAGTAGACATAGTTAGATTCATCCTATATTTAGTATCGCTTTCTTTTTCACAATCTAATAAATAAAAATAGTAGGCTTTACACAGTTGATATGTGGCGAGAATGCTGCCAGAAAAAACCGGGAAACTTTCCCTAATTTGTTGAAGCTCTCCATCAGTTGAGGATTGCTCAAAATTAATCATTTCAGTGTGTTTCTGAAAATTTTCTAATTGACTAAGCTTGTTCAGATAGCTGTAGGCGTGACGATACAAGCCTTCATTTAAATACTTTTCTATAACTAAGAGATAAGCATTATATTCAACTAGACAGGATGGTTCCTGAGATAGCAAACCATTACTTCTACCCAAATAACTTTCTACAGCTCGGAGAGAAAAAGGATAAAATTTTAAATATTTTTTGGCAGTTTTAAACTGCTCAAGTTTTTCAACCCGATTACATAACTCTTCGATATATTTCTGAGGATCTACACCTGCCTCATAGATAGCCTTTAATCTAGCTTGTACAGCAGACTTCATTAGGGCTTCCATACAATCAAAACTATAAAAATCTCCTGTACCCACAGCATCTAAAAAAGAAAATTGTTCGTAGGGAACACAGTTTTCTTGATCTTGCCTAAGGAGATTTTCTATAAGGGCAGCTTTTAGAGTAGTTACCTTTGACAACCTGATTAAATTATGAGATCTAACTATACTAGATACCTGATTGCCAATCACTTCTTGATTAATAATTAGATCGTGTGCAACAGGAAAATATTCTTTGAGACAATCTAGATTCCAGAGTAAAGCACGATTAATCGCCATAATACATAGGGAACCTGTACCACTAACACCAGCACTACTCACAGAAAAGCTGAGACGCTCATTTCCATCCGTGAGGTGAGAATAAACTTCCTCATAAATAGGCTGATAATCTCTGGGTAACTTAACATAAAAATAAATAGTTATTTCATAAGCTTCTTGTACTTCACTGTAGCCATCACCCTCAATATCTTTAATCGTTTTGTTCAGTAGATAATTATCATAGGATTCGCTTTCTCCTTCTAGGAACAAGGGTAAGGGCAACAGCTTATCTATTTTAAAATCTTTGATATAGATGGGATAAGTCTCATTAAGTATATTGTTTGTGATTACAGGTTTCGTAATTTGTTTAATTAAGTCAGGTGATAAATAATTTTCAGAAAACCGTCTATGAAATTTTTGTAAAAAAGCAATTTTATTAATCTCTGTTTCTGCTATGCCAGCTTGGAATTTAAGTTTATTAATAACTCTAATAGCTTTGCTGAAAAATTTATCAACATAGTAACAAGAGAACTTTTTAGGTAAATCAGAGAGTAACTCTTCTATGGTATCTTTAATGATTTTTTCCTGATTATCATAGAGAGAATTTGATAGTTCTTGAGGTGTGGTAATTGATATTTTGTAAAGCTCTAGAATTTTTTTCTGATTTAGAGCATTATGATAGACTCCTAGGTTAACTAAAGACTGTTGTAGAATAATATCCTCGGTAACATTTACTAAACCTAGCTTTCGTTTTTCTTCAGGGGCAAGCTGGGTAAGCTTCTGAAAAATTTTTAGTATATCTTCTTCGGTAATATATTGTTCAATGCGAAAATCTTTACTTTGCCAAGGTTTGGGATATTGACGCAGTTCTGACAACAAATCTACTATAGTGCCAGCACTCAATCTCGCCGCACCATACTTCTGTTCTTTGCCATGAACGTCATTATAGATCCTAATCGCATAATCCGCGTTGTCCTTACCTAGCCTTTTGGCCGTTTGACGAAAATTAGGTGTTCCTGTATCGTTGGTGATGGTTGCTAAACAGAGTAGGTAACGATATATGGCAGTGTCGCGCTGCTTGTCGTAGTCTGTCATAAACTTGTCGATTTTCTAGAACTTAACTGGCATTATAGCTTTAGTCTAATTATAGAGGCAGTCCTTTACTGCAAGGTGTTTCTAGTTATGCCTAGTTTCTAGACATAAAATGCCTTATTGGTAGTGTATTTGTACTGAAATTTTCCTTATAAAGTGTCAAATATGGGTTCGGATGGGCGACAGCCCATAAATGTCCTGCCTAGTTGATAGATCACCTTGGCGCAATCTTTGCCATAAGCTGTGACAAAATAGAGAGATATACAAGTATGTAATGTATCGAGCTAATCGACAGATTTATTAAGTATATGGTTAACTTTAACAACACTTTACACAAATTTGACAAGGCTTTACACGAAATCTCTGAGCAACTTTTTGGCGAGAATGACGAGTCTAGAAAAACTGTTGATGACTTCTTGGAGCTAGAGCCAGATACTCGCAAAGTCTTAGTGAGTCTCGTCAGGGTCGGTGCAGCAACACCTGACCAACTCGCGGTTAAGGGTGATTTGTGTCTGCTGCGTTTGTGTGTGGACTTTGACAAGGAATTGGAAAGCTTGCAGGAATTAGGGTTTGTGAAAAGAGAAGATTATAAAGATTTTCTCGACAATAAAGGAGTTTGTGCGTTTTCCTCGATTTACTCTCCTACTCCCGAGGTAGTGCGCTTGATTAATAACTTACCACGCTCTCTACGCAGCAACTAACTCAGGGGAGATTCTTGGTGCAACTACTTTTCTGGAATGTCTCCCCCTTATTTTTATTAATTTTATCTAAGTCAATAGGTATATTTTCTGGCAGTTGGTACGCCACTATTCGGTTTGTCGATATAAGATGCTCTGCACAATGTAGGTGGAGTACGCCCTCAAAGAAGATAGGAAATTTAAGCAAAAGAATAGCTCTTTTTAGTCGCTATCAGCCACCATCTAATCTAGGGGATTGGGTTGGAGAATACGAGTCTGTAAAGGTAGCCAAGGGAAAGATATTACTCAGCTATATGCTTTTTACATCTTTTTTTTGGCTATTTTTTGAATTTTTAGATAATTCACCATTTGATCGAATGTTTTCGCCTTTTAGTGTGTTGACAGACATGCCCATAACAGCATCTATCAGTTATCTACTACTCTCCTGTGATGCTAGTGATCCAGAGGCTAGAGGAGGATTGATTACTGAGATAATTAAATTTATTCAAAATAATATTTTTAGTCATGCTACTCTCACACCAAAACTAAGAATTGATGGCTGCTTATCACGATATGAAGACTTGGAATGTAAGAGGTTTTGTAATAGTCCCAGTCCTAGTCGAGAGATAAATATACAAGATGTAAATATGCTAATTGAGCGCATACCAGATACATTCATACAAGAACAATATAGGCAAAAATTTCAAGAATTAAGGGAGGCTTTTCAACTATATGACCCTGAAGTTGCCGAGAGATGGTTGTTAATAGTTTATATAGAAATGAGTCTCGATCTTGAACCAATTCTTTATCAATAGACTTTCTGCAACATACTGGAGTTTAGACTAAAGCGGATTTGGTATTATACCCAACTAGGAAACCACATTCGCCACCGAAATTCCCCCTCAGATAAAGGTAAACCTAAAAATATAGGTAGCCAGTACAAAAACCCTATTATGATTAAACCGATAACTCCATAAACGACTAGGCGATCGCGTTGGGAAGGACTTTGTAAATAACTGTCAAAAATCCCTACTAAAGCGAGTAGAGCGAAGGTATATGCTCCCATGTAATGGTAGATAAAAGTACAACGAGTGACCTTAATCCAAGGCAGTAAATTAGCAATATAGTTACAGAGAAGGTAAAGGGAAATATCTCCCCTAAATCTTCCCTGTTTTACTATTAAATTAGCTAAAATAATAACAATAGCTAAGGTAGATAACCACCATAAAATAGGATTTCCAAAAGCATGAACATCGTAAATCCTTAGCTCAGTTCCCAACTTAACTTTCTCATAATAGTAGGCAATAGGTCGCCAAAGAATCAACCAACTATACCAAGGAGAACAGTAGGGATGCACCTGGGAACTATTACCTTTAATTTTTTCATGGAATGCTAAAATTTCTTGATGTACTTCCCAAAAATTGTACTGGGGATTCATTACCAGATGGGGAATCCAAAGCACAGTATAGGTGCCTAGGGGAACTAGAATTAAACTAAGAACTAAAAATTCTGGTTTAATCCTTGTAAATCTTTGCCAAAGGAAATTATCCTGTTTTTTATGACTAAAATAATTTTTAATTGCCGCTATTGCTATTACAATCCATAAACCAAATAAAAATCCTAAACCATTCCATTTAACAGCTACTGAACTACCAAAACAAACTCCCGAAATCAATAACCAGGTTAGGTTTACTTTCTTGCTTTCCCCGGCAACTAAAAAGCATAAATGACCGAGTAAACCAAATAAAACTAAATAGATATTATTAAGAGCATAGCGGGATTCAACTAAAAATAATCCGTCTAAGGCAGTGAGTAGAGTAGCTAGTAAACTAAAGGAGAGACGCTGGTTTAACTGGTAGGCGATCGCCCCTACAACTAAAGGAATAAAAGACCCAGTTAAAGCATTAATCCATCTATAACTAAAGGTAGAGCGAAGGGACTCGGTTAAATTGTTGGTAGTATCCGCAGTGCTAGGAAGAAAAGAACCGAGCCAAATACCGATGGCAATGATGTATTGACTCAGGGGAGGATGGGAGTTAAAAAAATCCTTGCCAATCAAATAATAATTAGCATATTTAGCATAATAAACCTCATCAAAAACCAAGGTATTAAAGCGTTCTAACCCCCAAAACCTCAGTACAAGTGAAATCAAAAAAATGCCCAACATACCCCAATGGTAGGGAGAAAAACGATTTAATAAAAAATTAATCATAGATTTTCTCCCCTAGGCTTGGGCATTTCCCGATTCCTATTGTTGTTTATAACGAGTAGTATCGCCGGCATTAACCGTATTCATCACAAAGTCTTTAGTCAGATAACCAAAGGTTTGAATCAGAGAGGCAATACAACCCGTCCAACCCGTTTGATGGCTAGCACCAATCCCCGCGCCACTATCTCCATGAAAATATTCATAAAAGAGGATTAACTCCTGCCAATGGGGGTCAGATTGAAACTTTTCGGCATTAGTATTGACAGGACGACGGCCATCACTATCTTTTAAGAAAATCCGACAGAGACGATCGGATATCTCCTTGGCTACATCAAAGAGAGTCATATATTGCCCAGAACCCGTGGGACATTCTACCTTAAATTCATCTCCATAGTAGCTATAGAGTAAAATCAGGGAACGGATCAACAGGAAATTCACGGGCATCCAGATAGGTCCGCGCCAGTTAGAGTTACCCCCAAACATGCCTGTATCCGAATCTCCTGGGACGTATTGGACTTTATATTCTTGTCCTTCCACATGAAAAACGTAGGGATTTTCTAGGTGATAACGAGAGAGGGACCGAATGCCATACTGACTGAGAAACTCGTTTTCATCGAGTAAATAGGAGAGAACCCGGCGCAGTTTATCCTCGTTGAGAATCGCCAACATTAACCGTCCATTTACCCCTGGTTTTTGTGGTGTGTGAATATTGGTTACGAGTTCAGGATGACGAGCCATAAAGAATCGAGCTCGTTCGCGGAAGCGAGGTAGTTTGTCTAAAACATTGCCAGGAAATACAGAAATCGCCATGAGGGGCAATAGTCCCACCATGGAGCGAACTTTAAGGCGCAGGGAATCGTTATTGGGTAAGTGGAGAACGTCATAGAAAAAGCCGTCCTCTTCATCCCATAGTTCGTCATTATTCTCGCCGATGCGGTCCATGGCTCCAGAAATCCAAAGGGTATGCTCGAAGAATTTGATAACCATGTCTTCGTAGAGAGGGTCATCAAGGGCTAATTCTATGGAAATCTGTAACATCCTTTGGCTAAAAAAGACCATCCAAGCTGTACCATCGGCTTGCTCTAGAAAGCCCCCTGTGGGTAGGGGAGAACTCCGGTCAAAAACCCCAATATTATCTAGACCTAAGAAACCCCCTTGGAAAAGATTATTATTGCCTCGGTCTTTGCAGTTTACCCACCAGGTAAAGTTAATCAGGAGCTTAGAAAAGGCATATTTAAGGAAATTAATGTCGCCTTTGCCCCCATTGCGTTCCCGATCTAGGGTATAGATTTCCCAGGTCGACCAAGCATGGACCGGCGGATTAACATCGCCAAAATTCCACTCGTAGGCGGGAATTTGTCCGTTAGGATGCAGATAATTTTCCCGCAACATCAAGTCCAGTTGTTGTTTCGCAAAATCTGGGTCTACTAAGCTCAACGGTAACATGTGAAAGGCTAAATCCCAAGCGGCATACCAAGGGTATTCCCATTTGTCGGGCATGGAAATGACATCGTCATTAAGCATGTGAAACCACTTATAGTTACGAATGTGGGACTTTTGGTCATCGGTCATCCACCATTCAATGTCGTGCCCCTTGAGCCATTGATCCACGTCGTAATAAAAGTATTGTTTTGTCCACAACATCCCGGCTAAGGCTTGGTGCATGACATTATAGCGATCGGGATCATTGTCTATGGCTGAGGGGGCGATCGCATCATAAAAGTCTTGGGTTTCTTGCACCCGCTCCGCAAAGACTTGTGAAGAATTACTAAAGGGCTCATTGGGGGCCAAGCGATTAGAGCGACAGAGACGCAACTGTACTATCTGGGTTTCCCCTGGAGCTACGGTTAATTGGTAGTGGGGAGAAACCTTGGTACCGATTTCGTTACTCACGGATTCGGTTTTTCCGTTGACGACATAGTTGTTAATACCGTCCTTAACGTAGGGGCCAGCATTGGGACTACCGAAAAGGTACTCATGGTTAGTTTCGTTGTCGGTAAAGAGTAGGGGAACATTGCGATCGCAGTAGAAATAAAATTCCCCTAACTTATCTTTGAATAACTCATCTGTGTGGTAGGCGTGGACAACGCTCTGGTTATCGGCGGGAACTTTTTTCAAAACCGGTTTGGAAGACCCTTCTTCCCAGGACCAAGTGTTGCGAAACCAAAGAGTCGGTAACAGATCCAGAGTCGCGCTCTCGGGTCCGCGATTGACAACGCTGATTTTAATATAAATGTCTTCGGCTTTGGCTTTAGCGTATTCTACAAAAACATCAAAGTAACGATCCTCATCAAATATGCCCGTATCCAAGAGTTCGTACTCTAATTCCTGACGACCACGACTAGCATTGGCATTGATTAGCTGTTCGTAGGGATAGACTGCCTGGGGATATTTGTAGAGATATTTCATGTAGGAATGGGTGGGGGTACTATCGAGATAAAAATAATACTCCTTAACATCTTCTCCGTGATTTCCCTGACTATTGGTAAGACCAAATAAACGTTCCTTAAGAATGGGATCTTGTCCATTCCAAAGGGCTAGGGCAAAGCAAAGTAAATTATTGTCATCGGTAATACCGCCTAGTCCATCTTCTCCCCAACGATAGGCACGGGAACGGGATTGATCGTGGCTAAAATAGTCCCAAGCGTTGCCATCAGTGGAGTAATCTTCTCTTACTGTTCCCCATTGTCTTTCACTTAAATAGGGACCCCATTTTTTCCAGGGTTCAGTACCTTGACGTGCTTCTTGTAATCTAGAATTTTCTGGGTTTGTCATGGTTTAATCGGTCTTTAATAGGATTCAATAAGGTACGGACAGGAATTGCTCTCCATTATTGTAGTCAGCTTGGGCTGGTTTTGGGATCTTTTTTGTACTATTTATTGTACTTATTTATTTCAGTTTTGGGAATGGATGCCTCAATTTTATAGGCGTAGTTTATGCCTAGGAGTTTGACTATTAAAATGGATAAAGGCCAGCCCGCTTTGGTTTCTTGAATATTATTAAATTGATAGATATCCCGAACAATCCAACTATTTCCTTGGGGAGAAATTCGGCATTCAAATTTTCCTAAAGAATAGGCAATTTCCCTACTTCCTTGATAACCATCCACATAACCATTGCTTGAAGCCGTATAACAAAGTTCGTTCAGGGGTTGGTATAACCCTTTAGGAATTTCTGTCACATCTCCTTGGCGGAATATCCAGCGAATAAACAGTTGCCAATGCCAAGGTAAGTTATGGGATAAAAGAATTAATAATAATCCTATACTAATTAAAATAACTGGTTTAATTTGTCTATTTTTTTCCTTTTTCTGGAGATGATTACTTAGATCTAGATTTTTATTTTTCATAATAATAAAAGAGGCCTCCACAGACGACCTCCTCTTATACCATGTTATACCAGAAGCCAATTATAGTAGGCCCGTATTCGCGCCTGGCTTACCGGTGGCTAACTGTACATTAACAATTTTGCCGCCCATTTTCATGATGCGTTGTTGTTCCTGAAACCAGTTGTCGTAGGGAACAAGCTTAGTAAAATAGGTATTTTGTAATTCTCGTTGTGTCCGAATGCGGCTCTGACTAGGGACACAGGCCGTCACTTTAAACATCCGCATGGGTGTTGTTTCTCCCGTAGATATATATAGCAAAGGTCAGGAGCCAAGAGCCAATACTAGATCATCAAAACCGACTTTTATCGAAAGAGTCAGCCTTTAATGCCCTTGCACTCACCCTCAACATCCCGAACCTCAAAATGGAAAAACCTATAGTTTAAGGGTTTAGCTTAAGCCAGAGGAGATGTAGTCGAAGTAAACACCCATTTCTTTACCCGCATCAGAACCAACAAGGCTGGCGGTTACTTCTTTCATAGCTTGGATAGCTTGAACAGTGGAGGAAATAGGAACACCTAAGGAATTATAGGTTTCTTTGAGTCCGTTGAGAACGCGCTCATCGAGGATAGAGGGGTCGCCGGCTAACATTGCATAGGTAGCATAGCGGAGGTAGTAGTCGAGGTCACGAATACAAGCCGCATAACGACGAGTGGTGTACATATTGCCCCCAGGACGGGTGACATCAGAGTACAACAGGGACTTAGCAACAGCTTCTTTAACGATTCCTGCGGCATTAGAGCTAATGACACTAGCAGCACGAACCCGAAGTTCACCCGTTGCGAAGTATTTTTTTAATTTGTCTAGTGCTGATGTATCTAGGTATTTGCCTTGAACGTCAGCAGAGTTGATTACAGAGGTAATTGCGTCTTGCATGATTTTGCTTCCCGATCTTGCTTTTGTGTTATACAGAAAATTTGGAGCAGGAGGAAATCCTACTGTAGAGCTCCTATCACATAGTCAAAGTAAGAAGCTGCTTCACCAGCATCTTCCGCTGACATGAGACCAGTGGCTACTTCTCTCATTTCCCGAACGCTCTGACCTACTGCACCAACGTCGGTTCCTAGAGATTTGTACATTTCCCGTACACCTACTAAACCGATTTCCTCAATGGGGGTCACGTCACCAGCTACTACTCCATAGGTAATTAGGCGTAGATAGTAGTCCATGTCCCGCAAACAGGTAGCGGTCATTTCTTCACCGTAAGCATTTCCACCAGGGGAAACTATATCGGGACGTTTTTGGAACAGGCGATCGCCTGCTTGTTTAACGATGCTTTCCCGTGCGCCGGAGAGAGTTTCGGCAATCCGTAAACGGGCTGCTCCACTGCCTACAAACGCTTTGATTCTATCGAGCTCACCCGGGCTAAGGTAGCGGGCTTCTGCATCTGCATTCACGATAGACTTCGTGACAATACTCATTGATGGATTCCTCCCAAGAAATGAGGGTGCTCTAGACACCTGACCAAATCATTCTCAGGCATCCTGTGGACTTTTGCTCTATTTTCTTAATAGTTTGTAATATTTTCCTCAGATTTAGCTGAGGGGAAACAGACTGGGTAGACCAATTAGGTTATTGTCATCGACAAAAATCAGGCCTTGTTGACGTAAACGTCCCATCAAACGGGTCACGGTGACGCGGGTGGTACCGATGGCGCTGGCAATCTGAGTATGGGTGAGGGTGTAGGGCAAGTAGTAACCATTGGGGGTTGCCATACCATGTTCTTCTACGAGGAGGGCTAAAAACCCCATCAGTCGATCAATAGAGCGTTTTTGTCCCAAAATACTCAACCAGAGCAGTTTTCGTTGATGTTGATAGCGAAAGTTCTCAAAGATAGTCCGACGCAGGGAAGGCCATTGTTCGACATCTTGCCAGTAGAGCCAGATGACCGTAGTTTGCTCCAGATGGGTATAGGCTTTTAATTGAAAGGGAGCTTGGGAAATAATTTCAAAGGGTTGTTTTTTGGCAATTAATCCTAAAAAGACCTCTTCGCTCTCTGAGGACAAGGACTCCTCAACGGAGGACTTTACCCCAACGTAAATTTGTGATTGACCAACAATCCGAACCGCTCCCTGCTCTACGATATAAAATAATCCAGGACGGGTGGGAACAAGTTCGTCCTTGTTGAAAGTACGATCTCGATAATGGGAGCGAGCCCAGTCAAACACCTCTAAAAACTTAAAGGCGGGTTTCGACAATTCGGAAAAAGGTAGAGACGGGGGCATTCGATTAATCTAATCTGTCACATTGCCAGAGGATAGGAGCCTTAATGTTAACAGACAATTCTGATTTTGATCAGCTTATTTTTGAGCCTTCTCTACAACGGATATTAGAGAGAGGATTATCCGAAGCTCTCCAACGCGCCGACTACGATCTTCTCTCCCCCACTTTCTATCGCTCCCAACTCGACCACCGTGGTCTTTATTATCGCTCTCCCATTGCCCTACAACTGGCTAAGGGAAAGTTAGATCAAGCTCGGACTATAGCTGAAAATATCCTAACCTATCTGGCCTCTTCGGCTTCCCTTCTAAGCGCAAAAGTTAGCCTCAGTCGCCAAGGTTTTTTAGATTACCATTTTGACCCTTTTTTTCTGGGGGTTTGGCTAGAGAAATTACCGCAACTTTTAGCCCATTATCCCATTAGCTACGACTCCCAAGATATACCTCAAGAAAATCTATTTTATTTTCAATATATCCATAATCGTTGTTTCTCTCTTCTACAATTAGCCCAACGGGAGCAACTTATAACTCTTACCCAGGAATCCCTTGATCCCCTACCCTGGATCATCGGATCTCCTACCCCCATCCCTTGGTCAAAAAGTCAGAACCTATGGTTAAATCATGCCGCCCAAAGACAACTCATTGAGCAAATTTTAATAACTGTTGATACCCTAGAAACCGCTTCTATGTCCTCTCTACTTTTTAATAAACTTCTTTTAAACTTAGCCCACTCCTGCGGTAACTTTGAGCGTCATTGTCGTATTTTTGGTGAGGTACAAAAAAATACTCCCCATCTTGCCCAAACCCGCCTAGGACTTCTCGCTCTAGTGCAAATGTTATTTAAAAAAATCCCCCTGATTAAGGGGGTTAGGAGGGGTTGAACCCGTTGGCTATATTACTGAACAGTAATGGTTCCCACCATGCCAGCACCGCGATGGGGTTCGCAATAGTAGCTGTAGGTACCGGCTTCCGGAAAACTGCTCTCGAAGGATTCCCCAGGAGAAAATAATAAATTTTTGTGGGAGAGTTTAGTGGCCTGGGCCGCCTCAACTTTGCTGCTATCGAGGACAACGTTATGGGGAGACATTTTATTGTTAACCCATTTGACGGTATCTCCTGCTTTAATTGTTAATTCCGCTGGCTCAAACTTAAGCATCCCATTATCAGTACCCATTTTGACCGTATAGGTTTCCGCCGCAGCCGGTGCGACATTGGCAAAGAAGCTAGTAACGACAAGCGCGATGGTAGCGAGTAGTAGCCCTAATCTTTTCGACATTCTTTTTTTCACCCTGTAAGTAGATTGACTGAAATATGTATCTCCTTTCATCCTACTACAAAGTTTGACGAGTTGTCGTTTGACAAAAATCTCTAAAGATGTAATCCCTACTTGACAAGACATTCCACTAGGGGATTGAAAACAGCTATTAACTCAGGACGACTGGCGACTAAACAGGGAAAGGACCGTTTTCCATAATCTTGTCCAACTTTGAGGGGAAACATGGGTTCCGTCTCCAGGGAAAGAAAACTTCCCCCGGCTGCTTGTAAAATTGCCCAAACCGCCGCGAGATCCCAAATTTTTGGGGTGGATTCTGCCCCCCCCAAGGCGGCTCCGCAAGCGACTAGGAGCAAATTATAACTGGCTACTCCCAAAAGCCTAATTTTACAGGGGAAGGGCTTTTTCAGGATTTCTGTACTGCGAGCGCAAAGATTAAATAAATGATTCTGGCTCGGTTGATCCTGACTTGTGTGAATGGATTGTCCATTGCGATAGGCCCCCACCGGACCCGTTAGTCCGGAGTTACCATACCAGTAGCCATGGAAAGACTGTTGTAAAGGGGGAAAATCCACAAATCCAAAAACCGGCGTTCCTTGGTAGAGCAGTCCTAGGGATATTCCCCAAATTGGTATTCCTCTGGTAAAGTTGGTGGTTCCGTCAATGGGATCGATAATCCAACACCAATCATTACCAGGGAAGATATGGGTGCTTTCTTCGGTTAAAATTCCATGCTCCGGAAAGGTGGTTTTAATGGCAATGCGTAGCTGCTCATCGGCCCAGCGATCCGCTTGGGTTACTAAGGTACCATCTTCTTTCCGTTCTGCGGATAATTTGCCAAAATCTTGCACCAGGCGATCGC
This sequence comes from Microcystaceae cyanobacterium, assembly GCA_040398185.1. Classification (GTDB taxonomy): domain Bacteria; phylum Cyanobacteriota; class Cyanobacteriia; order Cyanobacteriales; family Microcystaceae; genus JBBAUO01. Next base: position 6,007 of record JBBAUO010000019.1, on the reverse strand, counting down.
CGATGGTTGCGGTTGTCGTCTGACAAAACTCTAATATCTCGTTCCAAAAGGTTTCCATGGCTCTCTCAATGGCTGATGCAGTCCCTATTGTGCCATGAATGAGTTATCTTTAGGTAAAATCAGCAAACTTTGCTAAATTTTCCTGTAACCAAAGAGCATCCTTTTTCCGATCAGTTAAAATCTCTAAAACCTGTATTCCCCCTGGGGGTAATATTTGGATATGTTTAGTTAATTCTGTCCAATTTTTAATACAATAATACTGCACATTATAGGTTTGACAGAGTTTAGAAAAATCAATATTTTGGGGAGTGGCAAAGAACTCCTCAAAGGGAGGATCAAATTGGGAAATAGGTAGGGTTTCAAAGATACCTCCACCATTGTTGTTAATTAAAATTATGGTTAAAGAACCTTGAAGTTTAGGCTTAATTAAGAACCCATTAGTATCATGTAATAAAGCTAAATCTCCTGTTAATAAAATTGTGGGCTGATTTCTGTGGGCAATACCCAAAGCCGTTGAAAGAGTTCCGTCTATACCATTAGCACCACGATTGAAATAGGGCATAATTCGGAGATTATTAGGCATCCAGAAAAATTCTGCATCCCTTACTGGCATACTATTAGATAGAAAAATTGGTGTTTGTTGGGGTAAATATTGTGAAAGTAACCAAGGTATTTTCGCCTCTCTTAATTCTATTAAGTTAGATAAATTTGTGTTAATTCTTTGCTGAGTTTTTTTGTCTAATTCTAACCAATATTTTAAATAACTTCCTAAATTATCAATTTTATTGTAGGCATTTTTAGCTAAGTCTTCAATTTTCCCCCTTAGATGAACTGTTTTACCATGGAGAGGATCTAAGTTTTCCCAACTGGGATCAACAATAAATCGAGGACACGATAACTCACTTAACCAATTTCTTAATTCTTTGCTTGTTGGCAGTTCGCCAATTTGAATAATTACCTCTGGGGTAAGATTATCCCTGATATGAGGTTGGCGTAAAATCAGATCATAGGTAGAGACTAAATTGGGGTTAATCTCAGCATAATTGCGTACAGGAGACAGGGCTTCGGCCAAGACAGGAAAGCCGAGGGTTTTGGCTAAATGGGCGATCGCTTGGCTATAATTTTCAGGAGAAGCGGTAGAATTAACCCCGGCGATAATAATGCCCTGAGAATAGCTAAAATCAGGCAATAAAGACTCCCCAGAAGCAAAGCTAGAAGCCTTGGGGAGGGAGAAAAAACCCTGGGTATCAAAACCTTTTTCCAGCGCGAGGATCTCGGCATTAGCCAGGGGAAATAACGGATCTCGAAAGGGGATATTCAGATGTACAGGTCCTGGGGTAGCCCCTAGACAACGTTCCCAACTGTGTACAATGGTTTGGCGCAGGTAGGGTAAAAGATTTATTTCTGGGGTGGCTATTTCCGTTTGCCAGTTGGGATAATGGCCATAGAGACGGGTTTGATCGATGGTTTGCCCCGAATGACAGTGGCGTAGTTCTACAGGGCGATCGGCTGTTAGGATCAGTAAAGGGATGCGACTTTCCTTGGCTTCGATTACCGCAGGGTAGAAATTAGCCCCGGCAGTCCCAGAGGTACAAACTAGAGCTACGGGTAAGTGGGTTCTTTTGGCTATTCCCAGGGCGAAAAAAGCCGCCGAGCGCTCGTCTAAAACGGGTATAGCCTCAATAGAGGGGTGGGTGGCGAAGGCCAAGGTTAAAGGGGTGGAGCGTGAGCCTGGGGAGATAACCGTATGGGTTAATCCGAGACGGGAGAGTGTTTCTACAAGGATGGAAGCCCAGAGGGTGTTGAGGTTACGAAAATCAAGGGACAAAGTTAGATGGGGCTCCTCCTACATTATTTGTGAATTATATCCCATGCTTCTTTCCCCAAGCATTAACTGATAAATGGAAATTAATTGCATTTAACGTGGAATATAATTGAATTACAAATTAAGTCTAGGAATGTATCATCGGTGAAAAATCTTAAAAAATCGCAAGTTTCCGACTTAGCAGGACAATTTAGCGAATCTGTAATCAGAGAAATGAGTCGGATAGCTTTGAATTACGGAGCGATTAATCTAGCCCAAGGCTTTCCAGATTTTCCCTGTCCCGCGGAACTAAAACAAGCTGCCTACAATGCTATTGATGGAGATATTAACCAGTATGCTATTACTTGGGGAGATCGTCCCTTCAGGGAAGCCATAGCGGAGAAAGTGAACTGGTATTTGGGATTAAAAGTAGATCCCGAACGTCAGATTACCGTTACCTGCGGCTCAACGGAAGCAATGGCGGCAACTCTACTGGCGACAGTTAACCCCCAAGAGGAAGTGATTGTCTTTGAACCCTACTATGAAAACTACGGACCAGATACAATTTTAGCCCGAGCCACTCCTCGTTATGTCCGCTTACATCCCCCGGATTGGAATTTTGATGCCAAGGAATTAGAACAAGCCTTTAATGATAAGACTAAGGCTATTATTATCAACACTCCCCATAACCCCACAGGAAAAGTCTTTAACAGGCAAGAATTGACTTTAATTGCTGATCTTTGTCAGAAATGGGATGTTTTAGCCCTAACCGATGAAATCTATGAACATATTTTATATGATGGAGTTTCTCACCTAGCGATCGCCACCCTAGCGGGGATGGAAGAACGAACCATAACTATTAACGGCCTCTCCAAAACCTACAGTGTCACAGGATGGCGTGTCGGTTATATTCTCGCTAATCCTGAAATTACTAACGCGATTCGCAGAGTCCATGATTTTCTGACTGTGGGTGCTCCTGCTCCTCTACAAAGGGCCGGGGTAGCGGCGATGAAATTACCGACAACTTACTATGACAACCTCGGAAAACTCTATCAAGAAAAACGAGCCCTCCTCGTCAATACCCTAGAGCAATTAAATATTCCCCATTTCCAGCCCTTAGGTGCCTATTATATTCTGGCAGATATCTCGCGTTTTGGTTATAGCAGTAGTTGGGACTTTGCCCATTATCTGGTTAAAGATGTGGGAGTTGCCACTGTACCGGGATCTAGCTTTTTTAGAACTCCTGAAGATGGTAAGGCTTGGATTCGGTTTTGTTTTAGCAAACGCCAGGAAACCCTCCAGGCTGCCAGCGATCGCCTTTTAAAAATCTGAGTAAAAAACCCCGTTGCGTAGGAGCGAGAAATTAACCACATTTCTGTAAAACTTACTATGCTCGGGGCTGACGCATTAACCAACTTTGCAATAACAATTCGGGACATCCAGACAAAAGAAGTCTCCCAGATCACATTTTCCCTGTTATTGGGGCAAAATCTAAATTTGATAGTACCAAACCTCCGATTCTCGTAAAATAATTTGGTGTAGGGGTAATCGCTCGATCAAGCCCTGTTGCTCCAGTTGATTGAGGGTTCGCGTTACCGTGACACGGGTTATACCTAAAATATCCCCTAGGTCCTGATGGGTAAGCCGCAGTTCGATTAATTTTCCCTCGACAACTTCTCGCCCAAATTTTTGTCCTAACCAGCCCAATAGCTGGGCTAACATCGTTTCAACCCGTTTATAACTGCGAATAATCGTTAACTCTTGCAACTGTTGTAAATGGGCAAAGACAATTTTTCCCAGGGGTTGATTTTCCATGAAAGATAGGGACAGGGCTTCCACGGGAGACAAACACTCTATCTGATAGGGATTAACTCCCGCTAGGGTTTTACCGACAGTATCTCCAGGCCCCCAGAGGCCAAAGGTGATTAATGTCCCATCTTCTAAAACCGTAGAAGTGCGGACAAGTCCTGCCTCTATTTGCCAAAAGCGATTATCTCGTAAGGGCATTAAAGCCCGTCGGTCAAAAGACCAGACTGGTTTGGGATGGGTTGCTTTGAGTGAACGGGAAAAGGTCATAGTGGTTTTCAAAATCCTTTAATACAATGTGGTGTAGGCAATAAGTTACAATGGCAGGGCTTGTCTTTAGTCTCCGGTCTGCAGAGAGCAAAATCCTTGGTTTCTTAAATTTAATATACACTAAACTTATCAAGTTAATGTATTTTTTGCATTATCCTTAAAATTAACAATCTCCCCTTGAGAAGGTGAACAACAAAAACCAAACCTACATTCTGTTAGAACTTCCCTCTAAAGTTGAATATGCTTTGTTAGCACTGCTAGAGATGGGAAATGCTTCTGACAGCAAGAAACCCCTAACCGTCAGCGAAATTACCTCTAAACACCCGATTCCTGAACGTTATCTGGAACAGATTATGGCAACTCTGCGACGGGGTGGCCTGATTAAGAGTTTGCGCGGTGCTAAGGGAGGGTACATATTGGCTCGCTCTCCCCATCAGATAACTCTCCTAGAGGTGGTTGCTCTTATAGAAGGAGAACAGCAAACCCCAGACAATACCGACTCCTTCACCATAGAAATGAAATTGATTAGACAAAACTGGCAAAAAGCCAATCTAGCAGCCCAGTCGGTTTTAGAAAAATACACTTTACAGGATTTGTATGACCAGAGGGAGAGCTATCTGCAAAAAAATTTAATGTACTATATCTAAAGCCAGACGACGGGCTTGTTGGCGGATTTCAGCTACTGCAGTTGTTTCCCAAAGACTACCTTTACAGACAGGACCTAGGGTATAAAGCCAAGAGTTAACCTGCCCATCGGCGCGGATTAACTGTCCTTGGTTATTGATTTCTAAACCTAGGGCTAAAGGATCTAATCTGACAAGTCCAGATTCTAGTAAGTTATTCCTCAATGAATCTAAGGATTTTCCGTAACTTTCCTGATTTCCTGTGCAATTAATCACTGTCTGCGCTGATATTGTCTCTAAATTTTGCCCTACGGGCTCACGAAAAATGATGTTTACATAGTCATTTTCCTCGATATAACCCTGTACACGCCCTTTGTGGCGGATTAATTGTCCCGAAGTTGTAAGACTATCAATAATGGTCGCAATTTTTGGGCAGATGCGATGGCGATGAATATCCCAATAGGGACGAAGATGACGCAAAAAACGACGACGCTCCCCTAGGGTCAGTTTTTGCCAAATATCTTGGTTTTCGTGGCGAAAAGAGTCCATAACTGCTTGCCAAGGATATCCTTTGGCCTCTGCCGTACTTATTTCTTGTCTGACTAAACGGACTAATCGGCCCAGGGATTGGGGAATGGTATCCCCCTTTAAAAATGGAGGATAGCTAGGGGACTGCTGGTGGGATTGGGGTAATAACCCTCGACGGGACAACAGATGAATCTTGCCCCGATGTCCTTGCTGATATAGGGACATGACTACATCTACTGCTGTTAAGCCTGAGCCAAGGATTAAAACCGAAGATTGAGGTTCTATTTGTTTTAAGGAATGACTATCCCAAACCTGGCTTACATAACGGTAACTTTGATAAAAGCTAGCATCCCTGACCTGGGGATGGGCTGGAGGTAAATGACCGAGGGCTAGAACTACCTGGTCTGTTCCGACCACTTTACCACTAGCTAGATAAACTTTTTTCTTTTCCCCCTCTCCATCAATGGCTACGGCTTCATCTTGGATTGATTGCCAACTAACTTCGGATGGTGCTTTTGATTCTAGTAAAGACTTAATGTACTGGCCATAAAGCTTACGGGAAACAAAAGTTTGGGTATCCACTCCATGGCCTTGATTTTTCAGCCAGTGGCAGAAATGCTCCGGCTCATCGGCAAAGGCACTCATTTTACCGACGGGAACATTGAGCAAATGCCAATCTGAGTCGCTACCGTAGGCTATTCCTTGGCCGATTTTGTGACGCTCTATGAGGTTGATTTTTAGGGGTTCAGTGGCTTGTCTGAGCAAGTTGGTGGCTACCATTACCCCACTGAAACCTCCGCCGATAATAGTTATGACTGTCATGATTCTCTTCTTTGGGCTTTACAATTCATTTCAAATACAATTCTAATGCAAAAACAAATGTATGTTAAAAATTAAAGCTCAACATTAAATAATAGTACAGTCACCCCATCTCCCCATCTCCCCATCTCCCCATCTCCCCATCTCCCCATCTCCC
>JBBAUO010000018.1:0-69814 GCA_040398185.1 Microcystaceae cyanobacterium | reverse complement strand
CTCCTGCCTCCTGCCTCCTGCCTCCTGCCTCCTGCCTCCTGCCTCCTGCCTCCTGTTGGGTTCTTGGTCAAACTCTACAAATAAATACGGAGAGAAGTTTGGACAAATCAGGAAGCTCTAACCTTTCGTCGGCAGAGTTTGCAGTATTGTAATTATCTTTACAGCCAATCGGGATCAAGGAGTGTTAGGGTAGAGGGGTAATGAGAAACCCAATTTAAAAACACAATAATCCCATGGCTCAGATTCTTGACCCTTTGCCTAATAATCAAAACAATAGTGTCCTCTGCTGCTACGTCAATGCGACTAATCAGATTCAAGTGGTTCGCATTACTAATATCGTTAATTGGTATTTTGAACGAGTGGTTTTCCCAGGACAGCGTTTAGTTTTTGAAGCTTTGCTGGACGCGATGCTAGAGATTCATACGGGCATGATGGCTAGTGCTATCCTATCTGATACGATCCCCTGCGATCGCCTTTCCCTTGGAGATAGTGATGAGGAGGAAGAGGAAATAGAGTCAGAGGCTGTTGCTACTACCGCAGTGGCTATGAAAGAAGATGATTGTCAAGGGAAAGAATCCTCTAACATCCTCCATTTTAAACCTATCTTGGCTTCTGCCCATTAAAAGGAAATAATTCGACACAAAACAATCTCGGGGTTCGGGTTTTGCTCGGACTTTTTTTTGGGAACTGAGAATCCGCCGATTTATCGGGGGAGCGTCAAGGATTGCTTAGAATAGAAAGAAAATACACCCTAGTGGGAATATGGAAATAACTAACAATTTATCAGACTATACCCAATGGGCAGCCCTAGGGACGATCGCCTGTCTGCTTTTGACCATAATCTCCTTTATACTCAAATGGGGCTGGCGTTTTCGCTTAGTGGGAGCGACTGGCTTTATGGTAGTTCTAACGGTGGGAATCTTCGGCTTAGGTTTAGGACTATTTACCTCTACCAAAATACCAGGGGCGGTCAGATTTTCCCTAGCCTACGACAATGGTGCCAATCAAGCCGTAATTGCTCTACCACCTACTGTCACTGCATCAGAAGTAGAAGCTACCCTCCAACAAGCTGCCAGGGATTTATTTTCCTACGGTAGAGTAGGAGTAGATGGAGATGACCAGTTAACCATTCGGGCTAGAGCTCTACTACATCCCAAACCAGGGGTAACAGTTCCCTTGTACTTAGGAGAGGTTAAGCGTACCCTCAAAACCAAGGATGATTCTGAAATCAAAGTCGAACTTTTCCCCAAAAACATTGCCCAACTGCAAAAAAAATGATTAAAAAAAACCTAGCCTCCACGGAAACATCTACAGCAACCCCGACTCTATCTGTGGCCCCTGCTCAGGTTTGGCGGGGAGATAACGCCTTAGCCGAAAGTGGAGATAGGTTAGCAGATTTAGGTAAACGTCCTTTGGTAGTGGGGGGAAATCAAACCCTAGAATTAATCAAACCGCTCTTAAATCCTGTTTGTCAAAAGCGGCAACTAATTCCCCATTGGCAAACCTATCAGCCCGATTGTTCGGAAAATTCCCTGAATGTGCTCCTTAATACCGTCAAGGAACACCAAGCGGACTTGATTATCGGAGTTGGCGGTGGTAAAGCCCTAGATACTGCCAAATTATTAGCCTATCGTTGTCAGTTACCCGTGGTGACAATTCCCACCTCTGGGGCAACCTGTGCAGCTTGGACGGCGTTATCTAATGTTTATACCGATGGGGGGGCTTTTTTGTACGATGTTCCCCTCAGTCGTTGTCCGGACCTACTGATTCTAGACTATAACCTCCTACAAACAGCCCCTAAACGCACTCTCACCGCAGGAATAGGGGACGCTATAGCCAAGTGGTACGAAGCTTCTGTTAGTAGCGCTGATTCTACAGATACCCTAACTATTGCCGCAGTACAAGAGGCGAGAATTTTACGGGATATTCTCTTGCAAAAGTCCTTACAGGCCTTGGAAAATCCTAAAAGTCAAACTTGGAAAGAAGTAGTAGATGCTACTGTCCTCCTAGCGGGGGTAATTGGGGGACTAGGGGGGGCTAACTGTCGCACTGTGGCCGCCCATGCGGTACATAATGGACTAACCCATCTTGCGGAATGTCATCATATTCTCCATGGGGAAAAGGTCGCCTACGGTATCCTCGTTCAGTTACGTTTAGAGGAAATGACCCAAGGGAATCAATTAGCCCTGACTGCTCGCCTACAACTGCTAAAATTCTATGGGCAAATCGGTCTACCCACAAAGCTCGAGGATTTAGGTTTACAGGGAATAACTCTAGCCCAGTTGCGTCAAGTGGCAGAAGTTACCTGTCGTCCTGACTCGGATATTCATCGTTTACCTTTTTCTGTTTCCCCAGAAATGCTGCTGGCGGCTATGGTTTCCACCACGGTTAGTGCCATGGATTCAGTTCGTTAACAATCATGTTTTATCAGCAAAGGGAAGCGGTTTTTTCCCCAGACTATCTTAAGGAGTTACAAGGAGAGATTTTGTCCTCTCCTTATTTTGCTGTGAATAATCTTAATCGGGATTTTGTGGGGACGAAGGGATTTTCTGTAGTCTTTTTGCGATCGCATATTAATACGGTACAACAACGCTTTCCCTATTTTACTCGCTACCTAGAGCAGGCCCTTTTACCGGATTGTAATGCTTTTTATCTCAATCCTCTGCTTTTAAAAACTGGCTCACGAGTTGACCCCCATATTGACCGCTCTTTGCGCTCCTACTGTAAAACCATTGAACCTCCCACTATAGTTAGCGTTCTCTATATTCACGTCCCCCAAAACTTAACTGGTGGGGAATTGGTACTAAGGTCCCATAAACGCCAAATCGGTCAAATTCGCCCGAAAACTAATACTTTGTTGTTTTTTCAAGGAAATCTTACCCATTCGGTCAATGAGATGATTAGTCAAGGCGATCGCCTTAGTCTGGTTTGTGAACAGTATAATCTAGAAAATGAGGAACTTCTAGAGATTCCGCCATTTAAGTTGGAATCAAGGGCAATGTTAAGAAAAGTTAAGTAGAGCCCCTAGAGCCATGCGTTATCATGGATTTAAGTTTTTATTCTGTATTGTGGTTAACATCATTTTCTATGGCTGAGGATCAGGAATTACCAAAGGCACAGATTCTGGATATGGACTCTTTAAAGGAAGTTGCTTCCAACTCTGAAACAAAGGCAGAGGTTTTGGCTGTAGACTCTGTAGAGGAAGTCGTTTCCAACTTTTCTGAGGCCAAAGTAGAGATTGTGGATGTGGACTCTTTAAAAGAAGTTACTCCTCAATCCCGAGTAAAAGTAGAGATTGTGGACGTGGACTCTTTAAAAGAAGTTACTCCTCAATCCCAAGCAAAAGTAGAGATTGTGGATGTAGACTCTTCAAAAGAAGATACTCCCCCATCCCCTGAAAAGACTGAAACAACAGTTGCCCCCGAGGAAAAGACGGAAGCAACCGTGGGAACTAATCCTTTCCAAGCCAAAGTAATCGCCTTGCAAAAATCTTGGGCAAATTTTAAGGAATATTGGTCCCCGCGTTGGCAAGCCTATCGAGAACAATGGCCGAGGACTTTTTTAACTTGGTTTTTATCTCTTTTAGTGCTGTCAGTCTTGGTATGGCGTATTGCGCCTGGGGATGCTTCTATTAGTACCTTTACCCCTGCTCAAGGCTTACTTATACCTATCTCTGTATTTGGAGGTCCAGCTATTATTGCCGCTTTTATAGCTAGTCATAGTGGTTTGGATTGGTATTCCGATAATATTGGTGTCAAGGCTTTAGGTTTAGCCATCCTCGACTCTTTCTTTAAGTTAAGGGCCGTGGTACTGCGCTCCTTGGGTTTTAATACAACTGAGCGCAAAATCTCCACCAACGGCATTATAGATTTACCCTTTCCTGGCTTGGGATACCAAGGTTTCAAAGAGGAAAGAATTGCCCCCGATGAAGATGTCAGCCCCGAAAAAACCCTGGAATCTTTAATTCAATACCAGCTAGACAACATTGGCAGTATAGCCGTCAGCTTTTTTGGTGTCTATCTATTAATTAAATTGCCGACGATTATACTCTGGGAAGTGCTTTCCCTGACTATAGAGTGGGCTGTTTATAAGTTCGGTTTCTGGATAGCCCATATCCCCTTTCCAGAATTGACTTTGTACCATTGGGAACTCTTTGCCATAGAAAACCTAGCGGCGGCGGTGGTTATTTTCTTCCAAGAGATTAAGATTGATACCAGTAAACCGATACTCCGTACCCAACCCCTACAAATTGTTGAGGAGGAAATGAAGGAAGTTAGTTAGTACCTCCCAAAATCTACCCTAAGGCGATCGCTCCTTGCAGCGATTTCCTTAGCTTTATACTTAAATCCTAAACCTCTTGAGTAGGCTGCTCTAAAATCAACTCCATGGCTCGGTTAATTATACTAGGGCGATCGATCATAGCAGCTAGTTCTTTTGCCTGATAACATCCCCCAAAGGCTTCCACAGCAGCACCAGCAAGAGCAAGGCGATAGACATCTTCTAGGGTTTCCCTAATTTCTGGGTATGAAAGATAATTACCTCCCGCTTTTCGTCTGCGGTTTGTCTTCTGAATTTCGTACACTGCATTATCAATAGAAATATCCCAAGAACGAGTTGTATGACCTTCGGCTGCTTGTTTAATTAAATGCAACAAAAGAATTTTAGCATAACTAGCAATCCTATTTAGCTTATCATCTTTGCTCATCTCGGTCATCTCTTCTACTAACAGCAAAGCCCCAGGGATATCACCCCCAATTAACAATTCTTTAAGCTCTAATAACTCTTCCATAATATCCTGCTACTTCCATAACAAAATTAACGCCTGTAAAATACCAATAACAAACCCCAAAACACCCCCTAAATTAACAATTGCTTGTAACTCACTTTTAACAATTCCTTGAATAGCATCCTCTAAATTTTCAGGAGAAGTAGCTTTAACCCGATCAATAATTACTTGATCTATAGATAAAATCGGAATTGCTTGGGCGACAATTTTTTCTAAATCTTCTTCTAAATATTTATCAATTATTAAAGCAAGCTCTTGACTAATAACATCCAATGAGGTAGAAAAAACAGGGGAAGACTGCAAGCGATTGACAATCAAAACCGATATCTTATCCCAATCAACAGATGCTCCTAACTCATTAATAAACTGTGCCCCTCCCTGTTGGAGATAAGTTTGTACAGTTTGGCGAGTAGTCCTTCGCAATTGCCGCACAGTCGAAATAGGCAAGTTTTGTAAAGACAAATCCTGTAGCCATTTGCGTAAACGGTTACGAATCTCTAGGGATAACATCAATTCTTTTAATCTAGTATTAGCTACTTCCCTTTCATCTAGACAAAAACTCCGTAGACGAGTCAAAGCATTTTTAACACCAAACAAATTAGCTACTACCCAATAGGTTCCACTGGTTTTCTCTCGAAATCCCTCGTCAATGACTTGGATATTTCTATCGGTCAAAAACTCTATTAAAGCCTGGCGCAACATATCTGGGGGTAAAACCGACTCTAGTAACCAATCGGAAAACTGTTTGGACTGACCTTCATTGAGGCGAAAATCTAGGAGGATTTGGTCAAAAATCTGATTAATCTGCTTATCTAAAAAATCTTCCTTGCGGGCTAAAACCTTTAATAAACGAGGAATAGACTCCCCAAATAAATCCCTAAGTACCCCTGAGAGGATTTTAGCCGTCTTTTGCTCCTTATCCGAGCGAATCTGTTTAATCGCCGATTGTAGTAACCAAAGAATCGCTCCCTGTACCCTTTCTACCTGTAGTAAGCGTTTAGCTAAATTTTGTAATTCTTCTGGAGTCAGTAAAGATCCCATAATAGTATCAGATACCCGTTTAGCTAGCCTTTCTTGATTACGAGGAATCAAACCAGGGGTAAAGGGTAAAAGACGTTTACCGATATAAATGGGACGGTAGGGACGGAATAGCATGGATATGGCAATGTCGTTGGTAAAGTAACCAATAACCGCGCCAACTATCGGGGGAACAACAAAACTCCAAAGGGTTGCTAAATCCAAGTTTGTGAGGGAATAACGGAGCAATTATCAATTTTTGGTGAGAACTAAGACACCCATCAACCCACCAGCAATGGGATAGTGAATCGCCTGGGTAAAACCAGCTAAATTAGCTAATTTGACCTGTTCAGGTCCCGTGGGAAATCGAGCCAGACTAGGGCTAATATAGGCGTACTCGTCGGTCATGCCCAGTTTTTGAGCTTGGGGTACTACCACGGTGTCTAAATACCATTGTTGGAAAGCTTGCATCCAACCAATACTCGGACGATGGAAGTCCAAGATGGCGGCTTTGGCTCCAGGTCTTAGCACTCGGTGTAGTTCCCGCAGACAGAGGGGAATATCAACTACATTTCTTAGTCCATATCCCATCGTAGCACAATCAAAATTGTTGTCGCCAAAGGGCAAATTGAGGGCATCGGCTTCTATCCATTCGATCGGGTAAGGGGTTTGATTCCTTTGACGGGCGATCGCCAATAAATCTGCGGAAAAGTCTAATCCGAAGGTTTTACCAGTTTTTCCGATCTTTTTGCCCAGTAGTTGCGTAATATCTCCGCTTCCACAGCAAATATCTAGGGCGATATCTCCTTTTTTGGGTTCACACCATTGTACTGTCATCAGTTTCCAGATATGGTGTTGTCCCAAGCTCAAGGATTGATTAAGCTCATCATAGACGGGAGCAAGGTTATTAAAAATGGCTTGTATCTCATCGGGGGAACGCCAAGTTTCATCGGACATAGGAGTTATGTGTTATATTGGCAAATACTTAGGTTAATTTTGCCATGAATCCTTTAATTAAATATAACATCGAACAACTTTATCAGGAAGATTATTCCCTCTGGATCGAGCAGACGACACAACAACTTAGGGAACAAAATGCGGATAATTTAGATTGGCAACATCTCGCCGAGGAGATAGAGGATTTGGGAAAGGAGTTAAAGCATAAAGTTGATAGTTACCTAAAACAGCTTCTGATACATCTCCTTTTGTACCAATATTGGACAGAAGAAAAGGAGCGTTGTGGTATAGGATGGAGAATTGAAATTAGCAATTTTAGAGACGAATTAGAGTGGCTCTTTGAATCTAAAAGTCTTTATAGTTATTTTCTGACTAGAATCTATCTAATTTACAAAAAGGCGAGGAGGCAAGCTATACTTAAAACTCAACTAAATGAGCAGACTTTCCCAAAAATCTGTCCCTTTTCTGTAGAACAAATTCTTACTGATGAATTATTTTTTTAGGTTACTATTAAGTATAGTACTAAATCCGTTTTATTTAGCATCTGATCAATTATTCATTCCTTTTATCTTAAACCCGACCGCCTGACAAGCGTGCGATAACCTAGTAATCAAAGCGGATTTAGTATAAAATACTAGAAAAGAACAGTTTTAGGGCTATTTTACCATGTTTTACCCTATTTATCGAACTGGCACAACTCCCAAGGATCTCAAAGCCTTAATAATTAACTCAATGGCCAAAGATGCTTGCATAATCGCAAAAATCCAACCAATCAGGCGCAGAGCGGGAACACCGATGACACCCATAATTTTATAGGAAAACATCATGGCTAGGTAATTGAGAAGCATCATTAATAACACCATTCCCACAATTTGTAGTTCCAGGATATGATTGCCTCGGGCGATAAACATATAGAATAAAATAGCCACAACCCCGTAGGGAGTGATAATGCTCGGAATAGCTAAAGGAGAAATAGCCAGACTGTTGGCCAAGGATAGGGGACTATCTGCTTCTGCTTTTTGTCCTCCAGTGGGTTGAGGTTGTAGAGTAATTAATTTTAGGGCGTATATAAAGAGGATTAAGCCTCCCGTTATCTGCATGGCTTGGGGTGAGACATCCCACTTAGTTAAAGTATTCCGTCCAAAAAAAGCAATAAATAAACTCGCACTGGTGGCTAAAATTGTCGCTTTTAAAGCTAAATGGGAACGAAATTTAGGGGTAGCTTTGGCCGTCAGACGATAAAACGCAGGAATAGTTTTAATGGGTCCAAGGGTGAGGAAAAAAACAGTAAAGATATCGGATAAGGAAGGCATAGTTTTTTTAAAATATTTCTCTAGTTGATTCGGTACGTTTTTTTTCTAATTCTAACTCTGCTTCTAGTTCTTTTCCTAGGAAAAAGTTTAAAAAGGTACGAATAGTAGCAATTAGCGCTAATCTTACCAGTTCTTCTGCACTAGGAGCGATGGTAGTTCCCAAAATATCAGCCCCCAGTTGAAATTCGAGTGCCAGGGCTAACCAAAGCCCAAAACGTAAGCGAACTTGGTTAAAGGGGATAATATAATTGAAACGGGTACGAGAAAGGAGACTTAGAGCTAATTGAATGGTTTTAAATAATCCCAAAGCTACACAGAGAACCGAGAGAACTTCTAAAAAGAACTTAGTGATAGTTACTAAATGAATTAGTCCATTTTCTAGGGGTTTAAACCATTCCATAATCTGATTCTATTCTCCTGATTTTAGGCTTTTGGCTTGTAGGCGATCGCGGGTCATTTCTAACCCCGATAAATCTACATCTACACAGGAACTACCATTGTAGTGAAAAGGATTATCTAGATCCCGAATTAGCAATAAAAGATAGTTAAAGGAAGTAAAGAGGAAACAAGACACTACCAAGGTTTCACTAAAAAGATCGGCTTTAATTAGCAGTAAAGCTACTATGGCACCAACGAGGAAAATTTCTAGTAAAGCATAGGCAGGTTCTAAGAAATTAGTATCTCGATTGGTTTGAATGCGGGAAATTAAAAGTCTTATTTTAGCTTGCTCTAGTTGTAAACGATTAACCACTGCTGGAAGGGCAAATTTCTGTAACTCCGCCGCCAAAAAATTGAGTTGATCCAGGGATTTATCTACTTCTGCTTGGGGTTTTCCTGATTTTAACCAGTTGAGGATGCTGTTTAAAATTTCTACTAATCCTCCGGTTAAGGGTTGGGAGTCGTACTCAGGGTGACTAATAGTTGTTAATTGATTGCCATCTTCGATCGCCTGTACAGAGTTGCTCAGTTGTAGAACCATATCGCCACTGGCATTATAATCCCCCAAAGTCCCACTGAGAACAAAAGCAATCACAAAAGTAGCAGCACCAAATAAAGCGCCGGTTAGGGAGTCAAAGGCCCAGGGTTCCCAGGCGAAGTGGTGCATAATGACTTTACCCAAGGCAAAAAGAGCGGTAAAGGGGAGGATTTTTAGTAATAATCGCCATTTCATAGGTTAAATTGCCAATAACTGGGTTACTGTTATATTTAGTTCCGGAAACTGGGGAGATAGTATCCGCTCTCCTGTTACAAAGTTCCCGCTCTCAATATAAGTGCTGTCCTTAAGTTCTAAGACTAATACGTTTTGGGTGTTGGGATCAACTAGCCAATATTCAGGAATGCCACAATCTTGATACTGTAAACGTTTAGCTATGTAATCCCTATCCCGTTGTAATTCTCCACCACTGACAACCTCAACCACCAGTAATGGGGGAGACATAAAAAGCCGAATTGTATTCCGTCGGGCTAAAAGTTGAATATGTTCTTCTCTGAGAATAGTCAAATCAGGGTAACGATTTTTAGGTTCTCCCCTGACTTCTAGCTCTAATCCATGACCCCGTACTCGACGATAACCCACGAGAAGGGCAAATTGTAACAGTAGAAATGTGGCAATTTGGACATTCTTTCCAGATTCGGGGGGCACGGTAATCAATTCTCCATTAAAAAGTTCATACAGATAATCTGTACCATCGTCGTAGGCTAGATATTCCTCAAAGCTTTGAAATCTTGGCTTGACTTGTAGCATTTTCTTGACCGAGAAGTTAGTAAAATTATACTATAGTTTATGATCAAAAAAGATAAATTTTTCTGAAGGCTCAAGGCATGATTTCATCAACCCCTACATGGCAATGGCAAAACTGGAACAATTTACCCTATCTTACCTGTAGCTTACTCAAGGATTGGCAACACGGCTTTTTTACCCAACAGTTTTATCCCCAGACTCCAGAAGTCTTAACAGAGATATTAAAGCCAGATACTAGGGCTTATCGCGTTAAACAGGTGCATGGCAATCGGGTTTTAACTCCAGGGGAAATTATCCAGACAGAAACCGAAGCCGATGGTATTATTAGCGATCGCCCCCATCAATCGGTTTGGGTAGCTAGTGCTGATTGTACCCCGTTACTAATTGCCGACAGAAAAACAGGCCGAGTTGGGTCGCTTCATGCGGGTTGGCGTGGTACAGCAAAAGGAATTGCTCCTGTCGCTCTGGAGAGGTTTTTATCTTTAGGTAGTCGTCTTGAGGATTTGTATTGTGTTATGGGTCCCGCGATCGCCGGAGCCGTCTATCAGGTCACAGAAACCGTCGCGGCAGAAATTGGCTCTAGTTTAAAGGAAATTCCCCAAACAGACAGCCCTAGGGAGATTCTAGCCGCCTTGCGGAGCATAAATCACTCCCCCCTGCATCCCGACCCTACCCCAGGACGAGTTCGCATTGATGTTAGACAGGTAAACTATCTACAATTGCGCCAAGCCGGTATAGATCCAGAACAAATAGCGATCGCCCCCTATTGTACCTATCAACAGACCGAACACTTCTTTTCCTTTCGTCGGACTAAGGAGAAAAAAGTACAATGGTCAGGCATTGTCAGCCCCCTAAACTGCTGTTAGAGATAGATCCGATTCCTCGCGGCGAAATTCTTCCACTAGAGAGCGGAACTCCTCACCATCAATGGTTTCTCGTTCAATCAAGACATCCACCAGGCGATCGATTACCGTGCGATTATTTTGGATCAGGGTTCGGGTTTTGGCGTAGCAATAGTCAACAATAGAGCGAACCTGAGCATCAATAGAGGCGGAGATTTTGTCCGAATGTTCCCCGCGACGACCGAAGCCATCATTGCCTAAAAAGGAATTATCGTTATCGGATTCCAAGGCAACGAGTCCTAATTCTGACATCCCGTAACGAGTTACCATCTGACGAGCTAGGTAGGTAGTCTTTTCTATATCACTCATCGCACCCGTCGTCACCTCATCTTCTCCAAAGACAACTTCCTCCGCTACTCTTCCCCCCAATAGTCCCATAATTCGAGCCAGTAGTTGATTGCGAGTTACTAATCCCTGTTCTTCATCGGGGGTAAACCAAGTTAAGCCTAAGGCTTGTCCACGGGGAATTAGAGTCACTTTCTCCAAGGGATCATGGCCCGGGGAAAGACTACCGATAATGGCGTGGCCCACTTCATGGTAAGCAATCAGACGTTTACTCTTACTATCGACTAAGGGAGTTCCTTCCATCCCCGCGACCACCCGATCAATGGCATCATTAACTTCCAGCATGGTAATTGCTTCTTTGCGTCTGCGAGCCGTAAAAATAGCGGCTTCATTGAGAACATTGGCTAAATCTGCTCCCGTAAATCCAGGGGTACGGCGGGCAATGGCACCTAGGGAGACTTCCGGGGCAATTTTTTTATCACGTCCATGCACCTCTAAAATTCCCTCTCTACCCTTACAGTCGGGATAATCCACAATCACTTGCCGATCAAAGCGTCCAGGTCTTAATAGGGCAGAATCTA
Source organism: Microcystaceae cyanobacterium (assembly GCA_040398185.1). Taxonomy (GTDB): domain Bacteria; phylum Cyanobacteriota; class Cyanobacteriia; order Cyanobacteriales; family Microcystaceae; genus JBBAUO01. Next base: position 58,232 of record JBBAUO010000018.1, on the reverse strand, counting down.
GTACATCGGGGCGGTTAGTCGCGGCAATGATAATAATACCCGTATTACCTTCAAAACCATCCATTTCCGTCAGGAGTTGGTTAAGGGTTTGCTCGCGCTCATCATTTCCGCCACCATAGCCTACCCCCCGTTGGCGACCAACAGCATCTATTTCATCAATAAAGACCAGACAAGGGGAGCTTTCCTTGGCTTTCTTAAATAAATCCCTGACCCTTGAAGCTCCAACTCCGACGAACATTTCCACAAATTCCGAGCCCGACATACTAAAAAAGGGAACTCCAGCCTCTCCCGCAATAGCCTTAGCCAAGAGGGTTTTTCCCGTACCAGGCGGCCCTACGAGCAAGACTCCCCTGGGAATTTTTGCCCCTATCGCGGTAAATTTTTCAGGTTGTTTAAGAAAGGTGACTACTTCTTGTAATTCTTCCTTAGCTTCCTCAATTCCTGCTACATCGGTGAAGTTAATTCCAGTCTTGGCTTCCATCTGAAACCGCGCTTTCGATTTACCAAAATTCATGGCTTGTCCGGCTGCATTGGCTGAACGGCGCAAAAACAGAACGACTAAACTCATTAATAGGAGAAAGAGCAGGAGTTGACTAAGGGTATTGACAACGGCTGAGTTATCGGGAGAACGTTGACTGCTAAATTCAATCTCGTTAGCGTTGATTTTGGCGATTAATTCGGGATTTTTATCAAATAAGGCGACTCTTTTGGGCGGTTCTTTTTCCGACTGTCCCACTAGGGTAACGAAGGCTTCGTTGGATTCTGAGTCAATGGCCACTCTTTTGACCTGATTTTGCTCTATTTTCTGCAACAACTGTCCGTAGGTCAGAAATAAGGGATTATCTACTCTTGTATCGGCTTTTTTGGCTGGTTTTTCTACTCTTGTCGGATTTTCTGGACTGGGATTAGTATTTTGGCCCCAAGCTGGTGTCACCGTCAAAGCGGCTTGAACGATTATCCATCCTAGGACAAAGGGTTTGTAGGAAGCACGGGGTTGGGATGGACGATTGGGTGTAGTTGCTTTCCGGGGCGCTTTGAGCCAAAACTGATTTTGCATAGTTTGATAATATTCTCGGCGATCTTAAATTAATTCTAACCTTCTCTTTGGATTCACGGACAGGAATCGGTTATTCTTTCAGGCTCAATCCCTAGGGCTCTCAACTTTCCCAAATCCCGTACAACCTGCATCATAATAGATATAGGGCTCTCTTGGGTTAATGCAGAGGCGCGTCTAAACAGGAGAATTACCTCACACGACTAAATTAGCTGAAAAAACTGCTTTGTATCCGAAAATAATGGACTTACACCTGAAACGCATCCCTAATTTCCTATTTTTTGCTCCTACTCCCTTCACCGAACGCTTTTTTCGCCTAGCAGGTATTAATGTTCTCTCTAATCTCATGATTCCCCTGTCGGGACTATTGAGTATTGCCTTTTTAGGTCATTTAGACAACATTGATAATTTAGGGGGTGTCACCCTAGCCACGATTTTATTTAACTATCTCTACCGTACCCTGAGTTTTTTACGCATGGGAACGACTGGCGTTACGGCTCAGTGCGTGGGACGAGGAGATAAAACGGGGGTTTTACTTACGGGCTTACGCAATGCTCTAATTGCCCTAGTTTTAGGAGGAATATTACTCTTACTACAATCTCCCCTAAGTTCTTTAGGTTTTTCTCTTTTGAGTGCAGATGCGGGAGTCAAAGCAGCAGGACAGGCTTACTATGATGCTCGCATTTGGGGAGTTCCTGCCGCGCTATTAAATTTTGTCTTAATTGGTTGGTTTTTAGGACAGGAAAAAAGCGGCAAGGTTTTGATCCTATCTGTTATTGGTAATAGTGTCAATATTATTTTAGATTATCTATTAATTACTCGTTGGGGACTAGCTAGTTCAGGGGCTGGTTGGGCAACGGCAATAAGTCAGGATATAACGGCTTTAGTGGCTATTGCTCTAGCAGTTCAGGAGTTGGATTGGCAGGAAATAAAAGGAATCTATAAAAATATATTTTCCTTAGTGGAGTTAAAGCAAGCATTTCTACTCAATCGAGATATTTTCCTGCGGACTTTGGCTTTCTTGTCTACTTTTTCCATTTTTACTAACCTTAGCTCTGCCCTAGGAACAACGGTTCTTGCTCAAAATGCTTTGCTCTTACAGGTGGTGACAATTGCTGTTTATTTGATAGATGGATTAGCCTACGCTACGGAATGCTTAACGGGAATTTATAAGGGGCAAGAGAACCATAATGAGTTAGTTCCTTTGTTAAATATCGCAGGAAAAACTAGCTTAATAGGGGGCTTACTTTGTGCCACTACTTTTGTTGTTTTCCCTGATTTTCTGTTTGGTTTATTAACAGATCATCGGGATGTTTTGATGGAAATAAAAGTCTATGTACCTTGGCTATTACCAGTTTTAGGTTTTGGTTCTTTGGCTTTTATGTTAGATGGGTATTTCCTAGGTTTGGCTGCAGGTGCCACCTTAAGAAATTCAGCAATATTGGCAACTTTGATAGGATTTGCGCCGATAGCAGCACTGGCTTGGCACTTTCAAAGTAACGAGTTACTCTGGTTATCTATGACCACTTTTATGGCGGCTAGAATGATTTTACTGGGGGTTCGTATTCCCAAAACCTTGGGTTAGGATTTATTTAACTAAACCTTTTCTGATGGCGGTAACTGCGGCTTGGGTTCTGTCATCAACGGATAACTTACTAAGAATATTGCTCACATGGGTTTTTACTGTACCAACGGTAATAAAAAGTTTCTCGGAAATCAGTGCGTTATTACAGCCGTCAACAATTAATTTTAAAACCTCTAGTTCCCTCTCGGTTAAGGTAGGATTATAATTGGGCGATTTTTCCTTAGAGCCTGAAAAGATAGGGGAGTTAACTTGTTTTAAAATTACCTTAGCAACATTGGGGTCTATCCAAGAATTACCTTCGTGGGTGGCTTTGATAACCTGTACTAGGTGAGAGATACTCACATCCTTGAGACTATAGGAATCAGCACCGGCGGCAAAGGCTGCTAGTATGGCTTTCTCATCCCTGTGCATAGTCAGAATCAAGATTTTGGTTTTATTAATCAGGGGAGACTTTTTCAGAAGTTGGGTTAGTCTAATGCCATCAATATCCGGTAAACCTATATCAATGATAGCTACATCGGGTTGAGTCTGCTCAATAACGGTTAATCCTTTGAGTCCATTTTTAGCTTCCCCTAGGACTTGGATTCCTTCTACTTGTTCTAGGGCTGTTTTCAGTCCAATTCGGCTTAAATCGTGGTCTTCAACTAAAACTACAGAGGAAATGTCAATCATACTTTTGGTTAGGAATGTTGATTCATTTTATACCAGTTTTTAGGTTAGGGGGATAGAATTAGGTTAGGGAACATTGAGATTTGTAGGTGGTTTTACTCTGGTGGATGCCATTTTTTGGAAGTTTCTGCGGCCTTGGGAATGGGTTTAGGTTTACCGGTATAGGAAATCGGCGTGGGTAATAATTCCAACTGCTTGGTTTTCTCTGGTTTGGATTCTTGAGTTCTTCTCCGTTTAGAGGTTTGTTCCTCACTTGTATCTTCGGCAACAATTTCGTACAAAATAGCCAGTTTGTTTTGCTGAGAGCCTTTTCTTAAAACTCGTCCTAAACGCTGGATATATTCCCGCGCTGACCCTGTACCCGATAGAATGATGGCAATTCGCACCTCCGGTACATCTACCCCTTCATTTAAAACATGGGAAGTAACTAAAAGTTTATACTCTCCTTGTCGAAAGCGAGTTAAAATTTCATGTCTTTCTTTGACGGGGGTTTGATGGGTAATCGCGGGAATTAAAAAATCTTGAGAAATACGATAAACCGTAGCATTATCATTGGTAAAAATTAGCACTGGCTCAGGGTAATGCTCACAAATCAAATCATTTAATACCCGTAATTTTTCCTGAGTACCTAGGGAAATTTCCTTGGCTTCTCGATGGGCTAACATTGCCCTTCTACCCGCAGGACTTTTAGCACTGGCTTGGACAAATAATTGCCAACCATTTAAAGCACCCAGGGTAAGATTTGACTGTCGTAAAAACTCATTACGAATTTGCATAGCTTGGTCGTACTTTTGCCTTTCCTGGGGAGAAAGTTTCACTTTAATTTGCTTAACCTCATGGTGAGCAAGAGCAGCACCTGATAACTCCTGGGCTGTTTTGCGATAGACAACAGCGCCAATGAGAGTATCCAATTCTTGGTGGGAGCCATCGGCGCGGTCCGGAGTTGCCGTTAAGCCTAAACGATAGGGTGCGATCGCATCTTCGGCTATTTTGCGAAAAAAGTCAGTAGGGAGATGATGACATTCATCAAAAATCAGGAGAGCGTATTGATTACCGAGGGTTTCCGAATAGATAGCCGCACTGTGATAGGTGGCGATTAAAATCGGCGTTTTATCCCTAGAGCCACCCCCTAACAAACCCACCGCAACATGGGGAAAAGCCGACTCCATTTGGGCATACCATTGGTGCATTAAATCTAGAGTTGGCACAACAATGAGGGTACTGCGGGGAGTAGACTCCATGGCCATTTGCGCCAAGTAGGTTTTGCCTGAGGCGGTGGGAAGTACCACTACTCCCTGTCTTTTCCCCTGTTTCCAAGCCAGTAGAGCCTCCTGTTGGTGGGGGTAGGGTTGTCGTTGAAAACTGGGAGTTAAATCGAGGGGAATAAAGCCTTTCGCCTCGTCAATGTATTCTATCTTGGCGGCTTGTAGAGTCTCTAAAAGAGGGCGATAATGAATCCCCTGAATGCGAAATTTTTCAATGCGGTCATCCCAAGTCGCAAAATCTACCCAAACTTTCCCCTGGGGGGGTGGGTGTAAAATCAAGGTTCCTCGTTCATATTTTAGGGTAGGGAGACGAGCCATCAAAAGTTAAATTCTTCCATATCTTCTATATCTACATCAGAAAGACGCTGACGGGGGTATTTTTTGGGTTTAGGTAAGAGGAGGGGTAAAAGAGAACCCAGTACCAACCCCAAGCCCACACAAAAGGCCAAGAGCACACCAATGGGTAATTTAAGGGATTCCCAGGTAAAAAATCTTAAAACAACGGGATTAATATTCTGGATGGAAAAAACCGCCATGGTAATAATCCAACCCGCCAGAAAAAAAGAAGAAATCAGATTAATAATAATTTTCATAAACTCCGCCAGACTTCGAGAAGAGATTTTAGACGAATCAAACCAGTTTTAGGAGTCATATCCGCTCGCAATAGCCCCCCATGGGGGATTGCTAGTCAAGGCTAGGGGATGAGAAGTCGTTATTAGGGTTAGTCCTCCCGTAAACTGGAGAAATGTCCGACGATTCATATTTTACAGTTTACCTATGTTGTGGCCAATTCTCACCGCTTGCTTTTACTGTCTCTTTACCCTTGCTCCTGATAGCCATAGTTTGATGGTGCAGTGGCCCTGGGTAGCCTTTTGGCAAATGGGTTTACTTTTCCCTATCTTTTGGTTATTATCCCAGATTTGGCATCAACGTCGCCTACAACCCCTAGGCAATGGATTAGATGCAGTGGCAGGATTGGTCGTTTTTAGTATAATTGTTGCCGTTATAGGGGCAAGATTTCCCCATCAAGCCCGTTGGTATGGTTGGGCGGCTTTAGGGGTTATTGCGGCTCTCTATGCTCTCCATCAATGGTTACTGACTCCAAGCGATAGTAGTATTCTCAATCGTCGCTTGGATTTATTAACCAAACAAGGTTACTTAAATTTAGCCTTTATCTTCATTAGCCTAACCCTCTGGTTAACGCAAACGGTTTTACCCGAGCTACAGCGTTTAAATGGACTAAAAGTTTATGGAGTTAACCTCCCCTTTGATTTTTCCGTTTTAGAACTCCGTAATTGGGCTCCGATTGGCCATCAAAACTATGTAGCCGGATATTTACTCCTAGCTTTACCCCTATTAATCGGTTTAGGAATCTTAGAAAGTGGTAATAGACGCTGGTTATGGTGGAGCGGGGCATTTTTGACTATTCTCAATCTCTACAGCACCAGTTCTAGGGGTGGTTTACTGGGTTTAGCGGGGCTTTTGTTGGTTGGGTTAGTTTTCTTGGTTTTAAAAACTCGCGTTTCCCGTCTCTGGTTAGCCCTAGCAGGATTGGGCTCCTTAGCTTTGTTGGGGTTATACATTCAGACAAACAATCGTCTTAAATCCCTAATTATTGGACTCTTCAATGGCCAAGGGGATGGAGAATTAGCTTTTCGTCGCGTTAATGCCATTATTAGCTGGAAAATGGGCAGTGAACACCCCTTTAGTGGCGTGGGACTAGGTGGAGTTCCCCTAGTTTATCAACATTATCATCCTTTTTGGGCAGGGAGAGCTTCGGAATTAGTCTATCAACTGCATAGTACCCCTGGGCAATTATTCGCAGAGATGGGGATTTGGGGAATTTTAAGCCTAATTATCGGTTCATTTTGGGTGGTTTGGCTCTTAGTACGCCATAATTGGCAAAAAAGCCCCGATGACTTGTTGATGGGTTGTATTGCTGCGGGTTTATTCGCTTACGCTTTGATGAGTTTAACCGATTATCAATTGGATAACCTGAGTATTAGTGGCACAATCGTTATTTATCTGGCTTGTTTAGCTGCTTTTTTGAGGAAAGACAAGGTAACAAGTCTAGAAAAAGTTCCCCCCTTAGGTGTAGTGTATACGGGACTAGGGATAGTCTTAGCTATGATAATTTGGTTGTTACCTATCCATCGAGCTTGGCAACTTTCAAGTCAAGGATTTTTGGCTTTAGCAAATGATAAATTAGATCCTTTTGTTACTTTTTTAAATAAGGCTCAAAAAACAGTATCTTGGGAGCCTTACTATCCCTATCAATTGGGATGGAACCTTGGAAATTTAGCCATAAATACTAAAAACTCTCAACTTTTACCCGCTGCTATTGAAGGGTTTGAGCGAGGCAATAAAATTTCTCCCTATCAGGAATTTAGTTATAGTAACTTAGCTTGGCTCTTGTTACAAAAAAGTCCCCAACAGGCTCAAGAAAATTTTGTTAAAGCGATTGAATTAATACCTGCTAAGACAGGAAATTTCTATGGTTTAGGATTGAGTTTATTAGCTCAAAATCGAGGGAATTTGGGTATAGAATCCTTGACCTTAGAAGCTCTACGCGACCCTGCTTTAATTACCAGCCCTCTCTGGCGTTTACCTAATTTGCAAATTCTCCAGGCTCAAATTTTAAAGCGTTTGAACATTTTATATAGTAGCTTTTTACAAAATCCTACCCTAAAACCGTCTTTAATAAGCTATCTACACCAATGTCGAGGAGCCATTAATTGGTGGCAAGGAAACTTGGAACAAGCACATTTGGACTGGGATACCTCCGGAACTCCCGTTAGTCAAAAGTTATTATCTCTATCTACAAATAAAGCCCAAGAAAATGTTTTGTCGCCAGCCTTTAATTCGCTTTTACAAGCCTGGGAAAATCCTAGCCAAAGAGCTACTTTATTAAATAAAGCTTGGGTACAAGCAACAGCAATGGCACTCCCAAAAGAATTAGAAGAAAAATTTTTAACCTCTATGGAACAGAGCAAAAGTTTTACCGATTGGCTGAAAAATCTGGCTCCCGTTTCCCAATACCGTCGTCAAAGAGCAGGGTTTGGAGTGCTTAGTCGACATATTGACGGTCCGCAGCCCGTAGACTTTTTTCCTATAGTCGAGAATTTAGCCGTGAAAACTTGGTTAACTGAAGTTTTTCCTGCTACGGATTATGATCCACCTTTAGATGAGCTTTTACAACCTCTAAGGGAAAAGTTTTTAGCTTCCCTGAAAAAGTAATACCACCGAGTATGCCGCTATCCCTTCTTCTCGCCCCACGGGTCCTAATTGCTCATTGGTGGTGGCTTTAATACTGACAAGCTCTATATTCACCCCCAAAACCGAGGCCAATTTCTCCCGCATTCTCAGTAAATGGGGTTTTAGTTTGGGCTTTTCGGCTACAATCACTGAATCTATATTGCCAATACGCCAGCCTTTGGCTTGAATCAAATCATGGACTTTTTCTAATAATACTAAACTATTTGCCCCTGCCCATTCAGGATCTGTCGGCGGAAAATAATGCCCGATATCTCCTAGACTTAAAGCCCCTAACATAGCATCCATAATCCCATGCGTTAATACATCTGCATCACTATGCCCTAAAAGTCCGACGGTGTGGGAAATTTCTATTCCCCCTAAAATCAGCGGCCTCCCAGGGACAAGACGATGGATATCGTAGCCGTTACCAATACGAATATTCATAGCACTTTTCATGTCAATGAGGTACAAAGGTTATCGCTTTGAGGCAGGAGGCAGAAGGCAGGAGGCAGGAGGAGAATGTAAAAATTGTACCTCAAGCAAGTGAAAAAGGCTATCAGCATGGATTTTTTGAGATTGACTTTCGTTAATCAGGATAGCCCACTTGGGGGAAGTAAAGCGAGGATAAATTAGTTAGAGTTAGATTATAAAGCGCGGAGGAAAATCCTCATGAAACGAGCTATCCTAACAACCCTTGCCCTACTTGCACCTTTTTGTTTTATTAATCCAGTTAGTGCCCAGAATCCCACTCATGTACAAAGACTTCTCGCAACTGGGGAATGTTTTGGCTGTGATTTAAGGGGAGCAAATTTGACAGGAGCTCACCTCATCGGAGCAGACCTAAGAAGTGCTAATCTAGAAGGCGCGAACCTCACAGATGCTAACCTAGAAGGTGCTGACTTGACGGGAGCAAATCTTAAGGGTGCGGATTTGAGCGGTTCCCTCGTTACTAATGCTAGTTTAAATGCAGCCAATTTGGATCGGGTAAATTTTACCGCAGCGAAAATCTATGATGCTGATGTAACGGGAGCATCCATGAACTATCTTAACCTGACTAATGCCCAAATCTATCGCACAGGGATTGCGATCGGCGGAGAGAAGCCCTAAAGTAAACACAGTGCTTGAAAAAACCATCTCCTATGACCGAACCTTTTTTATTGTTTGATGAGCAACCGATTTCCCTGTCTGAAGCCCTTAACTACTTACAAACAGCAGGGAAGTTGCAAGAATTTGTGGTTGAAGTTTTACGACAATACATTATCGAGAAAGAAATCGAACGCCGAGAAGATTTACCCGTGGGTAGTGAAATTGTAGAACAGGCGGTGATTGACTTTCGTATTGCCAATCAACTTACCGATGCGGAAAACTTTAAACAATGGTTGACGGAGCAAGGATTAGATCATACCTCATTTCATAGGCGAGTCGGTGCTAACTTTAAGGTAGAGGCTCTGAGGGCAAAAATTGCCGAAGCCCGGTTGTCGGAGTATTTTATAGAAAGAAAATTGTTTTTAGATAAGATTGTACTGTCGCGGATTGTGGTAGAAAGCAGAGAATTGGCGGAAGAATTGCTTTGTCAAATTGAAGAAGGTGCATCCTTTGAAAACTTAGCCCAGGAATATTCCCTTGCAGATGATCGCATTTTTAAAGGTATGATGGGGCTAGTTAGTCGGGGCTCTATGCCTGATAAATTAAGAGCGGAAGTTGATAAAATTGGAGAAGGAGAATTAGTTGGACCTTTAGAATTTGAAGAAAGATGGGCTATTTTTCGCGTCGAAAAGTTACAATTTGCCTCGTTAGAAGATAGACAAATTAGGCAAAGTTTAGAGAACGAATTATTTGAACAATGGATTGGGGAGAAATTAAGAACAACCCCCATTAAATTACAGGTTAGTTAAGGATAAAAGGGCGACTTTTGCGCCACCCCTTTCTATAGCACTTCTCATACCTGTCAGGTACAGGGATTATCGCTTTGAGGCAGGGGGCAGGAGGCAGGAGGCAGGTGTTAGATGTACCTCAGTAGCTTAGGAAACGCTATATTAATCTGCAAAATGATTAATAATACTTTGGGCAAATTCAGAACATTTTAAAGGCCGATCAACAGGGGGTTCCATTAATCGGGCTAAATCGTAGGTAACTTCCCGATTAGCAATGGCTGCCGCAATACCTTTTTTAATTAAATCTGCTGCTTCTTGCCAACCCATAAACTCCAACATCATCACCCCCGATAAAATCACGGAACCGGGGTTAATACGGTCTAATCCTGCGTGTTTTGGGGCTGTGCCGTGGGTAGCCTCAAAAATAGCACAATCGTCCCCAATATTAGCACCAGGACCCATACCCAAACCGCCGACAATAGCGGCAGCCGCATCGGATAGATAATCGCCGTTCAGGTTCATGGTTGCCAAGATAGAATATTCATCCGGACGGGTTTGTATTTGTTGGAAAATACTATCAGCAATGCGATCATTAACCATAATCTTTTCTTTCCATTGCTTCTGCCCATGGGTTGCCCAAATAGCATCTAAAACATCCTCTACTTCCTTACCAACTATCGCTTTTTTTTCGGGAGTCAGGGCATCATAACCTGGTTCAATCATGCGAGCATTGTCTTCTATGGAAAGCTCAGGATTTTTCTCCTTATTAGATAAAATCCAAGATTCCCTTTCGGTCACACAAACATCCCGAAATTCCGTTGTCGCTAATTCATAACCCCAATCTCGAAACGCCCCCTCGGTATATTTCATAATATTACCTTTATGAACTAGGGTTACTTGTTGTTTAGCTTTCGGGAGTCGGAGAGCCTGGAGCATCGCCCGACGGACTAGGCGTTGGGACCCCTTTTTACTAATGGGCTTAATACCAATCCCAGAATCTAGGGGAATGCGTTTATTCCCATGCTCAGGAGTTGCGGGAATTAATTCTGTATTCAGATAGTTAATGAGTTTATCGGCGATTTCGCTCCCTTGTCGCCATTCTATCCCTAAATAAATATCTTCGGTATTTTCCCGATAGACAATTACATCTAGTTTTTCTGGGGTTTTGTGGGGGGAAGGTGTACCTTGATAGTAACGACAGGGACGTACACAGGTATAAAGATCAAAGATTTGACGCAGAGCCACATTCAAGGAACGGATTCCGCCCCCAATGGGTGTAGTTAATGGTCCTTTGATGGCAATACCATATTCCTTAATGGCGGTAAGGGTATCTTCAGGTAAATACTGATAGGTCCCATAAAGCTCACAGGCTTCATCTCCTGCATAGACTTTGAACCAGTGGATCTTTTTTTCACCCCCGTAGGCCGCCGCAACCGCAGCATCAATGACTTTTTCCGTGGCGGGCCAAATATCTACCCCTGTACCGTCTCCACGAATGAAGGGGATAATTGGATCATTAGGGACATGGGGCTTACCATCACTGAAGGTAATCTTAGATCCCGTGGTAGGGGGAGTAATCTTTGCGTACATGGTCATATATCCCGTAAACTTTAAATCTAATCTGGATCAATGATAGAGTTTTAGGGAATAAATAAAGATAAATCGGTTACTTTTTGCTATGGGAGAACGAATTTTGACTTGGTTGAATCGTTTTTTGGTCTTAGATGTCTTTTTAGTTCTAGCTGGTTTTGTCTGGTTGGCGATCGCCGTCATCGGTCGTTCCCTCGGCCTTTCCCTGGGCTTAGAGCTTTGGTATCGCCTTTGGCAACCACTTTTTAACCCCGCCATCGGCATTCTTTGTCTGGGAGCGATTCTAAGTTGGCTAGTCAGTAAAATCTCCGCCCGTTTTACCTAACTCTGGCCACAACAGGTATCAATGCCTAGACTCGCTAAAATTAGGTCACTAATGGCGTTAGCAATGGCAAATTCACTATAAAAGCTTTCTCGAAAATCAAAGGCCTGCATCTCTGTTATAATGGCGATAACTAGAGAACCGAGATCGTTTTCTCCCTCTAAGCGTTGTCTGACGTAAATTTGAGCCGCTCGTTCGGCTATGGTTTGATTGATGGGTTCGGGAATAAATTCTTGATCTAGCCAGTCGTGTAGGTTCAATTTTAACCAATCCCCTTCCTGTTGGGGAGCTTGCATTGGGGGTAGGGTAATTGGTGGAATCGGTTCCGTCGTCGGTTTCATTCTAGCCAAAAAGGATTGCTAAATGTGGATATTCCTTCTATTGTACAAGCTTATGCCCACGGTTATTTTTTGATGACCGATGACGAGGGAAAATTGGGTTGGTATTCCAGTCGTAATCACGCACTTATCCCCTTAGATAATCGTTTCCACTGTCCCAAATCCCTACAACGAGTTCTCAATCAAAATCGCTTTAGCGTGGCTATTAATCGAGACTTTTTGGGAGTCTGCCGAGGTTGTGCGGATCGGGAAACCACTTGGATTTCTGAGGAACTAATTGATATTTATCTCCAGTTGAATAAAGCCGGTTGGGCTTATAGTTTTGAAACTTGGCAGGAAGACAAACTAGCGGGGGGGATTATTGGCATGGCAATTAGGGGAGCATTTATCGGAGAATCTATGTTTTATAGCATTCCCGATGCTTCCAAAGTCGCCATGGTAAGATTGGTTGAGCATCTGAGAAAGCAAAAATTTATACTTTTCGATGCCCAAATCCAAAACCCCCATTTAGCCCGTTTTGGTGCCTATAGTATCAAGGATAGGGAGTACAAGGGGCTACTTAACAAAGCCCTCTCCCATCCCTGTAGTTTTCTCTAAACCGCGATGGTATCCTGAATGGTTTTATTGTAGATAATCCGCCCAGGGGTAGTGAGGATATACTGGCAAAGAATCTCCCCATCTTTAGCTGTACGAATTTTTCTTTTCTCGTAGTACTTCCAGGTGCTACCATCCTCCATTTCCTCAGTTTTTAGAACCTCAGTATCGGGCTTATCCGTCATGACATCCCCTTCATAACGTAACCAAATATAGGCATGGAGATCTACTAACCCCTGCTCATAGAATCTGAGCGCGTCTTCCATATTGGCAAAATAGCGTCCTGCTCCTTTTTGAGCGTGGGGATTTTCTGCGGTTAGATAATAACAACCTAACACCATATCCTGAGAGGGAGCGACAATGGGGCGCCCCGTAGCGGGAGAGAGGATATTATGACAAGCCAACATCAACAGACGAGCTTCAGCTTGGGATTCAATGGAAAGGGGTATATGTACTGCCATTTGGTCGCCGTCAAAGTCGGCATTAAAAGCCGGACAAACCAAAGGATGGAGTTGAATAGCCCGACCTTCTACGAGAATGGGCTCAAAGGATTGAATCCCCAAACGGTGCAGAGTCGGGGCGCGGTTGAGCAAAACAGGGTGTCCTGTAATCACCTCCTCAAGAACTGTCCAAATGGTCGGTTCTCCGCGTTGGATCATTTTTTTGGCTGCTTTGATGTTATTAACGTGGCCAAGGCGAATTAAGCGATGGATAACAAAGGGCTGGAACAATTCTATCGCCATTTCCCGAGGCAATCCACACTGAAAGATTTTCAGCTTCGGACCGACGACGATTACCGAACGTCCGGAATAGTCTACCCGTTTACCCAAAAGATTCTGACGAAAACGTCCCTGTTTCCCTTCAATAATATCAGATAAGGACTTGAGCGGTCGGTTATTGGCTCCCACCACTGTGCGTCCACGACGACCATTATCAATCAAAGCATCCACTGCTTCTTGGAGCATGCGTTTTTCATTACGGACAATAATTTCGGGGGCGAGGATTTCTTTGAGGCGACAAAGGCGATTGTTGCGGTTAATAACCCGACGATAGAGATCATTGAGGTCAGAAGTAGCAAAACGTCCCCCATCTAATTGCACCATAGGGCGCAAATCGGGAGGGATAACGGGGATAACATCTAGTACCATCCATTCGGGTAGAGAACCCGTGGCAATAAAGTTGTCGATAACCCGCAGACGTTTAATCAACTTGGCGCGTTTTTGCCCTTTGCTGGCTTCAATTTCTTCGCGGAGTTTTTCTGCTTCTGTTTCCAGGGGTAGTTGTTGTAGGAGTCGTTGAATCGCTTCCGCGCCGATACCTACTTCAATCCCCACCAGTTCCGAATCTTCGGCATAGATTTGTTCTTCTATTTCTAGCCATTGATCTTCCGTGAGGAGTTGTTTATATTGAAGATTGCCAGCATTACCTGGCTCTAAAACGACATAGGAGTTAAAATAAACGATTTGTTCCACATCTCTTAGGGCCATGTCTAGTAGAATGCTTAGGTAACTAGGGATACCCTTGAGATACCAAACATGGGTGACAGGGGCGGCTAGTTTAATGAAGCCCATGCGGTGACGGCGAACTCTAGATTCGGTCACTTCTACGCCACAGCGTTCACAAACAATACCCCGGTGACGAACTCTTTTGTATTTACCACACCAACATTCCCAATCCTTAGATGGACCAAAAATCCGCTCGCAAAATAGCCCATCCATTTCGGGCTTGAGGGTTCGGTAGTTAATGGTTTCGGGTTTGGTGACTTCGCCGACCACAATGCCATTAGGTAAGGTTCTTTCTCCCCACTGACGGATTCGTTCGGGAGAGGCTAAACCAATTTTGACATAGTCAAAGCGTTGATCTGCTACAGTTTTCATGGGAGCTCTGCGTTGGGGGATAGGGGAGAGTTTTTTTTGAAGACGGAACCTAACATTATACAGCTTTTTTCTCCAGATTTAGCAGGCCGATTAGTCTTTCTAGATCAAAATAATCCTGCATAAGTTGTCCTAGACAATCCACTTTAATCTGTTCTTGGAGACGTACTTTACCAAAGGCTTGATCGACTATCTCCACTGTCGTAAGGGTGTCGGAATTGACGGCTAGTATGGGAACTTCCAAATCCTCCGCACGACTGAGGATCAGGGGATCGGGGGCAATGTGACCAGTTAAAATGAGGCAATTGGTGGAGGTTTCCAGCGCCGCCATTTGTAAATCCGTGCGATCGCCCCCCGTCACCACGGCCATATTGCGCCCTTTACGAAAATATTCCAGAGCCGCATTGACATTCATGGCCCCAATTGTCAGGCTTTCTACCATCAAATCCAGACGATCCGGGCGACAGAGGATCTCCGCTTTTAGTTGTTTCGTCAGTTCGCGGACGCTCACACTGCGGAGGAGATTGTGGCGAGGAAGTAGTCCTAAAACGGGGATTTGTTGGCTTTCTAGGTAGGGCTTAATTTGTTCTTCAATGGCTGCCAATTGTTCCGGGGGAGCATCATTAATCACCACTCCCAACAGGCGATCGCCTAACTCTTTTTTAGCTTGTAACAGTCCATCTACTACCAAAACCGAGGTATAGCGAGTCACTAAAATCACCGACGCATCCAGGACTTGCGCCATCCGTTGGAGGGACAAATCAAATAAACTACCTTCTCCCAGATTTCCTGCTCCTTCTAGAAGCAAAACCTCCGCTGATATTTTCTGGCAAGAGGAGAGTAGCAGTTGGCTATAGTTCTGGGTATCTAGTCCTTTTAAGCGTTTTTCGAGACTATCGGCATGTAAATAAACCAAAGGAAGTCCGATGTTGTCCTCAGATAAACCCAATATTTGAGCCATAAACTCCACATCTTCATCCATCGGCATTAGTTCGGTTTTACCACAGCTACCGATGGGCTTACTGTAGGCTATGCTCACCCCTTTTTTCTGTAACTGTTGGGCAATCCCCAGAATTGTTCCCGACTTGCCACTATAAGCCTCAATGGAGCCAATCAATAAGCACTTAGTCAACACACCGCTCTCCTTTTTGCCCGTGAAGCTTCCTATTGTAGCCTATTCCTCAAAACGCAACAGTTTTCGATAGAACACTTGGGGGAAATCCGCGACTCCGAATTGTTTAAAGCCTTTGATAACAGAGACTAAGAGGTTAATAAATTCCCAATTGAGGATCGTGATTTCATAACTTAAATCAGCTTGTCCGTCAAACTGTATTCGACAACGGGTTAACTCCGAGGGCAATTTAGAAATATACCAACTAGCTACAAAGGGAATTTGCTCGCTGCCGTCGATTTGCCGATTGCCTTCTAGGTTTCCCTGTTGGTAGAGAGAAATGGCGTAGGGCAAAACATTGAGGGTATCTTTTTGATAATAGGGGGTATAAATTCCTACATCGGCTTTACTAGCGGGTCGTAAGGTATCAAGATTAGGCATAAACTCCAATAAAAAGGTTCCTCTACGATAGTTTTCCCATTTTTAGCACAGATTAATCGTTTCCGAGGATGAAATTAATTCCCCAAGAAACCAGGGAAACGAAGAGCGATGCCAAGATAGCATCGAAAAAATTATCGACTCGTAATCCTGGGGTAAAGTAATCGACTAAAGCAAAGGTGACACCATTAATCACTAGGATAAATAAACCCAAGGAGAGAATCGTTAAAGGTAGAGTCAACAAAACCAATAGGGGACGAACTAGAGTATTGACCAAGCCAAGGATCACCGCCGCCCCCAGAGCCGCCTGCAAACCGTCAATTTTTAACCCCGGCATAAAATAGTCCGCAACCAAAAGTGACAGGGCTGTTACTACCCAAGTTAAGAGGAAAGAAAACATGATTTTTTCTGCCTATTCAGCGATAGGACGAGGTAAAAAAGGCGATCGCATGGGATTGGAACGAAAACTAACATTAACCCCTTCTTCTGACTGTTCCATAACCAGTAGCGGTGTGGGTTTCGCCCTTTGGTCCCAACTCATCAAAACCAGATGACCATAGATAGCTGGTTGCCAATTATCTTGCCCCGTATGGGCTGAGAGAAAAGTTTCCACACAATTAATAATTTCATTAACGGTTGCCGAACTGGTTTGGGCGGGTAATTTGGTTAATTTAACCTGAATCCGAAACAACACCCCCTTATTCCACAACCCCTCCTGGGTTTCCACCTCGTAGATAACATCAAAGGTTTCATCGATCTTGCGGGCACCTTGTACTATGCCTACCGCATCTCTAGCAGTGCTAGGGCGTAAGGCTTGTCCAATTAACAGATTAATCTTCGTCTTAATCTGGTTAACAATAACATAATGGAAAACCTCCTCATCCATACGCATTCTTAAGTAATCTAGATTAAAAGCCCTAGAATGGACTAAATCTGGGTTAGTTTCCATTTTTTTAATCGTATGGAGGGCTAATTTCAGTTTTTTCTTCAAGTCCTTGGTCTTATACTGTTCAAACTTGAGTTCTTTTTGGCTTTGACTCAGTTTATACTTACCGTACACAAGGGATGCTACTAGGAGAGTTAATAGAGCCAAGGTGCTATACATCCACTCGGAATCGGAGCGACTATTCTGGGCTATAATCGGCTCAGGGGGGGAGGATTGGGCAATAACTAGGGATTGCCTGGCTGTGCTTAGGGGAGGAAACCATGGAGAGGACATATTCACTGAGGTTAATTTAGATAGAGGCAGTAGTGTTACAATGGAGAGTTACCAAGTCCGAGGGTATTTCCAATATGCCAAGAGAAAGGTTATTTACTTCCCCGCGATCGCTAATTTTTTCTTCCATTCTATCTATAATCTTGTCCTTTAATCCATTGATTGCCAATCCCAGTTCTGCCGTGATTGCGCCTGTTACTATCGCCATGGAACAACAACCTACAGGGGCGATCAATCTACCCAATGGGGTGGAAGCCGCAGTGAGAAAGGATCTCGCCCGTCGGACTCAAATACCACCAGCGCAGTTTAAACTCCAGTCGGCTAGGCGCGAAACCTGGCCCGATGGTTGTTTAGGTTTAGGAAAACCAGAGGAGTTATGTACCCAGTCCCTGGTATCGGGCTGGCGAGTAGAGATGACCTATCACCATCAAGTCTGGGTATATCGCACCAATCAGACGGGGACAAACCTAAGAACAGGCGACACGAAAACCAATCTTGTTGATTAAACTAGCTGTTTCAGGACAACTTTGCCGAGTCGAGGAACGACAATCTTGGTGATAATAATCCCAGGCCCCGCCCCTTAATACGCGTAAATGGGAACCAGAATCTGATAACCAAGCACTGCCATCGGTAGGAGCTCCTTAGTAATGATTATGCCAATGATCAGCGCACCATTCCCAGACATTGCCATGGACGTACTATCAAATAACAAAATAATTAGTTAAACTTAACATTGCTGCTCAAACCTATTAACTCAAAAAATACTGGTGAACTTGACAAGATTTAACCGCCTGCTTTAAAATGGAGAAAAAGTAGGCAAGAAAGACCTAGGGCGATATCGCAAGATTATGCCTTCATCTTGACCAACTTATAGGACAAAAATTCTAATCAATTATTGATTAACTGCGCTGGATAAAACCAGCTTTGCTGGCAACAGCCTTCATGGTGATGGGAAACCACTGTTTATGGTCAGTACCTTACCCGCTGATGTTATGATTGAACGATTTTGTGAGAAACGTTAGGTCTAAATGTTGCACACGCTTGGAAACATAATTAGCTAGTGCCCCCGTTAGAGTTTCCCCAAAACAAAAGGGAGTTAAAGTTTGTCCACGACAAGCGTACTCCCATTCTGCTTCCGAAGGAAGTCGATAGCTGCGCCCAGTCATGAGGGATAGTCGGTGACAAAACTCCAGAGCATCTTGCCAAGACACCTGCTCAACGGGTAGGGAATCCCCTCTAAATTTAGACGGAGTGGGATTGATATCGCGGTTAATTTTCGGTAACTGGGCGACGGAGTACCATTGGGCTTGAGTAACGGGATACTTTCCCAGAAAAAAAGAAAATACCGAAACCGAATGCTGGGGTTTTTCGGAGGGGTAACTCATACTGTCTGTTTCTGGGCTACCCATGAGAAAGTTTCCCGAAGGAATAGCTACCATTTCCAAATTCACCTCGGGGGTAATCTCCTGGGAAAAATAGGTCGCCTGTTTCGTGCTTAGTCGTAGAACTTCTCCTTGAGTATTGACGGTTAAACTCTGAAACTCAAAGGTTTGTAGTGTTTCGCAGGGTACGGAAGCCCTAGGATTAATCTGAATCTTGGCTTTTTCTAATTGGACAATTCTCTTTTCAAGTTCCGTTAGTTTAACGGGAATGGGAACATCAAGAAGGTGCTCTAGATACTGAATTAATGCTGCCAAAATTACTTCTGACTTACGGCTACGGATATCTTCAGTGTGAGCGACTAATATTCCCGTGAATATTGGCGGGAATCCGCAAACTCACGGGAATATTATGCATGATGGCTGGATTTCTCTGCTGGATAAGGAAACAAAATTTAGGTTTACTCTTAAACTTTAATAGAACTAGGTTCACTAATGGCGGCAATGACTCGATGACATCCTGAAGTGGGTTTAGCCCATAGATATTGATATTCCTCTGGATTTCCCCAACATAGTCCTAAATATAACTCAGTTTGGGTTGCGTCAATTTCTGCCCATTCGGTTTCTTGGATTAGACTCGCTAGAGAATCGGCACTCAAAGAACGAAGATGGTTGACTACTAACCAATAATTCATATCCTGGGTCATTTCTTGCCAAAAATGTAACACAGTCTCTTTATACTCCATTAGCCTTTCTTTGTCTCCTAGTACGGGGATTAATTGATTGTGGATTTCAGGATAACATAAAGATTTGTTCCTAAAGTTACAGTTACGCCAAATAAGACCCGAAACTTGATAATTTTGCTGATATTCATGGATTTGTCGGCGAAAATCTCGATAGGCGAAGACTTTACCAACTTTGTTTAGATCTATCGCCTTCTCAACCACGGGATTATCTAATCGTTGGGCAGAGGAGAGGAGAATCCTTTCCCCTTTCCAAGTGGCTCTAAGTTCTTGATCTAGGATATCAATTAGCTGTTGCGTGGAATAGGTCATCACTTCAGCTGATGGGAAAACAATACTTTTCCCCTAAAGTGTAACTCAGTTTTTCTCTCCCCAACGTTTGAGCTTATCTGTTTCAATCTCAAACAAATCCAGCACCCGACACACGGTATCTGTCACCATGGCATCAATGGATTCGGGCATAGTATAAAAAGCTGGCACCGGGGGAAGGATAATACCTCCACATTCAGTCACGGCTAACATATTTTTCAGGTGAATGGCGTGTAAGGGCGTTTCCCTAACCATTAGCACCAAACGGCGACGCTCTTTTAAGACGACATCGGCGGCTCGGCTGATTAAATTGCCCCCAATACCGTTGGCAATCTCTGCTAAAGTCTTTACGGAACAGGGTGCAACCGCCATTCCCATAGTCCGAAAGGAACCACTGGAAATAGCCGCCCCGATATCATTGACGGAATAAACCACAGATGCCAAAGAATGTAATTCCTTGGTGCTGATTTCTAATTCATAACCCCTGGTTAATTCTCCCCCACGGGAAATAACTAAATGAGTTTCTATATCGGTTTCCTTGAGTAATTCTAAAAGTCTGACTCCATAAATAATTCCTGTGGCACCGCTAATTCCAACTACTAAACGTTTACTGCTCGTCATGATTGCTTACTCTCAAAGTCGATTTCTTCATAGAGAGTAGCCAAAGAAATAGAAAAATTAAGGCTAGTTAATTCTATTTCTAGGGTTTCTGGAGTTAAATTACTTTCCTCCAAACCATAGCTAGTTAATTCCCATTTATCTTGATCATCGAGTCGATAATAGTCTACGCTGATCTGATCTGTACTAATAAGAATATATTCTCTGAGGGTGGATATCTGACAATAATGTTGAAACTTATCCCCCCGATCGAATGCTTCTGTACTAGGAGAAAGCACCTCAACAATTAAACAGGGATGATAAACAACTCGTTGGGCTTTTTTATCCCGATGGTCGCAGGTTACCATAACATCAGGATAGTGAAAGGGTCCTTTTCCCGATATGCCCACCTTTGCATCTGCCATAAATACTCTACACCCTTTTCCCCGAAGCTGATTTTTTAAAGCCGAGGCCAGATTTAAAGCTATTTCATTATGGGGAAGTGTTCCCCCTGTCATAGCATAGATTTCCCCGTCAATATAGCCATATTTCAGGGGTTGAATTGCCTCCCAATCTAAATATTCTGCGGGAGTCATGGGGATAATTTTAGGGTTGGCAATCATGATCTCTATCTTAGGGATACTATAGGCAACTGCAACCATTATAATCTACTGGACGATGATTTGGTGGAAATATAACCATTAGTTATAACAGGTTATTAATGAAATATTACCCATCAAAAATGCTTAATTTTTCAACTCAATACAGAGCTTTTCCCCATTATCTAAAAAATTAAAACAATAAGCACCCAGCCCTTTATCTTCCCTAGTTGCTGGTCGTTGGTCTACCAAAGAATTAGACAAAGAAGCATTAAGATTACCACTAAATCGAGTGATCATTGTTTCATCTTGCCAAAAAATTTTCCCTTGATAGCTACCCTTATCAATAACCGTATAAACAATACAAGAAGGATCTGTCTTAACGACTTTTTCCCCTTGATAATAACTACAACTAGCTAGCTGCGCGCCCTCTTGGGCGATAACTGGCAGAGGGTGAGCTATGGCGATGACAATCCAGATTCTAGCCAGACTTTTCATCATAGAAAATCCCCCCTAGAATATAGGTTTTTAGATAGTTTTATCCTGGTGCTGTTTGCGGCTTTGGAGTTGTTGAATGAGGACTTCTATTTCTGCTTGTAGGTGTAGGTACTTAACCTGTTGGTGAGCGGGGTAGAGGGTAGTTTCCTTAGGGGGTGCCATCTTATCTAGAGTAATGCTTATTTAATCCTCCCATCATACCCTAACTGTGTAACAATATCGTAACAAATCCACAAAAAAGGCAATCAGAGCTTGTCTGATTACCCTAGACGCATTGCTGCAGATTAAACCTTGGACTCAATTCTTCCGTAGAAAATACCGCGAATTTTGACATCCACGGGTTCTTTAGAACCTAAATCAGTATCAGAAGGTTGTACACTTTCAAAAACACCAGAAAGCTCCCCTGTGGAGCCATCAACTCGGGTAACTTGTAGAGACATCGTGCCTTTGAGAACAGGAGTCTTTTTAACATTAGCCTTAGAAAAGTCACTGCTATCAGCACCCGCGGGGAGAGCTACCGCATTATCATAACCCGACACTAAACCACGACCCTTAGGATCTAAGAAAGCAGAACCGCGATAGGAAGGAACTTTAAAGTCTCCTTCAAAATCCGTAGAACTATTAATAGCCAAGGAGCCGGTACCAGGGGAGGCTTCAGCCTTGCCGACGAATCCCTTCATGGTAAAGAAGAAAGGAACCTGTTCACCACTAGGTAACTGTACAGTAACAGGTTGAAAATCAATCCCATCATTTTCTGTAAAAGTCAAGATCCCATTTTGTCCAACGGCGATAGTGCCACTAATCTGCTCAAGACTGGTAGTTGAGCGAGTTAGGAGCTTACCAGCAATAAATTCTGGTTTTTCGCGTTTATTAACGGGTTCTTCTTTCACAAAAAATTCCTGGGGTTCTAGACAGACATCGGTAATGATGTAGGATGCGCCGCCTTCAATGGGAATAGAGCCGCGAGTAAATTCCGAGATTTGCTGACATTTATTAGCTAACCCTGTATTTAAAATCTCATCATAGGTCAATTCGTCAACGCTAACATTCGTCGGAGCTTCACCACAAGCCGTTAAAATGCTGAGACATATTGCTATAAAGGCTACGATTAAACCACGAAACCTCATTTCAACCTCACTTTGTCAATCTTTAATGTAAATTTGTTGTCAGGGAAGATAAGTAACCCCCTATCCATCGGGATCTACTCTATCAAATTTAGATACCCCTCCATACATCAAGTTTAGGGAATCAATCGAACCAGCCAATATCTTGATTAGACAAACCCAGGTTATTAGAGGTACGGCTCAGGTCTGATGTCTCCTTTCGAGGTTGGATTGAATGGGCGCGAACCTTGGACAGAGGGGCTTTTGAGACTTTTTTTTCTGGAACTTTTGTGGATAGCGATTTAGTCTGGGGGGTTTGTAAATTAGTGTAAAGTTTTTTGACTAATTCCTGTTGTTCCCGTAACTCCTGTTCTAGGGCTTGAATTTGTTTTTCCAAAGCGAGATTATGATCTTGAGCTTGATTCAGTTGAGATTCTAGGGACTGAACCTGTTGTTCAAGATTGGGCAACTCACTATCTGGGGATACTTTTTCGGTTTCTTGTCTGAGCAAATCAGAGAGATTTTTCTTAGTCATCATGCTTACTTCCAGTCTCTTTCTAGTTCTTCAGCGGCGCGGCGATAATCAGCGGAGGCTTCCTGGGCATTTTTACCCCGCCATTCGACAATGGAAACACCCTCTAAAACTGCCCGTTCATGGGCTTTGTACGCTCGAATAAAAGCATGACAAGCTGGTATTCCCAATTCTAATAGAGTATTTTGAGCTTCTAGGGTTTCCTTAAGACTCCGAGAATCTACCTTAGTTAGCAAGACTCTATAGGGCATTCCCAGGGGTTTAACCGCACTTTTTACCGTTTCAATGAGAGCACTGAGATCCATAGGAGCGGGGGGAGTCGGCAAAACCAAATAATCAGCAGCTTGTAAAACCGTTCGTAGGACATCAGAGCCGAGAGCCGGGGGAGTATCAATAACCACTAGCTGATAATCTGTAATTTTCCGCAGTCGGGATAAAAGTGTGGAGTTTGTTTCTTGAGTCAGGTCAAAATCCATTCCCGCATCAGCGCGTTCAACCCACCAAGTTGCCGAACCCTGGGGATCTGCGTCAACCAGCAAAACCGACTGGTGTTGTCCCCAAATTGCTGCTAGATTTACAGATGTTGTGGTTTTACCGACTCCCCCTTTGCCGTTCACAACTGCTACAATTTTGGGGGCTTGGGAGACTTTAGGGGTTTGCATGGGCGGGACTTAAATTTTCCCTTTTTTGGTAGGATTGATCTCCGATTGTATCTTGATTTGTGACAAAAGGAGCAAGGGAGTCGTAAGCTAGAAACGAGTCAATTTTTTTATGTTATGTTTAACCTGAAATCCCTAGGGCGTAGGTTTAACCCCCTTCGTTCCCACCTATCCCGTTATCTTTTATTTTTTTCCCTAGTCATCCTCCTTACTTTAGCCAGTGATGTCCGCGCCCAACAACGACAAAGCTCTATTAATCAAAACCTTTGGGATTATGCCTCTTTTCCCGTAGAAAATTTTCAAGCCTATACATCCGGATTTGGCTATCGAGCTTCTCCCGTAGATGGTAGTAAACAGTTCCACAGTGGACTAGATTTAGCCGCTCCCTTGGGCAGTTATGTTCGCAATTGGTGGACGGGTAGGATCGTAGAATTATCTGACCAGAGCGCCTGTGGTACGATGATCAAAATCCAATCGGGGGACTGGGTTCATGTTTATTGCCATCTTATGGGTTCGGTTGGCTCCACAGAGAAAGGACGTTATCTAATAGACCAATCTGGAGGCATTTTGCTCTGGGTGGGCCAGGACGTTCCTGTAGGGGCGCGGATTGCCCGGGTGGGCATGACTGGACGCACAACAGGACCCCATTTGCATTGGGGCATTATGTACGGGGGACAGTACCTAGATCCTGCCCTAGTTCTCCGAGAAATGTTTAAGCAACGAGCTTCTTGAGTAATGCGGATGAAGAGACTCGAACTCTTGCACCAAAGGTACTAGAACCTAAATCTAGCGCGTCTACCAATTCCGCCACATCCGCTAAAAAGACATCGTTTTTTAGCATAACATATTTTTTATAACCCGTCAAGAAAAAACTTAAATAGGACCGCTATATGTTGCTTGCCGTTCAATTTCAATCTCCTGGCCCAATTATTTTCCAACTCGGGCCTCTAGCCATCCGTTGGTATGGTCTTTTAATTGCGACAGCAGTGATTTTAGGGTTGAGTTTATCCCAATATTTAGCCAAGCGCCGACAGGTAAATCCCGACTTAATCGGAGATTTAGTCTTCTGGCTAGTAATAGCGGCGATTCCTTCGGCTCGGCTCTATTACGTTCTCTTTGAATGGCGCGAATATGCCCAACGCCCCCAAGATATCCTCGCAATTTGGAAAGGGGGTATAGCTATTCACGGAGCAATCCTAGGGGGATTGACGGCAGCGGCAGTTTTTGCCCGCATTCATCGGATTTCTGTCTGGAAATTGTTGGATTTACTCGTTCCCTCCCTAGCCCTCGGTCAAGCTATAGGTAGATGGGGTAATTTTTTCAATTCAGAAGCCTACGGGAAACCCACTAATTTACCTTGGAAATTATTTATTCCCCCAGGTAATCGTCCTCCTGAGGTTTTAGGCTATGATTATTTTCATCCAACTTTTCTCTACGAATCCCTCTGGAATCTTTCTGTATTGGGATTATTGCTCTACCTATTTTTTTGGGGACTAAAACGAGGCTCAGGCTTTAAAGCCGGTACCCTCACCTGCGTTTACTTTATCGCCTATAGTCTGGGGCGCTTTTGGATTGAAGGACTACGCATGGACAGTTTAATGCTCGGTCCCTTGAGAATAGCCCAGGTGGTCAGTTTGGTGGCAATTTTCCTGGGAATTTTCGGTCTAATTTGGCTCTACTTTCTCAAACGTCCCTTACCTGACGTGGTTGTCACCCAAAATCCTTCGCAAATTTGAGTTAGTGTTATGGCAAAAAATCCCCTAAAAGTTGGCATCATCGGTACAGGTTATGCGGCTCAAAGACGGGCTGAGGCTCTCAGGGCAGATACCAGAACCGAACCCCTTTATTTCACAGGCAACACCGAGGCCAATAGCCAATCCTTTGCCCAAGCCTATAACCTGACACCCCTAGATTCTTGGCAAAAATTGGTTAATCATCCTGATTTAGACCTAATCGTTCTAGCTACTATCAACCAAGACCATGAAATGCTCACCCGTGCGGCCCTTGAAGCTGGTAAGCACGTCATTGTTGAGTATCCCCTGGCGTTTTCCGCCCAAGCTGGTCAATCGCTCCTTGATTTAGCTCAAAAGAGGGGAAAATTACTCCACATTGAGCATATTGAACTTTTAGGTGGACTTCACCAAGCCATCCTTGATCATCTTCCTTCCATCGGCAAAGTTTACTACGGTCGCTATAGTACCCTTATGCCCCAATCTCCCGCACCCCTGCGCTGGAGCTATAATCGAGAAATGTTTGGCTTTCCTTTGATTGCAGCCCTATCTCGCATTCATCGCTGGACTAATCTTTTCGGTCAAGTTGTCTCTGTATCTGGTCATTGTCAGTTTTGGGATGCTGATATTCCTAACTTTTTTACTGCTTGTTTGTGCGATGCTCAATTGCGTTTTTCTGACGGCATGATTGCCCAGATTACCTACGGGAAAGGGGATAAACTTTGGCAGAACGAACGAACTTTTACCCTCTATGGTGAGCAGGGGGTATTGTTTTTTGAGGGGGAAACAGGTAAGCTTATCCGCCCTCAGGAAACTATCCCCGTCGAAGTAGGAAAGCGTCAAGGTTTATTTAACAAGGATACCCAACTTGTTTTAGATCATCTGTTCGAGGAAAAGCCCTTATATGTAACCGCCGAGCAGAGTTTATACGCATTGAAAGTGGCTGAAGGAGCGCGAATATCTTCTTTAACGGGTAAAACCATGGAGATCCCCTTGTGAATTTTTACAACACCTGCTATTAATTAACCAAGATAATTTTTTATGGGGAAAATATGGAAAACAAAACTCAAGACTTAAGACAGTCCATCAGAATTTACAAAAATGATCTAGTTCAAAAGTATTTTCACCTCCGGATTAACCAGACTAATTCACCCTATCAGGTTTTATTTAAGCCAGGAGAATATAAGATACTTTTTATCTTGAGTCACATGCGCTCAGGGTCTTCTTTGTTAACCCATTTGCTGATTAGCAATCCTGCAATTATTGGTTATGGAGAAACCCATATCCAGTATAGTTCAGAGGCAGATTTTAAGAGGCTTATTTATCAAGCTTATTGGCAAAGTCAGGAATTTAGGAAATTTGATGACCTGCAAAACCTAAAAATGAATCATCAATACATATTAGATAAAGTCCTCCATGGGAATAAGTTTCTTAAGGAAGACTTTCTAACTTCAGAAAATCTCTATGTTATCTTTTTAGTCAGAGAGCCAGAAAGAACCGTTGCCAGTATGCTAGATCAAAAGCCCCATTGGAGTGAAGATGATGCGGTTAGATACTACAATGGGAGACTTGTAGAATTAGAAAGATATAGTAAGATTATTAATAGTAAAGAGCGAACCTTACTGCTTACTCACGATCAAATTATCAACCAAAGTGAGCTAGTTTTTCAGGGACTACAGAACTTTTTAGGTACTGAAGTCGGATTTTCGGAAGAATACAAAATCTTAAAAACGACCGGAATGCGTAGTGTTGGGGACTTTAAGGAAAATATTAAATCAGGGCGTATTGTTAGAAAAAACAGGGAATTAAATATTGTCATATCTCCTGAAGCTATCCATTCAACTAATTATAAATTCACCCAATGTTTAGGATATCTTTCCAAGTTCTGTACAACCTTATAATCATTTATTTACTAAAAACCCCCACTATTTAACAGGTAAAAATGGGGGCTAGATTAATTGATTTATACTACAGCCGACAGACCAACTAATACCACAATAGAAGTAATAATTGTACCAATAACCCTGATTTGCATACGACTCAAAGGCAATAGTCTTTCTAGTTTCAAGTAACCGATTAGCCAATAGGTCAACAAAGCAATAAGGGCAGCTAAAATCAACTTAATCAGGGGATAGACGCGAAGCAATAAGCGTGCTATTTTTCCTTTGATTGTTAGGTCTGCACTTAAATTATATTGCTTATCAATTGTGATAATCTCCCACGTATTGCCAGAGTCGGTGGATTTATAGACCTCTGTATCATTAGTCCCAAAACCGTATAAAGTTTTGTCGGTAGCGTAGTTAGGGGAAAACAATATGGGGGTAGAAGTAGACATCACCATCCCCCGCCAAGGATGACCTTGTTGGTTTAAGTCTTTGCCGATTTCTACAAAAGTTTTTCCTCCATCAGTCGTCCTGATAAGACCTAAACCCCTCGCACTAACTATAAAGGTTTGATCTTTGGCATAATCTGGAGACATAGCTACCGCATCTGTCATATATTGTTCCTGATCATTGTTTGCTAAATGAGTCCAACTCTTACCAGCATCAGTAGATTTATAAACCCCATAATTAGTGCCAGCTATCACAGTTTGGTCAGTTTTATAATCGGGTGAAATGGCTAAATTCCGCCAGGCAATTTTTTTATCTCCTAGGGAAATATTATTAACTAATGGAGTCCAAGTCGCGCCTCCATCAACGGATTTATGAACTCCTACCAGAGTGGTAACGTAGAGGGTATTATCCTCAGCAAAGTTAGGAGAAATTTCTAAGGAAACAATATTTTCACCAGGAGCAACAGAACCTACCCTGGTAAAACGATTGCCGTTATCCTTTGAACGATAAATTTCACCACCATATTTAGCGCCTAAGTAGACAGTTTTATCCTTAGTAATAGCAGGAGAAACCGCGATAAAAATATCCCGCCATCCAGTCCTTTGATCTAGATCGACTCGATTCCAATAATTTCCCTTATTAGTGGATTTAGTAAATTGATAAATTAGCGAGGCAAAGAGGGTTTTATCAGAACTATAACCGGGGGAAAACTGTAAATCAAAGAACCGAGGATCGAAGGTCATAATCTGAGGTTTGTCGAGGACAACATCCTCAAAATCAACTCCATGTTTAACCACAGTTAGGCCATTAGTGATACTTTTCCAACTTTTCCCTCGATCTTCTGTGAGATAGGCCTCCCCTTCATAGGTGCCGATCGCCAGACTACCATCTTGGGCATAATTTGGAGAAATTCCTAAAGCCGTAACAGCGCGGATGGAAAGAGTATAGAGTTCCCGCCAATTTTGACCGCCATCGGTAGACTTAAACAGTCCGTTAAAACCTGCCAGATAAAGGGTTTTATCCCCCGAAAAGCTATTGCTCGCCCTTAAATAAGTGAAGTGCGGGACTGAATATGACGGCGTATCGGCTTGGGCATCTTTGGTTAAGCCTTGAGAGGACTTTTGCCAAGTCTTTCCTTTGTCGGTGCTGATAAAAGTCCCATCATCCCAAGTGGAAGCCATGACGGTACTATCGTTTTGGTAATTTGGCGAAACAATAATATCTTCAATATTTTTATCGGTAATTCCCTTATTAATAGCTTCTAAGGTTAGGCCTTGATCAGAACTTTTTAAAATTCCTTTAACATTAGTGCCGATAAACCAACTACCGTCGGGAGCAAAAGCCAGAGATCTAATTACCTGACCCCCCATTTTGTTAGGTATGGACTGCCATTCCTTGCCACTGGTTTGAGAAAAATATAAGTTACCTTCATTATCCCCTGCAATCAGATGACTAGGGTTAGTGGGAGAAAAGTCTAGGGCGGTGATTCCCCCAGGAATACTGAGGACAGACTGCCAATTTTTGCCACCATTTTCTGTATAGTAAAGTTTATGATCCCGGGCTGCGGCTAGGACTATATCTGAGGATTGGGGAGAAATAGCTAATCGTTTAATATGTAGATCATCAATACCTTCATTAATTTTTCTCCAGGAAGTCCCTGCATCTTCAGACTTATAAATTCCATCTAGGGGGGTTGACAGGTAGAGAGTAGAGGCTTTTTGGGAAGAAATAGCTACATAGTTAGGATCTCCTTGATTATCTAATCCTCCTGTAATTCTCTGCCAATGTTGCCCCCCATCGGTGGAGCGCATAAGCATACCTCGGACGACAATAAAGACGGTTTTATCTTGTTCATAGGTTGGGGAAATAGCAATAGTATCAATAACATCGTGGGGACGATGGGCAAAGGCATTATTCGGATAAATTAGCAATAAACTAATTATTAATACCCCCAGGGTAAAAAGTTTCTGGATAAACTTAGATTGATTCATCTCTATCCTCAGTTAGGTAAATATCTATGGAGAGGTTGAATAACAGAATATCATACTATTTTAAGATTTGTGTAAAGTATGACTAAATATGGCTATATAATAATACGTACATATTGAGAGCGATAGGCTAGCTTAAATTTAGGCACAATTGGCGAAAATGATCGCCCCGGTGCTCAAAACTCTGATATTGGTCAAAACTAGCACAGGCGGGGGACAAAAGAACGACCTTAGCCCCTTTTTTCTGGGCTAATTGCCAAGCATGGGGTACTGCTTGCTCTAAGGTTTCTAGAATAGAATAGTCGGAATAACCAATTTCCTGTAAGCGCCGGGCAAAGACAGGAGCCGCGGAACCTATCAACAAGACGGCTAGGGTTTTTGCTTGAATCTGAGTTAACCAGCCTTGATCATTTCCTTCCTTGGCTTCTCCCCCGGCGATGAGAATAACAGGGGAACTAACGGAGGCCAAACCCACCTCAGCAGCATCATAATTAGTAGCCTTGCTATCGTTAATAAAATCCACCCCTTGGAGGGTATTTATATATTCCAGACGATGGGGAACCCCAGGAAAGCTAGCCACAGCTTGGACTATAGCATTTTTGTCAATACCTGCCAAGCGAGCCGCACCGATCGCCATGAGCAGATTTTGCTGATTATGGAGTCCTACCATTTTAAAAAGATTAACAGGTAAGATCAACTCTCCAAAAGCTACTACCCAATTATCCTGGAGAAAAATACCGCGCTCCGGGGGAACCGGTAGAGCCTCCTTGCCCGTAATAGAGGTCCAATGGGCATTTTTCCAGTCCTTCACCCCTCGTTGACGGAGATAGGGATCATCGCCATTGAAAATTTGATAGCGAGAGCGTTGTAGTAAAGAAGCCTTAATTTGATAATAATTTTCCAAAGTTTGATGACGAGCGAGGTGATCGGGAGTGAAGGTAGTCCAAATCCCCAGGCGCGGGGCTAGAGTCGGGGAAGATTCTAGCTGATAGCTGCTAATTTCCGCGATAATCCAATCGGGTTGAGGTTTTTGGGCTAATTCGCAAGCGGCATAGCCGATATTACCGCAAGCAGGGGCATCCAGTCCAGAGGCCTGAAAAATAGCCGCAGTCAAGGCTGTAGTTGTAGTTTTACCGTTAGTTCCCGTAATACCCACCCAAGGACAGTTAGACAGAAAACGCCAGGCCAATTCCATCTCTCCTAGGGTATCTATACCGCGCTGACGGGCCGCCATTAAAACCGGCAGATCCCAGGGAACCCCAGGGCTAACCACAATTAGATCGGGAAGAGAGTCAGGGTTAAGGCTAAGATCGCACCCCAAAACTACCTCAATACCTATGTGGGAAAGTTCCCCCCGGGTCTTGAGGAGAGCATCTGAGTTAGCGCGATCGCTTATTTGCACCTGCCATCCCGACTGGTTAAGAAGCCTAGCTGCGGCGATTCCCGAGCGGCCGATTCCGATAATTGCTGCTTTTTTGCCCATTGATGCTGTTTAATTTGAGGGTTTATCTGACCAACCTTCGATCACCCTTTGTCTTTCGCGGGCGATGGCGAGAGCACAATCGGGTACATCTTTAGTAATCACGGAACCCGCCGCTATGGTGACATTGGCTCCGAGGGTAACGGGGGCCACCAAAACGCTATTCGCGCCAGTCTTAGTGCCTTTGCCGATGGTGGTGGGATGTTTCTGCACACCATCATAATTAGCGGTAATGGTTCCCGCGCCCACATTTACCTGTTCTCCTAGGGTAGCATCTCCTAGATAGGACAGATGGGCGACATTGGTTTTTGTGCCGATGGTGCTTTTTTTGATTTCCACAAAATTGCCAATCCGACAATGGGATTCGAGTTTAACTTCCCCCCGTAGGTGAGCGTAGGGGCCGAGGCGGCAACTATCTCCTACTTGACTATCTGTGATCACAGAATAGATAGCCGTCACATTGGCCCCGAGGGTACTGTTTTCGATAAAAGTACCAGGGCCCAGGCGACAACCGGAGGCAATGGAGGTATAGCCGCGCAGATGGGTTTGGGGCTCAATAATCACATCGGGGCTGATTTGTACCGTATCATCAATGGTAATGGTATTAGGGGCGATGAGAGTTACCCCGGCACTCATCCAGTAATCTTTTAATCTTTGTTGGAGAATATCGTAGGCTTGGGCTAGTTGTCGGCGATCGTTAATCCCTGTAATTTCCAGATAGTCTTCTACATCCACCGCCATAACGGGCTGAAGATATTTGACTACATCGGTGAGATAGTATTCCTTTTGATCGTTCTCGTTGCTTAGTTGGGGCAGTATTTCCGCAAGTTTTGGCCAATTAAAGCAATATATCCCCGCATTAATACGATGATTTTGCTTTTGAGCGGCATTACAATCTCTGTCTTCAACAATTTGCGTCACCAAATTATTGCCATCACAAAAAACCCGACCATAGCCTTGGGGTTGGGGGAGGTGTGCGGTTAATAGGGTTGCCGCATTGCCATTATTCTGATGGGTTTGCAGAAGATTGACGAGGGTTTCCTCCCTTAGTAGGGGTACATCCCCGTTTAAAACCAATAGATCTCCCTGAAAATCGGCTAAATGGGGAAGAACTTGTTGCACAGCATGGCCCGTTCCCAGTTGTTCGACTTGTTCAATAAATTCTAACCCCGGCTGATGACTAAGAGCTTGTTGCACTTGCTCGGATTGATAGCCAACTATAACTAAACGTCGTTGGGGTTCAATCCGTTGACAACTATCTAGAACTCGCTCCAGCAGCGATCGCCCGCCTAGGGTATGTAAAACCTTAGGTAAATTGGACTTCATGCGAGTGCCGCGCCCTGCGGCGAGAATTGCTACCGCTACCATGATTTTTTTTACTAACATTATCCTCCGAAAGCGAGTATATCGCGTCTGGATACCAGTTGCCTCATTTAGGGTTCGGAGGTGGATTTTTTGGAGATCCCCTGAACTATTAGCTGAATTGCTAACAAAATTAGACCCAGGGCGACAAACCCTAAAACAAAGGTAGCTAAGGAAGACACCCCTAAAACTAAGGTTCTGACGGCGACAGTGATCCTAATTACTAGGGGATTATCAGAGGTGACTGGAGTATGGGCGAAACTAACGGCGATCGCTTTACTCAGGGAATAAACACCAAAACCCAGAGCCGCAGAGATGGCAGAGCCCAGAAGACAGCGCCCTGGTGTAACTTTTTCCTGATCTGGGGGAGGGGTTAGATTAGAATCATTCATAAATCAAATTAAAGCGTTGTAGTAAAGCCGCCAGCAGGGGGGGGAAAACCGTCTGTAATTCAGAAACATCGGCAAAACTAAGTTGCTGATGCTGGGGGAGAGCAAAGGGAATCTGTCCTGATAACTGGGGACGTTGTTGAGAAACTAGCAAAATTTGACCTGCCTGTTTCGTTTGAACCGCGTAACCCAATTCTACACATACGGAGGGACCGAGGAGTAACTGTTCTCCCATTTGGTGAATGGGGGTAGTGTCGGCGATAAATAGTAAACTCTTTTTAATCTGACGAAATTGGCTATCACTCAGACGCAGGGGAGCATCCTCCAGACGGGGTAAAAAAGCAAGACCGAGGGGGATACGAGATTTCTGGTTAAACTGCTCTAAACTAGCTTCGATAACCCCTTGTAGGGACTCAGTGGACGAAGGGTATTGATTCTGCCCCGAAAGGAAGATAACAGGATCTAACCAGGCGCTGATCTCTCGCTTATTAAAATAAATTTCGTGGGAAATAAGGTCAATATTGGCGATTCCATAGCCACCGCTCCCTTCTATGTAAAATTCTACCATCTCGCCTTCGAGGTAACGCTCAAACCAGCGCGAGCCTTTTACCTCGGAACTATCTTCTAAAAAGTCTGCCCGCAGACCGGACTTTAGCAAACTATTGCGACTCAAACGAAGATCGTGGGGACGCTTTACTACTTCTCGAATCGGTGCATACTGTTCTAGATACCAGGCTTTGAGTGCAATAATTGCCATGAAACAAAACAAAGATACTACTTTTCTATCTTAGCAATAACTGCTGACATCTTCACCACATTGATCCGCCAGATAGGACATAGCCCGAAAACGTAGCCCCACCAATTCATCGTAGATAGGATTGAGTTCGCATAGGGGCGGAATAGTCAAGACAACCCGCCCAAAGAGTTTAATTTGCCTGGCAAAGGGGCATTGAGAAGGAATCAATCGGCAAATGCGATGGGCTAAATTAGCGTCTTGGACTTCAATGCCATCAATCCAATGGCGCAGGGGGCTTAACCAACCGGTCCTGGGGGAGCCTGGCACCTTGGCGGAATCAACCCACTTACAAAAAATTATCTGTTTTACTGTATAGTCCGTAACATTTATCATGCCCATAATCTAAATCCTCAACTGTTCTATAGGGTACTCATCGAAAGAGTCAGTTTTTATGCCAATCTCTTGAGGAACTCTGTACTTACCATCATGCTCCAAAAGGAATGGGGTTGATGTGCGCTTAATCACTGAAAGCTGGAGCAATAACCGAATCCTCCCTAGGAGATTTTACCCATTGCCTCCCTTGTGCGGTGTGAAAATCAATAGTGCTTATAGAGTATCAGACTAAAAAGATTTCAGCCTCCGCAAGCAAGGTGTATAAAATACTACATCTGTTGCTCAGTAATCAAAACCCCCACAGAGAGATTCTCAATGTAGGGGTCCAATACTGAAATTTTTGAGTAAAAATGTCTATTCCAGTAAAGCCTTAGCCTTAGCGACGACATTGTCGACCGTGAAGCCAAATTTCTCTAAAATAACGCCCCCTGGTGCCGAAGCCCCAAAGGTATCCACACTGAGGGAGTCACCCTCATCGGTGGTATAGCGTTGCCAGCCGAAGCTGGTTCCGGCTTCCACAGACAACCGTTTTTTAACCGCCTTGGGCAGTACGGATTCCTTATAGTCCGCATCGGTTTCTTCAAAGAGTTCCCAACAGGGCATAGAGACAACACGAACTTTAATACCGGCTGCTCTTAACTTTTCAGCAGCTTGCACACAGAGGGAGATTTCTCCCCCCGTACCGATTAAAATCAGATCAGGGGTACCTGGGCTATCACTGAGAATGTAAGCACCCTTAGCCACGACATCAATGGAACTGGTGGGCAGGTTAGGGAGGTTTTGGCGAGAAAGTGCCAGCAGAGTGGGACGATGAGGGTTTTCTAGGGCAATTTTGTAAGCACCCGAGGTTTCATTACCATCGGCGGGACGAATGACGAGGAGATTGGGGATCATCCGTAAAGAGGCGATATGCTCAACGGGTTGGTGAGTTGGTCCATCTTCCCCTAGGGCGATAGAATCATGGGTCATTACCCAAATCACTCTGGCTTCTGACAAGGCCGATAAACGGATAGCATTCCGCATATAGTCGGTGAAGACCAAGAAGGTAGCGCCGTAGGGAATTAAACCCGAGCCATGGAGGGCAATGGCATTGCAAATCGCGCCCATGGCGTGTTCCCGCACACCAAAATGGACATTTCTTTCCTGATACTGACCTTTTTGGAAGTCACCGATACCGTGGAGTTCCGTATAGTTGGAATGGGTCAGATCCGCAGAGCCACCGATCAATTCAGGCAAGACAGAGGCGATCGCATTTAGACAGATTTCCGAATGTTTACGGGTAGCGAGGGCTTTATCTTCTGGGGTATAGGTAGGTAAAACTTTGTCCCAGCCGACTGGTAAGGCTCCACGGGTTAAACGTTCTAAGAGAGCAGCATCAGCAGGATACTTAGTTTGGTAATCTTGCCAGAGTTTTGTCCATTCATCCTCAGCCTTGGCCCCGCGATCTACGGCTTTGCGGAAATGAGCAAGGGTATCATCGGGGATCACGAAGGGATCGTAAGCCCATTCTAGATTTTGGCGGGTTAAGGCAATTTCCGCAGCCCCTAAAACGGAGCCATGGGCATCGGCACTACCAGCCTTATTAGGAGAACCATAACCGATAGTGGTGGTGACTTTAATTAAAGAGGGTCGATCAGTAACGGCTTTAGCTGCGGCAATGGCGCGGGCAATAGCTTCTAGATCCTGGTTGCCATCCTCAACGTGCTGAACGTGCCAGTTGTAGGCCTCAAAGCGTTTAGAAACATCTTCAGTAAAGGCAATATCCGTGGAGCCATCAATGGAAATATGGTTATCATCGTAGAGAGCGATTAATTTACCGAGTCCCCAGTGACCAGCCAAAGAACAAGCCTCCCCAGAAATTCCTTCCATATTACAACCATCCCCAAGGATAACGTAGGTGTAATGGTCAATTAATTTCAAATCGGGCTTATTAAATTTAGCCGCTAAATGGGCTTCAGCTAAGGCTAATCCGACCCCATTGGCGATACCTTGTCCGAGGGGTCCTGTGGTCACTTCTACCCCTTTGGTGACAAAATTCTCAGGGTGTCCTGGGGTTTGGGATTTCCATTGACGGAATTGCTGAATATCCTCAAGGCTGACGCTGTCGTAGCCCGTTAAATACATGAGGGCGTACTGTAACATACAACCGTGGCCAGCAGAGAGAACAAAGCGATCGCGGTTGAGCCATTGGGGATTTTTGGGGTTAAAGCGCAGGAAGCGATCCCAGAGAACAAAGGCCATGGGGGCGGCTCCCATGGGTAAACCGGGGTGTCCTGATTTGGCTTTTTCCACGGCATCGATCGCCAAAAAGCGGATGGCATTAACGCATGACTTGTCAAGGGACTGGGGGGCAACAACCATAATTTTTCTTAGAGTCAGGACAAGGATTTAAAGAACAAGTATTACCAACCATCATCCCATTTTTGGGATCATGGGGGAAGTTATTGATATTTTTTAAAAGCTAAGGTTACGTTATGTCCCCCGAAGCCAAAGGAGTTAGACAGAGCTACTTCCACGGGTAACAAACGACTCTGGTGAGGAACATAATCGAGATCGCAGAGGGGATCGGGGTTATCCAGATTAATAGTTGGGGGAATTTGATTAGAGGTAATAGCCATAACTGCAGCCACAGCCTCTATTCCCCCTGATCCTCCCAGCAAATGACCGGTCATGGATTTCGTCGAACTAATTGGTACTCTATAAGCCCAAGCTCCGAGGGCTTTTTTAATTGCCTGGGTTTCCGTCGGGTCATTAGCGGGGGTGCTGGTGCCATGGGCATTAATATAACTGATTTGCTCGGGCAATAACTGAGCGTCTTGGAGGGCTAGTTCAATAGCTCGGGCCGCTCCTAGTCCTCCAGGTACGGGGGAGGTAATATGGTAGGCATCACAGGTCATCCCGTAGCCAACTATTTCCCCGTAGATTTTCGCTCCTCGCCCCTGGGCTGATTCTAGGTCTTCTAGGAGTAAAATTCCGGAACCTTCTCCCATAACAAAACCATCTCGATCTCGATCAAAGGGACGACTAGCCCGGGCTGGTTCCTGGTTGCGGGTAGAAAGGGCCTTGGCCGAACTAAATCCCCCGTAGGATAGAGGGGTTATGGCCGCCTCCGTTCCCCCACAGAGCATGGCTTTAGCGTAGCCCCTCTGGAGGAGACGAAAGGCATCGCCGATGGCATTGGAACCCGCCGCGCAGGCCGTTACTGGACAGGTGTTCGGACCTCTTGCTCCTGTATGAATGGCTGTCAAGCCCGCCGCCATATTCGCAATCATCATGGGAATCATAAAAGGACTACATCGAGTTGCTCCTTTGGTCATAAGGATTTCATGCTGATCTTCTAAGACCTTTAATCCTCCCACTCCCGTACCAATGATGACTCCTACCTCTTCTGCATTCAGGTCATTAATCACAAATTGGGCATCCGTTAGGGCTTGCTGGCTGGCGGCGATCGCAAACTGGGCAAAGCGATCAATCCGTTTGGCTTCCTTGCGATCTAGATAATCATGGGGATCAAATCCTTTGACTTCCCCTCCAATCTGGCAAACGTGCTTTGACGCATCAAACAAAGTGATAGGGCCAATGCCGCTCCGTCCATTTATTAACCCTTGCCAGTAGTCTTGTAAATTATTGCCTAGGGGGGTAACTGCACCTAATCCCGTTACTACTACCCGTTTTAATTCCATGTTCGTCCTAATTTTTCTTACAGAATGCAGAGGGAGGAGAGGGAAAAGTCCAATCAATCCCAGTTTTAAGCGGTTGCTCCTACTTTTTCGTTGATGTATTTTACTGCTTTTTCCACCGTATCAATTTGTTCGGCTGCTTCATCGGGAATTTCAATATCAAATGCTTCTTCCAAGGCCATTACCAGTTCTACTGTATCTAGGGAGTCTGCTCCCAAATCGTTGGCAAAACTGGATTCAGCTTTCACCTCCTCCTTGTTGACGGACAGTTGTTCCACCACGATATCTTGGACTTTTTGAAAGATGGCTTCGTTTAGTTTAGTTTCTGGGTTCATTTTGCTTTCATGGGGATATTCCGCACTAATCCTCTTGTTATCAACGACAAGAGTAGGAAGCAGGGCGGGTTTACCACTTCCTTTTTTAGTCAGTATTTTCCATCTTATCGGAATTGATCCACCATTTGATCATTAATATAGTAATATTCTCAGGTTATAGATTTTATGCAGCAAGGCTCACGCATTGAACTGGAGATCACCGATCTCAATCAAACGGGCGAGGGGGTAGGACGTTACCAAGGACAGGTGGTTTTTGTGGCCGATACGGTGACGGGCGATCGCGTTTTAGTCCGCATTGATCGCTC
Organism: Microcystaceae cyanobacterium; assembly: GCA_040398185.1. GTDB lineage: Bacteria > Cyanobacteriota > Cyanobacteriia > Cyanobacteriales > Microcystaceae > JBBAUO01. Next base: position 19,897 of record JBBAUO010000018.1, on the reverse strand, counting down.
CTTCCGTCACTACGCCGAGGGGAAACTCTTAGAAATACTCTCCCCCTCTCCCCATCGCCTTCGCGCCCGTTGCATTGTGGCGGATAAATGTGGTGGTTGTCAGTGGCAACATATCGAAGACTCCTATCAAAGCCAAGTCAAATTCCAGCAAATTACAGAAACCCTCAAACGCATTGGTGGTTTTAGCGATCCCCCCGTTGCGCCCCTACTGCCCACTACCTCCCCCCTAGGCTATCGCAATAAGGCTACCTATCCCCTAAGGCGATCGGCAACAGGCGGTGTACAGGCGGGTTATTACCGTTCCCGCAGTCATCAAATTATCAACCTCAACCAATGCCCTGTGCAGGATGTCCGCTTAAATCCGCTTTTAGCGACAATTAAAGAGGATATTGGCGAGCAAGGCTGGTCTATCTACAATGAAGAAAAGCATCAAGGTAAATTACGCCATCTGGCTTTGAGGATAGGCCGCCGTACTGGGGAAATTTTACTGACTCTAATTAGTAAAGATGAAGAAGTCCAAGGTTTGCAAGCCATGGCTCAGGTTTGGTTAGAAAGATATCCCGATGTAGTGGGTGTCGCTCTCAACTACAATCCGCAAAAAAGTAACGTTATTTTTGGGACGCAAACCCGAACCATTGCCGGACAACCCTACCTGCGGGAGATTTTTGCTGGTTTAACCTACCATCTGGCTGCGGATACTTTTTTCCAAGTTAATACGGAAGCAGCAGAAGCCCTGTTAGGGTTTATTGTCGAACAGCTAAACCTACAAGGAAATGAAACCCTCATTGATGCCTATTGTGGCATTGGTACTTTTACTTTACCCTTAGCCAAACAAGTCCATCACGTCTTTGGTATTGAGTCCCAGACAGCATCCTTAGCCCAGGCTCAAAATAATGCCAAAATTAATCAAATCAATAACATCACCTTCCTAGAGGGCACGGTGGAAAATATCCTCCCTCAGCTTGATGTCAGTCCCGACATTATCCTCATCGATCCACCCCGCAAGGGCTGTAATCCCCTAGTTTTGGATACCATATTACGGCTAAAACCCAAACAAATTGTCTATATCAGTTGCCAGGGGGCAACTTTAGCCCGGGATCTCCAATATATGTGTCAAAAAGGTGATTATTTCCTAGATTTAGTGCAACCTATCGACTTTTTCCCCCAAACCGTACACCTGGAATCGGCAGCGTTTCTGCGCCAGAGCGACCCAAATGTGATATGATCATTTAAGACATAGCCGAACAATAATTGTTTTCAAAGCGATGGCCAACTCCTCCTCTAAAAAATCGACTAATATTTAAGCTCTCAAACACGAAAGAAGTACCTAGGTAACAAACTAAAACAACTTTGTCTTAGTTCCCTTTAAACGACTATCATTGAAAACCCTAGAGGTAAAGCCCGTGATTGCTATCGCCTTGCCTTCCCCTAAGCGGAATTGGAGTACACTGAGCTTCGCTTCGACCCTTTATCTATACCCGGTTTTGGATCTGCTCTTGACAACCATTCCCCACGAATTAAAATCAGAGATTCGTCTGGGGTTACAAGAGGCCCTAGTTAATGCTGCCAAGCATGGAAATAATTTGGACCCCACCAAGACAGTTGTTGTCAAGTTTTCCATTACTAGAGAAGGATACATTTGGGTTATTTCAGACGAGGGTTTAGGCTTTTGCGCTCCTGAGTCTGTTTACGATCATCCCAATTGTCCCGACTTACCTCCTGAAGAATCGGAAAATGGTCGCGGTTTGTCGATTCTCTATCAGGTTTTTGATCGGGTTCATTGGAATTATCAAGGCACCGAGTTAACTCTAGGTAAACAGATTCCCAGAGCCAAACATCAACTGGCATGGATTTAAGATTCTTCGATAATTGCCTCACCTGCGGGGGTAATCCAAACTAGGTGTTTGCTACGCCCATAGTCTGAGATTTTTGCGGATTCCCTTGGCTCTAAATCTAGAGCTACACGCAAGCTAGGGTTACTATTTCTGAGATTTTGGGCATAGTGCAGAGCTTGTTTTTGTACTTGGGTTGTTTGGGGAACGATTAGATAATCCAACGGGGGAATGGCTTGGGGTAAAACCGAGGTAGGGAGTAGAGCATTGTATAACTCCTCGATATTAAGAGAAAAACCGATACCAGGGAAGGAAAGATTTTGGGGATGATACACCGACAATAATTGATCGTAGCGTCCACCTTGGCCTAAAATGCCGAGATTATTTCCCCTAGGGCTGGCGACTTGAAAAACGATACCCGTGTAGTAGTCAAAGGTTTGTACCAAACTCAGATCCAAAGTCAGGGGTAAAGAATTATCCTGGAGCAATTCTACTAAGGATTTGAGATTACCCACGGCTAATTGGGCTTCAGGCTCTAATTCCAAAGAGAGTAATGCTTCGATTACCTGATGGGGTTTACCCCGCAAATTAAAGAGTTTTTTAGCCCTTGATGCTAGGGCCGGGGTGGGATAGGCAAGATTTTCTAGGGTGACGTAATCCAGATAAGCCAAACAATGGCGAACTTGTTGACGGAGATGCTCGGGAAAAGCTGCTAATAGGGAACGAGTTAAACCTGCTTCCCCTAGAATCAAATGCCATTGGGGAATCTCTAGCTTTTCGAGACAATCTGCGAGCAGTAGGATAATTTCTGCATCCGCTAACACGCCCCCTGCAAAGAGTAATTCTACCCCTGCTTGATAAAATTCTAACTGTCGTCCATGGTAAGCACTCGGCGGCTTACGAAAAACATTAGCACGATAACAAATGCGTTGGGGATGGCTACTATCCGTTAAGCGGGTGACGGCGGTACGAGCAATGGAGGCGGTTAACTCGGGGCGTAAACCGAAAATTCCCTCGGCGGTAGGCTGCAATTGTAGTACAGTTTTGGGATCAATAGCTTCCCCGGCGATGAGGGTGTCTAATCGTTCAATGGTGGAAGTGACAATGCGTTGATAGCCCCAACTCTGAAAAATGGCCTGTAAACGATCATTGATCCACCCTTTTTGTACTACTTCGAGGGGTAGTAAATCCCGTGCCCCGGCTGGCGCTTGATGAATCATCTGGACTTTCACTATGGTTTTTGTTCCCTATTATTGTACGAGGTTTGCTGATCTCTCAGAATCCCGAATAAAACCCCTGATATTTTTATGAGCAGGTTTATTCAGGAATCTAAAAACGATGGCAGTACATGAGTATTGTGATAATCCTCAGAAACAACAGCGTCAACGCGGTATGATGCTCTCGGATATCGGGCTACAAAAACTAGAAAATGCTAGAAATTTGGCGGAAAAACTGGAAAATCAGGGCGATCGCTTTACCCTAGAAGAGTTGAGTGAGCGCACCCAAATCAGTATTGACACTTTAGCAAAGGTATTTGCGGGTAATAGGAATGTAGACAAAGCCACCCTAAAATCCTGCTTTAGCGCCTTTGGGTTGACTTTAGATCCCCAAGATTGCTATCAAGCAACTCATTACCTGGATTTAAGGGAGCGATCTATTGCAACAGCTAAAGCCTCGGAATTTGTACCATTAGAGTTACTAAAAAATTATCAATCGGATAAGAGACAAAGACGCAGACGCGGTGTGATTTTGTCAAGTCAAGGTCGGCAGAAACTACAACGGGCAAAAGCTGAAGTTGAATACCAAGAAAAGAGAGGTAATCGTCTTACCCTGGAAGAGTTAAGTGGGCGAACTAAAATCAGTATTGATACTTTAACTAAAGTTTTTGCTGGTGATAACAATGTCGATAAAAAAACCCTAAGCTCCTGTTTTTTGGCCTTTGGTCTGACCTTAGATCCCCAAGATTACTATCAACCGTTTCAATCTGTTGATTTAGAAGCTCCCAGTTTACTCAATGAACAAGTAACCTTAAGCTGTTCAGTTGGGTAGGAGGAAATCCTCATTTTAACTTTTAGAAACAAGTTCCTCAATGGCGGTGAGTAATTTTTGATTAGTCCAACCTTGATAGAGAGAAGCGGCGATCGCCGAGCCCCCCGCCCCCACACCTTCCTTGACAAATCCCCTCTCATAGAGTTGTAGTTGTGGGTAACAGGAGTCTGTGAAATTTAGCTCCGTAGCCAGGAGAGGAACATCTGCCAATAAACTCGCTAAACCAACAGTATCGGCGCTAGGATCTTCAGCTACCCAACGGGTGGTACCGACGAGAATATTATCCCAATTAACCCCTAGTCCGAGATTTTGACTCAAAGCTTGGGCCAGGGCGTAAACCGCCAGCATTTGGGTTCCCCCGGCTAAAAGAACACCGAGGGAAGCACTAGCGGCGATCGCCATACCAGAGGCGACTATCTGCATGGGGTCTCCCACGGCGGCGAGGATTTCTAGGGGATGAGACAAGGATGGGGCCTGGGCTAATCCCTGCTCTACCAAATCCCGTTTTTGCTGATGATTACAGAGAGGATGACTACTGTTGACCTTGCCTTGGGCATTAATACCTAGAGCGGTCAAAACAGCTAGAGCCGTGGTTGTGCCACCGACTACACATTCCCCGATAATCAAATAACTGTCTCGGTGGGTAAGAGCGAGCTTTTGGCCCCATTGCAAGCCCTGCTCGAATAGATGTTGAACTACCGCTAGGGGTAAGGCTTGCCCTGAAGTCAGACATCGGGCGGGCTGTCCTTGGAGATCAATGCAGGGAAAGGAGGGAGATTGACGTAAACCGGCATTGAAAAGTAAGACGGGTAATTGACAGCCCTCAACGACAGCCCGCGTAATATAAACGGGAGAAATACCCATCGTCAGAGGCGGTAGGGGATGGGTAGGATGGGGAGAAACTCCTTGAGTGAGAAATTCCCCATCAGCAAGGGCCGTGGTCAGACGAGCATCAGGGGTGGCTCCTGCGGCGGAAATATTAGCAATTAGAGCAGTGTCAGTAAAGCCTAAAATGCAGAGGAACTGAGGACGAAGATTTTGATAGCGCCTCAGCCAGTGGAGAGCTTTTTGGGGTTGGGTATAGATCCTAATCAAAAATTTATGGCAGTCAATCTAGTCAAAATATAGCGTAGTCTTGTATTATAACTTTTCGTCTATTTTTAACCCCACATCTTCAATATGCGATCTCCGAAATTTGCTCGACGAACTAAAATTGTTGCCACCCTAGGACCTGCGACTCAGAGTAAAGAGGTCATCCGTCAATTGATCCAAGCCGGAGTTTCTACCTTCCGCCTCAATTTTTCCCACGGAACCCATGAGTACCATCATCAGGGCATCAGTCTCATTCGTCAGACAGCCTTTGAACTGAACCAACCCGTCGGGATTTTGCAGGATTTACAGGGTCCAAAAATTCGCTTAGGGGTGTTTAAATCAGGGTTCATTACCCTCAATCCTGGAGATCCATATATTATTACCAGTCGCAAGGTAGAATGTACCCAAGAAGTCGGTTATGTTAGCTATGAGTATCTAGCCGATGAAGTCCCCGAACAATCTCGCATTTTGCTAGATGATGGTCGTGTGGAAATGCTCGTGGAAAAAGTAGATCGAGCCAATCGGGATTTGTACTGTCGGGTAGTGGATGGCGGTCCCCTTTCTAGTAATAAGGGGGTTAACTTTCCAGGGGTGTATCTGTCGGTGAAGGCTATGACCGATAAAGATAAGGAAGATTTAATGTTTGGACTACGGCAAAAAGTGGACTGGGTGGCCTTGAGTTTTGTCCGCAATCCCCAAGATATTCTAGAGATTAAGGATTTAATTGCTAGTACGGGAAATAGTACTCCAGTGATTGCCAAAATTGAAAAACATGAGGCGATCGAGGAAATGGAGGCGATTTTATCTCTGTGTAATGGAGTTATGGTGGCCCGAGGGGATTTAGGCGTAGAACTACCCGCCGAAGATGTGCCGATTTTACAAAAAAGATTGATTAATACCGCTAATCAACTGGGTATTCCGGTGATTACCGCGACACAAATGCTAGACAGTATGGCGAATAATCCTCGTCCTACCCGCGCGGAGGTTTCCGATGTAGCTAATGCCATTATTGATGGCACCGATGCCGTCATGCTCTCCAATGAAACCGCCGTCGGCAAATATCCCGTAGAAGCAGTGGCGACTATGGCTCGTATTGCGGAGAGAATTGAAGAGGAGAATATCAGTATTCAAAGGCAGAAAAAACCCCGCCAATCCATTCCTAATGCTATTTCCGCCGCAGTTAGTCAGATTGCCCAAGAACTAAATGCCGCCGCGATTATGACCCTCACGAAAACTGGTTCCACCGCCCGCAATGTTTCTAAATTTCGCCCCCAGACCCCGATTTTAGCCGTGACACCCCATCGGGAAGTGGCGCAGCAGTTACAGTTAGTTTGGGGTGTTAATCCTTTAATGGTTCTAGATTTACCTTCTACCAGTCAAACCTTCCAGGCGGCTTTGAATGTGGCTCAAGAGAAGGAATTGCTATTCGGTGGAGATTTGGTGGTAATGACTGCGGGAACTCTTTTGGGGGTAGCGGGCTCGACGGATTTGATCAAGGTGGAGATTGTTAAGGCTACCTTGGGTAAGGGAATCGGGCTAGGACAAGGGGTGGCCACAGGTCCTGGCAGGGTGGCACAAAAAGCGCGGGATCTGGGTACTTTTAGTGCCGGGGAAATTTTAGTAGTTCCAGAAACCAGCGCCGAATTTGTCGAAGTCATGCGCATCGCGGCAGGTATCATTACGGAAGATGATAATCCCAAAGGTCATGCTTCGGTGATTGGAGCCAAGTTAAATATTCCTGTGATTATTGGCGTTAAGGGTGCTACTCGTTCGTTGAGGGAGGGCGCGATTATTACCCTAGATGCTGCCAGGGGTTTGATTTATTCTGGCGCAATGCCCAGTACGGGAAGTCAGGATTCTGCTTCTAGTTTGCCTATCTAATTCAGTATATGTACTGATTTCAAGATTAGGTACTATTGTTCATAGTTAATATAGTAGTAGGACGGAAAGTTAACTGAAGGAAATCTTCAGTAGATTCTCGCAAGTGTGGATCAGCGAATGAACAAGGTTGTTAGTACGGATCAGGCTAGGGTATTAGTAATTGATAATCATGGTGATAGTCGGACTCTAGCTAAGGAGTTACTCCATCTAGATGGCTATGAGGTTTTAGACATGGCCGAGGAAGAAAATCTGGAGCTAATTAGTCAGATTGTGGACTATAAACCAGATTTAATTCTTCTAGATATTGTCACACCTAAGTTAGAGGGATTAAACCTCTGTCGAACCCTAAAAGCTGAGGAAATAACCCGTTGCATTCCGATTATTTTGATGACCGTCAGTAATGAAAGTCAACTGCGCGATCGCTGTCATCGGGCTGGGGGAGATGATATTTTAATCAAGCCCCTGAATCGTTTAGAACTCTCCAACCGGGTCAAGTCTTTAATTGAACAAAAACGCTTGACGGAAGGATTAGATCAGATTGAACAGGTGATCTTTGCCATAGCCAAGGCCATAGATAACCGTTATCCGGAAAATGGCAATTCCTGCACCAGACTGGCCAACTTATTACAATCCTTTGGCAATTATTTGGGTCTATCGCCTTTGGAGTTGCAGAATTTGCGCTATGCCGCCTATCTCCATGATATCGGTACGGTAGGCATTCCAGATGAAATTATGCTCAAAAAAGGGACATTAAATGCCGAAGAAAAGGCGATCCTAGAACAGCACGTTTTGATTGGGGAAGAAATCTGTCAAGCCCTTCCTAATCGTCGCGGTGTACTGCCGATTATTCGCCATCACCATGAACGTTGGGATGGAACCGGTTATCCTGACGGGTTAACCCAGGGGGAAATTCCTTGGCTGGCTCAGGTTTTCCAAATTTTGGATATTTATGTGGCTCTGACTAGCAAGCGTCCCCATAAGGATTGTCTTGATCCAGAAAAGGCCTTGGCGATTATCCAAGAAGAGGGGGCGAAGGGATGGCGGAATCCTGTTCTGGTCAACAAGTTGACGGAGTTTATGCACTTCTCATACTAAATCCTGTTTTAATACCATAGTTATTCTTCTCCTGCCTCCTGCCTCCTGCCTCCTGCCTAGCCTTCACGATAATATATTTACCTAAGCGGATTTGGTATCATATTAGTGAGGTACAGAGATTGTCGCTTTGAGGCGGTCGGCAAGAACAAGTGCACCTCATTATTCTGAAAAAGGCTGTTAAAGGATTTGTGAGAGGAACTGTTGGGTTCTTTGGGCTTTTGTATGATTAAAGAAGAGATCAGGAGGAGCAATTTCCAGGATTTTTCCCTCATCCATAAAGACAATGCGATCGGCCACTTCCCGCGCAAAGCCGACTTCATGGGTAACGCATACCATGGTTATTCCCGATTGGGCTAGGGTTTTCATGGTATCCAGTACTTCCCTAACCATTTCTGGATCTAAAGACGAGGTGGGTTCGTCAAATAACATGATTTTTGGCTGCATTGCCAAGGCTCGGGCTATAGCTACCCTTTGTTGTTGTCCTCCGGATAATTGCTGGGGGTACTTATGAGCTTGTTCTAAGATACCCACCTTTTCTAACAACTGCATAGCTAGGGCTTCGGCTTGGGGATGCTTAGAGCCTCGAACCCAAATCGGTGCTAGGGTAATATTGTCTAAAACGGTGAGATGGGGAAACAGATTAAATTGTTGAAACACCATACCGACTTCTTGGCGGATAGTTTCAATGTTTTTCAGATCATGGGAAAGGATGATCCCGTCTATAATTATTTGACCTTTTTGATAGGATTCTAGAGCATTAAAGGTACGAATAAAGGTAGATTTTCCCGAGCCGGATGGACCCATAATCACTAAAACTTCGCCCTTGTTGACCTCTAAACTGATTTCTCGTAGGGCATAGAAGCCGTTTTCGTACCATTTTTCTACATTTTTAGCAATAATAATAGGTTCAGAAGTCATGGCAATAGGTCTGACTCCCTAATTATTTGCCAAATTTTGTCCAAAACGTCGTCTAAACCATGATCACTGTCTAATTCTATCACTTGCACCCAAGGACGTACCTTAGCGTACTCCAGGCTGTAATCTATGGGAATGACTTCATCCTTACGACCATGGATAATCAGGGTAGGGATAGAGCGTGTCAGTTGTTCTTCAGGATATTTGGCCAAATCTGTGATTAAACCATAATGTATTGGGCGAATTTCCTGAAAACCATAGTGATAGACCTTTAAATAGCCCGATTTTCGCCATTCTTGCACATTTTCCTCACCTAATCTCGATTCCCAGACAGGCAGAAACCCAAAAGCAGGGGCGAGCAGAATCAGGCGTTCAATCTGGGGGTACTTTTGCCCTAGCCAAGCTGCTGTTAAACCACCCAAACTAGAGCCAATGATAGTAACAGGAGTTTTGGTATCGGGAAAAGTAGCGGCCACTTGCTGGATTTGACGAGTAAGAGTTAGGTGGGAAAAATCACCTTGATTCATATCTGGGGTAATGAGGGGGAGGTGATTTTCCCGAAAGCGATCGCCTATAAACTGGGCTTTAGCGGAAGTCAATCCCGAAGCAAAGCCATGGAGATAGTAATAGATAGTCATAATTTTTTCCCTCCACCCTCTCACGGGTTAAAGACTAGAGAAAACCTTTTTCGCCACTTCCAAAGTGCGGGTAATATCCGCCTCGGTGTGGGCAAGGGAAGTAAAACCAGCTTCAAACTGAGAAGGAGCTAGATAGATGCCATTTTCTAACATTCCCCGATGAAAACGTCCAAATTTTGCTGTATCAGCCTTTTTCGCATCTTCATAATTACGCACAGGTCCTGGGGTAAAAAAGAGTCCAAACATGGCGCTAACATGGCCCCCACAGACAGAATGCCCAGTTGAGGAGGCAATTTCTATTAACCCATCACTGAGACGTTTGGTAATTTTCTCCAGATATTCATAACTTCCTGGCTTTTGTAATAACTCCAGGGTTTTAATTCCCGCAGTCATCGCCAAAGGATTGCCTGAGAGGGTACCGGCTTGGTACATAGGTCCGGAGGGAGCAACTAAGGCCATAATATCCTTACGTCCACCGTAGGCCCCGACGGGTAAACCCCCACCAATCACCTTACCGAGGGTAGTTAAATCGGGAGTGATGCCAAATTTTTCCTGAGCACCACCGTAGGCAATCCGAAAACCCGTCATCACTTCATCAAAAACCAATAAAGCCCCATTTTCGTGACTGAGTTCCCGCAAACCCTCTAAAAATCCGGCATCTGGAGTAATAAATCCTGCATTGCCCACCACGGGCTCTAAAATAATTCCGGCAATTTCATGGGGATTGGCGGCAAAAAGTTTTTTAACTGCTTCTAGGTCATTGTAGGGAGCCGTGAGAGTATTCAGGGTAGTTGTTTTCGGAACCCCTGGGGAGTCAGGTAATCCGAGGGTAGCAACTCCTGAACCCGCTTTAACTAAAAAGGTATCTGCATGGCCGTGGTAACAGCCTTCAAACTTGATAATTTTTTCCCGTCCTGTAAAAGCTCGCATCAGGCGCAAAACCGACATACAGGCTTCTGTTCCCGAATTGACAAAGCGTACCATTTTAATACTGGGAACTGCTTCTATGACCATTTCGGCTAGAATATTTTCCTGGGCACAGGGAGCTCCGAAACTGGTACCTTTATCGAGGGCGAGATGGAGAGCCGCAATGACTTCAGGATGGGCATGGCCGCAGATAGCCGGTCCCCAGGTTCCCACATAGTCAATGTATTGATTGCCATCTACATCCCAGATATAGCTATCTTTAACGTGATCAAAAACAATGGGTTGACCGCCAACGGATCTAAAAGCTCGTACAGGGGAACTAACTCCTCCTGGCATTAGGTTCTGAGCGGCGGCAAAAATCTCCTCTGATTTAGTGGTGTTGAGTGAGGATGTACTAACCAATATAATCTCCTTGCGTTGTAAAATGAGAGCCAGTTATCTTTTTAACCTTTATTATCCTACTGAATGTGTACCTCTGGTGCTGATTTCTCTTAACAATTCCTCAATCCTGTGGGTTAGGTAAAGCTATGCAGTTCGTCGATTTTATAGGACTTATTCACCCGGTCTTAGCTGTGGTGATTGTTTTTCCAATTATAGGAATGGTGGTCAGACTAGCTTGGCAGACTCGCCAACGTCGCCTAGAAACAAAAGATGGTAGCAAGAGTAAAATCCCTCCTGTTGTTGGTACGGAGCACGTCGCCCTAGGAAGATGGTTAACGGGTACGGTAGTGGGGGTTACTCTCATCGCCCTAGCCTATTCGATAATCTATGGGTACATGGGGATGGTGGATCTACAGAAAGAGGGAAAATTACAGGCTTTTTCCGTTATTACTACGGCTTTGATGTTTATTTTTACCATTAGCTCCCTAGTTTTTCTCTACCAAGCCCAGGAAAGACATTGGCGAGGAATCTTTGCGACTTTGACGGGGATGGGGTTAATTATTTTAGGTTGTCAGCCTGGGGTTTATCGTTTATCCTCCGAGTGGTATTGGTCCCATTACTATATTGGGATTGTTGCGGCTTTGCTGATGATTATTTCCTTGGCTATTGTTCCCGAAATTTATAAGGATCGTTCCCACCGTTGGCGAATTATTCATACGGTTTTAAATTGTATCGCTTTGCTACTGTTTTTCGGTCAAGGGATGACAGGAGCGCGGGATTTATTGGAAATACCCCTCAGTTGGCAAAAACCCGCAGTTTATAAATGCGATTTTGAAAAGAAAGTTTGTCCAGGGGCAATGGTGATACCTGAATCGGGTGAGCGTTGGGGTTAAAAGGCAAGGGGGACTAATCCCCCCATTAGTTAAACTGTTTGCGGTTGTTCTTGGCTTTGGAACATAAAGAGAGAATAAACAACATTGCGACGAATATCGATCATCATTTCCAAGAACATTTCATAACCCTCTTGTTTATATTCAATCAAAGGATCTTTCTGTCCATAACCCCTTAAACCAATGGATTCCCTTAGGGATTCCATAGCCTGTAGATGTTCCCGCCAGAGGGTGTCTATTTGCTGAAGGATAAAGTAGCGTTCGGCATCTCGCATTAACCCTGGGCGAGTTTTATCTACTTCTTGCTCCTTGCGATCGTAGGCTGTGCGGACTTCTTCATGGAGAAATTGTTTGATCTCAGGGATGGTCATATCTGCTAAGTCGGCAGCCTCCATACCCTCTAAAAGATAGACAAACTCCTTAACCTTAGCCACCAGTTTTTCTAAATCCCATTCTTCGGCAGGAAGTTCTGGATCTACATAGGCTTCCACAATTTCATCCATAGTTCTTTCGGCATATTGAAGAACCTGTTCTTTGAGATCCATTCCTTCTAGTACACGTCTGCGCTCCGCATAGATCGCTCGGCGTTGGTTATTCATGACCTCATCGTACTCAAAAACCTGCTTACGGATGTCGTAGTAATAGGTTTCTACCTTTTTCTGAGCGCCCTCTAAAGAACGAGTTAACATCCCCGATTCAATGGGCATATCTTCTTCTACGCGCATCATTTCCATGAGTTTAGCTACGCGATCGCCCCCAAAAATCCGCAGGAGATTATCATCTAAACTAAGGAAAAAGCGAGTTGAACCAGGGTCGCCCTGACGAGCGGCTCGTCCCCGTAACTGGTTGTCGATACGGCGAGATTCATGGCGTTCTGTGCCAATAACGTGCAAACCACCGAGCCCTACCACTTCATTGTGTTCTCGCTCCGTATATTGGTCATATTCTTGGTGAATTTTCTGATATACCTCGCGTAAATTCTGCACAACGGGGTCATCCGTGGGGGCATTTTCCGAAGCTACTGCGATTTTTTCTTCGGCTTCGAGTTCAGCTAAAGTCTGTTCTCCGTACTGACTAACGGCAAATTTCACCGTTTCTTTGAGTATTTTTTCAGTTTCTGGGGAAAGTTGCCTCGGAAAAATTTCTGGGGAGGCTTTCCAATTTTTAACTTTTTTGCCATTATTACCGAACCCTTCAGGACGGTTACGGCCTTCTTGGGTAGGAAGAGTCATCATTAAATCATCCCCCTCGGGTTGGACAATTTTCGGCATCAGATATTCCCGAATTTTTAACCGTGCCATATAGTCGGAGTTGCCCCCTAGGATAATATCCGTACCGCGTCCTGCCATGTTGGTGGCAATGGTAACGGAGCCCTTACGTCCGGCTTGGGCGACAATTTCCGATTCCCGCTCCACATTTTCGGGTCGGGCATTAAGGATATTATGGGGAATGCCTTTTTGTTGGAGTAAGCGAGCTAAAACCTCTGACTTTTCGACGCTGGTAGTGCCGACTAGGACTGGGCGACCCATTTTGTGCATTTCGTCGATTTCTTCGGCAACGGATAACCATTTACCCTGTTCAGTTTTATAGACCACATCGGGCAGATCGTAACGCTGGGAGGGTCGGTTAGTGGGGGTAATGGTAACTTGGAGATTATAAACTTTTTCTAGCTCTGTTTCCTCGGTTTTGGCTGTCCCCGTCATGCCACCGAGCTTGGGGTAGAGGAGAAAAAAGTTTTGATAGGTAATAGTCGCTAGGGTTTGGGATTCGTTTTGAATCTCGACTCTTTCTTTGGCCTCTACCGCTTGATGGAGTCCATCACTCCAACGTCTCCCTGGGAGCACGCGCCCCGTGGATACATCTACAATAACCACCTCCCCATTGCGGACAATATACTCAACATCCTTGGTAAAAAGTTCCTTGGCTTTGACGGCATTAAAAACGTAGTGGGCCCAGGGGTTATCGGCATCGAATAAATCCTGTACGTCTAGGAGTTCTTCGGCGTTTTTAAAGCCCGCATCGGTCATTAAAACATTGCGAGCTTTTTCGTCTACCTCATAATCCCCTGGACCATCTTCTACCTGTTGACGTACCAATTGCTCTGCCACCTTGGCCGCCATTAGATATTTTTCCGTAGGACGATCAACCATTCCTGAAATAATTAAAGGGGTGCGGGCTTCGTCAATGAGAATGGAGTCGACTTCGTCAATGATGCAGTAGTTAAAGGCTCTTTGTACTACTTCGCCGATGGTGGTGGCCATATTGTCCCGCAGATAGTCAAAGCCTAATTCACTGTTGGTAGTATAGGTGACATCACAGGCGTAGTTTTTTTTACGTTCGTCGGGGGTCATTCCTGCTTGAATTAGTCCGACGCTTAAGCCTAGGAAACGGTGAATTTGTCCCATCCATTCCGCATCCCGTCGAGCTAGGTAATCGTTGACTGTCACCACATGGACTCCTTTTCCTGTCAATCCGTTCAGGTAGGAGGGTAGGGTGGCAACCAGGGTTTTACCTTCCCCAGTTTTCATTTCGGCAATTTGTCCTTTATGGAGTATGATGCCACCGAGCAGTTGTACGTCAAAGTGACGCATTCCCAGAACTCTAATCCCTGCCTCCCTGACTACTGCAAACGCTTCGGGGAGAATGTCGTCTAAAATATCTTCTAGATCCTGGGGGTTGCGAGCTTTGTCAAGTTTTTGTCTAAATTCAACGGTTTTACCCTTTAGTTGGTCGTCTGACAGCTTTTTAATGTCTTCTTCTAAAATATTTACATCCGTGATGAGGGGTTGAAATTTTTTCAGTTTACGGGTGTTAGGATCTCCGAGTAGGGCTTTTAACATAGTAGCTTTTTATTTTAAGGGGAACTTCTGACCAGATAGCGCAGATGGTAGACATTTTTCCACAATTCTAACATTTTTCATCCCATCCCCTCCATCTGACTTATCATTTCTAGTAGGGGGAAAGAAGGTACATTTATGGCAAATATTCGCAAAAATTGGCTAAAAATTTGGGAAAATCGGGAAATATTGGGAGTAGTCCTAGGAGCATCTGTTATTTCTCTGACTCTTTCCCAATTGCTAGTTAGGCACAATTGAAATTCGCACGCCGATGAATGGAGTGATGGGGATGACAGAGTTATTATTGAATACAGATTTAACCCCGATACAACGGGATTGGGTGCAAACGATGCAAGATTGTGGTGATAATCTTTTAGTGGTTATTAACGATATTCTCGACTTTTCTAAAATTGAAAGAAGCACAGATTTTTTATCTTCGAGATTGGGTACTAATACTAAATCCGCTTAGGTAAACCTCTTATCGTGAAGGCTAGGCAAGAGGCAGGGGGCAGGAGGCAGGAGGAGAATAGCTCTATTATTAAAGGAGGATTTGGTATAATCGCCGAATTTTAAGCCAGCAAGCCCAATTTTGGCAAATGCAAGTGGAAGTAGCGAGTTCAGCTTCAGAAGCTTTAGAATTACTGGCTTCGGGAAGGCATTATGATATAGGCATTGTGGATCTGCAAATGCCCGGGATGGGTTAATCTTGGCACAGGCAATTCACAACTTACCCCAATATCGGCAATTGCCGCTAATTTTATCAGAGGAAATCTCCCAACAATTCTTGTCCGTGGTCAATAAACCCATCAAACAATCCCAATTGTATGAAACCCTAGTACAAATTATGCACCCCGAAATAAATCAATCGTTTACCCCTAGAGGAAGCAGTAAAGGCTCAGAGCTTACGACTCATAATCAGTTAGCCCAGGAACATCCGCTCAGAATTTTAGTGGCTGAAGATAATAATATTAACCAAAAGTTGATTATAGAAATCCTCAAACAGATAGGATATCAAGCCGATGTGGTACCGAATGGGTTAGAAGTGCTGGCAACGCTAAAACGTCAAACCTATGATCTAATTCTTATGGATGTGCAAATGCCAGAAATGGACGGATTGGAGGCAACTCGTCTAATTATTGAGCAGTTTTCTCCTCGCCCTCGCATTGTGGCCATGACAGCTAATGCCATGCGAGGAGATGCAGAAATCTGTTTAGAGGCGGGAATGGATGATTATCTCGGTAAACCGATCAGAATACCAGAATTAATCCGAGTTTTGCGCGAAAGCCCCTCCTTAGAACTTAGAGATTCCATTGATTGGGAAGCTTTAACTTTTATGAGAGAATCAATCTGTGGAGGGGATGAGGATTTGGTGAAGAAAATGGTAAATTGCTTTTTGGAAGAAGGGGAAAAACTCTTCCAAAGTCTGGAGTCCGCTATAGTTGCCCAGGATAGTAAAATGTCGTATTATTATGCCCATTCCCTCAAGTCCAGTGCTGCGGCCTTTGGCGGAAAAAAATTAATTCAGTTGTGCCAAGAGTTGGAAACCGAGGGAGGGAGAAGCAACAACCCAGAGGTCGCCACGGAAACCGCGATCGCTTTAAGGACTGCTTTTACAGAAATAACAGCATACCTAAGAAAGGAACTTCTAGATCATCCGTAAATTTTGGTATAGTAATCTTGATATTCTTGGGACAACAAGGGCTGCCACCAATCGCGGTTTTCTAGGTACCATTTAATGGTTTTCCTGAGTCCCTTTTCTACGGTTTCTTGGGGTTCCCAACCCAATTCACGTTTAATTTTTGTAGCATCAATGGCATAGCGTCGATCATGGCCTGGGCGATCTTTAACAAAAGTAATCAACTCCCGTGCGGGTTGGATGGGTAAATCTGGGGCCAACTCATCCATTAATTGACAAATCATCTGTACCAAATCAAGGTTTTTGACCTCGTTATTTCCACCAATATTGTAGGTTTCCCCCGGTTGTCCCTTTTGAATTACTGTTTTAAGAGCTCGACAATGATCCTCCACATAGAGCCAATCCCGCACATTTTGCCCATCTCCATAAACGGGTAAAGGTTTACCCAAAAGGATGTTAATACACATCAAAGGAATTAACTTTTCAGGGAAATGATAGGGACCATAATTGTTAGAACAATTGGTAATAATCGTAGGCATTTTGTAGGTATGATAATAGGCCCGGGCTAAATGGTCACTTCCTGCCTTGGAAGCGGAATAGGGGCTATTAGGGGAGTAGGGAGTAGTTTCTGTAAAGGCTGGTTCCTCACTGCTTAAGCTACCATAAACCTCATCGGTGGATACATGGAGAAAGCGATAATTCTGGGGTTGATTTTTAGTTAACCAATACTGGCGAAAACTTTCTAAAAGAGTAAAGGTACCGATAACATTGGTTTGTACAAAAGCATCGGGACTAATAATTGAGCGATCCACATGGGATTCGGCAGCAAAATGGGCAACGGTGTCAATACTTTCCCCTTGATAAAGAGCATCAATTAAAGGGCGATCGCAGATATTTCCCTGAATAAACTTAAAGTTATTTGTTCCGAATAAAGAAGCTAAATTTTCTCGATTACCTGCATAGGTTAAGGCATCTAAAACTACTACATAATCTTCGGGATAATGCTGACACCAGTGATGGACGAAGTTAGAGCCGATAAATCCTGCTCCCCCTGTAATTAAAATGCGTTTATTGTCTGACATGGTTCTTTAATCCTTTATGCTAATTCGATCTGGGAGTCATCCCCAATTAAAAATCTGAGGGCTTTTGGACGTTGGGGAGCTAAGATTAATTTAACCCTTTGTCCAATTACACTATCGACAATGCGTTGTTGAATGCCAATAATTTTAGCGCCTTTTAAAATCACACTATGTTCTAGATCCGTTTCCAGGAGTGTTACATCATTAGCGATACTACTATAGGGACCAATAAAGCAATTTTCGACTAGGCAATTTTCGCCAATAATTACGGGGCCACGAATGGTACTATTTACGACTTTTGAACCTTTACCGATAGTAACTCGCCCAATTATTTGACTTTTTTCATCAATTTCCCCTGAAATAGAGATAGGCAGATGGGTATCTAAGATAATGCGATTAGCTTCCAGTAAGTCGTCTTTTTTACCCGTGTCTAACCACCAACCTTGTAGTTGTAAAGCTTCTACGGATTTGCCTTGATTAATTAGCTCTTGTATAGCATCGGTAATTTCTAACTCTCCCCGAGGAGATGGTTGGATGTTATCAATGGCATGATGAATAGAATTAGCAAAAAAGTATAGACCAACCAAGGCCAAGTTAGAAGGTGGATCTTTAGGCTTTTCGATTAACTGTACAACTCGCCCTTTTTCATCGACTTGGGCTACCCCAAAAGCACTGGGATTAGATACTTTTCTGAGTAAAATTAGAGCATCTAAATTCTGCTTTTGAAAAGCACTTAAAAAGGGGGTTAAATTATCTTCAATAAGGTTATCTCCTAAATACATAACAAAAGGAGAGCCAGCGAGGAAAGACTGGGCTGTTTTGACTGCATGGGCTAACCCCAGGGGTAAATCTTGTAAAATGTAGGTTATTTTTGCCCCAAATTGTTCACCATTGCCGGTTTTATTTTTAATTTCTTCCCCTGTTTCGGGACTAATAATGATGCCGATATCGGTGACACCTGCGGCGACGATGGATTCAATTCCGTACCAGAGAATGGGCTTATTAGCGACGGGAACTAATTGTTTAGCACCTGTATAGGTAATAGGACGTAAACGGGTGCCTTTGCCCCCGGAGAGAATTAGAGCTTTCATACTGCTGTTTCCGTGTTAAGTTGTTGGAGCATTTTTTTCAGGGATTCACGCCAATAGGGAGGATAATAGCCTAAAATGGGGGTGATTTTTTGAGTAGAAAGAACTGAGTAAGCGGGACGTTGAGCGGGAGTTGGATATTCTGCGGTAGTAATGGGAATAACTTCTTTAACTTGCAGGGGAAAGCCGAGGTTTTGAGCTTCTGCAAAGATATCTTGGGCAAAATCATACCAACTGATGACACCATTATTGGTAAAGTGATAGATTCCCGAAACTGCGGGGAAGTTTAATAATAATTGACCAATAGCATCAGCGATATCTTTCGCCCAAGTTGGACTACCGACTTGATCGATAACCACTTTGATTTGTTCCCGCTCTTTACCTAAACGGAGCATGGTTTTGACAAAGTTCGCTTTTCCTAAGACACCATAAACCCAAGCTGTTCTGAGGATGAGATAATGGGTACTGGTGTTCTCAATGCCGATTTCCCCCGCTCGTTTAGAACTACCGTAAACACCGATGGGATGGGTGGAGTCGGTTTCTAGATAGGGAGTGTTTTTTGTGCCATCAAATACATAGTCAGTGGAGACGTGCAGAAATTTAGCTCCTATTTTTTCGGCACTTTGGGCCATAATAGTCGGAGCGATCGCGTTAATTTGTTGGGCAATATCTGGCTCACTTTCGGCTTTGTCTACAGCGGTATAGGCGGCAGCATTGACAATAATATCGGGCTTCAGGTCTAGAATCAGTGTAGAAATGGATGCAGATACGGTTAAATCTAGTTCCCTACGGCAGACAGCAACAACGTTTCCTAGGTTAGGTAGAGTCAGGGCTAATTCCTGTCCGAGTTGCCCAGAAGAACCAATGAGTAGGATTTTGGTCATAGGTCAATAAAAACCTCTGCTTGTTTCAATAATAGACCCTTTTGATCCTTGTCCGATAGTATAGGTACTGCTTCCGTTGGCCAATCAATGCCAATTTTAGGATCATTCCAGAAAAGAGTGCGATCGTATTGGGGAGCATAATAGTTGGTGGTTTTGTAGAGAAAATCAGCACTTTCTGACAAAACTAAAAACCCATGGGCGAATCCTTCCGGAACCCAAAATTGTCGCTTATTTTCAGCACTGAGTAAACAACCAGACCAGGCCCCAAAGGTGGGGGAACTTTTTCGCAAGTCTACAGCGACATCAAAGACTTCTCCGATAACAACCCTGACTAATTTCCCTTGGGGTTGCTGGATTTGGTAATGTAAGCCTCTAAGGACGTTTTTAATAGAGCGAGAGTGATTGTCTTGAACAAATTTGGGACTAAGACCTGTCTGCTCAAAAAAGTCTTTTTCGTTGAAGCTTTCCAAAAAGAAACCCCGATCATCCCCATAGACTTGGGGTTTAATGATCAGAACATCAGGGATGTTTGTCTTAATAACCTGCATAAAGAAAAAAGATAATTTTTACGGGTAGTGTACCATGCTTTGTCAAACCAACCAAAAAGCACCCCCTTTCCAGAGAGTGCCTTTCGTTTAGCTATTTAATTGTCTAGATAGAAATCTTAACCGTT
>JBBAUO010000017.1:52178-76496 GCA_040398185.1 Microcystaceae cyanobacterium | reverse complement strand
GTAAGTTGACTGGGGGAACTGAGAATCTCCCGATTTATCGGGGGAGCGTCAATAAGGCCTTTTTAATATCATCTTTTAGAGAACTTCCTAAACCACTATAACTAGGTTGCCAATTATCATTGCTTTGTTGTTTCCAATTGGTTAAAGATTGAGGTTCAATTTGTTTTTTGATATATTTCATTTGCCGATTAATTCCTTTCGTTTTATCAAAATTTCCGCTTTAACTAACTCCGGGTCGTTACCGATCGCTGTTCTCATCTTCGCAAGTGCTGTCCGTGCCTCTTCGAGTTGCTTGTCGTCAATTAAAGTAAAGATTTGGTGTAATCCTTCGCTCACCACATCGGGACGAGTAGTAGAAAGTTCCATCAAATCTTCTAGAATACGATCGACATTTTTTCCGTAGGATTCGCTAGGGTGTTCAACCGTTATATTGTTGGAAGTTTGATTTAAAAGAAAAATATTTTTGGGTTGAACGTGAGTCAGAACGTGGGGGGAATGAGTGGAAACGATAAATTGACAGTTAGGAAAGACTTCTACCAGTTTCGGGATAATCATTCTCTGCCATTTGGGATGGAGATGGAGATCGATTTCGTCGATAAGGACAATACCTTTTCCTTGCAGGGGTTGACCGCTAGGATTGGCGATCGCTAGACGGCGGGAGAGATCGCTGACGAGCGCTATCAAGCATTTTTCACCATCGGATAGTTGATCGACTTTCAAAATATGTCCATCTTTATCGATCTCCATTCGCAAAGGGCTACGGCGAACGGTAAGGTTACGGTAATGGGGTAATACCTGATCGAGAGCCTGCCGAACCGCTTCGAGTTGACTGTCGGGGAAAGAATAATCTTCTGGTTTGAAAAGTTCATTTTGATATTTTCTCATCTCGTTCTCTAGATCTTCCCGTTCCCGAAACCATTCAAAAAAGGTACGGAAATTCGCTTTCCCCGCGAGAGCATTTTCATAGGCGGCGAGTAGGTCGAAACTATGTTTTTCACGAATCCGTAAGGGAATATCCAGAACAGCCCGGTTAACCGAATAGTGAACGAATAGAGGGATCGTCGCGGTATTACTGTCGGCACTGATTCGAGCTTGAACGGCTTTTGTATACTCGTTTAAATCGTCGAGACTGCTGGATTCCGGGGGCGCGCCGTACCCTTTTCGGCCTTTGGTTAAGCGCCAAGAAATTTTCCGTTCCTCGTGGCGACAGGTTAATTCTAATGACGCGAAGGCTTCACCGTTGGTAATGTCGTCCTCTCGAATGGGTCGCCCGGAAGTACCGACGTGGCGAATTCGGCTAATTGCCCAAGATAACAGGATCGCTAGAGCGTCCAGAACGGTAGATTTTCCTGTACCGTTTTCCCCCGCCAGTATATTTAATTGAGGTTCGAGGTTCAGAGATAAGGATCTCGCCCCTCGATAGTTCTTTAGGGTAAGGGTTTCGATATACATAAGCTCAATCGCTCTCCTTCGTCATCTTTCCGTCCTCCTGGAGACTCGCGCTTTAGCGCCCAGAGGAAAGGAGGGGCAAGGTTTATGCAACATACGAATAACCACCTTTTTTGTGAATGATAATACAGGTTTTTTTGAATTGGGAACCTGCAAACCCAACTCCTATTTCTAGGGTGATGTTAGCTTCGACAATGTTAGTGGTCGGTACTATCCCAAAAGCACTGGCTTAACCCTCTAAACCTGTTTAACCTTTGAGTTTTAGAGCTTCAAACTAGCTACGCATTTGAAGGTAAGAACTTTAACGCTTACCACTAACGTAGGTATTACTACCTGAGTCTGGTCAACTAGGACTATATTTCAAGCCCCCGATTTATCGGTGGGTTGCTGACTCCCGGAATTGTCTTCAGAGCCCTGCCAAATTTACTATAGTTCACTTTTACCCCATCATCGAGATCGATTTGCAGTTGGCGCGTGGCGAGGGGGTAGAGGATATCGCGTTCGTAGTCCTCTAGTTCTTGGATGACTTTGTTGAGTTTTTCGATTTCTTTGATGGCTTTGGTTTTTTCGGTGGCGGTGATATTCGCGCCGCGCTCGATCTGTTGCAGGTTCTCCTTACGCGAGGCGAGTTTGGTTCTGTATTCGCGTAGATAGTCGTTGAGGATGACGCTGACAGTATCAAGACGGTAGCGGTGGAGGTAGATCAGGGCGCTAAAGCTTCCTTTGGGGCTACTGAAGAGCCAGTAGATCGGGCGTTTTTTGTAGCGTTTGACGTGATCGTTGTAGAAGTCTTTGAGGAAGTATTCGCGGATATCTTTTTTGATACCGAGGGCGTTGTGGATAAATTTGAGGTTTTCCGCGTAATGTTCCTGTCCGAAGGTGACGAGCAGGAATTGTTTAAATCGTTCGCTAATATCATCGGCAAACCACTCGCCCTCTAGAATCGGGATGACGTTGGTTTCCGTTGGTGGATAGGTAGGTTCGGGAATTTGTTTTAGGTATTCTTCTAGGGTGTCGCCTTGATTGGCAAGGATTAAGCCTGGTTTATCGAGGGAGTAGCGCCCGAACATACAGCCGACAGAGTAGGAGATAAATTCCCGCATGGTGTCGGCGAGGAGGAGGGTTTCCAGTTCTTCGGGGGATTTATTGGCGTTGTAGCGGTAGTAGGGGTTACAGGTGAGGGTGATTTCTTTGAGGGGGACTTCGGGGGTGAGTTCGTCCTGAAGTCCGTAGGCTTCGATGAAGATGCGATTATTCTCTTCTTCGAGGCGTTGCATTTCTAGGGTCGTTTCTTGCCATTGTTGGCGGAGTTTATTGTAAGTTACATTGAGGGACAATTGATTATGTTGAGAGTTTAGAATTAGGAGAATAGTAAAATCCCAAGATGTTTCGTAAAAATTCCAGTCACAAGCGAAAGCTTTAATTAAATTAAGAATATATTCATTGATTTTTGAACTCGAACTCTCAAAAATTCTTATGGGCAAATTTCCGATATGACCCGCCTCATAATTTAGAGTCGGGCTTAAAAAACTTAAACAATGCAGAGCAACTTTACTGTTTAGAAAAGCCAAATAAAAGTCATCTTTTTCATGACTAAACAGTCCTTTGCCTCCACTACCAAAAATAGAATTTTTCATGGTTCTCATTGAAGGCTTACTACTAGAAATTCCAGACCAAGTTACTCCTTTTTTAAAATAAAATTCAGGGCTAACAATACGACCTCCCGCCGCTCCCTTAGTTGCTTTACGAATATCGGCTCCGTTGTTCCACCAATTAACTACAAATTCATGATTACCGTACCATTTACGATAATCACCTCCTTTACTAAAAGGATACCATCGGAAATTTTTGTTTGCCGTCTCTGCAATATCATTTGTCTCAAAACTTATCTCTTGAAAATTAACTTCATACCAATAGCGTAAGAAACTGTTATTGTCTGTTGTGGACAATCCACTTTTTGGCTCACAAATATTTTTTATTAAAGGAAGTTGGTCAAAAGCCGATAAGATATTCTGACTCACCCAATACGCGATCGCCGCCCCTGGTATCTTTTTAAAATCAGCCGCAGAAGCCCGATAAAACCAACCACAATCGGGATTTTTGATAGCTTCCAACGCTTTTATCGGTTGAAGTTCAGCACCGTAGAAATTTTGAAGATCGATAAACGATCCTCGATAATTCGGTAAATTCTGACAAAAAATAGTAAAGGCACAAATAGGAACATAAGCGGATTCAAAAAAAGCGTGATATTCTGGACGCACTAAAGAAGTAATTGTATTTGTATTTAAAATGTACGATCTTAAGTTTTCATAAGAACTTAAAAACATCCAAGTAAACGGGGTCATCATACCGATGAATCCCCCTTTATTAACCATTTCTGGAATGCGCGCTATAAAAGCCGAGAATAAATCGGATTTTACATCTTTATAATTATCCTGTAAAAATACTTTTAACTTATCATTCAATCCCTTATTCCCCATATAAGGAGGATTGGCGATCGCCAGATGGTACTTCGGACTGAGATAATCCGCTTGCTTCAAAACTCGTAAAACCTTCTCGTGAGTTTGATAAAGGAAAATATTCCCCCCCGCGTCCTTCGCCCGTAGAATCTCTAACATCCCCGAAACATCCGTCACCGTCGGACGGATCAACGAGCCAAAATTATCCGCCGCCTCGAACTGGTGTAGCGTCTCCACTAAATTATTCGTAAACAGATCCCGCCCCACGAAATCTAGATAGCTTTTCAACTCCTCCGACTCGAAGCGGACATTTTCTAAAATACAGATATTCGGCTCGATAGGATTGCGGAAAAAACGTCTTTGTTTCTCCCTCGCCTTCATTACCAACGCGAAAGCTGCTAAAGTTCCCGCGCGTTCATCGATCTCGATACCGTAGAGATTGCGCGTCAGAATCATCGTCGGGATGTCGCTAGGGGAATAGCCCTCCTCCTCATAGATCGCGTAGAGTATATCGAAAGCGTAGGTTAATAGATGTCCCGACCCGCAGGCCGGATCGCAGATTTTGATCTCTTCCGGCGACTTTAATCGCAGAAAATCCCGCTCCTCCTCTTCCGGTTTGATGTAGTATTCCATCTTCTCGATCAGTCGGGAATTCGGACGATTCAACATCCACAACCGCCCTAAAGAATTCTCCACCAGATATTTAACGATCCAATGGGGGGTAAATAACTGCGTCGCGGCGGGGATATTGTCTGGGGTGATTTTCTGGTTCTTTTTCAGCCCGTCGAAAACCTCGTCTTTTTTCTCCGAGATGTAGAATTGATACAGCCAACCGATCGATTCCACACTCTCGCAGTTTTCCGGGGTCATCGCTTCGCGGGTATAGGCCAGAATCGAATTTCCCGATAGAAGGTCATCCGGCATTAACAATTCCGTGTAATCGTCGATGCGCTCGAAGAGAAACGGCATCACCCGATGATAATCGTTACATACCGCCACGATTAATCGGCGATAGGCCTCCGTCTGCCCGTCCGGACTAGGAATCGACCCGTCTAGCAACCCTAAAATCTGCCGCCGCGCCGACTCGGGAACCATTTCCCCATCTATATGACCCGCTTTCGCCTCCGCTAGAATCTCGGGCTGAAACTGACCCGCATCCGGGGACACCACCCCGATACGGTTATAACGATTCACGTCCATGAAGCGCAGGGCGCAGAAACGGTTAAACCAAGTGTAGGCGACGCGATCAATCGTTCTCTCTTTTCCCACTTCCCGAATCGCTTTCTCCAACTCCTGCACCGCGTCCGGCTTTTCTCTCCTAGCGGCACTCTCCGGAGATAACACGATCTCTAACCTGGTCGTTACCTGTTCGCGGAGGTAACGACGGGCGTATTGAGCGAATCGTTTAAGTCTAGTGGTGTCCATAGAATAGGGTCGGTTTTGGGTTTAAAGTTGGGTAATCGGCCAGTCTGGAAAGCGTTCCTTCCATAGTGCCAAATTTATGACCGCACAACTATTACATATTTCCTGTTGCCATCGCGGCCCGGCTCTACTGACGGGAAGCTGTTTCTTCAGATCCTTGGTAACTTTAATTAACAAAGGGGTTTCTAATTCTAACAGGCAAATATATTTGATTGGCTTATTGATTTTGTCCTCACACCGATAGTAAAGCCAGGAATCTCGATATTTATACTTTAAAATTTTTAATAAATATTGGTATTTGTCCGATTCTCTATATTTTTCAGGCTCATTAAAGTTTTTTATTTCAATAAAAAAATGAGAGTCTGGAAGTTCGACGACGATATCTACCGCTTTCATGGCATGACTCATACCGTGATAGGTATTGGTTTTCTTTTTATCTTTCTCATCAAAAATAAATGCGTTAACAACCTCTTTAAATTCAATTTTGAACCCGTCACATTCGACCTTGACGCTCATTTTCTCAGATCTCCAATGGTTTGATCTAATTCTTTATTGATTAGGGCATCGAAAGCCTCATCGATCGGATTGGGTTCGATCAATAGATAATCCTCCGTGCTATTCAATAGGATCGAGGGATAATTTTTCTCGTCACGATAAAGAGTATGATACCGAATCTCATCGCCTTGAGAGCGATCGCCTAACAGATCGAACCATTTTAAAAATACATAATCGTGAGTAGCTAATATAATTTGTTGACCGTTACGGGATAACTCTAATAAAATTTTCACTAATAATTTCATGAGTTTTGGATTCATATTACCTTCTGGTTCATCCCAAAATAGTGGACCACTTATACCCGGTTGAATTTCTCCCGTTTCAATCAATCGCGATAACATTCCTAGTTTTCGGAATCCCTCGGCTATAATATTGGTAGAATATTCTTCACCCGCCATTGTCTTGAAAGTAGCTCTAGAACCATTAAAAGAAAAACTTCCTTCACAGATATTTTTGATCTCTTCCATAGCCCATTTTGATTTTTCATGAAGGCTCTCAGGACGAATACTTTTTAACTCTATTGATTGGCAGATATCTTTATAAGTCTCATCAAACGATAATTCGCGTCGATCATAAGAGCTTATAAATCCATCTATAAAAGAAATGACCTCTTTCGTGGTAATAAAAGTGGGTAGCTTGTTGTATTCATCGTAATGTGTAGTGCCTTGAATCACTAACGATTGGGAGTTGTTATGAAAATGTATTTTTAAAAATTGCCCTGCCTCGAATTCAAGAGCTAGTTCGGCTCTCTCTTGTGAGCCTTTATGATGAAGTTTTCCAAGCTTATTTTCCAAGGGTCGAAAAATTCGGATCAATCTATCTGTTAAAAACTCTGGCCACTTGGATTCTTCCACATCAGAATTTAATTGAAAAAGTTTTCCGCCAGAGGAAAGCGCGTAAGCGGCCTTGAGTAAATGGGTTTTGCCCGTGCCATTTTCTCCGATGATGATATTGATTTTCGGAGAAAAATCTATCTTTAAATGGCTAAAGATAGTAAAGTTTTTCAGTTCCAACGACTTAATCATATCTGTACTCTCTTTCCCTGTTGGATTTCCGCGAGTAATGCTTCTTTCATTGCCCCTAAATACTTCTCCACATCCTCCTCGTTCTCCAACCACGGTTTCGAGAAATTGACCAGGAGCGATCGACTAGAAATATACTCGGTTTTTGGTTCCCCGGCTTTATAAGTCCCCGCGTTCATAGGATAGCTATCCGTCGGCGCGGTCAACCGCGAGAACAATTCCGAATAGGTTTCCGTTTCAAACCGCCCAGTACGATCGCGGATCACGGCAATTAATTTCTCCTGCGAGAGACTTTCCGAATATTCCTCGAACGGTCGAGTTAACTCCTGTTGCTGTACTTCGGATAATCGGGCGAACTCCTCCATTATAACCAGACGTTGCCGAAAAACTTCGATTCGTTCTCTGGAGTGATCGATCTCCTCTCGCACCCGCGCCGTTAATTGTTCCCGAACCGATTCCACCCACTCCTTAACCTGTTGAATTCGATTGCCGGCGAAACAGCGATCGTCGTTCAGCACCTCCGCAATCTGTCGGGGTAGCTCTCCCGCGATATAGTCGAGATTCGGTTCCTGCTCATCGAGCAACTGCCGCGCCTCTCTATAAATATCCTTCTGTGGCCCCCGCATGAAAACGAGGATCGGCTCGATCGTCTGTTCCTTGATATCTAACAGCGCGTCCTCTTGACGGCATAGATCGGTCAGATACCAAGCGGAGGATTTAGTACAGATATCATCAAGGGTCGTGATGGCTGGACACAAGGCTCGCAGGAAGGGATATTTATCGTCCGATTCCAGTAAAACGGTCAATTCTTGCTTGATTTGTTTAAATTTCTCCTGCACTTCTTTGGCGATCGCCTTAGCCTCCGCCGCCGCCGGACAGGGACAATCGAAGAACTCCGCGTAAAACTCTTTAAGAGCGCGAATTTGGGAAGCGGTAAACTCTAGCTGCGGTTCAAGGATGATATTCTCGTGTAGACGGCTATTGCGAAGAACTTGATCGATTTCGGTTAGGTCTTCTAATAGGTTGCCCTCGCTTCGGATCTCGATTTTATCGCGCGCGCGGAGTTTGGCTACATGGCAGAGAATCGCTGCATAATCCCAACCGTAGGGTTTGCGCTCGAATTTTTCGATTAGGTTACTTACCGTTGTCCGCACCCCTTTACGTTGGTTGCCGAGGACAAAATTTAGCGTCTCCTGTTCTGACTCGTCCAACGCCGTCGCGTCATTGCCTAATAGTGTATGCCCGGAATGCTGAAGACAGGAAAAAATCATCTCCTCTTTGTAGGCGATCCCCCGCAACATCGGTAGATTCGGGTACGTTCGGACGATGAGAGCGTGAAAACCCGATGTAATCCGGCTCAGGGCATCCTCACTGCCGATCTCGATCTCCATGCCGGCAACAAATAACTTAGCCTTGCCTAATAAAGCGCGCGCGCGTCCCTCCAATTCCTTGGAACGTTCTTGGTTCTGATAGTTTTTGTCTGACAGAATCCGCTTGACCGTTTCCTGCTGGGTCGAGGAAAAATTCTGTTGGTGATACTTTTCCGTTTTTTTATACATCAACAGATCCGCTAGTAATCTCGTGTCGGTAGGCAGGACGACTAATAATTCATCCCGTCCCATACTTTCCATCCGTAACGCCGCTTCATTATCACTTTTGTCATTGAGGGGAGAGATAATGTTAACCGTTAGTTCGTACTCTCGACCGAACAATTGGTTATCTAGCTTCCGAGAGAAGGGATAATCTTGAGCGTTTTCTCCGTAGCGAATTTTTTTGGTTTTGATGATGCGATCGAATATTAGCGTGTGCAACTCCTCGAGAAGCTTGTCACTCTCGATCGTCGTATTTTTAATTTCCCGCTCGATATCCTTTTCTTCCTCGGTTAAATATTCGTACACATCCCCGGTACGCTGAATGTAGGTTTGCTGCTCCAGAAGATTTAGCCCCTCTTGAACGCGATCGCCCAACTTGGTAAGGTCCTCATCGAATCTCTCTAGCAGTAACACGCTGAGATTGCGCGCGGTCGCTTTAAATTCTTTAATATATTTAACCAAGAACAGAGTTTTCAGCAGACGAACGGCGAAAGGATTATTTAGGTTATTCTCCGCTCTCAAGATCGAACTCTGGATAGCCCCTTTCAGAGTGGTACTTATGCCCTCGTACATCCGATCGAAAGTGGCGAGTTCACCGAGGGGGCGATCGCCGAGTTGGGTTACGACCTCTTGAAATACGCCTAACATAGAACGTTCCCCGACGGAGTTATGTTTCCCCTCGAAAGCGTTATGGGAAGATAGACTCTGGATAGAAGATTGAAACAAAGTAAATTGGTAGGGAATAAACGGGTAGCAGTCAATGAAATGATCGATATCTTGAAAATTACGATAGCTCGCCGCACCGTCCGCGAAATCGAAAAGGGTTTTAAAATTATTCACCTGTTGCTCGTAGACTTTATTCAAAAGGTTTCTTGCCTCTTGATTTTTCCTGAGTAGACGCTTCTGGATGACCTCGGCGACATCTCGACTCGTTAGCTTCATTCGCGTAGAGAAGCGATCTTGAATTTTAGAAAAATCATTCCCCTGTTTCTGCCCCATTTCACCGATAACCGTATCCATATCCTCTTGGGCTGTCACGATTACCCAAGCCTGTCCCTGACATTTAGTAGCTAGGCTTTCGGCGATGGTTTGGAGGTTCGTCATCAGTTTGACGTTGTTGGCGATATACTGCCCCACCTCATCAACGAAGAAGTTCAATCGGAAATTCGGTTCCTGGCGATCGATAAACGCTTTTACCTCTCGCGCGAAATCTTCGATGGAAACGCGATATTCCTGCCTATACCGATCTAGAATTCCCCCAGCCATTTGAGTTTTGTCTCCAGTCGCACTGGCGTAAGCGGCGGCAATATTGCTAGATTCTAAAAGTGCCTGTTCCCGACCGCTCTCCCAAGGCTTTCCAGCGACTCTTTGATATTCTTGTTTGAAGCGATCGTACAATCCCCGATCGTCTAGTTGTCTCTCGAACTGGGCGATGTGACCCTGTTTGCCGTAGTAGCCCGAAGCCTCATTGAAAACCTTAACAAAAACCGCTAGTAAGGCATCCAATTCGTCTTTACTAATAATGTCCGCCTTCTGGTCGATATTGAAAAGTATGCTTTTTGACGGAATCGTCGCCGCTTTTTGCAAATTACCGCCAAGGATCGCGTTCCCCTGACACTTGGATAAAAACACATTGAGAACGTCGATTTCTTTGATTTCTTTACCTTCCAGCAGAAACGCTAACATTTTCAACAGGTGCGATTTGCCCGAACCGAAGAAACCGGATATCCATACCCCGTTAACTCCCGCGTAGTTGTTATAAGCATTTAAAAATTCTTCTAGGCGCTTTTCTACCTCTTTAGTTAGAACGTATTCCTGTAGTTCGGTACCCAGACTACTCATGTCATCCGCCTTGATCACACCTTCGATTTTGCGATCAACCGGATTCTCGAAAATAGATTTCAGTAACATGACATATCTCCTAGTTAAATTTCGTAATCATTAATATTAAAGGCACGATAATACTTATCGTCTCGCAAGCGTCCGAATAAATCGAGAGATGCTCCCGATTCTAGGGAATAAGCATACTCTCCAGGAAAGAACATAACTGTTGGCTTGTCCTTGGCTACAGACTGAAGGTTATTCAAAACATTATGAGAGCGAAGGTAAGGAAATACTTCACCAACTCCTGAAAGGAAAAGTACATCAAACTTGTCATCTTTTATAATTTGAGAGATGGCTGGGACTAAATGATTTTCAGGGTCGAGTACCCCCTGTAAGAGTTCCTTAAGTTCATCCTTAGATACAGATGACTCTATTGTGAGAATCTGATCTAAAATGTCTCGATTTTTCAATATATCGAGGGAAAGATCGTAAAGGTTGACTTCTAGTACCCGAACTCGTCGCTGGTTTAGTTGAACAAGAAGTTTCTCTCGTGATTGTTCCATCTCGACGCTATTTTCAGGAGCGTAGGGACAGATAAAAAAGGGAATCTCATTCCCTAAGCCTTCTTTCCGTAGGAATCTTTCACCAGAAATAACGGTGAGCAGGTGGTTGAAGATGGCACTTGTACTTTTGGTTTTCAACATGAATTGCAATCAATTAAATATCTGAACAGGGAAAGTAAAGGATGTCATGATCTCGTTTAGAAAAAACGTGGCTTGAAAATTTTGGATCGAAAGCGATCGGGTTAATTTGCTTATCTCTAGTGGTAATCGAGGCTTCATACAGCATTTTAAAAATTACCTGCCTCGCTTTCTTTCGTGTTACGGGAGTAACTTTTGTTAATTCGTCGTGCCAATCCATTTTTTGTTCAAAAAAAATATCAAAGTCCTCATTACACAAAATAGGTTCCAACTTCAAATATTTCGCTCTGACAACTTCTCTGGCAAAATCCGCAATAAATTGATATCTCCTACAGATCGACAGCCACACAATATTTTTCTGATCTCGATCATTCCCACCTATTAGCAGATTTAGTTCTAGTTGGTCTAGAGTCTTCAACCTTGAGCTAATTTCTTGAAAAAGGCGTTTTAAAGAATTAACGGTTCTAATTTGCAGTGAATTGTTCAAGATAACTTCATTCCTGACCGCATCCCAATCATTTAATTTTACAAATCGATCAGCTAATAAAGCGGACTCATACAATCTAAGACTACAAGTAGTAAAACCCATACTATATTTTTTATCGACCATGCTCGTTTTTGGCATAGGTTCTATCCGATTCGTCAACATAGCATAATGTGGAAGTATAACAAGGTTTAGCGAACGCTAACGAAATAATACTCGTTTTTGGCTACATCAAGGATTCAACTTGATCTTATCATTCCCTTTAACACGACGAAAATATTCACGCGTTTGCGAGAAATGGACTGGTTCGTTCCGGATATCCGATTGCGTAGAAGCGTGGGTCTTTGTCGCGGCTTTTTGCCCAGAATCGAGCGATCCATTTATAACGAGAGAACCTCAAAGCCCTTGTGGACAAGGATTTTAGCTCGCTTATCCCCCTGTAATCGCGGGGCTCCCCCCATCTATATACTACTTTATTCTCTCGGATAGCTGTATGTACAATAAGCCTACTGGCTCTCGACAAGCGGGAGAGGATAGTACAGCAAGAGCGATCGAGTAGAATATCCCGATTCCGTACTAAAAGATTTTTTCCAAGCTTGCCAAAATACAACTCCTTATCAATCAATACGAGACAAGCGAAGGATTGAGTAAAATCTGGAGGAGAGGATGGCTTTCTTGTTCTTGGTAGGATCAAAAGTTTACTTTTGGGAAGGTATGTGTACTATACGCCTTGACAGTAGGGATTTTCAGCCATCAGAAGAGGATTGCTCTTATTCAAAATCTATTCCCTTGATACTTGTTACACCAGAACCCAAGAGAGCCGAATAATGGTACGATAAAGGGTATGTGTTCTATGCGTCTCCGTGTCCCTGATCTCTGTTAATTTTTAAAGGACTCCGTTAGAACTGGAAATTCTTAAGGATGGAAAGATTTTTTTGGCGATCGCCCTATATGATCTATGACTAAAGATAAAAATTGTAATTGCCCAGAAACTGACGACGAATATGGTAATTTTCCAGAACCTGCTAGGGAATACTGTCGGGCAAAAAAAAAAGCAAACCAAAACCTCAAGGACAGAAAATTAGATTATCTTCTCAAACAAAAAAAATCAGAACTATTTCACACCATTTTAAAAAATGGTACCTTATATCCTTGTCCTGAAGATATAGACAGAGAAGATTATAATTCATTAAAAAATGAAGCAATAGCAGAAGCATTAATAATCGTTTGTGAAAAATATGACCCAACCAAAGCCAACTTATCAACTTGGATTAACAAAAAACTAAGATTTGAATTTAAAATAAAAAAACTAAGAGAACTTTGTAAAAAAAATAAGTTAGAAAAAAACCACTATTTTTCTTATAATATCGAATTAGCTCCTGACAATTCTTCAAGACAATTAGATCTAATCGATGTAATGAGTGAGAGGGAACCTATTGAAGAGATTGCGTATCTGTTAGCAAGTCCCTCGTTTGATAGCTTGGATGGCATTATTCCGAGCGATCAACAAAGAAATCAAGATATGAATTCAGGAAGTAGTGCTTTACAGAAGTGGATAAATTATGCCAAAGAAGACCCCGATGATTTTTTCAAAAAGAAATACCCTAGAGATAGAAATGGTAACGAGTGTTCAGGTTGTAATGATCATGTTATCTTAAAATTTGTAATACTTGAAGATTTAAAAAATGGTGTTAATAATCAAGCTAAATATAAAACTTGGTTTAGTAAATTGAGGATTTTAGCAAAAAACTTCAATATATCAGAAGACACCCTAAACAGTCGTCTGCATCATTCTAAACGTCCTCACACGATTTGGAATTATTTTCTTGCTTTTGGTATAATGTTTGGGGTTGATGATCTTAATAAAGATAACAAATTAAAGGAAATCATTGAAAATGACCCTAATAGGTTTTTAGAAAAAAATCATCTTCGTCATTATCCTTTGTGTAATAGCCAATGGCTTGCAAAAAAACGCTTACCTTGCTTTATTTCTAATCCTTGTAGTTTTGAAAATCTGGTTGAACTTCTTGCTCAACAGGAGGAAAGATATTACCGAATAAAACCTCAGCAGATTGAAAATCATTGGTATAAACATACCTTGCCGCGTCTCGGACAATTGGTTACTCACTTATATAATGATCTTAATTTTTGACTATAATTATTTTTCTAATTTCTTTCTGTGGAGTTTCTGATGAGTATATCAACCCCTACTATTGACGAACTTTTTAGTATTACCGTTCCTCTTAAGCCAGAAGTTCACCAAATGGCCCGACGGTTCGCTGCTGAACAAAATGGTTTGATTAAGGGTAAACGAGTTTATCTTAATACTTTAGCGGTTTTTGCCCTTCATACCTATCTCGGCTGGCTAGATTTGTCTTCAGATTTGGATGCTAGTTATAGTTGGCATCCCCTACAACGTTCTGCTTTCGATCGCGCTGATCTTTATATTCCTGATATTGGTCGAATTGATTGTGTGTTGGCATTACCAGGGGAAAAAACGGCGGAGTCTCCCCTAGCATCGGAAGATACAATCGCCCAGGTATTAGTGAAATTCGAGGAGTCTTTAGCTTCTGTCCGTTTGACTGGTTATTGTTTAGTAGTGGGCGAACCTGAAGAAGAAGTTTCTACCGATCCGAAACAAGGTTGGTTTGAAATTGAACAATTGCCAGAAACCTTACTCCGTTTACAGATGGCGTTTGACTATCTGGAGATGGCCGAAGATGAGGAAACTCAACAGCTTCGGGAGGAGATGGCCGCTAGGGAACTCAATTGGTCGGGCGTGATGACAATATTGATGGTTAATTGGGATAAGCCTATTTTGCTGCGTAGAAAATTGCGTACTTTTTTAGGATTAAACTCTTCATCTCAACACTCTGTCTTGGTAACATTACGATCGCCTCAAGACGAACCAGAAGATGATGATTGGTCGGCTCGTTTAGCAGCCTGCTTAGGGAATATTAGAGACGCGATCGAGGATGTTCTCAATCCCAGTTCCTCTATAGAGAATGAACCAGTCAATACTATTATCCGTTTTCGTGACTGGAGACGGGGGAATTTTGGCCAAGGATGGGAGCCAACGGAAACTTTACTGGGCGATCGCCATCGCCAATTAGCCGCTAGATCAACGGCAGGAAATGGGCTTGAGCGTAGCAAATTTTATGATTTAGGGGTGGCGATCGTTGGTTACGCCATTGTTTTAACCGTTGAGCTTATTCCCGATTCTCCTACGAGCAGTCAAGCTAAAGTACGAATTACCACCGCTCAAGGTATTCCTTACTTGCCTCCTCAACTGAAATTAGCTATTCTTAAAGAAGATGAAACCCCTGCTACTGCTCAAGGTGAACCAATGGAATCGGTATCAAGAGAAAGGGATACTTGGATTCAGCGGACTTTGTTCGTTGATGAGGCTGAAATCTTTAAAGTTAAGATTGCTTTAGATGAGTTCAGTCTGATTGAAACTTTTGAAGCTTAAGATTTTGAGAATAGGTAAGAAACTATGTCAAAAAGCTATAAAAAAGTCAACATTGAACTTGACCGGGAAGCAAGGCTTAATATTTTTGATGTTACCCAGGGTCAAGGGAGCAATCCTCTCATGCGTATCCGGTCTTCTATTGTTTTACCTGAGAATGAACAGGAGTGTCACCGATGGCAAGAAAATTTTCGCGGCTTAGTTCGTCAGGATTTGAATAATCCTCCTCGTGTTAGGGATGCTCCAGAACAGGTCACTAATTATTCTGAAGAGATACAGCGAAATGATTGTCAAGAATCAAGAGAAGAATTTGCGAGTCGATCAAGACAATGGCTAGAAGACAATTTGCAGTCTCTGAAGGAGGAAATTCTGGATAAAACTAGCGATCAAGAGGAAGTTATTATCAACATTTCTACTGATGATCGTAAGTTTCTTGAGTTTCCTTGGTCAGAATGGTCGCTCTGGGAAAAACGTCCGCAGGCTTGGTTCGCGCTTAGTCCGACCAGCTATGAATTGCCGCCTAATGCTAAATCTAGGGAGGGTAAAATTCGTCTTTTAGCAATTTTAGGCGGTGATAAAGGAATTGATTTAGAGAGGGATAAAGTTTTTTTAAATCAGTTACCAAATACTGATCCTGAATTTTTGATCAAAGAACCTAAATCAAGGTTTGGTGATGCTTTATGGGAGCAGACTTGGGATATTCTATATTTTTCAGGTCATAGTTCTAGTCAAGGCGATCGCGGCTCCATAGCGATTAACGACCATGAGAATTTAAGTCTGGATGAATTAAGAAATGGTTTAAAGAAAGCAATTTCTAGGGGTTTAAAGTTAGCAATCTTTAATTCCTGTGATGGTCTAAAGTTAGCAGAGTATTTACAGGATTTGAATATTCCGCAAGTTATTGTTATGCGAGAGCCTGTACCGAATGGTGTTGCTCAAGACTTTTTAAAGTATTTTCTGGATGCTTTTTTTCATCAGAGAGAATCATTTTATCATGCTGTAAGAACAGCAACTGAACGCATTCATCAAGACTATAATGATAGCTATCCTGGGATTGGTTGGTTGCCTGTGGTGTTTCAAAATCCTGCGACAGAAGCATTTAGTCTAGCCACAGAGATTCGTTATACCCCTGAAAATATTCCCTGGCAGACAATTTGTAATGATCGCTTAAAATTACAGCAAAAACTAACAACCAATCCCCTGACGGCGCGAAAAGTTGATAAAAAGTATGCGCGCGAAGAAGTCTATGTACCTCTCGGTTTACTGGAACGTAAAGTTATTGAAAAATATCCAGCGTACACTCAATCTGGAAGAGAAAGAAGTAATTTTAACCCTCTAGATGATGCCATTCAAGCCATCAGTCAAACGATAAAAAATCTAAATCCTTTTGGCAAAAATAAGAGTCAAAATGAGCCAATATCAACTGATGACCCAATCATTTTCAAAGAAGTAACAACCGAAGTTGAGGTTATTAAAACCTATGAGAATCAGGAGTTTTTAGAACAGGTATTAAAACATTGTCAAAGTCCTAAAAGTCAGGGAAAACGTATCGCAATTATTGGAGAGCCAGGTTCTGGAAAAACAACTTTGTTGCAACAGGTTGGCCGTTGGCTAGGTCAAGAGATACCCGAAGGTATTCCTATTTGGGTATCTTTAGCAGATTTACAAGGTCAGACTTTAGAACATTATTTATTTGATACATGGTTAAAGTCTGTCATTCGGAATGTTGATATAGATGCGGATTTTAATCGGATTGAAAGTAGTTTTAAGCAGCAATTAAAAGCAGGTAATATTTGGATATTATTAGACGGGATTGATGAAATGTATAACCAGTCTGTTAATACTTTACGAGAACTTGAAAGACAAATTTATGAGGTTAGTTGGTTTGACAATACACGAATTATTTTGACTTGTCGTTTAAATCTTTGGGATAATGATTTTAATTCTTTAATTAAGTTTGATACTTACAAAACGCTTAAATTTTCCTATCCTGAGCAAGTAGAGGAATTTATTACTCGTTGGTTTTCACCCTATGATCGAGCAAATAATCAACAGCAAGGGGCTAAATTAATTGATGAGTTGAGAAAAGAGGGGAAACAGCGTGTTCAGGATTTAGTAAGGAATCCGCTTTGTTTAACGTTGCTTTGTTGGAATTGGTATCATCAGCAGGGTCAAAATCGTTTACCAGAAACGAGAGCGGGTTTATATCGTCAATTTGTTAATAGTTTATTACATTGGCAAAACGAGGGTAAGAAGTATCGTTTATCAGTGACTTCTAAGCAATTAAAACAGCTAAATCGTCAGATAGGTAAATTAGCCCAATATTGTTGGGATCATGAATTGACTCGTTTTCGATTTCACGAAGATATTGTTTGTAAGTTTTTAGGAGAAAAAAGTATTGATAGTTCCTTGTTCAATCTAGTGCTAAAGTTAGGTTGGCTCAATAAGGTAGGAGAAGATGTTAATAATAAAAACAAATCTATTTATGCTTTCTTTCATCCTAGCTTTACGGAATATTTTGCGGCTGTGGGAATTGAGGATGGTCGCTTTTTTTTGAATCATATTTCCTATAATCCTAATCATTCTAAGGCTAGTTACCGTATTTTTGATACTCAGTGGCGAGAAGTTTTTTTGCTATGGTTAGGACGAGAAGATTTACCCAAAAGCAAAAAAAATCGTTTAATTAATGCTTTGACAACGTTTAAGGATGGCTGGGATGGATATTATCAACATCAGGCTTATTTTATGGCGGCATTGGGATTAACGGAATTTGATAATCCGAGGAAGCAGAAAAAGGCTATTAAGCAAATGTTACGATGGGCGATTTTTGATGAGGAGTATCTTTTGACTGATAAGGAATCTTCTTATAAAACACCTGAGCTATCTCAATCCAAAAAAGAATTTCTACAACAGTATGGATTTGATCTGGGTACACATGATAGTTTTGATAAATTTCTTGGTGGTGTTGATAGAAATTTTTATAAAGTAATTTGCAAAGTCCGAAAAAAGCCTGATTTATGGAGAGATAAATTAACAATAGCCCGTGCTGCGGGTAGAGCTTTAACTGAGTTAGGTTTTTCTTTAATTGAGGAAGAACCTATAGAAACAATAAAGAAAGAGATACCAGTACCAGTCAATAATCAGACAGTATCAGAGGAGGAGGAATGGGTTCTTCGCAGCTATATGGAGAGAATAGGAGAAAGAGCAGGGGATAATGATGAATATCGTTCCAATAGTTATAAACAATATACGAAGAACACAATAACAGAGGATAATGAAGAATCTGTTAATAGAACTTTTGAGGTATTACCTTATATTGTAGATTTTCTCAAGGTAAATCCGTTAGGGATAACTACCAAAAATGATGCGGCTCTGGATTGGAAAAAAGCATTTGAATATTTGATTCAATGTTCTATTGATCATGAATTGATTGCCGAATCTTTGGCTGAAGTTATTTCTGCATTGATTCCGCAGGATGAGAAAAAAGAATCTAATGCTAAATTACAAACGGCTTTTAAGTGTATTAAGGAAATTGCACCTATTGAGTATAAGGTGTCGTTGATTGCTCAATTAATGATTTATTTTGAGGATTTAGAAAAGATTCAGGATTTGATTGATGATTTAAAACAATCTTTGGAAGAGCTACCATATTTAAATGAATCTATCAAAGACGACTTAACTGATTCTTTAAAAGAAAAAGTTTTAAAATCTCCGAGTACCTATACCAAATACATAAGCATTTATGCTCAATTGTTAGGAAATCCTGCTCAAATCACACCGATTATTTTGTCCTTTGCTATCAATGATATTCAATATAAATATCAGGACAAGAAAGACATTCCCACTGTTTTAGATGTCTTAGAGCGAAATTCATCTAATCAATATTTTCCTCATTTAATTGCTTATTTTAGAGCAGGTTTAATTAATCACGACTTAGAAAAGCGCGGCTATAGTTTTAAACTGCTTTATCACTATGCTTCAGGAGTTTCTTATCAAGATTTTTCTAAGATATTTTTTACCCCTAGTTTTAAATTATCCTTATTAGTTCAGTCAGTTTATATGAAAATAAAGCGGGATATTTGGTTAAGAGAATATGATAAATTTTCTCAGTTAGCCGATCCTTATTTGATAGAAAGAATTTCGTTTTCTTTTGAAGATGAGATCATTAATCTAGAATACCTAAATAATTATTTAGAATACCTATATAATTATTTAGAAGGTTATCTTTTAGAAGTTTATTTATGTATCCTTGAGATTGTTAGACTTAAACATTGGTTTTTCCTCATCCGATTAATACACTTTGCTCTAATTCCATTTTTATATGTTTGCCAGCTTATAGATTGGATCATGTCTTTTATTTTCTGGCTGTTTTGTAAGTTTATGATTATCCCAGTCAAAATATTAATAAATACTTTTAGCTACTCCCAAAAAATTCAAAGAGAACGAGTTTATTTCCGCCAGCTTAAAAATTATTGGCATACTTTTGATGGATGGACTCAAGAAATTTTAGTCAAGTCAATGAATCGCAATACAGATACTATTGATGCCTCTAACGATACGGGTGTAAATTCTGGTGAGATAACTTTCTTTTTAGGATTTATTGTCTTGATCATTCCTCAGCTATCTGAATTATTTGATAAGTTTGTCATCATGAATCTAAGATCAACTATAGAATTGATTGTTCATTATTTCAGTAATTACATTAATCATCCCAATCTTTATCTAGTCTATGTACAATGCCTTGATGCTCTGGAAAAATCTCTAGGAATTAATATTTACTGGTGGCAAGCGGATACGATAACTTCTAAATTAACCATTTTACTAACCAAACTTGGGATTTTGCTAACCACAACTATACTTTTCTTTTGGATTATCAATCCAGATAGGTTATACGGAAAAATTAAAAAAATTAGAAAGAGTAATTTTAAAAATTTCTCTGGAATGCTTGATTTAAAATCAAGAAACAGACTGGTAGGACGACAATTACATTATTTGACATTTGATCTATTCAACAAAACTAAACTTGAGTGTTTATGTCTTGATTTAATTAATGATGATCAGATGTGGCTCTCAATTAATACAAATTTTAAAATTAAAGTCGTTGCCAATGTTATTAGTGATCTAAAAGATTACGGTAATCTTTTAGATCGTCTTTTGACGATTTTGTCAACTAATAAAAATTCTCAAAATTCAAAAATATTCAGTTTATTCAATCATTTGAAATTTCTTGAGCTATACAATCTTGATCCAACTACTATTTACAGATTTTTACGAAAAATAGGTATATTTTCTTTTTTTATATCGATTTTTATACTTACATTTTCTCTTGTTAATTTTTTGACTTCCGATCTATCGTATGATACTGGCTGCAACTTTTATTTAAACCATGACTATCTTAATTTAGATATTACTGGATTAAAACAGCGTTGTACTGCATTGATTGCAGACAATTATCACTCAGCTTCTATTGCAGATAAAATCTTGTTAAAATCAACTGGGTTGTCACACATAATAGTTGATTACTATGTGAATATCTACAAAAACCGATATCATTTTTCCTTGTCAATGAAAGGTGTTTTAAATACAATTTTTTTTACTGTCTATCTTTTTGCAATAACGTTTTTTCCATTCTTCATACCGCTATTTATGGAAATGATTCCTCAATTATCATTTGCTAAACTTTCCAAAAATTTATTTAATAAACTAAACAAATTACAAAAAATTAGAGTAATAGAGTTACTTACTGATTATCCTTATTATGGTGATTCAGATAAAGGACTTAAAGGTAAGATCAAATACATTTATGAAAATCTGTTTAAAGATATTGAATACCTAGAAATTGATCAAGACCTACAAAAACTGTTTTGGCAATACTATCTCTCAAAGTATAAAAAAGACCATCCTGAGCTAGTTCAAGAAATTATGGATAGCTTTAATTAATCATTTGTCTCAATGCTACGTTACCCTCTCCCAGACCCTCAACTAACGGACAAAAGACCATCTCCAAAAAAAAGCTTGGCGAAAATGCAAACGGAAGACAACGGGTGTGGATAGAGAAGTATAAGAGCTACTGGAATCATCCAGCTTGCAACGGCTCGTTATTCTCTATCGTAGGTGACAATCATGGTTACAGCACTACACCCCTCGAAAAAACTCGATCTTAGCCCCATCAACGTCAAGAACGGGATTAATGACCAAAAACACTTGATTATCTCTCAAATAAACGAATTTGGCTACAGCATCGTTCAATATCCGCCGTTGAATCCTCGACAGGACTTACTAAACCTGCAAACCCTTCTGGGGGGCATTGTCTATCATCCGCTTTCTGATGGTGATGGCATTGTTAGCGTTAGCCATGACCCAACGCGCCCGAACCCGAATTATGTCAATAACGGCAATGACTATCTGCGCCCACATTCCGATGGTGGCATGACCCAACAAATTCCCAAGCTCATCTGTTTGCAGTGCATTCAGTCTGCCGACCACGAAGGGCTTTCGATTCTGGTACGGGGTGAGGAAATCTATAGCTATCTCCGTCAGGAAAATCTTGGTGATCTCCCCCGGCTCTTTGAACCCGATGTTTTGACCATCAGCCGTGCAGAGCAAACTGCCCAACACCCGATCTTCTCGATTAATGAAGGGGGCAACATACAGATGGTCTATCGCGCGGATAACACGGCGGACATCACAGTTAAACCTGCCGCCCAGAATATTTTTGGGCAGATGCTCGATTTTGTAGAAGACCCCGCCAACCAAACGCGATTTGCTCTACTTCCCTATCAAGTCCTCATTCTAGACAATACCCGAATCCTCCACGGCAGGAGTGCCTTCCATCCTAAAAGCAAACGGCAATTGAATCGCCTTTGGTTTGACGGCATGAATGAGGATCTTAACCTCGGTTTCACGGACTAAACCTTTCTGAGTCGGCCTTCTTGAGAGAGGGCCGATCGCCACTT
Organism: Microcystaceae cyanobacterium; assembly: GCA_040398185.1. Taxonomy (GTDB): domain Bacteria; phylum Cyanobacteriota; class Cyanobacteriia; order Cyanobacteriales; family Microcystaceae; genus JBBAUO01. Next base: position 54,563 of record JBBAUO010000017.1, on the reverse strand, counting down.
TTTGCTGATTGAAAATTACGACACATTAGAAGGAAAATTATGAAACTGCGAATCCATGATACGACCCTCCGCGATGGGGAACAAGCTCCAGGTAATCAAATGACACTAGAGCAGAAGCTCGAACTAGCTCGAATTTTCGATCGCATGGGAATAGACATTATTGAGGCAGGCTTTGCAGCGGCCTCACCGTTAGATTTTCAAGCAGTACAAGCGATTGCTGAAATCTTGGAGAAGGCGACAGTCTGCGTTTTTGCTCGTTCCAAACCAGAAGATATTGAAACAGGCATCCGCGCCCTGGCTAAGACCAAATATCCCGAACTGGAAATTGTGGTTACGACTTCGGCGACTCATCTTGCTGCACGCGGGTCAACGCGCCAAGGGAATCTGACTCAGATTAAGGAGTCCGTTCGCTCTGCCCAGGATGGGGTTGGTAATGTCAAGGTCATTTTGGAAGATGCTACACGGGCTAATCCTTCATATTTGAATGCGATCGCAGATGTCTGTTCCCAAGCAGGAGCTAAGACAATCGTTTTTGCGGATACGGTGGGGATTGCTCTCCCCCAAGAAATTGCTGTGTGGGTACGTTCTCTAAAATTAGATTTTCCAGACTTGGCGATCGGTTTTCATGGACATAACGATCTGGGGTTGGCTACGGCTAATACTCTGGCGGCCATTACAGCAGGGGCGGATGAGGTGCAAGTCTGTCTCGGTGGTATCGGAGAGCGATCGGGTAATGCGGCTTTAGAAGAGGTCGTGGCGGCCGTTTTAGTCCGTTCTGATTACTATCACCGTCAACTAAATGTGGATGCTACTCAGCTTTACGCGGTCTATGAGCAGTTGCGTCAATTTATTGATTTGCCTCTCCAGCGTAATAAGGCGATCGTTGGGGAGAACAGTTTTTCGACCACCGCAGGGATGCACCAGAGCGCAATGTTAAAGAATCCTGATACCTATGAGGCGATTAAACCTGAATGTTTTGGACGGACGCGGAGTTTTGCGTTGAGTCGTCATTCGGGTCGTGCGATTTTACGTCATCGTCTGGTAGCTTTGGGACGGGAACCAGATCCAGCATTGGTGGAGCGACTTTACACTGAGTTGATGTTAGGGCAAACTAATGTTGAGGAGTGCCTCCAACAAATGTTAATGTCCGTTTAGAAGTCAGAGGCGGTATTTTGTTGAAAGTCCCCCTTTTTTGGGGGATTTAGCTAAAATATTTGTACTGAGAAGTATGGTCTAGTTTCATTAAAACCAATCGTCACTAACTCTGTCCTAAAGGACAGAAGCTCTGCCCAAAACAATTTAGGTAATATGAACGAAGCAAGAATAGAAGCTTACTTAGCCCTAATCCAAGCGCTACTCCAGTGCGAAAATGGTCAGGAACCAGCGCTATTACAAGCTAACGCGGAATTAGTTGATGCAGGCTTAGTCGATGTGATGAAGCACTATGCAGGCTTCTTAGAACAGCAAGGAGACAGCAATAACGGGAGACGGTTGCTGAATATGGCGCAACAGTTAGAGCAATTTTTAGAACCGCCAAGAGACAACCAAGACCCCTACATCAGTTTTTTACAAACCTTACTGGAAACTGTCGAGGAAAGTGACGGAAACCCCCAAGTAATTTATCCCCTGCTCGACAATAACCTCCATCTCTTAGATGAAAACTTAGTTAACCTCCTCCAGGCTTGGGGAAATCAAACCAAGGAACAAGCCAGTCCAGAGGAAACCTACCAACTAGCGGCACTCCTCGATGATCTTGCTTCTGCTTTTCATGAATTTCCTAAAGGTAATCCACGCATTAACCTAGCCATTGCCGTCTATGGATGCGAAGTTTGCGCCACCATCGGCCGCGAACTGGGATTAGAAAGGGAGTTAGCCCTAACCCTCAATAATCTGGGCATTGCCTACAGCACCCAAGCCGAACTGGGTCAAGAGCCGGTAGCCAACCTAGAACGGGCGATCGCCGCCCACACGGAAGCCACCACCATCCTCCGCCAACTGGGATTAGAAACCGATTTAGCCCAAACCCTCACTAATCTGGGTGTTACCTACGTCACCCAAGCCGAACTGGGGCAAGAGCCGGTGGCTGACCTAGAACGGGCGATCGCCGCCTACACAGAAGCCACCACAACTTACCGCCAACTGGGATTAGAAAGCGATTTAGCCGTAACCCTCAATAATCTGGGCAATGCCTACAGAACCCAAGCCGAACTGGGTCAAGAGCCGGTAGCCAACCTAGAACGGGCAATCGCCACCTACACGGAAGCCACCACCATCTGCCGCCAACCGGGATTAGAAAGGGATTTAGCCCTAACCCTCACTAATCTGGGTGCTGCCTACAGCACCCAAGCCGAACTGGGTCAAGAGCCGGTGGCTAACCTAGAACAG